>NZ_FZOL01000044.1 GCF_900188455.1 Pseudomonas japonica | reverse complement strand
GCAACGCTGAGCGATTCAACCGCCGGATGCGGAAAACCGCACGTCCGGTGGTGTGGGAGGGGTGACGGGCTGGTCCCGTCACCTCGACCCAATCAGTTTGTTGCAACGAACCTATGTCTGATAGACCGCCATTGACCGCTTTGTGTGGTCGACTCGATATCGAGTCGAACCCAGCAGCCTCCCCGCAATACATCGCCGAAAAAACAAAGGCTGACAACCCAAACCCCACAGGCCATGGTGCGTTGCAACAAACTGTGGGAGCGAGCTTGCTCGCGAAGCGCCGCGCGGGCGGCGCTCGATCTCATAGGCGCTGCAAGACTCAAGACAGGCACCTAGCGGCCTTGATGCGGTTCCCCCGGATACCCACACCCACCACAGACAACCCCACTCACCCCACGCCGGCCACGAGCAACAACGAAGCCGGCCTGCCCGTGATCGGATGCAGCGGCTCGCCGATGCCCTGCAGACGAAAACCGCTGTCACCGAGCAGCGTCACCCAGCTTTCCAGGGTGCGGAAGTACCAGGGCGCCGGATCGCTGAAGGCCGCGTCGAAACCTGCCCAGGAACCTTCGCGCCAGCCATCGGCATAGGGGCCATCGCCACAGGCGACATGAGGATGCAGGGTCTGTATCAGCAGATGGCCGCCGGGGTTCAGCACCTGCGGCAGGCTGGCAAGCAGGTGATTCAGTTCTTCGGCGCCGAACAGGGAAAAGTTGCACGCCACAAGGTCCACCTTGCGCGCCGGCGGCCGCAGGCTGAACGCGGCATAGTCCAGGCAGTCGTAGTCACCCGCCGGGTCGGCGGCCCGTGCGGCGTCCACCAGGCTGGCGGTGGCGTCCACGCCCCAGGTGCGGATGCCCCAGGCGAGCAGGGCGCGACACAGCCAGCCCTCACCACAGCCCAGGTCGAGTACCGTGCGCGGCCGTTGCGCATCGATGGCGGCGAGCAAGGCGCGGTCGGTGACCAGGCGCCGGCTTTCGATCTGCGCTTCGCGCACGGCGCTGATCCAGGGATCGGCATTGGTCTGCCAGCTGGCAAGAATGCGCGCGTCTTCGTTGGCCATGATGTCCTCCGCGCCCGCCGGCCTTCAGGCCAGCAGGTCTTCGTAGAATGCCCCGTACGGTTTGCTCGGATGGGCAATCTGGATTTCCAGGATCCACAGGCCTTCATTGGGTTGCCCGGCGAAATCGCCGAGATCGCCAGCGCGGTAGATGGCATGGGGGAAGTCGCTGACGCGGTGGCCCTTGATGTCGAGGTTGAGTGTCCAGCCCATCGCTTCGGCCTGGTGATTGGCGTAGTCGTACAGCTCGACACCGCTGCAGCCGCTGGCCCGCCAGTGCGCCTCGACACGCTGGTACAGAGTCTTCGCCGCCGCCGCGCAGGCGATCATCTGCGGGTCGTCGCCGACCGTGAAGGTGGCCCCGGCGTCGCCTTCATGGCCTTTCCAGACGATGCCCACGTCGATGAAGAAGATATCGTTCTCACCCAGTAGCGGGTCGCCGTCGGAGCGCTGGTTGAAGCCTTTCAGGGTATTGGCGCCGAATCGCACCAGCAGCGGGTGCCAGATGCGTTCCATGCCCCGTTCGGCGAGGAGCTGCTTGCCCAGTCTGTTCGCTTCGCTCTCGGTCATGCCCGGACGGATCACCGCGGCGATGGCGTCCACGGCTTCCCAGGTACGGGCCTGGGCGTATTTCATCAGGTCCAGCGCGTAGTTCGCGCCGGTGGCTTCCTTGGGGTACACGGCGGTGGTCATGGGGCTCTCTTCTGTGAGGGGCTCGAGGTGGGGTGGTTCGCTGTACAGAATTGTATATAGCGATGGTGAATTGCAATGAATAGTTACACCTGCGCCGCAGACCCTGTGGGAGCTGACTTGCCAGCGATGAGGCCGGCCGAAACAACGGGGTTGTCAGATCTGGCCAATCGCTGGCAAGCCAGCTCCCACAGGGATCGCAGTGTGTCTTCAGTGTCCGTACAAGCCAATGAGGCTCATCCCTCCCAATGCATGCCCCTGCAACGCCTTCAGCAAGCCCTCCCGGTCCAGCCCCTCGGGCAGGCTGCCGGGCGCCAGATCCGTGGCGATCAGCGTCAGCGCATAGTGATGGGGATTGTCCCCGGCGGGCGGGCAGGGACCGCGGTAGGCGGCATCGCCGCGCACGTTCCTGCCAAGGGTGAAGCCCTCGCTGGCCCCCTCGACCAGTTGCCCCTTGGCCGGATCGATGTTGTAGGCCACCCAGTGCGACACGCCCAGGCCCTTGGCCCCGTCCGGATCGAACATCAGCAAGGCCACCGAGCGGGTGCCCTGCGGCAGGTTCGACCAGCTCACCTGTGGCGACATTTGCTTGCCCTTGCCGCAATGGGCATCAGGGCCAATCTGCGAGAGTGCAATGCGCCCACCGTCGTTGAACGAAGTGGAGTGGATCGACAGCGGCGCCGCCTTCACGGCGCCGGTCAGGGCCAGCAGCGCGACCGCGCCTGCCAGCGAAGGGAATCTGTTGCGCACGGCGGTTCTCCTTCGAATGATCTCCGGGAACCGCAGTGTAGACGCCTCAGTCGACGCCAGCGCGAGGCGTCGGCGGGTTGACCGCGTGCTCGCCCATGTCCACCGGCGGATGCTCCTGGGCGGCATGCCGCAGGTCGTCGGTCACGCGCAGTTCGGCGCCGGTCGGCGAGAAGGTCGCCGAAGGCACGAACGGCGCCGGATTGGCCGGCACCGGACGCTTGCCGCGACGCCACAGGAAGAAGCCGACCATGCTCAGGTTGATCAGGGCGAACGCCCAGAACAGACCGTCCTGGCCGTAGCTGTTCATCGCTGGCGAGATCGCCAGCGGGCTGAGCGCCGAGCCCAGCGAGTTGATCAGCAGCATGCCCTGGATCATCGGCACCAGCGCTTCCACCGGCGCGCGGTCGGCGGCGTGGCTGACCGACACCGGATAGACGGCGAACACGCCACCGCCCAGCAGGAACAGCATCGCTGGCAGCAGCACCGAGCTTGGCGGCAGCAACAGGATGATCACCGACAGCACCACGCAGAGCAGGCCCAGGGCGATCAGTACGTCCTGACGGTCCTTGCGGTCCGACCAGCGGCCCACCGGGTATTGCAGGAGCATGGCACCGAGGATGACCCAGGCCATCATGCGGCCCACTTCGCCGACATCCAGGCCGATCCGTTGCAGGTACAGCGGCAGCAGGGTGTACACCGCGGCGATGGCCACGCCGGAACCGAAGCAGCCGACCAGGCCGGTCGGGGTGACGCTGAGCAACTGCCGTGGCCGCAGCGGCTCGACGTGTTCGAGCAGCGGCGAGACCCGCGGCAGGATGACGATCGGCAGCACCGACAGCGCCGCCAGCATGCCGGCGACCATGAACGGCGCGGTGCCGCCCCAGCCGGCGATTTCGCCGAGGGCCGCCTGGCTGAGCACGCCGGCGCCGTAGAAGGAAATCATGTACAGCGCCAGCAGGCGGCCGCGGGCCTTGGTGTCGCCGGCCATCAGCAGCCAGCTCTCGATCACCAGGAACACCCCCACGGTGGCCCAGCCGTTGATCAGGCGCAGCACCATCCAGCCCCAGGTGTCGACGAACAGGCCCTGGGCGAGGATGGTCACCGCGATCAGCGAGGCGAAGCTGCTGTAGGCGCGGATATGGCCGATGCGCAGGATCAGGCGGTCATTGAAGATCGCGCCGAGGGTCAGGCCGATGAAATAGGCCGAAGAGACGAAGCCGATCATGGTGGCCGACTCGCCGGCTTCATCCAGGCGCAGGGTGGTCAGGGAAGACAGGAAGCCATTGCCCAGGGCCATGATGAACAGGCCGAGCAGGGGTGCCAGCGCCATCGCCAGCAAACGCGGAGACATACGTACCTCAAAAGTCGATTGAATAGCGGACAGACACCCTCGGGACGCGCGCGCATGTCAGCCGGACCGTTGCGGACCGGGGCTGCTCATTTTGTTGGGGTTGTCGCTGCTCGATGCGATGAGGCGAAAAAGGGCGGCGAATTCTACTGGGTTTGTGGGGGCCGCCGACAGCTGCCGGAGGGTGCGGCGCAGTGTCGCAGGCGCGTCTTCGGATCCTGGTCCGCACCTTGGCGATACGCTGGAATGGCTAGGTGATATCATTCGCGCCCCGCGTCGTTGAGCGGGGCGCCAGCTGCCGCGCGGACTCCAGGTCTCCCGGCTGGTGCAGGAGAGGTTTTGCCCGGGAACAGGAATGTCGAACAGCAAAAGCAAGGCGCCAGCGGAAAACTCGTTGAAATATGCGAGTCAGCTGGCGAAGAAGCACGATCTGCAACTGAGTGCTGAGGCACAGGCAACCCACACCGCCTGCAGCACCTTCATCGACGAGTGGAAAGGCGTCACGGAGAAGGAGTGGCGTGCGCTGAAGAAGGAGCTCGACGCGCTCTGCGACCATCTGCCGGGGCTCGTCGGCAGCGAGGACCGGCGCAAGGCACAAGGCTCGATCGTCTTCGCCCGGGAGCTGCGCCGACGCTGTGTCGAAGAGCACTCCCCGACGTTGCTCGCCGCCCTGATCGACGACATGCCCCAGGTGCCGCCCGGACTGCTCGCGCAAACCCTTGCCCTTGACGATCCCGAGGCGCGCTTGCGGCATCTGCGCGAGCAGACCAGGAACCGGATCGGCTTCGCCCGTATCCACCCCGACAGCCTGGACAGCGTCCAGGAAAAGTTTCTTGCCTACTGGATCGAGGGCCTGCAGAGCACCGCGTTCGATGCCCTCGGCAAACTGGAAAACTGTCTGGGCAAGCAGCCTGACTTCAACAGCCTCGGGGCCTTGCTGGAGGCCCTGCGGCATATGCCGGTGTCGCGCCTCAAACTCGATGACCGCAACCCGCCGGTGCGTACCCTGGTGCTCAAGCTCGTCCAGGACGGCAAGGACCCGGTGGTCATCGCCACCTTGCCCCTTGCCGCCCTGGAACAGGCCGACAAGAACGGGCCGGGCCATCGCTGGGAACTGGCGGCCAGGGGCGCACCGGCGTTCAATCGTGAACAACTGGGGCCTGCGGCACGTATTCCGGGCCTGCTGCTGGAGGATGTCGAGGGCTTCGATGCCATGGTGCGCCGGCACCTTGCCGAGGCGCCCGAGTCGGTCGATCTGCAGGGCGCGCTGAGGCTCTGGGACCATGCCTTCGATACGCTGGTGGAGCGCTGGCCAAGCAAGGGCGGAGCGGGCCTGGCGGGTTGGCTGGCGCACTTCCGTACGCTGGCCGGGCAAGCGCGGCGCCGGGCCGGGCGGGAGGGCCAGGAGGGCGACAATCCGGATTATGTCTGGCAAGTGGCCAGGTGGCAGGCCGTCTTTACCCTGGTCGATGGCAGCGCGGTTTCCGGTGCCAGTGCCGCGGTGTGCAATGCCTACCGGCATTTCCTCGATGCCGGCAATGACCTGCCCGCGCCGCGCCGTGCCCTGTTCGACAGCATCGCTACGCTGGCGCCTGGTCGCCAGCGCAGTTTCGTGATCGACGAGGTCGCCGCGGATACGCGGCGGATCATCGCCTACTTCGGCCACATGGATTCGCGCGACGAGCAGCGGCCCGGCCAGCGCAGCGCCTACCCGCTGGACCCGGCGCAGCGCGATGCGCTGCTGGGACTGGCGGAGACCGGGAATGGCGAGGTCCTGGCTGTCAATGGGCCGCCCGGTACCGGCAAGACCAGTCTGCTGCGAGGCGTCATCGCCAGTGCCTGGGTGCAGCCGCTGCTCATGGCCCCCCGCGGCACCGCCCCGCAGTGCCCGGTCATCATCGCCTGCGCGGCGACCAACCAGGCGGTCACCAATGTCATTTCCAGCTTCGACGAGACCCCGGGCATCGCCCTGTTCGACGCCGAGGGCCAGCGCCTGCCCGGCAGCCAGGTGTCCGTGGAGAGCCGCTGGCTGCCAGCGCTGAGCTCCTATGGCTGGTATGCGCCCGCCAGCCTGAAGAAAGAGGGCGACGACGAAAAAGCCGGCAAGCCGAGCCTCGACAACTACCAGGTCATTCACCGCACGCGCCCCAACGATGCCTGGTCCTTCCATGGACGCAGTGCGGGCCTGCAGGGTTTCGACCTCGATCTGCTGGAAGACGCCTGGTTGCGCTGCGCCAGCGAGTACCTGGGCAAAGCCCATGCTGTCGACAAGGCCATCGAGCTACTGCGCCGCTCGGTGCTGAAGCGGATCGTCGCGATGGGTGAGGTCGAGAAGGCCGCCCGGGCCTGGCTGCAGAACGTGCCACCGTTGTATGCCGAACCGGCCTGGGACGATGGGCAGGAGCGCCAACTGCACAGCCTCGACACCCGCCTGAGCAGTACCGAGCTGGCCTGGCAACGGCTGCTGCACAGCATCGACAGCCTGCGCCAGCAGGCCGCGCGCCTGGCCAGCATCAGCCGCCAGCGCGACGATCTGGCGCGGGTCGTCGAAACCGACGCGCCGCGCCAGCCGCAACTGCTGGAGGCGGTCGTGCTGTTCGAGCAGGCGCGCCAGCGGGTCGTGGCCTTGCAGCAGGCCAATGTGCGCATCGGCCAGTGGCTGCAACGTCCGCCGGAGGCGTTCGCGCGGCGGGTATTGCGCAGCCTTGGCCTGGACAGCGAGAACAAGGAACTGCAGGAGCTGCGCCAGTCGTTGCGAAGCTGGGGCATCGCGGTCGCCGACGACGCAGGCCTGCAGCAGTGCCAGTTACATGTCGTCGCCCGTCTGGGCGGCGAAACAGCGAGCCTGCAAGCGCTGGCGACGCGAGTCATCGCGCTGGAACTGCCATTGCTGCTGGCGGACAGTTGCGCGGACCTGCTCGCAGGCGCTCCCGACGTCCTGCCAGAACCAGCGCTGCTGGATGCCTGCAGCGTGCGGGTGCAGAGTCTCCTGCAGGCGCAGTTGCGCGAGCAGGCGCCGCTCGAAGCCCTGCGGGGGCAGATTCAGCGCGAGCACAGCGCGCTGGAGCAGCGTCGGACGGCCTGGCTGGAACGGCGCGAGGCCGCCGTGCAGGCGCACGAGGGGCTGCATTCGAGTCTGCTCGCGCTTGCCATCGCGCCGGTGAAGATTGTCGCCAGCGTCGGCAGCAACCTTGACGACAGCCCCCTCAAGGCCAGCCTGCAGGCCGCGGAAGACGCGTCGGGGCAGCAGGCTTGCCAGCGCGCGTTGCTCAAGCGCATCCAGGACCTGCTCGACACCGAGGTCCGTTCGCAGCTGTTCCATCTGGCGGCGCGCTACTGGGAGGGTCGTTACCTGCTCCAGCGTCGCGACGAACAACGCCAGGCACGGGACGATGCCGCCTGGCGGCCGTCCAGCGCGCAACAGTTGCGGACCTTGGCCATGCTCGCCCCGGTGTTCGTGGTCACCGCCTTTTCCGTGCCCAAGTTGATGCGTAGCCGGGTGTCTGCGGGCGCAGCGGGCAGCAGCGGCTACCTGTTCGGCGAGGCCGACCTGCTGATTGTCGATGAAGCCGGACAAGGCAGTCCGGAAATCGGTGCCGCGCCGTTTCTGTTCGCTCGCCGCGCGATCGTCGTTGGCGACGTCGAGCAATTGGAACCGGTATGGTCGATCAGTGCCGGGGCCGACGGCGTGCACGCCAGCCATTACCGCCTCGACGCCGAGCTCCCGGCGTCCGACAGCGCCGGGCAGGGCGCCCTGCAGCGCCTCGGCGAGTCGGGCAACCTGATGTCCAACGGCAGCGTGATGCGCATGGCACAGCGCGCGTCATCCTGGCGCGACCCGCGTTTCGAGGTGTCCGGCCTGACCCTGACCAACCACTATCGCTGCCTGAAACCGATCATCGAGGTCTGCAACAGTCTGGTCTACCACGGCGCGCTGGTACCCGCGCGCAAGGAGCCAGCGCCGGAAAGCCTGTTCCGCCCGGAGTTGCGGCGTCTTGGTTACCTGGTGGTCGAGGAGGTTGTGGACAGCCGCAACCCCGGCGGTTCGCGGCGCAACCGCCAGGAGGCGCAGTTGATCGCGGCCTGGATCAAGGAAAACGCCCAGGGCCTGCTGCGCCACTACGACCCGCACGGTGAAAAGGGCCTGCGCCTGAGGGACGTGGTCGCCGTGGTCACGCCGTTCACCGGCCAGATCAAGGAAGTGCAGCACGCCATCGCGCTGGCTTTCGGCGCAGCGCATTTCGATCCCAAGGACACGACGCAGCCGTGGCACGACATGACCATCGATACCGTGCATTCACTGCAGGGCGCGGAAAAACCGGTGGTGCTGTTTTCCATGGTCGAATCCAGCCAGCCGGCCGAGGCGCAGTTCTACGACCGCGGCAGCAACCTGATCAACGTCGCCATTTCCCGGGCCAGGGATCTGTTCATCACGGCCATGAGCCAGGCGGCGGAACACCATGCGCGTCACCTGAAGGCACCGGTGAAGGCCAGCGACTACCTGTGGCAGGCCAGCGTCCAGCACGGCTCGCGCCTGAACGCACGGCATCTGGTGCTGGTGGAGTCGCCGAACAAGTGCGAGGTCATCCACCGTGCCCTGGGGCGCTCCATCGAATGGGTGGTGGCCGCGACACAGGGCAACATCACCTCGCTCGCCGCTGCTTCCAGTTGGTCGATCGCCGAGGCGCGGGAGCCGCAATGGCAGGAACCGACGCCGGTGGCGGAGAAGACCCTGGCCCGCGTTGCGCAGCTGTGGCCCGGGCTGCAGAGCCTGTACCTGGGCACCGACCCGGACGCCGAGGGTGAGCAGATCGCCTGGCAACTGCTGCGCCTGCTCAAGGAGAAAGTCGCCAGTGCGTCGCTGCAGGGTTCGCCGGCGATCCGGCGCATGCGCTTTCATGCCCTCGACGAAGCGGAAATCAGGCGGGCGCGGGATGAGGCCGGAGATGGCCTGGATGCAGGGTTGGTGAAGAGTGCGTTGACCCGTGCGCTGCTCGACGAACTGATCGCCATCGAGTACCCCGGGCGCCTGGCTGTCGAGCGCGGCGAGGCGGGCTACGCCAAGGGTGTGGGACGCTTGCAACTGGGGATTCTCGACCTGGTTCGCCAGCGTGCCGCGGACTCTCTTGCGCAGCGGGTGCGGGTGGAGATCGTGGTGGACGAGGGGCAGCGTCTCGAAGGCGGTTTGCTGCCCAAGGGCGACGATCCGGCGCGCGAAGAGATTCCCGCGGTGTCCGCGGACAAAGCCCGCAGCTACGCCAGCACCTGTCAGGAGCGCCTGAAGGACGCGCATATCCGTTCCCTGAGCATCCGCCGCGAGATACGCCAACTGCCGGCCTATCCGGTGCTGAACACGGCGCGGGTGCTGGAACTGGCCTGGCGTGCGCAGAAGCTGGAGCCTGCATTGGCCATGGACGGACTGCAGCACCTGTATGAAAGCAAAGTGACCACGGGCGACGAGCCCGGGCAGGGAGACGCCTGAACATGACCGGGATGAATGAATCCGCGCATCCGATGATCGAACCGCTGGACTACGCGATGACCCCGCAACGTGCCGCCGAGCACTTGTCCGGCGACCCTCTGGCCCTGTATTCGCTGATCTGGCGCGGTGCCCTGGCCACGCAGGTCGAGGGGCCGGTGCTGGTCAGCACGGTGATCGACCTGGTGGCAGGGCCTTCGGCTACCCCTGGTGCTGCCGATGTGCGCCTGCGCATCCACGGCCTGGATCCGCTGTGCAGCGCAGAAGACGATGCCAGCTGGGCCCGCTTGCTGCCGGAAGAAGTCCTGCCCATGGCCCGCCAGGAGGGCCTGCGCGGCAATCCGTTGCCGGATGCGTTGCGTGACGCCATCGAGGCGCTGGGCCCGGGCCTGCTCGATGGCGAAGGCTGGCGTTGCCACGACGATGCCGCCTGCATGGCACTGCGCCCGCTGTTGCCGGCGCCGGCGACGTGGCGGGTGTCGACTGTCGTCGATGAGCCGGGGTATGGCTTCGATCGCTTGCTGCGCGATATGGCGAGCGGCGATGTCGGACGCCCCTCGACCTATGCCGACGGGATCGAGCGGACCTTGAACAACGACCTGCTGAGCGCGGGCGAGGCGTTGCAGGTCGCGCAAGGCGGCGCGCAGTTGCTGGCGCGGATCGATGAACTCGCGGCACGGGAATCCGGCGCGCAGCGGGTCGATGCCGAGTTCAGTCGCGACCTGGGGCTGGCGCTGTCGGCGATCGAAGACGACCCGAGCCTGGCCGGGGCGACCCTGCTGCGCTTTGCCCAGCGCGCCCTGGGTATCGATGCAACGGCGCTGGCAGCGTGGCTGGATGATCTGCAGATCGACGGCGAGAGCCTGGACGCCGCCATGGCCCGCGCCGCCAGCAGCCTGCCGGCGGCCGACAGCTGGGACGCGCAGACGCTGCCCGCGGGCCTGGCGCCGCAACTGTTGTGCAAGGAGCCAGAGGCGCTGTTGAGCGCCCGCGAACAGCTCGATCGGCTGCTGGCCGATGCCGACATGCCGGGCTGGAAGGCCTTGAACAATCGCCAGCGTGCGGCCAGGCGCCTGCACCTGCTGAGCCTTGGCGGTTCACTGCGAGCCTGGCTCGAAACGGCGGCGCGTGACCTGTTGCTGCGCTGGTGGATCGACCTGGCTCCGCAGGAGCGGGCGCTGCTCGAGGAGGAGGTGAGTGGCTGTCCGGCGCCGTCGGCAGGCGATCGGCAGACGCTGGCCGAACTGGTCGCGAGCGTCGTGCGGGCGCTGGCCCTGCCACCGCTGCATGACGAGGAGCTGCCGGCATGATTTCCTACCCCCGTACTCCCGCCGAACTGGCCGCGTTCCTGGCCAACGGCTACGACGCCGCACTCGACCTGATCCGCCAGCAGAAGGCCAGGGTCAACATCGTCCAGTTTCTCCGCGCCTATCTGAAGAAGCCGGCCAACCCCGGCGTGCTGCCCCAGGCCAACCGCAAGCTGCTGAGCTGGTTCAAGGATCGTCAGGCCAGCGGCAAGCCTGATGCCGCCATCGTCTACCACTGCTCCGGGGTGCGCATGCTCAATGGCTTCACCATTGCCGAGGTCACCTATACGCGCAAGGCCAACCGGGCCCTGTACCGGCGCGAGCGCAAGGATTTCAACAAGATCAAACCGGTGTGGATCCGCGATGTCGCGGTCAATCGCCGCCAGGACCTGCTGGCCGCCGGTCTCACTGCCGCCCAGGTCGATGCCATGGCAAAGGATGGCAAGCCGCCGAGCGGTTACCAGTTGCACCATCGCTTGCCGCTGGACGACGGTGGCACCAACGATGCGCAGAACCTGATCCTCATGCGCAACGATGTGGAGCATCGCGCGGTGCATGGTCGCTACAACCCTGGCGAGAACCTGATCCACAAGACCAGCCATGGTCAGACGGTAAGCGTGGCCATGCCGATTCCGCCGCAGGGTGCGGTGATCTACCCGGACCCGTCCCGGCAATGGGTGGCCGAGCGCGTCCCGAGCCTTGACCTTTACGAGATCTACCAATGAGCGATAACCCTGTGAGCGACGACCGCATCGAGCGCTATGTCCGCCTGATGACCGACTACCTGCCCGCCAACCAGCGACCGCAAGGCTGTGCCCCGGCACTGCTGGAGCGGGCAGCGCAGCAGTTTCGCCGGGAGTTCGGCAGCGAACTCCCGCAAGCCTGCCTGCGGGTGCTGCGGGTGGCCGATGGCGTCGACCACAACGGCCTGACCCTCTGGCCCGTGAATCACCGTGGCTTGCCGTTTCGTCAGAACCTGTTCGAAGCCAACCGCGACCTGCGCGACAGCTTCGACGAGGATCTGATCTATCTGGCGCAACTGGACGAAGAACTCTACGTGTACGACACCCGTTCCCAGGAGTACCAGGCGATCGAGATGGTCGGCCTGCCGGTGTGGGAGCAGTTCGCCAGTGCCGAGGAGATGTTCCTGTTCCTGCTCGAGCGGGCCTGGGGCGAGGCCATCTGACGACGCGCGCTGGCAGGGACCTGCAACTCCCCGGCACTGAGAGACAAGAAAACCTGACCATTCAAATGAGTTAATCCCCCTCGATCCAGATGGATCAGATCCTTACGACAAGAACAAAGGGGATTGATGTGAAAAGGTTTCGCCACGGCTCATTACTGGCCGCGGCCCTCGGCGCCGTTTCTTCCGGCGCGTCGGCCCACGAGCTGTACTCCACCGCGGACACCACGCTGAAACTGAACGTCCAGGGCGCCCTCGGTTTCTTCCACAGCGACGAAAGCTACAACCAGGGCGGGCCCATCGCGCCCGGCTCGGTGGCCTGGCAGGAAGCCTTCCTGCGCTACGGCCTGAGCGGCAACACACGCTTCCCGGCCGCCGGCAATGCCTCGCTGTACGGCGAGTTCAACCTGGTCAGCAACGGCACCTGGGGCGACGGCGATGCCGCCGGCTACACCGATGGCAGCGAGCGCCGCACCGCGGTGGACCGCGCCTACGCCGGCTGGCGCTCCGGCGACCTGTTCCCGGCGCTGGGCAAGGACGGCGTGGATTTCTCCGCCGGCAGCCAGAAGGTCAAGGTGGGTGACGGTTTCATCATCAACGGCGACGGCCTCAGCGTCGGCAACAATATCGCCGACGGCAGCGTCGATCGCGGCGGCGCCTATTACCTCACCGCGCGCAACGCCTTCGACCGCACCGCCTGGCTCAAGCTCGGCGGTCAGCAGGGCTGGCGCGGCGAGCTGATCTGGGTGAAGTCGGACAACGAACTGAAGGCCAAGCCGGAACTGGGCATCGGCGTGCTGGAGCATGTCGCCCCGCAGGGCACCGTCGGCCTCACCTACGTCAAGGGCCTGGGGGTCGACGAAAAACTCGCCAACCCCTTCAGCGCCCAGCGCGACGGCCTGAAGATCACCAGTCTGCGGGCCCAGGGCAACGCCGGGGTCAAGGACCTGTTCCTGTCCTTCGAATACGCCCACGAAGACAAGCGCCTGGGCGACGAGCATGCCTGGTACGCCGAAGCCGGCTGGACCTTCTCGGATGTCGCCTGGCAACCGCGCCTCGGCTATCGCTACAGCCGCTATTCCGAGGACTACGACCCGTTGTTCAGCGGCTTCAGCCGCGGTTACGGCACCTGGTTCCAGGGCGAGGTGGCGGCCAACTATGCCGGGCCGTTCCAGCGCAACGCGGCCATTCACATGCTCAGCCTCGGCTTGACCCCGCACCCGGACGTGGCCATGGGCGTGCTGTATTTCGACTTCTCCAGCCTCGACCGCAGCCAGGGCGACCTGGCCGCGAAGGAGCTGAACCTGTACCTGGACTGGACCGTCGGTCAGTTCACCATCAGCCCGTTGATCGGCCTGTACAAACCGGAGAAAAGCGCGGAGCAGGGCGGCTCGCAGCAGGGCAGCGACGACCTGAACCTGTACAGCCAGATGGTGGTTTCCTTCACCTTCTGATGACTTTTCCCGGGTGCGCGACTTCCCACTCTTATTCCAATTACAACAAGGACATACCTGATGCGTATTCCCTTCCTGCCGGCGACCCTCGCCAGCGCCGTCGGCCTGGCCGCAGCCGTGGGGCTGGTCCCGGCCCAGGCGGCTTCCGTGGACCCGGCCAGGCCGAACATCCTGCTGGTGGTGGCCGACGACATGGGCTACGGCGACCTGGGCAGCTTCGGCAGCGAGATCGACACGCCGAACCTGGATTCCCTGGCCGCCTCCGGCGTGCAACTGACCAACTTCCAGGCCATGCCGGCCTGTTCGCCGACCCGCGCGGCACTGCTCACCGGCGCCGATCCGCACCAGGTCGGGCTGGGCAACATGGCCGAGGAAACCGCGCCGAACCAGGAAGGCAAGAAGGGCTACGAGGGCTACCTCAACGACCGCGCCGTGACCATCGCCTCGCTGCTGCGCGATGCCGGCTACGACACCTACCTGGCGGGCAAGTGGCACCTGGGCAGCAGCGCGCAGACCGGGCCGGACCAGCGCGGCTTCGAGCATTCCTTCAGCCTGCTCAGCGGTGGCGCCAGCCATTACCCGGACATGAAACCGGCCTACGCGCCGACCCCGGATGCCAAGGCACCCTACGCCGAGGACGGCAAGCGCCTGGACAAGCTGCCGGCGGACTTCGGCTACTCCTCGCAGTACTACGCCGACCGCATGATCGACTACATCGCCGCCGACAAGGACAGCGGTCGGCCGTTCTTCGGCATGCTCGCCTTCACCGCGCCGCACTGGCCGCTGCAGGCGCCGGACGCGGCTATCGAGAAATACCGCGGGCGCTATGACGCCGGCTACGACGTGCTGCTCGACGCGCGCCTGAAGAAACAGAAGGAACTGGGCATCATCCCGGCCGATGCCGAGGCGGCGGCGCGCTCGCCCAAAGGCAAGGCCTGGGACAGCCTGAGCCCGCAGGAGCGCCAGCGCGAGGCGCGGGCCATGGAGATCTACGCGGCGATGATCGACCAGATGGACGCCAACAGCGGCCGGGTCTTCGACTACCTGCGCAAGAACGGCCTGTACGACAACACCATCGTCATCTTCATCTCCGACAACGGTGCCGAAGGCCACGACCTCGACGAAACCTGGCCGGCGGACCTGTTCCCGAAGATCCGCAAGGTGATCGACGAGACCAACGATTTCAGCTACGAGCACATGGGCAAGCCGGGTTCCTACACCTTCCTCGGGCCGAACTGGTCGCGGGTGGCGGCGCCGACCCTGAGCCTGTTCAAGGGCTTCCCCACCGAGGGCGGCACGCGCACGGCGGGGATCGTGCGCATTCCGGGGGTCGATGCCCATGGCAAGCAGCTCGATCAGCTGGTCAGCGTCAAGGACTTCGCCCCGACCCTGCTGGAGCTGGCGGGGGTCAAGCATCCGGGTGAGCAGTACAAGGGCCGCGAGGTGGTAGCGATGACCGGCACCTCGTTCCTGCCCTTGCTCAAGGGGGCCAGGGCCGCGGAGCGCACCACCGGCGGCGAGCTGTTCGGCAAGCGCTTCGTGCGCAAGGGTGACTGGAAGCTGGTGCATATGCCCAAACCGTGGGGCAATGGCGAGTGGCAGTTGTTCGACCTGGGCCACGACCTGGCCGAGCGGCATGACCTGAGTGCGCAGCAGCCACAGAAGGTCGCGGAACTGAAGCAGGCCTGGGACGACTATGCCCGGACCAACCAGGTGATCCTGCCGGACCAGGTGAGTGGTTACTGAGCCCGACACACCACGCTGTAGGAGCTGGCTTGCCTGCGAAAGGACTGTAGGAGCTGGCTTGCCTGCGAAAGGACCGCAACGCGGTCCCGATTGCAGTGTCACCGGGGACCGCTGCGCGGTCCTTTCGCAGGCAAGCCAGCTCCTACGGGCCCTTTTCGCAGGCACGCCAGCATGCAGATGCCCATGAAATATCTCATCCCGATACTTTTGCTTCTGGTGACCCTGGCCGAAGCCGAGCCTCGTCCTCCGGGATTTCGCGATGACGGCGATTATGTTTCCCAGGACCGCTGCACGGCCTGCCACACCCGGGAGGCCGCCGCCTGGGCCACTTCCCACCACAGCTGGTCCCTGCGCGAAGCCCGCCAGGGCAATGTCCTGGGCAATTTCGACAACGTCGAGTTCGCCGACCCCAGCGGCGTGCGCATGCGTTTCCTGCGCCAGGGCGAGCACTACGTGGTCAACACCGAAGGCGAGGACGGCCAGCGCGCCGATTTCCCCATCGCCTACACCTTCGGCTTCGACCCGCTCCAGCAATACCTGATCGAACGCCCCGGCGGCCGCCTGCAGAGCCTGACCGTGGCCTGGGACAGCCGTCCCCGCGAAGCCGGCGGCCAGCGCTGGTTCTCCCTGTACCCTGGCCAGCGCTTCAGCCCCGACGACGCCCTGCACTGGACCGGGCGCTACCAGAACTGGAACGCGATGTGCGCCGACTGCCACTCCGGCAACCTGCGCAAGGGCTACGACGCCGCCAGCGATACCTTCCAGACCACCTGGAGTGAAATGGCGGTGGGCTGCCAGAGCTGCCACGGCCCGGGCCAGCGTCATCTCGACTGGGCCGCCGGCACGGCGAAAGAGGCCGGCAACAAGGGCCTGGCGGTCGATTTCCACGATCCCGCCAAAGGCTACCTGGTCGAGCAATGCGCCCGCTGCCACAGCCGCCGCGAAACCCTTGGCGCTGGCAGCCAGCCGGGCCAACCGCTGCTCGACGCCATGCGTCCGGTGGTGCTGTCGCCGGGGCTGTATCACGCCGACGGGCAGATGCTCGACGAGGTCTTCGAATACGGCTCCTTCACCCAGAGCAGGATGTACGAGAAGGGCGTGACCTGCAGCAATTGCCATGAGCCCCACTCGACGCAACTGCGCGCCGAAGGCAACGACCTGTGCAAGGCCTGCCACAACCCCGCGGGTAATCCGCGCTTCCCCAGCCTGGGCAAGAAGGACTACGACAGCCCGCGGCACCATTTCCATCAGGCTGGCGCGCCCGGTTCGCAGTGCGTCGACTGCCATATGCCGCCGCGCACCTACATGGGCGTGGATGCCCGGCGCGATCACGCCCTGCGCATTCCCCGGCCCGACCTGGACGGCAAGACCGGCGCTCCCGACGCCTGTACCACCTGCCACAAGGACAGGAGCGCGGACTGGGCGGCGCAGGCCATCGAGGGCTGGTATGGCCCGTCGGTGCGCGATACCCACTACGGAGAAACCTTCGCCCGGGCCCGACGCCATGATCCCGCGGTGATCCGGGACCTGGCGCAACTGATCGAAGACACCACCCGGCCCGACATCGTCCGCGCGACTGCCGTCGAACTGGGTGGCGGTTATGGCGCCGGGCTGCAAGGCAGTCTGCTCGCGGCGTTGCGCGATGAAAGCGCGCAGGTGCGCCTGCAGGCGGCGCGCGTCATCGAAGGGCAATCGCCAGGGCAGCGTCTGCAATACCTGCTGCCACTGTTGCGCGACCCGAGCCTGGCCGTGCGGGATCAGGCCGCCCGCGGCCTGGCCGATGCGCAGGGCGCCGGGCTGGACACCGCGGACAAGGAGCGGCTGGGCGTACAACTGGCGGACCATGAGCAGCGCCTGCTGGCCACTGCCGATCTGCCCGCGACACGGCTGAATCTGGCGCTGTTGCTGGAGCGTCAGGGGCGCGTCGATGCGGCGATCGTTCACTACCGACAGGCGTTGCAGCAGGACGCGCGCTATGTGCCCGCGCGTACCGCGCTGGCGCGTCTGTTGCTGGCGCGCGGGCAGGGCGAGGAAAGTGCGCAGCTGCTGCGCGAAGGCCTGCGCCTGCAGGCGAACGAGCCGCAACTGGCCTGGGCGCTGGGCCTGCTCCTGGCCCAGCAGGGGCGCAACGACGAAGCGATCACCTGGCTGCGCCAGGCCAGGGGCGCCCGTGCTGCGTACAACCTGGGCCTGCTGTTGGAGCGCATGGGGCGCTTCGACGAGGCGAAGTCGACGCTCCTGGACGGCTTGCGGCAAGCGCCGGACGACGCCGACCTGCGCTTCGCCCTTGCCTGGCTCGCGGTACGCCGGGGGGAATTGCCCGAGGTCGGCCAATATTGCGCCGGGTCGGCTGATCCACGCTGTCAACGATTGCTGCAGTCGATACGTGGCAACGGCAGATAGAAATATCGTTAACGCTGCTGCCTCACGGGTCGATAAGGAGTGGACCTCTTATCTGCATTTGGACTGTTCATGCTTGAAAGCGTTTGTGCGTTGCCGATCTGGCAGCCGTTGTTCTGGGTGTTCATCGCTGCCGGAATCCTTGGCTGGGCCTGGAGCGTTCTGTATGTGTTCGTGCCTGCGGTCGACCCGGAATTCGCCATTCAACCCACCCCGGGCTTGTTGAAACTGACCGGTATCGTGAGCCACCCGGTCGTCGTATGCATGCTGATAGCCGGCACCTTGACGCTTGTGGGTGCCTTGCTCAGTGTCCTCCTGGCCATGGTGTCGTATGAGCAGTACGGCAACCCGACAATCTGGCGCAGCCTGCGTCCGCTGCTGGGTTGGGGGGCATTGCTGGGCGCTGCTGCCACGCTCGTTCACCTGTGGCGTCGCTTCACCAATCGCTACTATCGCGTTCTTCTCCAGAGAGGGTTGCGCAAGTTCACCTGTGCACTGCTGGGCCGACTGTTCGCCTGCATCCTGGCGGTCGGCAGCACGCTCGTGGCGGTGGCGACCGTCAAGGTGGCTGGTGTTTCGCTGGAGATCAACAAGGTGCCGGAGGCTTGCCTGATGCTTCTCGCCCTGCTGGCCAGCCCGGTTTTCTACTATCTGGTACTGGGGCGAAAAGGCCCGGGGCTGCCCTTGGGCCATGGTCTGAGCATCACCATTGAATCGGCGCCGCGGATCGATCCCGTGCCGTCGAGCGCTGTCCTGTGCTTCCACGTGAAGGGGCGATTCGACAAGCAGCGTCGTGAAATCACAGAACGGCTGGTAACAACGGTTCAGCGCGTCGGTCAGACCTCCTGTGATCATGATTTCGTCTTGAAAAGCTGGATATTTGCCGAGCACGACGTGCAAAAGAGCAAGCACGTGGCGAGGTTCCGGATCTGGATGGCGCGCATCCGCACACTCTGGATCTGCACGCTGGTTCAAGGATTGCTGGTCGCTGCCTTGCTCTGGAGCGACAAGGGCAACGAGTGGGCGCGGGTGTCGGCGGAGCAGTGGGGGCGTGTCGCCGTGCTGCTGGCGATCACGCTGCCCGCGCTGGTCCAGATGATCCGCTACACCGTCTTCGCCAAGCGCACGATGAAGCACATCTGCATCAGGAGCGACGCCGCGCCTGGCGAATTCGCCGAGGCCCTCGCTGCGGAGATAGAAGGGCGCGTGGCGAATTATCGAGCGCTGTTGATCCGCCCGCGTCCGCTGTCGATTGCTCATCTGCTCTTCTTGAGTCTGAGCAGTCCACGGGTGGTCATGAGCTGCAGTGGCGCCGAGTCTGGCCTGATTCTCCGGCGTGTCAGTCCTGCGCAGCCAGCAGCAGCCGCGGCTCATGCGCTACCGGAAAGTTCACCGACCGTGCGATGAAGCACTTCTGGTGCGCCAGGTGATGCAGGGTGCGGGCCTTCTCCAGGTCCGCGCCCGCCGCCAGGGTCACCCGCGGGCGCAGCAGCACCGAGGTGAACTGGCCGGTCCCGTTGGGCTCCTCGACCATTTCGCCTTCGGCGTGGTCCTCATAGTTCAGCACCACGACCCCTGCCTCGGCGCACAGACCGAGGTACCAGAGCTTGTGGCAGGCCGACAGCGAGGCGAGCAGCAGGTCTTCCGGGTTCCAGCGCGCCGGGTCGCCGCGAAAGGCCGGATCGGAGGAGCCTTCGATCGCCGGCTTGCCTTCGGCCTGGATCAGGTGGTCGCGGCTGTAACCGCGGTAGGAGGCGGTGCCGCTGCCCTGGTTGCCGGTCCAGGTGACGGTGACGGCGTAGTGGTGGGATTTCTCGGCCATGGGGATTCGTCCTGAATGGGCTGGGAATGGCCGAGGTTACGCCGGCTCGGCGTGCGGTGGAACATGCAGGGCGGGAAGCTGCTGAGTGCGCGGATGCAACATCTGGCTGGGCATTTGGGGTGTCGCTGATGACCTCATCGCTGCTTGGGTATCTACACATCTTCGGAGGTTTGTCGGGGGAGCGCATGAAGGCCGCGAGGCGCCTGTCTTGAGCCTTGCAGCGCTCTGAAGATCGAGCGCCGTCCGCACGGCGCTTCGCGAGCAAGCTCGCTCCCACAGTTTGTTGCAACGCGCCATGGCCTGTGTGAGCTGGTCAACTTTTTCCGGACACCGCAATGTGGGAGCTCAGGCTATCTGCCGCTCATACCGGTTGGGCGGTAGATAGCCCAGGGTCGAATGC
>NZ_FZOL01000049.1 GCF_900188455.1 Pseudomonas japonica | reverse complement strand
GTTGTGCAGGCGCCAGGCCACGGCATGCGGGATATGGAAGAACAGTTCCCAGAAGTAGCGACCGTTGGCGCCATGGAAGTCCATCAACTGCTTGACCCCCTCCCCCGGCAACCCCGTCTCCTCGATGTGCTGGGTATCCCAACTGAGCAGGGCATCCACCGACACCATCGCCCGGGCCACCAGTTCCTTGGCGAACAGGGTATTCAGGCGCACGTAGCGCAGGCCTTTCAGGCCCAGACTGCCCAGGTCGAGAAAATGCCCGCCACGGCTGGTGACCAACAGCGGGGCCGCGGGAACGGACGCTGGAAACGTGATGTCGTAATGGTTCCTCGACGTGAGCACTTCCTCCGGGAAGCCAACGGACACCACCAGGGGCTCGCGGTCTTCCAGGGGCTCGATATGCAAGTCGGTTTCCACCTTGCCGTTGAACGGGCGACTGTAGGTGACCTCCCAGAGCGTTGTCTGACCCCGATAGGCGGCAATGACGAAGTCCCCCGTATACGGCTGGTGGTAGCCCAACCAAAGGTCGGAAAGCCCCCGAATGCGAAGATGTGGCCCGCTGTCATCGAGTCCCATCCTGCAGTCCAGGTAAATCCTGTTGTTGAACGGACCGGCGATGACACGCTCGCCGCTCGGGTTGTTGCGCACCTGCAGCTGCATCGGCGCATCGGTCGCCAGCGGGTGGTGCAAGCCGTTCGGGGGCTCGATGAAGTGGTTGATACCGCTGACGATCCGCTCGATCAGGGTGCCATCGCCGCCGTCACTTTCCACCATCCCCTGGAACAGCACGTTGAACCGCAGGTCCAGGGCCAGCCCCTCGGCGGGGGTGCCCTTGATGGCAGTGAACCCGATGACGATCTTCTTCGCCTGCGGATCGGCTTCGTTGACGAAGGCAACCAGGCGGGGGTTCTGGAGGTCGCCGTCCTGCTCCAGTGCATAACTCATCGGCACCGACCAGGTGCCTTCCAGCGAGCGGTATGCCAGCTTCACCGTGTAGCGCGGGACTTCCTCCTGCAACCCAGGCACCTCGGCGCGGGCCGCGGGCACCGGACGCTGCTCGCGATGCCGCTCGACCCAGACCGCATACAGGCGGCCGTCCAGCACCAGCGGACGCATGAGCACCACGTCGTGCCCCTTGGGCACCGCCACCGGCATCCATTCGTCCCAGGCGGTGGGGCTCAGGTAGTCGTCGTCCTCGGCACGTCCCTCCTCCGGGTCGTCGAAATACACCGCGACCTTGCGCCAGAACCAGGCCCGCGGTTCGACGTTCTCGCGGCCGATGAAGTAGTAGTCGGCCTTGCGAAAATCCAGGCCGTCGATGTAGCCGCTGGTGATCTGCAGGTTGCTGATGCGCTCGAAGCGGTCCAGGTAATGCACCAGCGCCCGTTGCACCGAGTCCTTGGAGATGCGGCTCTGGTCGGTATTGCCAATGAACTCGCGAAAGGCCTCGGTCTGCTTCAGGCGCAGGCTCGGCACCAGGTAGTTTTCCGGATAGTCGAGCAGCTTCTGGTTGGCGCCCCACACCGAATACTCGCTCTTGGCGACGCGCCACTGCTCCTGCTCGCGGCCTTCGAGCATGCCCAGGTAGCCGGGTTCCATGCCGTTGAAGATGGCATGGATGTACTGCTGCAAGCTCGCTATGCCCATGGCGATACGGCTGGTCTCGACCTTGGCACTGACCTGGTTGTCGATCAGCAGGAACTCATAGAGGTCCTGCTCGGTGACCAGGCCACGGCCGGCGGGCACCGAGTGTTGCGGAACGATCTGGCCAAGGTAGTAGGCCACCAGGGCGTCGCGGTGATCCTCGGCAAGCCGGGCAAAGAGAGGATTCATGATTGCGCTCCCTTGAGCATGTCTTCGGAAATCGGGAAATCGCTTTGCAGCAGCCAGCGGCACTCCTTGCTCGCGAGGTTCAACGCGATCCTCAGGGTGCCAGGCACCGGCGTTGCCACCGCCCTGACCGTGGAGGCCAGCACCCGTTGCTGGTGGAACGGTGCCGAAAAGGTGATGCCGCCACCGTCGACCACGTTGAAGAAACCGTGCCAGTCCAGCGGGTAGGCGAACGCTCGCCCTTCGCGACGGGTGAATGTCGCCACCGCGTGAATCGTGCCCTGCTCGCTGTCCAGGCTGATATCCACCTCCGTCACCACCAGCTCGAAGACCCGCAGGTCCACGCGCCGCGACAGATAGGCCAGGCCGATTTCCGGCCCGTGCGGCAAGCGCGGTATCGCGCTGCCGGTGTGCACTTCCAGGCGGATCTGCCCCTCGGCATCGGTGGGCCCGCTGCTGTAGTGATCCACGCCATTGACCAGGATGTGCGCGGCCAGCAAGGGCACGCCCGCGATGGGGCCGTCGGCATCGTTCAGGCTCAGGTTGAAGTGATAGGTGCCACCATGGTCGACGATGAAGCCTTCGCCCTCTTCGATCAGCCCCGGGTCGCTCTCGGGCGTCAGGCTCAGGACGGCATCGCTGATGACCCGCTGCGCTTCGTGGATCGGCGACCCGGCGAACTGCACGCGCTTGCCCAGTTCCCCCAGCGCCTGGAACTGACAGCTGGCACCGAGCTTGCCGCTTTCTCCGCGGAAGGAAGCGGCGTGCAGCCAGAGCCCCTCCTGCCCGGGCGCGTAGGACTGCAAGTGCACGTCCAGCGGCTGTTTCGCGCCCTCCAGCGTCAGGCGAAGACTGCGTCCGCCCTCGCGCAGGCGCGGGGCAACATTGCCATTGCGCCGGCCCAGGCGCCCGGAAAGCGCAGCGCCGTCGCCAGGCGCGAGCGGTCCGCGGAAGAAATGCAGTTCGCTGCGGGCCAGGTCCAGCAGGTAGCGCAGACACACCCTCAGTTGCAGGGTGACACCGAGGTTGGAGCGTGCCGTGATGCTGAACTCGTTGCCATAGGGGTCGCTGTTTTCGAGGAAGGCCGCATGGGTGCAGTCGATCCGCAGTATCGCGTTGCCCTCCTCGTCGCTGACCAGCGGCTCGCCGAAGGCCGGCGTGAAGACCACGCCGAGGGTCTGCGGGTCCAGGCCATTGTCCAGGCTCAAGACCAGGCTGAACTCGTTGTCCACCGAACCGTCTTCGCGCAAGGCCTGGATCAACAGGTTCGACGACAAGCCGGGATCCACAGCGAACCGTCCGAGCGCGTCGTTGATCGGCACCATGCCGGGGCTGTCCGGTCCCTTCTTCGCGACCAGTGCGACATGGGGCGTGACCACGATCACCTTGAAATCGAACTGTTCGTCTTCGCGCAGGGAGCGCACGCTGATGGTCTGCTCACCCAACTGCTCATCCCTGAAATAGTGCTGGTAGCTCGCCGAACCGTCGGCGCTGGTATAGGTGGTCGCGAGCAATGCCTCGCCGGCGAACCAGTAGACGGGGTAGCCGGACGCGGCCGGCTCCAGGCGCACCCGGAAGGTCGCCGGGCGCGACTGGTTGATCTCGAAGTACTGCTGTGCCGGTTCCGCGTCCACCACCCGGGGCAGTTCATGCACCTGGGTCGGCGCCGACGAGAGCGTTTGCAACGCCGTGTCGTCGACGCTGGCATCGACGCTCAGGGTCACCTCGCCCGGGGCCGGGCTGAGATAGCCGATGCTGGCGATGCCTTCGGCATCGGTGACACTGGTCGGAGGGTCCACGTCGAAGCCGCCGAAGTCCGCCGACCACAGCACCGTCACCTGCGCCTGCGGGCTGCCATCGAGATTGACCACCCGGCAAGTGGCACGGGTCACCTGGGTGGCCGCCAGCGGACCGGCGAAACGCAGGTACTGGAAGTACGCGCGTTCGACGAAGGTCACCGGATCGTACACTTCGTGCTTGCCGTTCAAGGGCAGCGCGACCATCACCGTCGCCGTGCCGGACGACAGGCTGCGCAGCGACGCAGAGGCAACGCCAGCGGCATCGGTGCGGGTCTGCGGACGTTCGAAGGTGCCCAGGTCGGTGCTCCATTGGATAATCCGGTCGCGACCCGGGTTGCCATGGTCGTCCTCGATGCGGATGCGATAGTCGATGGCTTCGAGATTGCCGGCCAGGGCCTGCTCCGGTGCCTGCGCCTGGTCCTTCAAGGCCAGCGAGGCATCGTCGCAGTCGATCTGGATCAGCGGCGCACAGATCCGCCGGTCGAGCCCGAGCGAGGCGATGACCTGGGCGCTGCCCATCTCCTCGCCCGCGAGCAGGTCGACCCAGACCTGGCCATTGCCGTCGGTGGTGCTGGAAGACGGCGAATCCAGGCGCGACAGACTGGTTTCCCAGGTCACGGTGATGTTGGCCAGCGGCACGCCGAGGAAGTTCAGCACGGTCAGCAGGCAGCGGGCCTTGCCATCGGCACGTGCCACCAGGCGCTGGGTATCCACCACGATCCACGACGTCTCGCTCTGGCCCAGCTCGCCCTGGACCGGCGCCACCGGCGCCTCGAGCGCCGCGGTCAGGCTGCTCAGGGCGCCTTCGGCGGCCAGGCGATAGTCGATCCGGCTGCTGTTGCTGCGCAGCGCACCGAGTTCCACGGCCGCGGCCGTGCCCAATTGCAGGGTTTCGCAGGCCAGGCGCACGCGTACCAGGTGATCCATCTGCCGCACGCTGCCGATCAGGCCGTCGGCACTGATCCGCAGCGCGGTCTCGAGGATGTCGCGGATGCTGAAGCCGGTGAATTGCGCGATCTTCCCGGCCGCATCCTCGCGGATCAGGCGCAGGTCGTCTTCGCTGAGATCCTCTGGCAGGTCACTCACCAGCTTCAGGTAGTCCAGCAGCGCCTGCTCGGCCTGGCGGGTGAACTCCAGCAGATGGCGGTACTGCACCAGCAGGTGCAACTGGCTGAAGGTGATATCCGTGGCAGGCCCGTCGCCCTCCACGCCTTCGAACCACTCGCGATGCTGCCACCAGCAGCGCAACGCCAGCGGACTGAGTCCCAGGCGTTCGGCGATGGCCATGCGCTGGGTCAGGCGCGCGAGCAGCGCGAGGACATCGTCGCCCACGGGAATGGGCAAAAGGTCATTGCCGTCGAACAGTCGCAGGACCTCTTCAAGCAACTGGTAGCTGCTGCCACCGGCCCAGCCGAGCAGTTCCTGGCTCAGCTCGGCGCTGCCGCCGAACAGGTTGGCCAGGGCTTCCCAGACCAGGCTGCGCTGCGCCGAACGGGCGTCCATCACCAGTTGGAAGACCCGCACCAGCACGCTGGGGCCGTCGGGCAACTCGAGGTCGGCGACGACGACTTCCAGACGCGCGCGCAACGCTGCCTGGTAGGCGGCGTCGTCCGGGTCTTCGGCGCGATCGAGGATCAGCCCCTGCGCTGACACGAACGCCTGCAATTGCTTCAGCCACTCGATGTTCAAGGGCACGTCGACGCCGGTGGTCATCGGAATGCCGGCGTCGCGGAAACTTGCGTCACTGAGGATCGCCGGCGCCATGCGCCCGGCGATCTGCCGCAGCAGGTCCAGCTCGCGGTTGCTGGCCGCGGCCACCGGGGCCAGCGGCATCAGTTGCTGGTACAGCCAGGCGACATCGAGGTCGTTGTCGCGCAGCCATTGCACGGTATCGGTCAGCGCCTGGACCACGCTGAGGGTGTCGCTGAGGTCGCTGTGCTGGTACGTCGCCAGACGGGTCGTGACCAGCCTGGCGACGTACTGGTGCCCGCGCTCGCCCATCAGTTGCAGCAAGGCCATCGCCTCGACGCTGCTCAGCCCCAGCCAGGCGGGCAGGCGCGCCAGGCGATAGAACGCCGAGACCACGGCATGCGACCAGTGCAGGCGGTCCTCCACCTCGCCCGCGGCTTTCGCCGGTTGCCGCACCTGGGCGATGTAGCGGGCCAGGTACAGGTAGGTTTCGAAGCTGATGCCCAGCGCGCTGCACAGGTGATTGACCTTGCGGTATTCGATTGCGTTGCTCGGGACGATGGCGAACGGACTGTCATCCAGCACCAGCGGTTCGCTGAACAGCGTGGGGTCGTTGAACACCCGGTCGAACTGCGGCAGCGCGTTGCCCCGGGCATACAGCGCGACGCCGTGGAGCAGTGCGACGAAGTCCTCGGCGCTGACCTTGAAATCCCGCCGCAGGCGCTGGAACAGCCCCAGGGCACGCAGGGTGTTCTCGCTGATCTCGCGGCCGCGCCCGGCGCTGCCGTGTTCGGCGACCAGCGCCGCCTCGATCAGCTGGTCGGTCTCACCGAACGACAGATCGAGCCAGCGGGCCAGCCGCACCATGCGCTGGATGCGATCGAAATGGTCGTTGACCCAGTCGCTCAGGTGATGCTCGCCATCGACGCTGCTCACGCCCAACGCCGGCTCCTGGTGGGCATTGACGTAGACCGAGCCGAAACGCGCGGGCGTCGGCGCCGCCAGCCCGGGTACGTTGGGCGAGGCCACCGGGGCATGGCGCTGGATCGACAGCAGCGACTCGACGCCATCCTGATCCAGCCCGGTGCGCAGGCAGAAGGCACTCAGCGCCAGCAGCTCCTCCGCCTTTTCCACGCCGTAGTGGCGCGGGTAGAAGCCATTCTGCAGGTCATACAGCGATTCCCGCAGTCCGCTGCGCGGATTGACCCTGACCTGCACCGAGCGCGCGGCGACCCGGCGTGCGCCACGGGGAAAATACGCCGCCTCCAGGAGCAGCGCGCGCTGTTCGGGACCGATCCCCATGTCCAGTTGCAGCGCCTCGTCGGAGCGCAGCGAATGCAGCCCGCCACGGCAGAAATACGGAAAGTCCGGGTCCAGCTGGCGCACCAGCTCGCCCAAGCTGTAGCTCTTGCGCTGGAGGATCGCGTTGATCTGCGACATGTAGCGCTCGAACGGCAGGCCGAACGGATAGCGCGCCTCGAGCAGCGCATCGTCCGCCGAGCGCTGCGTCTCGTTGTGATCGTCGAGGTGCTTGCGCGCCGCGCTTTCGAGGATCTCGTTGACGATGGCGATGGTCGGCTCGACCCGTTCCAGGCTCTGGTTGTCGAGCAGCAGCCGGGCCAGGTCGGGACGCCGCTGGGCGAGCAGGATGGGGTCGTCCTCCTCGGCGTTGGCCATCGGCTCGATCACCTCGGTCACCCACTGGAACAGCGTGGTCAGGTAGGCCGCCGGCGAGGTGGTGGCCTCGATCGACTCGGGCGGGCAGTTATCGTCCCAGCTCGGCCTGAACAGGTTCTCGAAGGTCGGCCCGTCGACCAGCGTACGCAGGCCGCTGCGCCAGGGCTGGCGGGTTGTTTCGCGGGCGGTCAGGCGCTGCTCGCGGTAGTGCCGCGCCGCCAGCACCGCCAGGGCGCTGGCGCGCTGGTGCAGTTTTCGGGCTTCGTCCCCGGGCAGCTCGGGGGCCGCCTTCATCAGCGCCTCGACACTGCCGCGGGCGATGGCGAACGCCGAATCCAGGCCCGCCCGCAAGAGCTGCTCGACCTGCTCGGGACGATGCGCGATACGCGCCAGGGTGTCGCTGGGGGATGCTGTCGTGCGCCGGGCCATGGGCGGGATCTCCGTGGTTGCGCGGCAAGTCGCTCGCCGGTTCGCTGAAGCTAATTCAGCCGTGGCGATTGCCGCTACTGACAGAAATATCAGGTACCGGGGCGGCGCCACCCGCCCGCGGTCACACCGTTCAAGGCCGCGGTTCGGCCTCGTCGTCCGCGGGCGCCATGCCTTCGGTAATGACGAACTCGGTGGGTTCGACCATGTGCTGCCGGGGGACCTCAGTCCCCCAGCAGCGTCTCCACATGCTCGGTGAAGTCCGGCCCTCCGGACTGCGCCGTGTAGCGCACCTGGACGATGATGTCGGTCAGGCTCTGCAACAACTGCTGCTGACGCTGCGACTGATGCCGGGGGAAACGCAGCTCCCAGGTGGACAACGCCCCGGTGCCCTCGAACGGCAGGTAGCGCTCGTCGTTGAAGTCGAGCTGGAACAGGCCATGGTCGTCCAGCCCGCGAGACAGGCAGATGCTCTGGCTGGCCCGCGGGTTGTAGAGGATGTTGCTGGTATCGCTGTCCGGCTGGTCGTAGAGCGCATTCATCGCCCGGGGGTCGGCCTTGAGCACGGTACGGCTGGACACCTGGGTCAGGATCGCCTGCACATCCTCGTACGGACCGACCAGCGCCGGCAGCGACACCGAGAGGCTGACCACCTGGCGCAGGTAGTGCCCCGGATAATCGCCATCGAACAGCCGCGGAAGGAGTTCGAAATTCAGCTTGCCCTCCCCCAGCAGGCTCTCCAGCGCGGTATCCCAGTCCATGTCGGTGCCTTGCCGGCTGTCGAACAGCTGCTTCAGCGAGATCGTGCGTACCAGTTCCTGACGCCGCTC
>NZ_FZOL01000002.1:522547-523819 GCF_900188455.1 Pseudomonas japonica | reverse complement strand
GTGTGGGTGGTGCCGCTCAGACCAAGATCATCAAGAAGCTCTCCGGTGGTATCCGTACCGCTCTGGCTCAGTACCGTGAACTGGCTGCATTCGCCCAGTTCGCTTCTGACCTGGACGAAGCCACCCGCAAGCAACTCGAGCACGGTCAACGTGTTACCGAGCTGATGAAGCAGAAGCAATACGCTCCTATGTCCATCGCTGACATGGCGCTGTCGCTGTATGCCGCTGAGCGTGGGTTCCTGACCGACGTTGAAATCGCCAAGATCGGCAGCTTCGAACAAGCGCTGATCGCTTACTTCAACCGTGATCACGCCGACCTGATGGCGAAGATCAACGTGAAGGGTGACTTCAACGACGAAATCGACGCTGGTATCAAAGCCGGTATCGAGAAGTTCAAGGCCACCCAAACCTGGTAAGCCGCAGCGGGGGCTTTGCAGCCCCCGCTTGCTAACCTGATAGGTGTTACATGGCAGGCGCAAAAGAGATTCGCAGTAAGATTGCGAGCATCAAAAGCACGCAAAAAATTACCAGCGCCATGGAAAAAGTGGCGGTCAGCAAGATGCGCAAGGCTCAAATGCGCATGGCTGCTAGCCGTCCCTACGCGGAGCGCATCCGCCAGGTGATTGGTCATCTGGCCAACGCCAACCCGGAATACCGCCACCCATTCATGATCGAGCGCCCTGTGAAGCGCGCCGGTTATATCGTGGTGAGCAGTGACCGTGGTCTGTGCGGTGGCTTGAACACCAACCTGTTCAAGGCCCTGGTCAAGGACATGTCGGTAAACCGCGAACAAGGCGTCGAAATCGATCTGTGCGTAATCGGCAGCAAGGGTGCGGCATTCTTCCGCAGCTTTGGCGGCAACGTCGTTGCTGCAATCAGCCACCTGGGCGAAGAGCCGTCGATCAATGATCTGATCGGCAGCGTCAAGGTCATGCTGGACGCTTACCTGGATGGTCGTATCGATCGTCTGTCGGTGGTATCGAACAAGTTCGTGAACACCATGACGCAAACCCCAACGGTCGAGCAGTTGATTCCGTTGGTTGCAACCCCGGATCAAGAACTCAAGCACCACTGGGACTACCTCTACGAACCTGACGCCAAGGAGCTGCTGGACGGCTTGATGGTGCGTTACGTGGAGTCGCAGGTCTACCAGGCGGTGGTCGAGAACAACGCAGCTGAACAAGCTGCCCGGATGATCGCAATGAAGAACGCCACCGACAACGCCGGTGATTTGATCAGCGAATTGCAGCTGATCTACAACAAGGCGCGTCA
>NZ_FZOL01000002.1:521750-522537 GCF_900188455.1 Pseudomonas japonica | reverse complement strand
CTGCGATCACCCAAGAGATCTCGGAAATCGTCGGCGGCGCTGCCGCGGTTTAACGGTTCAAATATTCAGAGGATCCAGCTATGAGTAGCGGACGTATCGTTCAAATCATCGGCGCCGTCATCGACGTGGAATTCCCACGTGACGTCGTGCCGAATGTCTACAGCGCGCTGAAAGTTCAAGGCGCGGAAACCACTCTGGAAGTTCAGCAGCAGCTGGGCGACGGCGTCGTTCGTACCATCGCGATGGGTTCGACCGAAGGCCTGAAGCGCGGTCTGGACGTGGTCGACACCAAGGCTCCAATCTCCGTACCGGTCGGTAAAGCGACCCTGGGCCGGATCATGGACGTCCTCGGCAACCCGATCGACGAAGCTGGTCCGATCGGTGAAGAAGAGCGTTGGGGTATCCACCGCGCCGCTCCTTCCTTCGCTGACCAGGCAGGCGGCAACGACCTGCTGGAAACCGGCATCAAGGTTATCGACCTGGTTTGCCCGTTTGCCAAGGGTGGTAAGGTTGGTCTGTTCGGTGGTGCCGGTGTCGGCAAGACCGTAAACATGATGGAACTGATCCGTAACATCGCCATCGAGCACAGCGGTTATTCCGTGTTCGCGGGTGTGGGCGAGCGTACTCGTGAGGGTAACGACTTCTACCACGAGATGAAGGACTCCAACGTTCTCGACAAAGTAGCGCTGGTCTACGGTCAGATGAACGAGCCACCAGGAAACCGTCTGCGCGTAGCGCTGACCGGCCTGACCATGGCCGAGAAGTTCCGTGACGAAGGTAACGACGT
>NZ_FZOL01000002.1:113292-521740 GCF_900188455.1 Pseudomonas japonica | reverse complement strand
AACATCTATCGTTACACCCTGGCCGGTACCGAAGTATCCGCACTGCTGGGCCGTATGCCTTCGGCAGTAGGTTACCAGCCGACCCTGGCTGAAGAGATGGGCGTTCTGCAAGAGCGCATCACCTCCACCAAGGAAGGTTCGATCACCTCGATCCAGGCCGTATACGTACCTGCGGACGACCTGACCGACCCGTCGCCAGCGACCACCTTCGCCCACTTGGACGCCACCGTCGTACTGTCCCGTGACATCGCTTCCCTGGGTATCTACCCAGCGGTAGACCCACTGGACTCGACTTCCCGTCAGCTGGATCCACTGGTGATCGGTACCGAGCACTACGAGACCGCTCGTGGCGTTCAGTATGTTCTGCAGCGCTACAAAGAGCTGAAGGACATCATCGCGATCCTGGGTATGGACGAGCTGTCCGAGACCGACAAGCAACTGGTTGCCCGTGCTCGTAAGATCCAGCGCTTCCTGTCCCAGCCGTTCTTCGTGGCAGAAGTCTTCACCGGTTCTCCAGGCAAATACGTTTCCCTGAAAGACACCATCGCTGGCTTCAGCGGCATCCTCAAAGGTGACTACGACCACCTGCCAGAACAAGCGTTCTACATGGTCGGCAGCATCGACGAAGCGATCGAGAAAGCCAAGAAACTGTAATCCCGGCGCCCCGAAAGGGGCGCTAATCAGGTCGAGGCAAGCAAATGGCTATGACAGTCCATTGCGATATCGTCAGCGCGGAAGGAGAAATCTTCTCCGGTCTGGTCGAGATGTTGGTTGCACACGGCAACCTGGGTGATCTTGGTATCGCCCCGGGTCACGCGCCGCTGATCACCAACCTCAAGCCGGGTCCGATCACGCTGACCAAGCAAGGCGGCTCGCAGGAGGTGTTCTACATCTCCGGTGGCTTCCTTGAGGTCCAGCCGAACATGGTCAAGGTTCTCGCCGACACCGTGCAGCGCGCTGGTGACCTGGATGAAGCTCAGGCGCTGGAAGCAGTGAAAGCTGCTGAAAATGCCCTGAATGCAAAAGGCGCGGATTTCGATTATTCGGCCGCCGCCGCACGTCTGGCCGAGGCCGCAGCCCAGCTGCGTACCGTCCAGCAACTTCGCAAAGGCCGTTGATTCGGTCACTCGCGAAGCGATTGAGTTAAAGGGTAGCCTCGGCTACCCTTTTTCTTTTTCCGCTGTATTTCTTCCGGTCACAGCGCTGACCACCCAGGATTGGTAGCCAGTCAATGTCTCTTGATATCGTTATTCTCGCTGCGGGCCAAGGCACGCGCATGCGTTCCGCGTTGCCCAAGGTTCTTCATCCGGTCGCTGGTGATTCCATGCTCGGGCATGTTATCCACAGCGCTCGTCAGCTTCAGCCGCAAGGTATTCACGTCGTGATCGGCCATGGTGCCGAGCTGGTGCGGGACCGTCTCGCCGCGGACGATCTGAATTTCGTGCTCCAGGACAAACAGCTGGGGACCGGCCACGCGGTTGCACAAGCCCTGCCGGCGCTGAGCGCCGACACCGTGCTGATCCTGTACGGCGATGTGCCGCTGATCGAGGTCGAGACCCTGCAGCGCCTGCTGGCCAAGGTCAACGATCAACAGCTGGGCCTGCTCACCGTCACCCTGGACGACCCGACCGGCTACGGCCGCATCGTTCGCGATGCCGACGGCAAGGTTTCCGCCATCGTCGAGCACAAGGACGCCAGCGACGCGCAGAAAGCCATCCGCGAAGGCAACACCGGCATTCTCGCGGTACCGGGCAAGCGTCTGGCCGAGTGGCTGGGTCGCCTGTCCAACGACAACGCCCAGGGTGAGTACTACCTGACCGACGTGATCGCCATGGCGGTGTCCGATGGCCTGGTGGTCGCCACCGAGCAGCCGCACGACCCGATGGAAGTGCAGGGCGCCAACGACCGTCGTCAACTGGCCGAACTGGAGCGGCACTATCAGTTCCGTGCTGCCCGCCGTCTGATGGCCCAGGGCGTGACCCTGCGCGATCCGGCACGCTTCGACGTGCGTGGTGAAGTCACCGTCGGTCGCGACGTGCTGATCGATATCAACGTCATTCTCGAAGGCAAGGTGGTCATCGAGGACGACGTGCAGATCGGTCCGAACTGCGTGATCAAGAACAGCACCCTGCGCAAGGGCGCAATCATCAAGGCCAACAGCCATATCGAAGGTGCCGTGCTGGGCGAGGGCAGTGATGCCGGCCCGTTCGCGCGCCTGCGTCCCGGTAGCGTGCTGGAAGCCCGGGCCCATGTGGGTAACTTCGTCGAACTGAAGAACGCGCATCTGGGCGAAGGCGCCAAGGCCGGTCATCTGACCTACCTGGGCGATGCCGAGGTAGGCGCGCGCACCAACATCGGCGCTGGCACCATCACCTGCAACTACGACGGCGCGAACAAGTTCAAGACCATCCTCGGTGAAGACGTGTTCATCGGCTCCAACAACTCGCTGGTCGCGCCTGTGGATATCCAGGCGGGTGCCACGACTGCCGCCGGTTCCACCATTACCCAGAACGTCGAGGCTGGCCAACTGGCTGTAGGCCGCGGGCGTCAGCGCAACATCGACGGCTGGAAGCGGCCGGAGAAGATCAAGAAGAGCTGAGATATCCACAGCGTGAAAAAGGGCCGACTCGTGCTGTGCAGGAGTCGGCCTTTCTCTTTGTCGGGTCGCTGTGGAAAAGCCAGGCTGGGGATAATGTTATCCACATCGCCTTTTTTCGAATTGTGTCTTGACCCGATGAGCACTTTGGGTTTTGATTGCCGCCATTATCTTTCGAACCGAAACTTAAGCGCGAATGTCGAAACGAAACACACCTCAGCGTCGCCACAATATCCTCGCCTTGCTCAATGAGCAGGGCGAGGTGAGTGTGGATGAGCTGGCCAGGCGTTTCGAAACTTCCGAAGTGACCATCCGCAAGGATCTCGCCGCGCTGGAGAGCAATGGCTTGTTGCTGCGTCGCTATGGTGGCGCGGTCACCCTGCCGCAGGAACTCATCGCCGATCAGGCCCAGCGAGTTTCCCAGTACAAGAAAGCCATTGCCCGCGCCGCGGTTTCGCGGATTCGCGAGCATGCGCGGATCATCATCGACAGTGGCAGCACCACGGCCGCGATGATCCCGCAACTGGGCCAACAACCGGGCCTGGTGGTGATGACCAATTCGCTGAATGTCGCCCGCGCCCTCAGCGAGCTGGAGCACGAGCCGGTGCTGCTGATGACCGGTGGCACCTGGGACCCGCATTCGGAGTCCTTCCAGGGCCAGGTCGCCGAGCAGGTGCTGCGTTCCTACGATTTCGACCAGTTGTTCATCGGTGCCGACGGCATCGATCTGGTTCGAGGCACCACCACCTTCAACGAGTTGCTCGGCCTGAGCCGGGTGATGGCCGAGGTGGCTCGCGAAGTGATCGTGATGGTCGAGTCGGACAAGGTCGGGCGCAAGATCCCCAACCTCGAGCTGCCCTGGAGCAGCGTGAATACCCTGATTACCGATGAACGCCTGCCCCGTGAGGCACGCGAACAGATTGAAGCCCGCGGCATCAACGTGATTTGTGCCGCTATCAGCCAGGAGCATTAACTTATGTGTGGAATCGTTGGCGCCGTCGCCGAGCGCAATATCACCGCCATTCTGATCGAAGGACTGAAGCGTCTGGAGTACCGCGGCTATGACAGCGCCGGTCTGGCCGTCTACACCCAGCAGGGCGCGCTCGAGCGCCGTCGTCGCATCGGCAAGGTCAGCGAACTGCAGGCCGCCGTGGTCGCCGATCCGCTGGCCGGCCAACTGGGTATCGCCCACACCCGTTGGGCCACCCACGGTGCGCCGACCGAGCACAACGCCCACCCGCATTTCTCCGGCGATCAACTGGCCGTGGTGCACAACGGCATCATCGAGAACCACGAAGTCCTGCGTGAAAACCTGAAGTCGCTGGGTTATGTGTTCAGCTCGGAAACCGACACCGAAGTGATCGTGCATCTGCTGGACCACACCCTGAAATCCACGCCCGACCTGGTCGACGCGCTCAAGGCCGTGGTCAAGCAACTGCATGGCGCCTATGGCCTGGCCGTGATCAGCGCCAAGCAGCCTGATCGCCTGGTCGCCGCGCGCAGTGGCAGCCCGCTGGTGATCGGCCTGGGTCTGGGCGAGAACTTCCTGGCATCCGACCAACTGGCCCTGCGTCAGGTCACCGACCGCTTCATGTATCTGGAAGAAGGCGATATCGCCGAGATCCGCCGCGAACAGGTGAGCATCTGGGACGCCAGCGGCGCTGTCGTGCAGCGTGAAGTCGTGCAGTATCACGAAGGCGCGGAAGCCGCCGACAAGGGCGAGTACCGCCACTTCATGCTCAAGGAAATCCATGAGCAGCCAACCGTGGTCCAGCGCACCCTGGAAGGCCGTCTGGGCAGCGATCATGTGATGGTCCAGGCTTTCGGTCCGAAAGCCGCCGAGCTGTTCGCCAAGGTCCGCAACGTCCAGATCGTCGCCTGCGGCACCAGCTACCACGCCGGTATGGTCGCCCGTTACTGGCTGGAAGAGCTGGCCGGCATTCCGTGCCAGGTCGAAGTCGCCAGCGAGTTCCGCTATCGCAAGGTGGTGGTGCAGCCGGACACCCTGTTCGTTTCCATCTCCCAGTCCGGCGAAACCGCCGACACCCTGGCGGCCCTGCGCAACGCCAAGGAGCTGGGCTTCCTCGGCAGCCTGGCGATCTGCAACGTCGGCATCAGCTCGCTGGTGCGTGAATCCGACCTGACCCTGCTGACCCTGGCCGGCCCGGAAATCGGTGTCGCTTCGACCAAGGCCTTCACCACCCAGCTGGTTTCGCTGATGCTGCTGACCCTGGCCCTGGGCCAGGTGCGTGGCACCCTGGGCACTGGCGTCGAAGCCGAACTGGTCGAGCAACTGCGTCGTCTGCCGGTGCGTCTGGGCGAAGCCCTGGCGATGGATGCCACCGTGGAGAAGATCTCCGAGCTGTTCGCTGACAAGCACCACACCCTGTTCCTCGGCCGTGGCGCGCAGTTCCCGGTGGCGATGGAAGGTGCCCTCAAGCTCAAGGAAATCTCCTATATCCACGCCGAAGCCTACCCCGCGGGCGAGCTGAAGCATGGTCCTCTGGCCCTGGTCGACGACGACATGCCGGTGGTGACCGTTGCGCCGAACAACGAACTGCTGGAGAAGCTCAAGTCCAACCTGCAGGAAGTCCGTGCCCGCGGCGGCCAGTTGGTGGTCTTCGCTGACGAGCAGGCCGGCATGAGCAATGGCGAAGGCACCCACGTCATCGCCATGCCGCACATCGCCGATGCGCTGGCGCCGATCCTCTACACCATCCCGCTGCAACTGCTGTCGTACTACGTTGCCGTGCTCAAGGGCACCGACGTCGACCAGCCGCGCAACCTGGCGAAGTCGGTTACCGTCGAGTAACCAATCGTCCGCGTTGACGCTGTAATCAAAGCGGTAACAGGAGCCGGAGAGAGCAGTCTCCCGGCTCCTTTGCTTTCAGAAGCAGCACGCTGTTCCCTGAACCTGGAGTGGACCAGCAGCACTAAGGCAAATACGCCCCGAACCCACACCAGGCCCCGCGCAACATCCTTGTTTGACACGTCCCTATCCGGACTCCGCCGCCAGCGCTTCCTGAGCCAGCCAATCCATGAACTCCTTCACGGGCGACTTGCGTTCGCGCCCTGGAATGCACACGGCGATGTAGCGCGCGCCAGGCAGTCTTATCTCCGGACGGCAGGGCTTGAGCAGCCCGCGGGCCACGCTGTCGGCCACCAGCACGGTGCTTGCCAGTACCGCGCCATACCCTGAGATGGCGGCTTGCAGGGCGTAGTGCTCGTCATCGTATTCGCGAAGGATGGCCTTGTTCAGCCAGGCACTGCGGTTGGCGGCGATCAGCCAGTGCTCCCAATCGATCAGGATGCTCGACGGGGTTCGCCAGTGCACATTGATGAGCTCGATCGGACTGCTGTCGTCGCGCTCGATGGTTCCGGACGGTGAGTACGCGCAGAAACTTTCCTGCATCAGGGGAAGTTGATGCAGGTCGGGATACTCACGCACGCTGCAACGAATGGCGATGTCCACCGAGCTCTTTCTGAGCAGGTCGGTGACTTCGTTGCTGGTCTCGACCCTGACTCGAATGCTCGGGTGGCGACGATAGAATTCGCCCAGACGCGGGATCAGCCACAGGCTGGCGAAGGCCGGAGTGGTGGTGATCGTCAGGCAGTCCTGTCGGACATGGGGTTGGAGCGAGTCCAGGCTGTGGCTGATGTCGATGAATGACATGTGCACCTGGTCGTACAGGCGCTGGCCATCACTGGTGAGCCTGACCCCTTGGCCGGTGCGCTCGAACAAGTGGGTGGACAATCGAACTTCCAGGGCTTTCACCTGGTGCGATATCGCCGCGGACGTGACGGCGAGTTCCTCGGACGCTGCCTTGAACCCCCCGAGCCGGGCAGCCGACTCAAAGGCTCGCAGTGACGTCAGGGGCAGCTTCAAGAACATCCATGTCACCTGTAAAAAAATTAAGCCGGGCAAAGTTTATGTTGCTTGATTGCACGTTACGCTCGGATGTATTTTTTTTCAAGATGTTACATGGGGCGTTTGAAGTTAGCGCCCGGCATTATCAGGATAAAGCTCAGGCGAAATAAACTTGCTATGCAAGCGCGGGCGCGTGGAAGTAAGGAATTAATTGCCATTAATGGGCTGGTAACTTCGTGGTTGATTTGAAGCGGCCTTAGCCTTTTTCGAATCGCGAGGTGAAACGATCGATCTTATTCAGGGATGAGGAATAGGCCATGACGGCATTTACTTCTGTGCCGGCATTGAGTGTGCCGGGCGGTAGCGCCAGGAAACAACTGTTTTCGGTAATGTTCGAGGGTTATAAGCGGGCACCCGGCGTGCTGGCGGTGTTGCTGCTTTCGGCGATGTTCCTGGGAGGCCTGGCCCTGCTTGTGGAAGCGCAGGGGCTCCTGCTTCATCTGCTAGCCGTACCGATGGTGGCGCTCGCCATGATCCTGGCCCTGTACCTGTCGCATGATTGCGCGCACTTGCTGGTATTTCGCAACCACAAGAGCAACATCGTGCTCGGCGAAGTATTGTCATTGATCAACGGTCTGGCCTACAGCTCGTTCGATGAATATCGGCGTGATCATATTCGCCACCATGCCGACAAAGTCGACTTGATCGGCGTCGATATGAATAAGTTCTTGCAGACAATGCCGCGTTGGTTGTCGTGGACGTTGTTATCCCTGGAAAAGGTATATATCCCCGGTTGTTTCTACGCGATCAAGTTCCAGACGATCGTCAGCGGTTTGAAAGGCTCGCATCGGGAAAGAATGCGCGTGCTGTTTTGCCTGGCCTGTTATTCGGCATTGTTCTTCGTACTTTCAACGGCTTCGGTCGTATCACTGGCTCTGTTGTTCGTCGCGTCGTTCATTCGCATCCATGTCGCCAGGTTCGTCGATGCGTTCCAGCACAGCTACGAGCAGGTCGAGCCCGATACGGACACCCCGATCAGGTATTCCAAGACCTACGAGTTGCACAACACCTATTCGGTGCCGGTCGCGAGGAAGTGGACATGGCTCAACTACCTGATTCTCAACTTTGGCTATCACGGCACCCATCACGCGCTCCCCAGTTGCCCGTGGTACCTGCTGCCGGTCCTGGAGCGGGAAATCCTCAAGCTGAATGGGGTCGAGCCTGCCGCGCTGCTGGAGAACAGGCCCGAGTTTTCCTTCGCAAACCTGCTTGCGGCTTATCACCGGCGGCGTGTCGACCGGCTGTTGGCTGAACACGAAGGCACGCCCTACGACGAGCAGGGCCTGTTCTCTTTCGAACACTTCACCGGTGCTTATACCGACAAGTTGCTGGGTTGATGGGCGGCCATGCCGGCAACCCAGCCCCGGGTACTGACGTGCATGGCTGCAAGGCGCCTGTCGCCGTTATTTGATATCAATGACGAGGTCAAAATGAGTGAGTTCCGCTCTGCAGCAAGTTCCATCCCGGTTATCGATGTCAGCGCCCTGCGAGAGGGGCGTGAGATACCGAAGGCACTTGTTATGGAGATTGACAAGGCATGTCGGGAAATCGGTTTCTTCACGATTATCAACCACGGTATCGATGCCGCTGTCATCGACGAAGTGCTCGCACAGACCCGAGCGTTCTTCGACCTGCCGCAAGATCTCAAGGACTCGGTTGAAATCCACAAGTCGCCCTATATGCGTGGCTACTTCAACCAGGGCGCTGACAAGTCGGACGGTATCCTCGGGGATGTGAAGGAAGGCTTCGACATGGCTTCCGACCTGTCGCGCGATGATCCCTATGTGCAGGCCGGGTTGCCGTTCTATGGCCCCAATGCGTGGCCGGAGTTCCAGCCCTCGTTCAAACCGGTGATGCTCGACTATCACGCGCAGGCGCTGGCCTTGGGGCAGAACCTGCTCAAGGTCTTCGCGCTGGCCCTGGAAATGCCGGAGGACTACTTCCACGACAAGTTCGTCAAACCGATGGCCCAGTTGCGCGTGCTGCGCTATCCGCCGACGCCACACCGCGAAGGCCAGGCCATCGGTGCCGGTGAACACACGGATTTCGGCTGGATTACCATGATTGCCCAGGATGGTGCCGGCGGCCTTGAAGTGAAGAACGCCGCGGGTGAATGGATCGCGGTGACGCCCATCGAATCGGCGCTGGTGGTCAATGTGGGTGATCTGATGTCACTTTGGACCAATGATCGCTACACCGCGACGATCCATCGGGTGTTGAACAACGGCAACCAGGTGCGCTATTCGGCTGCATTCTTCATGGACCCAGACTACAAGGCGAAAGTGACCTGCCTGCCGAGCTGCATTTCCCATGACAATCCGCGCAAGTACGAGCCCATCGTCGCCGGTGAATATATGGATCGCAGGTTCCTCGAAACAACGACGTTCCGTGACACCCAAGAACCCCACAGGAGTAACGAACATGCTTGATAAGGGATCGTTGGCATTCTATCTGTCGGCCGCCGCGGCGATCGTCGGGACCGTGGGGTACCACATGCTCATGAAGAAGGTCCCCAGCACCATCAACCCGGTGGTGTCGTTGATCGGGATCTACGTGGCGATTGTCATCCTGGCGGCGTTGATGCTGCCCTTTTTCCTGAACAACGGGACGTTCGTCGCCAGCCTCAAGCAGATGACCTGGATCCAGGCGGGTATCGCCGCCTGCATCATCCTCATGGAAATCGGCTTCCTGCTGATGTATCGAAGTGGCTGGGACCTCAGCACCGGCAACGTCGTGACCGGAGCCATCATCAACGTTGCGTTGGTGTTGGTGGGGGTTCTGATCCTCAAGGAGGGGCTGTCGTCCATCAACATCGTTGGCGCGGTGCTGTGCATCGTCGGGGTGGTGCTGATCGGCTACAAAGGGACCGCGCCATCGACGGAAACCCTGGCCGAACCCCTGTCAGCCCTGCAGACACCGCTGCTGAAACAACAGGAAGATTCTGCCAGTTCCTCTCGATAGCGATGCATGGAGCGGACGCGGTCCGCTCCATGCCGTTGCCTGTTTTTCCGCAGGCCTGCTGAGCCGCCCACTCAGGCCCATTGGGGCGGACAGTCCGTCGACAGACCTGCGGATTTTTTCTTCGGGCCAATGGTCCGGCCATCACCACGGCGTTGCGCCGCGAACTGCTTCCAGCAGAAACGATCTGCCGTACAAAATCAGTGAAAACAGACAAGTATCTGTCCTGTCCACACGATCAACTTCCCTCCAGACCCAGTAAATTCGGGGTCATCACGCCTTCCCGGTGGCTTGCGCGGGCAACATCAAATTGCCATTCTGCGACGTGCTGAAACGTCCAGCAGAGCGTTCGCCTTGCCTCTCGGCCGGAGCGTGACAGCAGATCTCAAAGCCCCCTGAGCGGAGCTCAGGGCACGTCGTATCGGAAGCCAACACAATGAATATAAAAACAAAGCTGACGTGTGCATTCGGCGCTCTCGCCGTCATCCCGGTGGCGCTGATCGCCTGCCTGGTGGTTTACAACCTCAACGAACAAGCCCGAGACGGCTTTGTGGATACTTCCAGCCGTGAAATTCGGCAGATCGACAATACGGTCAATGTCTTCCTCGACGCCATCGCGCAGAACGTCGCGCAATGGGCCGATGATCCGCAGATCGTCGAGACCAGGGAACTGAAGGTCTACACCGGCGAAACCGCGCCGAGCCTTCCGCTGTCGGAAGGCAGCCGGCAACTGCTCGAACGCTTCACCCGTTACGCCAAGGCCCACCCGACGACCTCTTTCGTCTCGATGGCGCGCACCGATGGCAACTACGTGGCCTGGCCCGACGAGCCGGACCTGAAGAACTACGACCCGCGCAAGCGCCCCTGGTACCAGTTGGCGGTCGCCAACCCCGGCAAGGTGATGCGTACCAGCGCTTACCTGTGGGGCAACGAAGCGCTGATCTGTACCGTGCGCACCATTCATGGCCCGGGCGGCGAGGTGCTCGGGGTGATGGGTACCGATGTGTCGCTGGGGCAACTGGCCGGATTCATCGGCAAGACCAAGCTCGGCGAAAGCGGTTACCTGATGCTGGTCGAGGACACCGGCGCGGTGCTGGTGGACCCGAGCAATCCCGCCAACGCCTTCAAGCAGCTCAAGGATCTTGGCAGCGACTACGCGCAACTGGCCGGTACCAGCAAGGGCCTGGTGGAAGTCGAGCTGGGTGGCAAGCGCTACATGGCCAATGTCTGGACTTCGCCGACCCTCGGCTGGCGCTTCATCGGCCTGATCGAGAAAAGCGAGGTCATGGCCGGCGTCACCAGCCTGACCTGGACCATCCTGGCCATCGCCCTGGTGCTCTCGGCGCTGTTCGCGGTGCTTGGTGCGGCATTCGCCAACGTGATCATCAAACCCATCAACGGGGTGTCCGGCAGTCTGGAGGACATCGCGCAAGGCGAGGGTGACCTGACCCGTTCGTTGCCGATCCAGGGCAACGACGAAACCGCGACCCTGGCGGGCTGGTTCAACCAGTTCCTCGAACGCATCCGCTCGCTGGTCCAGCGCATCGGCAACGCTTCCGCCGACCTGCAGAGCGCGTCGGAAACCAACAGCCGCGTCGCCTCGAACATGGGTGATGCCACCGGGCGCCAGCGTCAGGCGGTGGAGCTGGTGTCGACGGCCTTCAACGAGATGGTCGCCACCGCCAACGAGGTCGCGAAGTCCTGTACCCATGCGGCGACGTCCGCCGACACCGGGCAGCGTCAGGTCAGCGCCGGGCAGCAGCAGATCGAGCAGGCCACCAGCAGTGTTGCCCGCCTCAGCGAGAACCTGCTGCAGGCGACCGAAGCGATGCAGGAACTGGAGCGCGAAAGCCAGGACATCAACGCCATTCTCGGCACCATCCGCTCCATCGCCGAGCAGACCAACCTGCTGGCGCTCAACGCGGCGATCGAGGCGGCGCGGGCGGGCGAGCAGGGACGTGGTTTCGCCGTGGTCGCCGACGAGGTGCGCGCGCTGGCCAAACGCACCGCCGATTCCACCGGTGAAATCGATGGTCTGCTCGGTGGCCTGGCGCGGCGGGCGCAGGATGTCACCCAGCAGATGCGCAGCAGCCTGGACATGTCGCAGCAGAGCGTGGATTGCATTCGCGAGGCGCGGGACAGCTTCGAGGGCATTCGCGCGTCGGTGGACGTGATCCGTGACCAGAGCAATCAGATCGCCACGGCCGCGGAAGAGCAGCATCAGGTGGCCGAGGACATCAACCAGCACATCATCCAGATCCAGGCGGATGCGCAGTTGATCGAGGAGCTGGCCGGGTCGGCGCAGGCGGATTCGCGGCAGTTGAGCGAGTTGTCGCAGGAGTTCAGGAGCCTGGTGTCCAGATTCAGGACCTGAGTGATCGAGGCCTGCCGAGGGCTGCAAAGCAACCCTCGGCATCTCATCAGATCTGCATCGCCATCCCGTCCACATTCATCGCCGCCTGGCGCAAGGCCTCGGAGCGGGTCGGGTGCGGGTGGCAGATCAGCGCGATGTCTTCCGCCGAGGCGGAGAACTCCATCGCCACGCAGTACTCGCCGATCATCTCGCTGACACTCGGTCCGACCAGGTGGACACCCAGTACTTCATCGGTATTGGCGTCGGCGATGACCTTGGCGAAGCCCTCGGTCTCGTGGTTGATCTTGGCCCGGCTGTTGGCCATGAAGGGGAACTTGCCGACCTTGTAGGCGCGGCCCTCGGCTTTCAGCTGTTCTTCGGTCTTGCCCACGGTGGCCAGCTCCGGCTTGGTGTAGATCACCCCGGGAATCAGGCCGTAGTTCACTTCATGGGGCTTGCTGTGGATGCGCTCGATGCAGGCAATGGCTTCGTCCTCGGCCTTGTGCGCGAGCATCGGTCCGGAGGTGACGTCGCCGATGACCCAGACGCCCGGCACGCTGGTGCGATGCCCCTGATTCTCCAGCATGCCGCGCTTGTCGGTCTGCAGGCCGACGCTTTCCAGACCCAGGCCCTGGGTATACGGACGACGACCGATGGCGACCAGTACGTAGTCCGCCTGCAGGGTCTGCGCTTCACCGCCGGCGGCGGGTTCCAGGGTCAGGCTGACGCTGTCGGCCGATGGCGTGGCCTGGGTCACCTTGCTGCCCAGCTTGAAGCTCATGCCCTGTTTGGCCAGGGAGCGTTGCAGGGTCTTGGCGGTTTCCTCGTCGATGCCGGGGCAGATGCGGTCGAGGTACTCGATCACGGTGACTTCGGCACCCAGGCGACGCCATACCGAACCCAGCTCCAGACCGATCACGCCGGCACCGATCACCACCAGGTGCTTGGGTACTTGCGGCAGCGACAGGGCGCCGGTGGAGTCGATGATGCGCTGGTTGTCGATGGTCACGCCGGGCAGGGGAGTGGGTTCGGACCCGGTGGCGATGACGATGTCCTTTGCCTGATAGTGGCTGACGGCGCCCTGGTCGTCGGTCACCTGGACCTTGCCGACGCCATCCAGCTTGCCCCAGCCCTTGATCCAGTCGACCTTGTTCTTGCGAAAGAGAAACTCGATGCCCTTGGTCAGGCCGGTCACGCTTTCATCCTTCTGTTTCATCATCTGCGCCAGGTTCAGGCTCGGTTTGACCTCGATGCCGAGATGACCCAGTTCGCCGCTGGCAGCCGCCTCGTAGAGTTCCGAAGCATGCAGCAGGGCCTTCGAAGGCATGCAGCCGACGTTCAGGCAGGTGCCGCCAAGGGTCGCGCGGCCCTCGACGCAGGCCACGCTCAGGCCCAGCTGGCCGGCACGAATGGCGGCGTTGTAGCCGCCGGGACCGCCGCCGATGATGATGACGTCGTAGCTTTTCATTGTTGTGCTCCCGGATGAAGAATCGACAGTGGCGGCAAGGTTAATCGCTTGAATCGTGAATTGTATACAATTTCTGCTCTGTTCCGTCGCAAAGATCCCACCGCGACAGCCGCGACGATAGCGTCCGACTATGGTCTCGATAACCTGAAAGATCCTACGTATGAACTACCCTGTTTCGGTGACGTCCGAATGTATATATGGGGAGGCTCACTTCATGCTCGTGCAACTTCCACCGGCTCTGCAAAGCTTGCGTCTTCCGCTCCGTCTTCGCCTGTGGGACGGTCATGAGTTCGATCTGGGCCCACAGCCCCAGGTCACCATCATGCTCAAGGACCCCAGCATGATCAGCCAACTGGTCCATCCTGGCCTGGACGAACTGGGTACGGCGTTCGTCGAAGGCAAGCTGGATCTGGAGGGCACCATGAGCGAGGTCATTCGCCTGTGCGACGAGCTCAGCGAGGCCCTGCTCAAGGATGAAAAGGAAGAGCTCCCGGTACGCCGCCAGCACGACAAGGCCACCGACGCGGCGGCGATTTCCTACCATTACGACCTCTCCAACGCGTTCTATCAGCTGTGGCTGGACCGGGACATGGCGTATTCCTGCGCCTATTTCAGAACCCCTGACGACAGCCTCGATCAGGCCCAGCAGAACAAGTTCGACCACCTGTGTCGCAAGCTGCGTCTGCAGCCGGGCGACTACCTGCTGGATGTCGGTTGCGGCTGGGGCGGGCTGGCGCGTTTCGCCGCTCGCGAATATGGCGCTCGGGTCTTCGGTATCACCCTGAGCAAGGAGCAACTCAAGCTCGGTCGCGAGCGGGTGGCCGCGGAGGGCCTGGAGGCGCAGGTCGAACTGCAGATTCTCGACTACCGCGATCTGCCGCAGGATGGTCGCTTCGACAAGGTGGTCAGCGTGGGGATGTTCGAGCATGTCGGCCATGCCAACCTGGCGTTGTACAGTCAGCGCCTGTTCGGTGCCGTGCGCGAAGGTGGCCTGGTGATGAACCATGGCATCACCGCCAAGCACACCGATGGTCGCCCGGTGGGACGCGGCGCGGGCTCCTTCATCGAGCGCTATGTGTTTCCCCATGGCGAGCTGCCACACCTGTCGATGATCAGTGGCGCTCTCAGCGAGGCCGGGCTGGAAGTGGTGGATGTGGAAAGCCTGCGCCTGCACTACGCGCGCACGTTGAAAATCTGGAGCGACAACCTTGAAGCCTGTCTCGTCGAGGCCGCGACCATGGTGCCGGAACGGGCCCTGCGGATCTGGCGCCTGTATCTGGCTGGCTGCTCCTACGCGTTCTCCAGGGGCTGGATCAACCTGCACCAGATCCTTGCGGTGAAACCCAAGGCCGATGGCAGTCACGATCTGCCACTGACTCGCGAAGATCTCTACCGCTGATCAGAGGATCGGCGAAATCAGGCGCGCGATACGCATCCCCAACTGCTGCAGGCGATGCGTATCGCGGCTGTCTTCCGCGGTAATTTCCCGGGACTGTTCGAAGTCGTTGATCAGCATGGATTCCACCGTGCTGGCGAAGCCCTGGTCGATGGTGATCAGGGTGATCTCGAAATTCAGGCGGAAAGAGCGGTTGTCCAGGTTGGCGCTGCCGATGGCGGCGACGTCGTCGTCCACCAGCATCACCTTCTGGTGCAGGAAACCGGGCTGATAGCGGAACATCCGCACGCCGGCGCGTACCGCTTCGAAGGCGAACAGGCTGGAGGCGGCGTAGACGATGCGGTGATCCGGGCGTGACGGAATCAGGATGCGCACATCCACGCCACGCATGACCGCCAGACGCAGCGAGGCGAACACGGCCTCGTCGGGGATGAAGTACGGGCTGGTGATCCACACGCGGTGCTGCGCGGCCTGGATCGCATCGACGAAGAACAGCGAGCAGGTTTCCTGCGGATCGGCAGGACCGCTGGCGAGGACCTGACAGAGCAGGCCGTTGTCCGGGTAGGCTTCCGGCAGGATCAACGGTGGCAGCTTGCGTGCGGCCCAGTACCAGTCCTCGGCGAAGGATTCCTGCAGGCAGGCCAGCACCGGGCCGGTGACCTGTACATGGGTGTCGCGCCAGGGCGACAGGCGGAGATGGTCGCCGAGGTATTCGTCGCCGACGTTATGTCCGCCGAGGAAACCCTGTACCCCGTCGACCACGACGATCTTCCGGTGGTTGCGGAAGTTGACCTGGAAGCGGTTGAACCAGCCGCGCTTGGTGGCGAAGGCGCGGATCTCGACGCCCGCCTCGCGCAGGCTGTGGGTGTACTGGGCGGGCAGGGCATGGCTGCCTACCCGATCGTAGAGCACATAGACCTTCACGCCCTCGGCCGCCTTCTGCAGCAGCAGGGCGTGCAGGCGTCGGCCGAGCCGGTCGTCATGGATGATGAAGAACTGCACCAGTACCGTGTCGCGGGCCTGCTCGATGGCCTGGAAGATCGCCTCGAAGGTGGCCTTGCCATCGATCAGCAGACGCACCCGGTTGTTCGCCAGACAGGGCATGCGTCCGAGCTTGGGCAGGGCACGCAGGCCGGCGTAGGCGGGGGAGTTGCTGGCGGCCAGGGCTTCCTCGACCCAGGGTCGCCAGTTCAGGTCGGCCATGGCCACGTGCATTTCCTGGTTGGCCTGGCGCCGCGCCTGGATATAGGCATCGAAGGTGCGGCTGCCGAAGACCAGATAGGGGATCAGGGTCAGATAGGGGATGAACAGCAGCGACAAGGCCCAGGCGATCGAGCCTTGCGCGGTGCGCACGGTGAACACCGCATGCACCGCGGTGAGGGCGCCGATGAAGTGGATCGCGCCGATGAGGTAACCGAAGAACTGGGGGCTGTGGTAGTCCATACACGTCCTGCGTCGTCCGCCAACAGTCCTCTAACAGACCATGTTCCAGTCTAGTCTTGCAACCCAGGGGGCTTTTGGAAGTCAAAGCCACAGTCCGGCACAGGGCCGGAAATTTTCAGGAGTCGCAAGATGAACATTCGCGTGTCGGCGCTGGCGCTGCTGCTTGGCCTGTCGAGTCCCCTGGTTCAGGCGCAGATGCTGCAACCGGGATTGTGGGAGCTGACCACCAGCAATATGCAGGTCGATGGCAAGCCCCTGCCCGATATGGAATTCATGCTCGGCCAGTTGAAGAACCTGCCGCCCGAGCAGCGGGCCATGATGGAGGGGGTACTGGCCAAGCAGGGCATCAACGTGGCCGGCAAGGGCGTGCGCTCCTGCCTGACGCCGGAGCAGGTGAATACCAACGACATCCCCCTGCAGGATCCGCAGTCGGGTTGCACCCAGCGCATCACCGAGCGTACCGGCAAGATCTGGAAGTTCGAGTTCAGCTGTCCCAAGGCCCAGGGAACCGGTCAGGCGCAGTTCCTCAGTGACCGTGAATTTCTGACCACGGTGCAGGGCACTTTCAACGCCTCTGGCGTGCAGCAGCAGGGCAGCATGAACACCCGGGCGGTTTGGCTGGGCGCTGATTGCGGAACGGTCAAACCACGCAGTTAGTGGACGGTGCCGGGAACAGGGACGTTCCGCCTACCAGTTCCACTGGCTCTGGGCGACAGCGTCATGAGCGTGCAGGCTCTCGGCGTGTTCTACCCGCAATTGGAAGCCATCCACCGAGGCCAGCGCCCGCACTGCCAGGTGCAAGCGCCGCGCGGCGTCTTCGCAGAACATCAGGTTCTGTCCATTGGCCAGGGCGAACGCTTGTTCGTCAGCGCGCTTCACCGCCGTCTGCACGGCGGTGCCCAAGGCCGCTTCGGCCTGATCGATCAGTTCACGGATCGGTAAATCATCGCAATCGTCCTTCAAGCGTATGCGCAGTTTCGCGGTGCTGCGTTGGCTGTGCGGGGTGGCCACAATGCCGTGGGCACCGCCAAGCCAGCTCAGCACCTCCTCGTGAGTCAGACTGCGATTGCCGAAGTCGGTGAGAAATTGCTGCTGAATCAATTGCCTGGCCAGTGCGGCGGAACATGGGCAGGTCGACGAATAGACCACGTCCGTTGATAGTTCCACGTGGAACATTTCATTGGAAAGCCTGGCTTCGAGGATCACCGGGTAGCGTTTGAATCCGGACTCCGAGCTGACCAGCGCAGGTCTCTCCAGCAGCACCTCGAATCTCAAGGTGAGATAGGCACAGGTGGAAAGCCCCTCATGGCTGTCGAGGAACTGGCGCAGCACGCGGCGGATCAGCGAAATCGAGAGCGCTTCATCGTTGAATGCCGCCAGCGCCAGATACAGGCGCGACATATGGATGCCACGCGAATGGCCGTCGCTCAGGTCCACCCCGGCATCCGCGGTGGCGTTGAGGACATGCTGGTCAAGGCGAACAGGCAGGGCGATGCCGCACATGCCGACCCAGTCCAGTGGCAGGGAGTGCCTGCTGGCCTGGGCGGCGATATCGGGGAGGGTCAGGGAGGTCATGCTGCGAACCATGAAGTAGGACGTGACAATACGTTACATTATAACGATTCGATTGCCAGCACTTTTTCCCACCCGCTCACTGGCAACCGGTCAGCCGATTGCAGCGCACGCTGAATCGCTGGCCACTGGAACTGGAGACGCGGTTGAGCGTCGTCCAGCCCACCCGGCGGCTGTATCCGACCCACGCTTCGCCGTCGCTGGCCAGGCCGGTGTAGAAGGTGAGCTGACCATAGCGGCTGCTCGTCTGCGCCCAGCGCCTTTGGCTGGGCGCATCGTACCCGCGCAGATAGGTGGTCGGACCTTGCGTCTGCACGCTGTAGTAACTGCCGCCGCGATCGATGCAGGCCAGCAGGTTGGCGCTGCGCGTGCAGTTGGCGGGCTCGCTGCGCGGCATCGCCGCGTGGGCGCTGGTGACGCTGCAAAGCAGGGTTATCCACAACAGTGGTTGCCGTGATCTCATGAAAATCCTTTCACCCGCGTTCGAAGTGAGGACGGACAGGCGGTTGGCTAAAGTGCATTGTTATAATATAACATTCGTTCGATGCATCGTTCGAATGCACTTTGCCGTCCTGATGAGGAACCACGCCATGCCCGATCGTCTTCCTGTAACCGTGCTTTCCGGCTTTCTGGGTGCCGGCAAGAGCACGGTGCTCAACCATGTACTGCGCAACCGCGACAACCTGCGGGTGGCGGTGATCGTCAACGACATGAGCGTGATCAATATCGACGCCACCGAGGTGCAGCGCAACGTCAGTCTCAACCGCACCGAAGAAAAGCTGGTGGAAATGAGCAACGGCTGCATCTGCTGCACCCTGCGCGAGGACCTGCTGGAAGAAGTCGGCCGTCTCGCCGCCGAAGGCCGCTTCGACTACCTGCTGATCGAGTCCACGGGCATCGCCGAACCATTGCCGGTGGCCGAGACCTTCACCTTCCGCGACGACCAGGGGCGCAGCCTGGCCGAGATGGCGCGTCTCGACACCATGGTCACCGTGGTCGATGGCCTCAACTTCCTGCGGGATTACCAGGCCGCCGACAGCCTCGCTTCCCGTGGCGAAACACTGGGCGAAGACGATGAGCGTTCGATCAGCGACCTGCTGATCGACCAGGTGGAGTTCGCCGATGTCATCCTGCTGAGCAAGATCGACCTGATCAGCAGCCACGAGCGCGAAGAGTTGAGCGCCATCCTGCGTCGGCTCAACGCCCATGCGCGGATCGTGCCGATGGTCATGGGCCAGGTGGCGCTCAAGGACATTCTCGACACGGGCCTGTTCGACTTCGAGCGAGCGGCCAGCGCACCGGGCTGGCTGCGCGAACTGCGTGGCGAGCATGTGCCGGAAACAGAGGAATACGGCATCGCCGCGAGCGTGTGGCAGGCTCGTCGGCCATTGCACCCGCAACGCTTCTTCGACTTTATCCACAGGCCTTGGGTCAATGGCCGCCTGCTGCGTTCCAAGGGGTTCTTCTGGCTGGCCAGCAAGTACCAGGAAGCGGGCAGTTGGTCCCAGGCCGGCGGCATGATGCGCCATGGTTTCGCCGGGCGTTGGTGGCGCTTCGTACCCAAGGCGCAGTGGCCGGAGGATCCGCAGAGCACCGCGGCGATCCTGCAGCAATGGGATCCGGAGTGCGGTGATTGCCGTCAGGAACTGGTGTTCATCGGCCAGCACCTCGATGTACCGCGGCTGCACGCTGAACTGGATGCCTGCTTGCTCGACGATGACGAGATGGCCTTGGGTGCCGCCAGTTGGCTGCGCCTGGCGGACCCGTTCGGTGCCTGGCGTGACGCCGAGGAGGTGGCTTGATGCGGGTCGCCGAATCACTGTCGGTGGTGCGCCAGGCCTTTGGCGATACGCCGCAAGTGCTGGCTGAAGCGCTGCTCGATGGGGTCAACCTGGCGGTGTGGCAGCGTCGCTTGCCGGTGCATATCGAGGATTTCGCACACCTGCTGCTCTCGCTGAACGAACCCCTGGCCGACGCCCGTACCTTGGCGATTGGCCAGGACGGCACGGTGCCGCCGCTCGACGGGATCGCCAGCGCCTACGCCGATCTGGCCGGTTATGACGGCTTCATCGCCGACCTCGGCTGGCTGGTCGGCGCCTACGCCTGCCTGCTCGATGCCCGCAGCGTCGGTCTGCGCCTGCGGGTACTGGACAGTGCCATGTGCCCGCGTTTCCATGTCGACCATGTGCCGCTGCGGCTGATCACCACCTATGCCGGCCCGGCCAGCGAGTGGCTGGAAGAAGGCGCGGTGAATCGCCGGCGGCTGGCGCAGGAAGAGGTGGATCCCGTGTCCATCCGGCAACTGCTGTGTGGTGACGTCGCACTGCTCAAGGGCGAGAAATGGCTGGGCAACGAGGGGGCCGGGCTGGTGCATCGCTCGCCCTCTGTGGACAAGGGCAATCGGCGCTTGATTCTGACCCTTGACTGGCTGGCCTGAGCGCGGAGCATAGTGGCGGGGATTTCCCGCGAAACGGCCCATTTATGCTGCAGAACATTCCGACGCACCTGATTGCCGGCCCGCTGGGTGCGGGCAAGACCAGCCTGATCCGCCATCTGCTCGGCCAGCGCCCGGCCAATGAGCGCTGGGCCGTGCTGATCAACGAATTCGGCCTGATTGGCCTCGATGCGGCTCTGCTCAGTACCGACGACGCCGGAGTGAGCATGGGCGAGGTGGCCGGTGGCTGCCTGTGCTGCGTGAATGGCGCGCCGTTCCAGGTCGGCCTGGGCCGCCTGTTGCGCAAGGCGCGGCCGGATCGGCTGTTCATCGAACCGTCTGGCCTGGGTCATCCGGCGCAGTTGCTGGCGCAGTTGCGCTTGCCGCCCTGGCGCGGGGTGCTGGCGGTGCAGCCGCCCGTCCTGGTGCTCGATGCGCAGGCGCTGGCGGGTGGTGCCGAATTGCCCGAAGCCCAGGAACAGGCACTGGCGAGCGCCGGTCTGCTGGTAATGAACAAATCCGCTGCGGTGGATGAAGATCGGCGCCTGTGGATAACCTCGCGGCTGCCGAAAATACCCCTGCAATGGGTCGATCATGGGCATATCGACCTGGTGGATCTGCCGGTGGACCCTCTTTCCGCAGTGGATAACTCTGCTGTGGATAACACCGTTCGGGACGAAAAGGCGCCGATGGCGCCGCTGTGGACAGATCCGGCAGTGCCGTTATGCAGTTATCAACAGGCGCCGGACGGCTGGAGCATCGGCTGGCGATTTCATCCACAGCAACGCCTCGACACCGAGAGATTGCAGGTGTTTCTCGAAGGTCTGCCGTGGTGTCGGGCCAAGATGGTGGTGCACGGCAGGCAAGGTTGGCGCTCAGCCAATGTCCTTGCCGGCCAGGCATTGCACTGGGAGGAGAGTGCCTGGCGGCGGGATTCGCGGATCGAGCTGATTTTCGCCCAGGCCCGGGATCATGCCGTGCTGCAGCAGGGCATGCTCGGCTGCCGCCTGCTTGAGGATCACTGACGCCAGCGGTTGTGCTCCTGGCGCCACTGCTTCATTTCGATGACGTTGTCGCCATGCACCGGCGGCTTGATCTCGAACGGGTAGGGGGCCAGTTCGATCTGCACGCTGTGGGCGCCGAACTGGGTGACGGTGCCCGGGTGGCGCTGCTCGCCGGTCACGGTGAATTCGAAGTTGTAGATTCGCGCCAGGCGCTTGCGGCCGTTGGCATCCCGGACGAAGGCGATCTTCTTCAGGGCGACGGCGCCGTCGAGCAATTCGAGGTCGAGCTTGGCGCAATGCTGCTTGACCCGGTCCAGGGCCTTTTCCCGCAATCCATGGTTGTGCCACAGCCAGGCCGCCGCCGTGGCCAGGACCATCAACACCAGGATGTTTTCGAGGGTAACCATCTACACATGCTCCAACGAGGTGTGCCAGCTTAACTGCCACCATGCTCTGTCGTACAGGTGGCATTTGGCGCCATACTGCGCCCCTTGTCTGTCATTTCCATGGTTTGGACGTCCCGCATGAAACGCACACCGCACCTGCTCGCGATCCAGTCTCACGTCGTGTTTGGCCACGCCGGCAACAGTGCCGCTGTGTTTCCGATGCAGCGAGTCGGGGTGAATGTCTGGCCACTCAATACTGTGCAGTTCTCCAACCACACTCAGTATGGCCAGTGGACCGGGGAAGTGCTTGCGCCAGCGCAAATTCCCGCGCTGGTGGAAGGGATTAGCAATATCGGTGAGTTGGGCAATTGCGACGCAGTTCTGTCTGGCTACCTGGGCAGCGCCTCCCAGGGTCGGGCGATTCTCAGCGTGGTGCAGCGGATCAAGCAGGCCAATCCACGGGCGCTGTACCTGTGCGACCCGGTAATGGGGCATCCCGAGAAGGGCTGCATCGTGCCGGCGGAGGTCAGCGAATTCCTGCTGGAAGAGGCGGTGGCGGCGGCGGACCTGTTGTGCCCGAACCAGCTGGAGCTGGACAGTTTTGCCGGGCGTCGGGCGCGGTCGCTGGAGGACTGCGTCGGCATGGCGCGGGAGCTGTTGGTACGCGGGCCGAAGGCGGTGCTGGTGAAGCACCTGGCGTATCCGGGCAAATCCGCGGACGTGTTCGAGATGCTGCTGGTGACGGCGGAAGGCAGCTGGCATCTGCAGCGCCCGTTGCTGGCGTTCCCGCGGCAGCCGGTGGGCGTGGGCGACCTGACCGCCGGATTGTTCCTGGCTCGTCTGTTGTTGGGCGATGAGCTGGTGGCGGCGTTCGAGTTCAGCGCCTCGGCGGTGCATGAGGTCCTGCTGGAGACCCAGGCTTGCGGCAGCTATGAACTGGAAGTGGTGCGGGCGCAGGACCGCATCGTGCATCCGCGGCTGCGTTTCGAGGCGCGGCGGATCTGAAATCTTCGCGGGGGCCGCGCGCCCTCCGAAACATCACCGAATGGGGACCGCTGTGCGGTCCTTTCGCTGTGGTTCGTCACACGACAAGCCAGCGCCCACGGAGGGCGCGGCAAGCTCAGTCCGAATCGGTCTCGGTCTTCAATTCCTGATAGCGCTTCTCCAGCTCCTGGCGAATCAGGCGCCTTTGCTTGCCCTGCAGGAAGCGGCGTTTCTCCTCGCTGGTCTGCGGCTCGCGCTGCGGTACCGGCACCGGTTTGCGCTGGTCGTCCAGGGCCACCATGGTGAAGAAGCAACTGTTGCTGTGGCGCACCGAGCGTTCGCGGATGTTCTCGGTCACCACCTTGATGCCGACCTCCATCGAGGTGTTGCCGGTGTAGTTGACCGAGGCCAGGAAGGTCACCAGCTCGCCGACATGCACCGGCTCGCGGAAGACCACCTGATCCACCGACAGCGTCACCACGTAGCGCCCGGCATAGCGGCTGGCGCAGGCATACGCGACTTCGTCGAGGTACTTGAGCAGGGTGCCGCCGTGGACATTGCCAGAGAAGTTGGCCATGTCCGGGGTCATCAGGACGGTCATCGACAGTTGGGCGTTTCCAGGTTCCATAGTGTGCTCACGGTGAGGTTGCGCTGAAGCGGGGCGGCGCGATGCGGGCGCTTCTTCCCCATGTGGACTGCCATCTTGAAACGGGACGCCGGCAGCGTACCTGCCGTCACGTGGTTCACGCCATTAACGACGATGAAAGTGCCGATCTGTTTCTACATATTGCGTAGACATTTTGCACGTGATGGCGATGTTACCCTGCGGAAACGGCCCCGCCATGAGGCCATTTCTTACATTTAAAACAGAAATTTCCGCAGCTCTATCAGACCTGACGGTCGGACTGCGTTTGTTCTTCGTGATGGAGATAAGGAGCGTCCGCCGTGCATGCCATCAGCTTTATCCAGGATCTGGCGGTGATCATGCTGGTAGCCGGTGTGGTCACCATCCTCTTTCACCGTCTCAAGCAGCCGGTTGTCCTTGGCTATATCGTCGCCGGCTTCATCATCGGCCCGCACACCCCGCCCTTTGGCCTGATCCACGACGAAGACACCATCAAGACCCTGGCCGAACTCGGGGTGATCTTCCTGATGTTCTGCCTCGGCCTGGAATTCAGTCTCGGCAAGCTGTTCAAGGTGGGTGCGACGGCGTTCATTGCGGCCTTCCTGGAAATCGTCCTGATGATCTGGATCGGTTTCGAGATCGGGCGCTGGTTTGGCTGGAGCACCATGGATTCGCTGTTCCTCGGCGCGATCCTGGCAATCTCTTCGACCACCATCATCGTCAAGGCGCTCAACGACCTGAAGATGAAGAACGAGCGCTTCGCCCAGCTGATCTTCGGCGTGCTGATCGTCGAGGACATCCTCGGCATCGGCATCATCGCGCTGCTCTCGGGCATTGCCGTCAGCGGCACGGTCAGTTCCGGCGAAGTGTTCTCCACGGTGGGCAAGCTTTCGCTGTTCATGATCGTCGCGCTGGTGGTGGGCATCCTCCTGGTGCCGCGGTTGCTGGCCTATGTGGCGAAGTTCGAAAGCAACGAGATGCTGCTCATCACCGTACTCGGCCTGTGTTTCGGTTTCTGCCTGCTGGTGGTCAAGCTGGAGTACAGCATGGTCCTCGGTGCCTTCCTGATCGGCGCGATCATGGCCGAGTCGCGTCAGCTGATGAAGATCGAGCGCCTGATCGAGCCGGTGCGGGACATGTTCAGCGCGATTTTCTTCGTCGCCATTGGCCTGATGATCGACCCGACGGTGCTGGTGGAGTACATCTGGCCGATCGTGGTGATCACCATCGCCGTGGTGCTGGGCAAGATGCTCTCTTGCGGTATGGGTGCCTTCATCGCCGGCAACGATGGCCGTACCTCGCTGCGCGTCGGGATGGGGCTGTCACAGATTGGCGAGTTTTCCTTCATCATCGCGGCCCTTGGCATGACCCTGCAGGTCACCAGCGACTTCCTCTATCCGGTGGCGGTAGCGGTCTCGGCCATTACTACGCTGCTGACGCCCTATCTGATCCGCGCGGCGGATCCGCTCTCGCTGCAGTTGGCGAAAGTGGTGCCGAGCCGCCTGGCGCGGGTGCTTTCGCTGTACGGCGAATGGCTGCGCAGCATTCAGCCCCAGGGCGAGGGCGCCATGCTGGCGGCGATGATCCGGCGCATCCTGCTGCAGGTCGGGGTCAATCTGGCGCTGGTGGTGGCGATCTTCTTCAGCGGTGGTTACTTCGCCACGCAGATCGGCGCCTACCTGAACGACTGGCTCACCGATGTCGGCCAGCAGAAGGCATTGATCTGGGGGCTGGCGCTGCTGTTGTCGCTGCCGTTCCTGATCGCCGCGTATCGCAAGCTCAAGGCACTGTCGATGCTGCTGGCGGAGATGGGGGTCAAGCCCGAAATGGCCGGGCGGCATACCCAGCGCGTGCGGCGGGTGATCGCCGAGGTGATCCCGCTGATCTCCTTGCTGGTGATCTTCCTGCTGCTTTCGGCACTGTCGGCGAGCATCCTGCCGACCGCCGAGCTGTTGCTGCTGATCGCGGTGGTGGCGGCTGGCGTGGTGGCGTTGTTATGGCGCTGGTTCATCCGCGTGCACACGCGGATGCAGATCGCGCTGCTGGAAACCCTGGAGAACCAGAAGGAACACCATCACTGAGGCGCGCAGCGCACCGGCTTGTGCCGCCACTGTGCCCAGGCCGCGGCCCAGCCGTTGGCATGGTCGACACCGGGCAGCCTTACCACCTCCAGGCAATCCGCCGGGCCGAGGGTGCGGCGGTAGTGTTGGTAAAGGATGGGCGGCACGGTGCGATCTTCGAAGCCGATGAAGTGTCGTTGCGCCACATGGCGCAGGCGTTCGGCGCGGTCCAGGGGTTCCAGCGAGCCGCGCAGCGGAGTCAGGTCGAGTGACTTTGCCCATTGCCGCGGGCTGAGATTGCCCGCCAGGGTCTGGACCACGGCGATGTCGTTGCGTTGCGCGGCCAGCAGCAGGGCCAGCGCGGCGCCGCCGGAATAGCCGATCAGTTCGAAATCCCGATTGCCGTATTGCGCGCGCACCCGGTTCAGGGCCTGGTCGAGGCTGTCGAGCACTGCCTGGCCGAAGCGTTGGTCGGTCCAGACCTGCGGGTTGCACGCCGGCGCACTGACGAACTGGCACGGGCGGGCGAGGTAGAGGCTGGGCTGCGGGTCGGTGACGGCCAGGCGGGCCATCAGCAGGTCGCGCGGGCTTGGGTCCAGGCTCGGTTGCGAGGCGGTGGCCCAGGCGCGGCCATCGCCTTCGAGGTAGACGCGCAGGCGCGGGCTGGAAGGCTTGCTGACCGGCACGCTCATGGCCAGGGGAAACGGGCGGGTTGGCTGGGTGACGAAATGGTGAGCGTGTTGGCTGCTCAGGTTCTGCAACTGGCTGAGGGGGGATTGGCAGGCGGAAAGTGCCAGTAGCGCAAGTAGCAGGAGATATCGGTGCAACATCGCGATCTCTTGGGGCCGCGTTGCGGCCTTTCGCGGGCAAGCCGCGCTCCTTCGGGAGGAGCGCGAAGCGGTCCCGAAATCCTTGGAGGCTTCTTGTGCGAGCGGGACGAATGTCCGAGGGGATGGAGCGGTAGCGACCCGCCACGCACAGGAAGGCGTGGCGATTCTACGAACATTGATGGCTCAGGGCCATGATTTTTCCAGGGGAAATGATTCAGCTTTCCAGCCAGACGTCCCGCGCCCAGTGCCAGACCGATTCCCAGCTTTCCTCGGTGACGATCTCTTCCTCCGCGGACCACAGCACCACGGTGCCGTCTTCCTCGACGCAGTAGTAGTCGTCGCCGTCCTGGCAGATCGGGATCAGGTCGCGCGGCACGCCGGCATCCCAGGCGTTGGCCGCCACGTCCGGCAGGTAGGTGTGGGATTGCGGGTCGGTGACGGTGACCGGCTCCAGGCTGCCGTAGACCACGTCGCTGACGGTGAGGAGGAATTCCTTGAAGACGAACGGGATGTTGATGAACAACTGCTCTTCGATCTCTACCAGCAGGTCTTCGTCGGGCAGCTCGAGCGGTACCGGTACCGGCTCGTTGGCTTCACGAAGCTGTTCAATGACTTCTTCCACGGTTCGCGTCCTCTATGTCCTGGCCTTTTGGAAACGTTGCGCGTTATACCCTAGTAGGGCAGTGCGCTAAAAGCAAAACCCCGGGCAAGCCCGGGGTTTTTTCTGCAAAGCCTCAAGATCAGCCGTTCTGGCGGATCCCCGCGACCAGCCAAGGCTGGTTTTCGCCCTGGGCGCGCTCCATGTTCCAGCTCTCGCTGAACACTTCGCCCTGGTCGAAACGGGAGGACTTCGACACACCGCTGAAGGTCAGGGTGGCGATGGTCTTGTCGGCGCGATCGTCGACGCCTTCCAGTTGCACATCGAGATTGTCGATGTAGGTGGACTGGAAGTTGTCACCCAGCTCGGCACGCTCGCGTTTCAGGAACTCCATCATCTGTGGGGTCACGAACTCGGCGATCTTGTCCATTTCGTTGGCGTCCCAGTGCTGTTGCAGCGACTGGAAGTGGTTGCGCGCGGCAGCCAGGAAGCTCTGCTCGTTGAACCAGGCCGGAGCGTTGATCACCGGACGGGCAGCGGCGGCGGAACCACCGAAGACCGACGGCTGGGCAGGCTGCTCGTAGGCTTCGCGCTGGTAGGCCGGGTGGCCGGCGGCGGCCATTTGCGGCTGCTGCTGTTTGCGGCGACGGGCGGCAATGAAGCGGAAGACCAGGAACGCGATCAGCGCCATGATCAGGATGTCGAAGATCTGCATGCCTTCGAAGCCATCACCCATCAGCATCGAGGCGAGCAGGCCACCGGCGGCGATGCCGGCCAGTGGGCCGAGCCACTTCGAGGCACCGCTGGCGGCGGCGGGAGCACGGCCTGGCGCGGTCGGGGTGGCGGCAGGGTTGGCAGGGGCGGCCTGACGGGCCTGGTGCGTCGGCGCGGCGCCAGAGCTCTTGCCGCCGCCGAAGCGCTTGGCGTTGGCGTCGAGGCTCATGGTGAGACCGATGCACAGCGCCAGGGCGATGCTGAGAAAACGTTGCATAGAAGGGTATTCCCGTTTTGTGGATTACACGCGCGCCATGGTGCACAAGTTCAGGGGCGCATGACAGCGACAAGATGTTTCTATCTTTTGCCTGAAATTTCTGACTGCCTACACAGGATGCTGTAGGCCTTTCTTTACGTGGGTGAAAGAAAGGCCTACGCCGGCGGTCGGATTTATCCGTTAGATGGCTTCGAGCTTGGCATAGCCGAGCATCAGCCACTTGCTGCCCTCGGAGAAATTCACCTGGACCCGGGCCTGGGCACCGGAACCTTCGAAGTTGAGGATCACGCCCTCGCCGAACACCGCATGCTGCACCCGCTGACCCAGATTGAAGGCGGTCTGCGGAATGCTGGCATTGGCGAACAGGCTGCTGACGGTCTGCTTGGCCCCGGCGAATGGCCGGCTGACGCTGTTGGACAGGCGTACTTCCTGAACCAGCCCGGCGGGAATCTCGCGGACGAAGCGCGACACCTTGTTGTAGGTCTCGCTGCCGTAGAGACGGCGGGTTTCCGCGTAGGTCAGCACCAGGTTCTGCATGGCCCGGGTCACGCCGACGTAGGCCAGGCGGCGTTCTTCTTCGAGACGACCGGGCTCTTCCAGGCTCATCTTGTGCGGGAACAGGCCTTCTTCCATGCCGACCAGGAACACATAGGGGAATTCCAGGCCCTTGGCGCTGTGCAGGGTCATCAGTTGGATGCTGTCTTCGTGCTCGTCGGCCTGGGCATCGCCCGCTTCCAGCGAGGCGTGGCCAAGGAAGGCCGACAGCGGCGAGAGGTCGGCATCTTCGTCGCTGGCTTCGAAGTTGCGCGCGGCGCTGACCAGCTCCTCAAGGTTTTCCACCCGGGCCTGGCCTTTTTCGCCCTTTTCTTCCTGGTGATAGACGATCAGCCCGGATTGCTCGATGACCGTCTGGGTCATCAGGTGCAGTGGCATGTCGAGGACCTTGGCGGCGAGGTTCTCGATCAGTTCGATGAAGGCCCCCAGGGCACTGGCGGCGCGGCCCTTGAGGGCCTTGTTGGCCAGCAGCTGGAGCATGGCTTCCCACATCGACAGCTGGGCATGGCGGGCATGCTCACGGATGCTTTCGACGGTCTTTTCACCGATGCCCCGCGGTGGCACGTTGATCACCCGCTCCAGCGCCGCATCGTTGCCGCGACCTTCCAGCAGACGCAGGTAGGCCATGGCGTTCTTGATCTCGGCGCGCTCGAAGAAGCGCTGGCCACCATAGATGCGGTACGGGATGCGCTCGCGCAGCAGCGCCTCTTCCAGCACCCGCGACTGGGCGTTGGAGCGATAGAGGATGGCGATATCGCTGCGTGCCAGGCCGGTCTTCAGCGCGCTCTCGATGGTTTCCACCACGTAGCGGGCTTCGTCGTGTTCGTTGAAGGCGGCATAGAGGCTGAGCGGTTCGCCGTCGCCATCCTCGGTCCACAGTTCCTTGCCCAGGCGCCCGCTGTTGTTGGCGATCAGGGCGTTGGCGGCCTTGAGGATGCCGGCGGTGGAGCGGTAGTTCTGCTCCAGGCGGATCAGTTCGGCGTCGGGGAAGTCGCTGGAAAACTGCTGGATGTTCTCGATGCGCGCACCGCGCCAGCCGTAGATCGACTGGTCGTCGTCGCCCACCACCATCAGGCTGTCGCCGCCCTGTGCCAGCAGGCGCAACCAGGCGTACTGCACGGCGTTGGTGTCCTGGAACTCGTCCACCAGCAGGTGGCGGAAGCGCCGCTGGTAGTGCTGCAGCAGGCCCGGATGGTCGCGCCACAGGTCCAGGGCACGCAGCAGCAGCTCGGAGAAGTCGATGACCCCGGCGCGCTGGCAGGCGGCCTCGTAGGCCTCGTAGATGCTGCGCATGGTGCCGAGGAACAGGTCGCCGTTGACCTGGATGTGCTGCGGGCGCAGGCCTTCGTCCTTCTGCCCGTTGATGAACCACTGCGCCTGGCGCACCGGCCAGCGCTGTTCGTCGAGGCCGAGGTCGCGGATCACCCGTTTGACCAGGCGGCCCTGATCATCGCTGTCGAGGATCTGGAAATTCTGGTTCAGCCCGGCTTCCTGCCAGTGCGCGCGCAACAGGCGATGGGCCAGGCCGTGGAACGTGCCGACCCACATGCCCGCCGGGCTGATACCCAGCAGTTGTTCGATGCGATGGCGCATCTCGGCGGCGGCCTTGTTGGTGAAGGTCACCGACAGGATCGAGTGCGGCGAAGCCTGCTCGACCTGGATCAGCCAGGCGATGCGGTGCACCAGCACACGGGTCTTGCCGGAGCCGGCACCGGCCAGGACCAACTGACGCCCGACCTGCGCGGCTACGGCCTGGCGCTGGGCGTCGTTGAGGGAGTTCAACAGGAGAGAGAGATCGTCGTGCATCCGCCCATTCTATGGGGGCAATGGATCCCTGGGCAAACCCGCCCGGCAAAAAGAAGCCGGTCGCGACCATCCGGTCATCGGCTGCAGCCCTTGGCCCGCGCGCTTGAGCGGTCGGCTTGTACCAAGGAAGGAGAATCAGGGGGTGCGAATTTATGACACAGAGCAGTTTGGCCCCGCGCCATGCTTGTGTATGCTCCGTCCACGTTTGCGGCTCACCATTACAAGAACACTGCCCATGACACTCGCATCTGGTCCTGCCGGCGTGCCAATCGAGGCACGCCGCGGCATTCGCAAGCAATACGCCACGCAGTTGGCGGTCGAGCGTACCCGCTTGCTGTATCAAGGTTCGCTGTTGCCGACCCTGTTCATGCTGTTGAACGGTCTGGTCTGCGCGTGGCTGCTGTGGAGTCCGCAGCGCTACTTGCTGGTCAGCGTCTGGGTGGTGTGGTTGATGGCGCTGGTGTCGTTGCGGGTCATCCAGGTGGCTGCGTTCGATGCCGCGATGCCCGACCGCCAGGCCAAGCCGACCTGGTGGCGCATGTTCCTCCTGGGCTCGGCATTCAGCGGTCTGACCCTGGCCAGCGCGGCGATCGCCCTGGTCCCTGTGGATAACTTCGTGCAGCAGGCCTGGGTCTTCGGCCTGCTCGGCGCCGCGGCGCTTTCCGCCAGCGTGGCCTATGCGGTCAGCCTGTCGGCCTTCCTCAGTTTCGTCCTGCCTTGCCTGGTGCCGCCCATCGTCTTCCTGTTCTGGAGCGGCGATCAGCAGCAGCAGGGCTGGGGGCTGCTTGGCCTGCTGTTGCTGGGGGCCTTGCTGGTGGTGGCCTGGCAGGTCAACCGCCTGATCGAGAACAGCCTGTTGCGGCGCTTCCAGAACCAGGCCCTGATCGAGCACCTGCAGGCCGCGCATGCCCGCAGCGAACAGCTCAACAGGGCACTGGCCGATGAAGTCGATCAACGCCGTGGCGTCGAGGAGAAGCTGCGCGAAGCCCAGGCCGGGCTCGAATCCCGGGTGATGCAGCGCAGCGCCGAACTGGACGTGGCCAGCCAGGCCCTGAGCAAGAGCGAACAGCGCCTGGCCCTGGCCCTGGAGGCCAGCGAACTGGGCCTGTGGGACTGGAACCTGCAGACCGACGAAGTCCACCACACCCAGTTGCGCGAGCTGTTCGGCCTCAACCCCGACGCGGTCAAGGCGATGCTGGCCCACCTCAAGCCGCGCCTGCACCCGGACGATGTGCCGGCGCTCAAGCGCACGCTGGTCGAGCACTTCAAGGGACGCACCGAGGACTACCGCATCGAGTACCGCTTCCGTCACAACGACGGCCATTGGTGTTGGATCGAGGACCGCGGTCGTGCCGTCGAGCGCGACCGTGACGGCCGGGTGGTGCGGATGATCGGGACCCGCCGCGACATCAGCGCGCGCCGGGCCCAGGAAGAACAGCAGCGCCTCGCGGCAACGGTGTTCGAGGCGGCCAGCGAAGGCATCGCCATTCTCGGCCCGGACTATGAACTGCTGGCGCTGAACCAGGCGTTCTGCCGCATGACCGGCTACAACCGCGAGGAACTGCTTGGCCGTAATGCCCTCGAACTGCCCTGCAGCCTGGATGCACGGCGGCATTACGGCGCGATCGACCAGGCGCTGGAACAGCACGGTCGGTGGCAGGGGGAACTGGTCGAGGCGCGCAAGGACGGCACGCTGTACCCGCAATGGCTGCAACTCAACGGGGTGTTCGACAGTCGCGGCAGCATCAGCAATGTCGTGGGCTTCTTCAGCGACCTGTCGGAGCGGCGCGAATCCGAGGAGCGCCTGCGCTACCTCGCCCATTACGACGAACTCACCGGCCTGGCCAACCGCGCGCTGTTTCGCCTGCGCCTGCATGAGGCCGGTCAGCGCCTGCGCACCAGCGGGCGCAGCCTGGCGCTGATGCACATCGACCTCGACCGCTTCAAACTGCTCAACGACAGCCTCGGCCACGAGGTCGCCGACCAGTTGCTCAAGCAGATCGCCCTGCGCATCGGCAATGCCATGTCCGAGGCGGATACCGTGGCCCGGCTGTCCGGCGACGAATTCGTGGTGCTGTTCGATGGCTACAGCAACCTGTCCAGCCTGGTCCGCGTGGCGACCCGCCTGCTGGACAAGCTGCGCGTGCCGGTGCGTTTCGACAACCACGAACTGGTCATCAGCGCCTCGGTGGGCATCGCCCTGTTCTCGGACCTGACCCTGGACCTCAACCTGCTGGTCAGCCAGGCCAATATGGCGATGCAGCACGCCAAGCACCTGGGCGGCGACAACTTCCAGTTCTATACCGAGAGCCTGCAGGCCAGCACCCTCGACCGCCTGCAACTGGAAAACCAGCTGCGCAAGGCCATCGACGAACGCCAGCTGGAGGTCTACTACCAGCCCAAGGTGTGTCTGGCGAATGGTCGCCTGCATGCCGCCGAAGCCCTGGTGCGCTGGAATCACCCGGTCATGGGCATGGTGCCGCCGGGCGACTTCATCGGCCTGGCGGAAGAAACCGGGCTGATCGCGCCGATGGGCGAGTTCGTCCTGCGCCAGGCCTGCTGGCAGGCCTGCGAGTGGCAGCGCCAGGGCCTGGAGCCGATCCGCGTGTCGGTGAACCTGTCGGTCTATCAGTTGCGCCAGGGCAAGTTGGTCAGCCTGGTACGCCAGGTTCTGGAGGAAACTGGCCTGGCACCGCATCTGCTGGAACTGGAACTGACCGAAAGCCAGTTGCTGGATAGCGTCGAGCACATCATCGCGACCTTCAAGCAGTTGCATGAGCTGGGGGTCAAGCTGGCGATCGACGACTTCGGCACCGGCTATTCCTCGCTCAGTTACCTGAAACGCCTGCCAGTGGACTACGTGAAGATCGACCAGGCCTTTATCCGCGGTCTGAAGGAAGGCAGCGAGGATGCCTCGATCACCCGGGCGATCATCATCATGGCGCACAGCCTGGATCTGATGGTGGTCGCCGAGGGCGTGGAAACCGAGGAGCAGTTGCGTTTCCTGCGTGAGCAGGACTGCGACGAAGTGCAGGGTTACCTGATCAGCCGGCCGGTCCAGGCCGATGCGCTGGCGCGCCTGCTACGGGACGAGATGGTCTGGTAGGTCGATTGGGGCGCTTCGCAGCCCTTCGCGAGCAAGCGGCCCCCAAAACCCTAGCCGTGCCAGGCGCGTCCATGGCGGGCCAGCAGGCTGTGGGCCTGCTCCGGGCCATTGGTCCCGGCGTGATAGGGCCGCGGGGTCTGGAAATGCTCCTGCCAGCCCTTGAGGATCGGATCGATCCAGGCCCACGCCGCCTCCACCTCGTCACGGCGCATGAACAGCGTCGAGTCGCCTTCCAGTACATCCAGCAGCAGGCGTTCGTAAGCGTCCCAGCGCCGCGTCTGGCCGAACACCTGGGCCAGGTTGAGGTTCAGTTCCACCGGCTCCAGGTGCATGCCCTTGCCGGGGGTCTTGGTCATCATCTGCAGGCTGATGCGTTCGTCGGGCTGTAGCTGGATCAGCAACTGGTTGGCGCGGTCACCGTCGAACAGGCGGTGCGGCACCGGCTTGAACTGGATGACGATCTGCGACGAGCGCTTGGCCAGGCGCTTGCCGGTGCGCAGGTAGAACGGCACGCCGGCCCAGCGCCAGTTATTGATATGGGCCTCGACGGCGACGAAGGTTTCCGTGTCGCTGTCGTTGTCCACATCCTTCTCGAAGTAGTAGGCGGGGACTTCCTGACCGCCGATCTTGCCGGCGCTGTACTGGCCGCGGACGGTCTTGTCCTGCACATCCTGGTCGGTGATCGGCTTGAGCGCGCGGAGGATTTTCACCTTCTCGTCGCGCACCGACTCGGCATCGAACTGCGCCGGCGGCTCCATGGCCACCAGACAGAGCAGTTGCAGCAGGTGGTTCTGCAGCATGTCGCGGGTGGCACCGGCGCGGTCATAGTAGGCGCCGCGGTTTTCCACGCCGAGGCTTTCGCAGACGCTGATCTGCACATGGTCGATCTGGGTGGCGCGCCACACCGGCTCCAGCAGGGCGTTGGCGAAGCGCAGGGCCATGAGGTTCTGCACGGTTTCCTTGCCCAGGTAGTGGTCGATGCGAAACACCTGGGATTCGTCGAACACCGCGCCGATCGCGCTGTTGATGGCGGTGGCCGACTCCAGCGAATGGCCGATGGGCTTTTCCAGGACAATGCGCGATTCGCTGTCGACCAGTCCGGCGATGCTCAGGTGGGTGACGATGGGGACGAAGAGGTTGGGCGCGGTGGCCAGGTAGTAGATCCGCGCCAGGCCTCCAGGCTCGCCGAGAAAATGCGCGAGGCGGCCGAAGTCGGCGCTCTGCGCGGCGTCCATGGAGAAATAGTCGAGCCGGGTGGCGAAGCGGCCCCAGGTGTCTTCGTCGAAGTCGCTGCGGGCGATCTGGGCGCGGCAGCGGCGTTCTGCAAGCTTTTGAAAACTATTGCGGGGCATCGGGCTGCGGGCCAGGGCGACGATCCGCACAGCGGGGTGCAGACGACCCTCGCGATACAGGTGGTAGAGGGCCGGAAGCAGTTTGTGCAGGGCCAGATCGCCGGTGCCGCCGAAGACCAGAATGTCACAAGGAATAGTCAAACCCACCACTCTCCTGTCTCGTTTAGCTGGGCGGTTCGCCAGTCATGTAGTATAACTACAAGATTGCTACAACCGGCCAGCCGATCATAACCGAGTCCCGCCATTGAATCTGTTGCAACACATCGCCCAGTCGCGGCATCTGCTACGCAAGTCGGAGCTCAAGGTTGCCGACCACGTATTGCTTGACCCCGCGGCGGTCATGCATAGCTCCATGGCCGACCTGGCGCACAGCGTTGGCATCAGCGAGCCGACCATCGTGCGTTTCTGCCGGGCCATCGGCTGCTCGGGCTTCCAGGACCTGAAACTGAAGCTGGCGCAGAGCCTGGCCGCCGGTGCCAGCTTCGGGCAGTTCGCGATTCATGAAGACGACTCGGTCGCCGACTACAGCCTGAAGATCTTCGACACCACCCTGCACACCCTGATGGAAGTGCGCGAGCACCTCGATCCCCAGGCCCTGCAGCGCGCCGTGACCGCCATGGCCCAGGCCCAGCGCGTCGAGTTCTACGGTTTCGGTGCGTCCGGCGCGGTGGCGGCGGATGCCCAGCACAAGTTCTTCCGCCTGCTGCTGAGTGCCGCGGCCTACTCCGACCCGCACATGCAGGCGATGTCGGCGGTGACCCTCAAGCCCGGCGACGTGGCGGTGTGCATTTCCCAGTCCGGTCGTTCCAAGGATCTGCTGATCACTGCGAACATCGTCCGTGAGAGTGGCGCCAACCTCATCACCCTGTGCCCGAGCCAGACCCCATTGGCCGAGTTGTCGACGGTCAACCTGGCCATCGACGTGCATGAAGACACCGAAATCTACACCCCGCTGACCTCGCGTATCGCCCACCTGGTGGTGATCGACGTGCTGGCGATGGGCGTAGCCATGGCCCGCGGGCCGAGCCTGGTCAATCACCTGAAGAGCGTGAAGCGCAGTCTGCGCAGCCTGCGTTTGTCGCCGAAGTCGCTGAAGAACGTCGACGAGTAATTTCTGGCTGTCCGCGATTCCCCGTAGGAGCTGGCTTGCCTGCGAAAGGACCGCGTAGCGGTCCCCAGGATCCTTTCGCAGGCAAGCCAGCTCCTACGGGGGGCGCAGCAAGCAACCAGCCATCACGATTCACACCCCTGTCACCCTCCAGCCGTCAAACCGTCAACTTGCCGCTTCAGTCTGAAACTCCCGCACTCGATCAGGGAGATATGCAATGGCTCGTGAACTCGATGGCTCGTATCAACCCAGCGCCAAATCCCGCAAGCAGCAGGAAAAGGACCAGCGTCGCATGGAATTCCGCCGCGCGATCGAAAGCTATTCCGAACAGCGCCGCCTGCTCCAGGACATCGCCGACTTCCCCGACCTGAAAGACTTCAACGTATGGCAGGTGTCGGCGGCAGAATCCCGGAGAAGCGCTCAACCAGCCCGCTGATCTGCACACGTTCGCTGCGGATGAACGCAAGGAACGCCAAGGCCACCGGCGACTGCCGCTTGGCCTTGGACTGCACCACGCACCAGCTTCGATACAACGGCAATTCCTCCACCGGCAGCTCGCGCAACACCCCGGTGGCCAGTTCCAGATTCAACGCGTGGCGGGTCAGCAGGGCGATACCAAGACCGGCAATGACGCATTCGCGCTGAGCGTCGGCCGAGGTGACTTCCAGGGTCTGAGTGAAGTGCACGCGCTTCTCCTTGAAGTATTCCTCGCAGGCCTTGCGCGTGCCCGAGCCCTGCTCGCGGATCAGCAGGGTATGCGGTTCCAGGTCCTGCAGGCGCAGGCGCTCCATCCGGCACAGCGGATGATCCGGCGGGGCGACGGCGACGATGGGGTTGTTGAGGAACGGCAGGAACTCCAGGCCCATGTCCTGGGGGACCATCGACATGATGATCAGGTCGTCGCGGTTGTCGGAAAGACGGCGAATGGCCTGGGCACGGTTGACCACGGTCAGGGTCAGGTTGACCTCCGGGTGCAGCTTCTTGAACGCCGCGAACAGGTGTGGCACGAAATACTTGGCGCTGGACTCCACGGCCAGCTTCAACTGGCCCTGCAACGAGCCCTGCATGTCCGAGAGCTGCATGTCGAGGCTTTCCAGGCGCCCGAAAATGTCCCGGCTGGCGCGCTGCAAGGCTTCGGCGGCCTCGGTGAGGTAGAGTTTCTTGCCGACGTACTCGAACAGTGGCTGCCCCACCAGCTCTTCGAGCTGGCGAATCTGTAGACTAACGGCGGGTTGTGTCAGCGCCATTTCCTCCGCGGCGCGGCTGTAAGAGCGCAAATCGCACACCTCATTGAAGATCTGCAATTGACGCAATGTCATACGCATCAATGACTTACGCACGTTATCCCCAGCTCTCTGAAAAACTTTGTTACCGCACTATAAGCAATTGCTAATAGAGCCCCTAATAATTATTGATTTTTGTTTATTCACGCACGGCGCTAGGGTGATTGCACGACTGGCCAGTTGATTCTGGTCACGCGCCGACCCGCAGTGGCGGGTCGTTTGTCCAGCGGCTTTGGGAAGACTCCAGTGATAAAAAAAATCCTGATCGCCAACAGGGGTGAGATCGCAGTTCGGATCGTGCGGGCCTGCGCCGAGATGGGCATTCGCTCCGTGGCGATCTATTCCGACGCCGACCGTCACGCCCTGCACGTCAAGCGCGCCGACGAGGCCCACAGCATCGGTGCCGAGCCCCTGGCCGGCTACCTGAACCCGCGCAAGCTGGTCAACCTGGCTGTGGAAACCGGTTGCGATGCTCTGCATCCGGGTTACGGTTTCCTCTCGGAAAACGCTGAACTTGCAGATATCTGCGCCGAACGCGGGATCAAGTTCATCGGTCCGGCCGCTGAAGTCATTCGTCGCATGGGCGACAAGACCGAAGCCCGCCGCAGCATGATCAAGGCTGGCGTACCGGTCACCCCCGGCACCGAAGGCAACGTCGCCGACATCCACGAAGCGCTGAACGAAGGCGACCGCATCGGTTATCCGGTGATGCTCAAGGCCACGTCCGGCGGTGGCGGCCGCGGCATTCGTCGTTGCAACAGTCGCGAAGAGCTGGAGCAGGCCTTCCCGCGGGTGATTTCCGAAGCGACCAAGGCCTTCGGCTCGGCGGAAGTCTTCCTGGAAAAATGCATCGTCAACCCCAAGCACATCGAAGCCCAGATCATTGGTGACAGCTTCGGCAACGTGGTGCACCTGTTCGAGCGTGACTGCTCGATCCAGCGCCGCAACCAGAAGCTCATCGAGATCGCCCCGAGCCCGCAGCTCACCCCGGAACAGCGCGCCTACATCGGCGACCTGGCGGTACGCGCGGCCAAGGCGGTCGGCTATGAAAACGCCGGTACCGTGGAGTTCCTGCTCGCCGAGGGCGAGGTGTACTTCATGGAAATGAACACCCGGGTGCAGGTGGAACACACCATCACCGAGGAAATCACCGGCATCGACATCGTTCGCGAGCAGATCCGCATTGCCTCGGGCCTGCCCCTGTCGGTCAAGCAGGAAGACATCCAGCACCGTGGTTTCGCCCTGCAGTTCCGGATCAACGCCGAGGATCCGAAGAACAACTTCCTGCCGAGCTTCGGCAAGATCACCCGTTACTACGCTCCCGGCGGCCCCGGCGTGCGTACCGACACGGCGATCTACACCGGCTACACCATTCCACCGTTCTACGACTCCATGTGCCTGAAACTGGTGGTCTGGGCGCTGACCTGGGAAGAAGCCATGGACCGCGGCCTGCGCGCCCTGGACGACATGCGCGTGCAAGGGGTGAAGACCACCGCCGCGTACTACCAGGAAATCCTGCGCAATCCGGAATTCCGCAGCGGCCAGTTCAACACCAGCTTCGTGGAAAGCCATCCGGAACTGACCAACTACTCGATCAAGCGCAAACCCGAAGAGCTGGCGCTGGCTATCGCCGCCGCCATCGCCGCGCATGCAGGCCTGTGAGGAACCCATAATGTCCAAGAAAATTTTCGTAACCGACACGATCCTGCGCGACGCCCACCAGTCCCTGCTGGCCACCCGCATGCGCACCGAAGACATGCTGCCGATCTGCGACAAGCTCGACAAAGTCGGCTACTGGTCGCTGGAAGTCTGGGGCGGTGCGACCTTCGACGCCTGCGTGCGCTTCCTCAAGGAAGACCCGTGGGAGCGTCTGCGCAAACTGCGCGCCGCGCTGCCCAACACCCGTCTGCAGATGCTTCTGCGCGGCCAGAACCTGCTCGGCTACCGTCACTACAGCGATGACGTGGTCAAGGCCTTCGTCGCCAAGGCCGCGGTCAACGGCATCGACGTGTTCCGCATCTTCGACGCGATGAACGACGTGCGTAACCTGCGGGTTGCCATCGAAGCGGTGAAGGCTGCCGGCAAGCATGCCCAGGGCACCATCGCCTACACCACCAGCCCGGTGCACACCATCGACGCCTTCGTCGCCCAGGCCAAGCAGATGGAAGCCATGGGTTGCGACTCGGTCGCGATCAAGGACATGGCCGGCCTGCTGACCCCGTTCGCCACGGGCGAACTGGTCAAGGCGCTGAAAGCCGAGCAGTCGCTGCCGGTGTTCATCCACTCCCACGACACCGCCGGCCTGGCCGCCATGTGCCAGCTCAAGGCGGTCGAGAACGGCGCCGACCATATCGACACCGCGATCTCCAGCTTCGCCTGGGGCACCAGCCACCCGGGTACCGAGTCGATGGTCGCCGCGCTCAAGGGCAGCGAGTTCGACACCGGCCTTGATCTGGAACTGCTGCAGGAAATCGGTCTGTACTTCTACGCCGTGCGCAAGAAGTACCACCAGTTCGAAAGCGAGTTCACCTCGGTGGATACCCGCGTCCAGGTCAACCAGGTGCCAGGCGGCATGATCTCCAACCTGGCCAACCAGCTCAAAGAGCAGGGCGCGCTGAACCGCATGAACGAAGTGCTGGCGGAAATCCCGCGGGTCCGCGAAGACCTCGGCTTCCCGCCGCTGGTCACCCCGACCTCGCAGATCGTCGGCACCCAGGCCTTCTTCAACGTGCTCGCCGGTGAGCGCTACAAGACCATCACCAACGAAGTGAAGCTGTACCTGCAAGGCGGTTACGGCAAGGCGCCGGGCGTGGTCAACGAGCAACTGCGGCGTCAGGCCATCGGCAGCGAAGAAGTGATCGACGTGCGTCCGGCCGATCTGCTCAAGCCGGAAATGACCAAGCTGCGTGGCGATATCGGCAGCCTGGCGAAATCCGAGGAAGACGTGCTGACCTTCGCCATGTTCCCGGATATCGGGCGCAAGTTCCTCGAAGAGCGCGAGGCCGGCACCCTGACCCCTGAAGTCCTGCTGCCGATTCCGGAAGCTGGCGCCGTGGCCTCGGCCGGCGGTGAAGGCGTACCGACCGAGTTCGTCATCGACGTCCACGGTGAGACCTACCGCGTCGACATCACTGGTGTCGGCGTCAAGGCCGAAGGCAAGCGTCACTTCTACCTGTCCATCGACGGCATGCCGGAAGAAGTGGTGTTCGAGCCGCTCAACGAGTTCGTCGGCGGTGGCGGCAGCAAGCGCAAGCAGGCCACTGCGCCGGGTCATATCAGCACCACCATGCCGGGCAACATCGTCGATGTCCTGGTCAAGGAAGGCGACACCGTCAAGGCGGGCCAGGCCGTGCTGATCACCGAAGCGATGAAGATGGAAACCGAAGTGCAATCGCCGATCGCCGGCAAGGTTGTCGCCATCCACATCGCCAAGGGCGACCGCGTCAACCCGGGCGAAATCCTGATCGAGATCGAGGGCTGAGACAGCCCTCGGCGGTAAACGGTTAACCTCATGGGGAGCGAATTGCTCCCCTTTTTTTATTTGTGAATCTGCATTTAAGTGCACTTTTTTAATGAGATTCGGTTTAAATCTGTATTTAAATGCAGATTAGTGGTGTGTTTAGCTCGAAAATTTGCACTATATTGCAGATAGGTGATTTCAGTTTTCCGAGCCCGCCATGTATCCGTTGACCCTCCAACTTTATGCGCAAGGAAAGTGGCAGGACGCCATGACCTTGAACTTCGCCCAGCCTGAAAACGGGTTTCTCGGTCCCTGCCAGTACGCCTATGTTTCTGGCTACGTAAGGAGCAACCTCGAGGCCTACCAGAGCACCTTCGAGAAGGCGGTCAGTGTCAATCTGCCGGTGGATTTCGATAGCCATCGATCGAACAAGGCTCCAGCCTTCCTGCACGACATCGCGCCTTCCGGCGCCGCCAGACGCTTCCTGCTCAGGCACATGGTCCGGGAGAAACCGGAAGGGGTATCGGATGACATTTTCCTGCTGACGCGAAGCGCGCCCGCGCCCATCGGTAACCTGCGTATCAAGGAATCGGTGGAGGTACTGGATACTTCGGCCCCGATGGGCTTCAGCGTCGACGATGTCGTGACCCGCGACCAGCGCTTTCTCGAATACGCCTATGAACAGGGAGCGGCCATCGGCGGTGCGACCGGCGCGGGCGGGGAGGCGCCGAAGCTGCTGCTGACTGAAGGGCGGGAAGGGTTGCTCTATCCGGACGCCGTGCTGGATGACGGCCAGGCCACTTGCCACTGGTTCGTGAAATTTGCCCGCAATCAGGCATTGGCCGATGACCAGACCATCCTGCGTGCCGAGTACCTTTACTACAAGGCGCTGCGTCAACTGGGCATCGACACGGTGGAGACGGCTGAACAGGGGTTGAAGGAGGCCGCAAAACCGAGCCTGTGGCTGAAAAGATTCGACCGGAAAACAGGCGCCAGCGGCGTCGAACGACTAGCGGTGGAATCGGTGTACTCGCTGACAGGAGTAACCGAGCCAGGCAGCCAGATGGACCATCTGGAAGTCATCGAGGCACTCGCCAGCTTGTGGATAAGAGCCGGGCAGAAGGACCAGGTGCCAGACCTGGTGGCTGAGTATCTGCGGCGCGACCTGATCAACAAGATCCTCGGCAATTCCGACAACCATGGCCGCAACACCGCGATCATCCGCAGTGGCGACAAGCTGCGGCTGGCGCCTATCTACGACCTGGCACCCATGGTCATGGATGCCGAGGGCATCACGCGGACGACGAAGTGGGCCTCGCCCGTGGAGCGTGGTGGAGAGGTCGACTGGCTCGCGGCCTGCCGCTTGCTGGAACCGCTGGTCGATCCGCAACAGGTATTCGAGCGCTTGCGCCATGACGCACGCGCGCTGATGGCATTGCCGGATCTGCTGGTCGACTCGGGATTGCCGGAGACGGTCATGAGCCACCCGGCCATCGCTTTGAAGAATCTGGAACAACGTATGAAGGGCTGGGGATTGCTATGACGGTTTCGATCGAGATTCGCGCTTTGTTGATCGAAAGCGTCCTCCAGGGCATCGCCGACGGGTCTCTGGAACTGGGTGCCGCGGTGCGCAAGTTGCGCACGGAAGTGGCGAAGCTGCAGCAGACCCAGTTCGCGAAGATGTGCAGGATTTCGGTACGCACCCTGATCCAGATCGAGCAGGGTGAGGGCAATCCGACGCTCAATTCGCTGAATGCGGTATTCCGGCCGTTTGGCTTGCAGATGGGGGTTCTGCGGCGGCCTGACAGGCCAAAGTAACACCGGGCTCGCGCCCCCGTAGGAGCTGGCTAGCCTGCGAAAGGACCGCGAAGCGGTCCCGGACCTCACCGCTATTGGGGACCGCTGCGCGTTCCTTCGCGGTGGTTCGTCGCACGACAAGCCACGCTCCTGCGAAGAATGCGCGGTAGCGTGTTCTAGCGCTGGAAGCCCTTCCCGTAATGCTTCTCCAGCCGCGCCTGCACCAACTCCAGGGCAACCGACAGCAGCCAGTAGATCAGCGCCGCCGTCGTCAGCATCTCCAGGTACCGATAGGTCGACCGCCCGTACGACTGGGCCAGGAACATCACTTCCCACACCCCCATCACCGAAATCAGCGACGAGTCCTTCAGCATCGAAATGAACTGGTTCGCCCCCGGCGGAATGATGGTGCGCATGGCCTGGGGCAGGGTGATGTGCCAGAAGATGGTCGCCGGGCGCATGCCCAGGGCCAGTGCCGCCTGGCGTTGGCCCTGGGCGACGCCGAGGATGCCGGCGCGGAAGATTTCGCTGAGGTAGGCGCCATAGTTCAGCGACAGGGCGATGATCCCCGCGCTGATCGCGCCGGGCACCAGGCCGATCTGCGGCAAACCGAGGTAGATCAGGAGGATCTGGATCAGCAGCGGCGTGCCGCGGAAGAACGAGGTGTAGAAACTCGCGACGCCCAGCAGCACCGCGCTGCTCGACAAGCGCGCCAGGGCAGCGGCAAAGCCCAGCGCCACCGAGCAGACCATCGAGCACAGGCAGAGGAACAGGGTCAGCGCCGCACCCTGGAGGAAGCCGTTCGGGCCCAGCTTGAAGCCGGCCAGGTTTGGAAACTTCTCGATGATGATCGAAAACTTCAGATCAAAACTCAGGAAGAAGCCGACAAACACCAGCAGCAGGATCAGCCAGGTCAGGTACAGCCGCGTCCGGAAGCCCGGTAGCGGCAGGCCCGCGCGCGAGGCGGCGGGCTTTGGCGAGGGTTCGTGAGCACTCATTTACTGATGTCGGCGCCGATCCATTTGTTCGACAGCCTGGCCAGGGTGCCATCGGCCTTCAGCTGGGCGAAGACTTCGCGAACCTTGGCGTCCCACTCGGCATCGCCTTTCTCGATCGCTACCGAGTTCGGCTCTTCATACAGCGGCGCGCCGGCCAGCTTGAAGCGCTGGTTCTGATTCAGGCGCGGCTGGGCGGTGACCAGGTTGGTGAGGATGGCATCCAGGCGCTTGCCGGCGCCCAGGCCGAGGTCCTGGAAGGCGACGTTGTCGGTGTCGTACGGGGCGATCTGCACGGCGTCGAACGGGTACTCGATCTTCGTGTCCTCGGCCCCTTCGATCACCAGGTTCTTGTTCAGGTAGCTCTCGTAGCTGGATGCGGCGGTCAGGCCGACCTTCAGGCCGTCCAGGTCCTTGGCCGAGTGGATGCGCTCGTCCTTGGCGTTGACCACGATCACCGCTGGCGAGGCGTAGTACTCCACCGGGAAGTCGAAGACCTCGGCGCGGGCCCTGCTCGGGGTCATGGAGCAGATGCAGATGTCGTAGCGCCCGCTCCAGCGGCCAGCGGCGATCACGTCCCACGATGGGGTTTCCAGGCGCAGCTTCACGCCCAGCTTGTCGGCAACGGCCTTGGCCACGTCGACGTCGAAGCCGTCCAACTGGTTCTGCTCATTGAGGAAGGAAAACGGTGGATAACTTTCCATCAGCACGTTGACCAGTTCCTTGCGGGATTCCACACGGTCCAGGGTGGCGCCGGCGAAGGCTTGGGTGGCAGCGGTCAAGGCCAGCAGGCCCGCGCCCAACAGGGAGGAAAATTGCATGGGAATCACCGGAAAAGTTGTAAGACAGAACGTGTCAGGTATTAAATAGTTATAAATATATCGGCACTAATACGTTTTATTTCTATTCATAGAAGCGAGTGTTATATGGGCGAAAAGTCGTTGGTCATTCTCGATGGCGGCATGGGCCGGGAACTGCAGCGCCGTGGCGCGCCGTTCCGCCAGCCGGAGTGGTCGGCGCTCGCGTTGAGCGAGGCGCCGGAAGCGGTGGTGGCGGTGCACCGTGCTTATATCGAAGCCGGTGCCCAGGTGATCACCAGCAACAGCTATGCGGTGGTGCCGTTCCATATTGGCGAGGAACGCTTCAAGGCCGAAGGCCGCGCCCTGGCCGGCACCGCGGGGCAACTGGCACGTACCGCGGCGGATGCCGGACCGCAGAAGGTGCGGGTTGCCGGTTCCCTGCCGCCGCTGTTCGGCTCCTATCGCCCCGACCTGTTCCAGGCCGAGCGCGTTGGCGACGTGTTGAACCCGCTGGTGGAAGGCCTGGCCGAACATGTCGACCTGTGGCTGGCGGAAACCCAGAGCGCGGTTGCCGAGGTCCGCGCGATCCGTGCCGGGCTGCCGCAGGACGGCAAGCCGTTCTGGGTGTCGTTCACTCTGCAGGACGAGGACGTCGATGACGTGCCGCGCCTGCGTTCGGGCGAGCCGGTGGTGGACGCGGCCGAAGCACTGGCGGCGCTGGGTGTGCAGACCCTGCTGTTCAACTGCAGCCAGCCGGAAGTGATCGGTGACGCCATCGATGCCGCGTTGGCGACTTTCCAGCGCCTGGGTGCGGATATCCCGGTTGGCGCTTATGCCAATGCCTTCCCGCCGCAGCCGAAGGATGCCACGGCCAATGATGGTCTCGATGAGCTGCGCGAAGACCTCGATCCGCCGGGTTACCTGCACTGGGTGCAGGATTGGCGCAAGCGCGGCGCCAGTCTGCTGGGCGGTTGCTGCGGGATTGGACCCGAGCATATCGCGCTCTTGGCTCAGAGCCTGAAGTAACCTGATTTGGGGCCGCGCAACGGCCCCATCAGCAACGACTCGCTAGCCCTTGCGGCAATCCTCCAGCGTCCTGACCTGCCCCCCAGGCTGCTGGTTCTCCTCGCTCAGCCAGCGCTCGAAAGCGGCCGCCACCGCCGGCCACTCGTCATCGGTGATCGAATACCAGGCGGTGTCGCGGTTCTGGTCCTTGACCACCATGTGCTGGCGGAACACCCCCTCGAAGGTGAAGCCGAAGCGCTCCGCGGCCCGCCGCGAACGGGCGTTGGCGTTGTTGCACTTCCATTCGAAACGACGGTTGCCCAGTTCGAAGGCCAGCTTGCCCAGCAGGTACACCGCCTCGGTGCCCTTGGGCGTGCGCTGCATGGCGGCGCCGAAGGCGATATGACCGACTTCGATACGGCCATGGGCGGCCACGATGGACATCAGGCTGAGAATCCCCTGGACCTGGCCACTGACCCGGTCGATGACGCTGTAGAACAGCGGGTCGCGGCCGTTGGCGTTGTCCCGCAGCCAGCGGTCGAAGGGCTCGCGCTCGGTGAAAGGCCCATAAGGCAGGTAGTCCCACAAGCTGGCGTCGGCGTTCGGGCCCTGGAGCACTTCCCAGAGATCGTCGCCGTGCCGGGCGGGATCGAGTTTTTCCAGGCGAATGAAGCGCCCGTTCAGCGGCTCGGCCTGCGGTTCGCGGGCGGGTTTCCAGTTGAGATGGCTGCTCATGAGTGCCCCTCCATCGGTTTGCGGAACTGGATGAAGCCGGGACGCTCGGCGACCTTCTCGTACAAGGTGATGGCGGTGGCGTTGGTTTCGTGGGTCAGCCAGTGGACCTTGCAGCAGTTGGCCGCGCTGGCGGCGGCGTAGACGTGTTCGATCAGCTTGCGGCCGATGCCCAGGCCGCGCTGGTCACCGTCGACGTACAGGTCCTGCAGGTAGCAGGCGTTTTCCACAGCCCAGTTGGTGCGGTGGAAGATCCAGTTGACCATGCCCAGCGCCTTGCCATCGACCCAGGCCAGGGCGGAATTGGTGGTTTCCGCGGGGTCGAGAAAGCGCTTCCAGGTCTCGGCACTCACCGCGTCGGGCAATTCGGTTTCATAGAAGCGCAGGTAGGCCTGCCACAGGGGCAGCCAGGCGGCGTGGTCGGCGGCGGTGACTGGACGAATCTCTACGGTAGGCATGTGATGCGTTCCTTCAGGGTTGCTGCATCAAGGCAGCGAGGTTGTTGTCCAGCAGGTCGGCGCTGGCGGCAAGACCGCTGCGCACACCTTCGTGATCGATGGCCGAGCGGTTCTGGCTCAGCTTGCGGTTGCATTGCAGGCGCTCGATGGGCACGGCGAAACCGACGATGGCCTTGAGCATGCCTTGCAGGTAATCGGCCGGTGCGTCGTCCACCGACCAGGGCCGGGCGCGGCCCTGTTCATGCTGGTCGCTCAGGCGCCGGACGATATCCAGCAGAGGTTCCGGGTTGTGGATAACGTGCGGGGTGCCCCAGGCGTGTACCGCGACATAGTTCCAGGTCGGCACGGTGCGCGGGTCTTGCGCTTTGCTCGGATAGTAGCCGGGGCTGACGTAGGCGTCGGCTCCGGGGAACACCAGCAGCACTTCGGCAGCGCTTTCCAGGTCGCGCCACTGCGGGTTGCCGCGGGCTACATGGCCGTACAGGGTGCCCTTGGGACCGGCATGCGGGTCCAGCAGCAGCGGTACGTGGGAGGCCTGCAGGCCGTGCTCGCCATTGCTGATCAGCACCGCCAGGCGGGTGTTGGCGATATGTTCGAGCTGGTGTTGCAGGTCGTCGTCTTTGAAAGCGCTGGGTGTGTACATGGAAAAAATCCCTTGGCGAGTGGGATCAATCCTAGGCAGGCTATTGGTTCATGGTAAGAGCCATTTCATGCAAATTTCATGGGTCCATTGATCATGGTCGAATCGTCTGTTTCCCTGCTTTTCGATCCTTCCGGCATCGTCCTGGACCGCCGCCAGGGCCTGAGTCGCCAGCTGTACCAGGCGTTGCGAGCACGGGTGCTGGACGGGCGCCTCGGCAGTGGCACGCGCTTGCCTGCGAGCCGGGACATGGCGGCGATCCTTGGTCTTTCGCGCAACAGCGTGGTGCGCGCCTACGACCAGTTGTATGCCGAGGGTTTCATCGAAAGCCGGGTCGGTGACGGGACGTACGTCAGCCAGCTGCCAAAATTGTCCACAAAAGTATCCACAGGGTTATCCCGGGGTTTATCTACAGGGTTATCCACAATTTCGGCAGAAAATACTGGTGATTCGTCCAGTAAAGTTATCCACACCACCGCGCTTTTTCGTCTGGAAAACCATCATTTGCCTACGCCAAGAAGCGGTCCGCCGCGGGCTTTTCGCGTCGGCGTACCGGCTTACGACCTGTTCCCGTTCGAGGTCTGGGCCAAGCTGCAGGCGGGTTTCTGGCGAAACCCCGAAATGGCGACACTGGGCTATGGCGACCCGGCGGGGGAACCGCTGCTTCGGGAACTCATCGCGGCCTACCTGCGACGATCGCGGGGACTTTCCTGCACGCCTGAACAAATTGTGATCACCAGTGGTGCACAGCAGGCCATCAGCCTTTGTGCACAGTTGCTGTTGGAGCCCGGGGCCGGGGTGGCTGTGGAAAACCCGGGCTATCGTGCGGCAGCCTGTGCCTTCGCTCTGACCGGAGCGGCAGTGCATGGCGTCGCTGTGGATAACGACGGGCTGGATTGCGCCGCGCTTTCCCGGTTGGGCGACTGCCGCATGGCCTATGTCACGCCGTCCCATCAATACCCCACCGGCGTGGTGATGAGCCTGGCCCGGCGTCTCGAGTTACTGGCCTGGGCCGAGCGCAACCAGGGCTGGATCGTCGAGGACGACTATGACGGTGAGTACCGTTACAGCGGTGCGCCGTTGGCGCCTCTGGCGGCGTTGGATCGCAGCGGACGGGTGTTGTATGTCGGCACCTTCAGCAAGGTGGCGTTTCCGGGGCTGCGCCTGGGCTACCTGGTGCTGCCGCGGCAACTGGTGCAGCCGTTTTCCCGCTGCCGGGCGCTGATGGTGCGGCATTCGGAGGTGGGTACGCAGGCGGTGATGGCGCAGTTCATGGCCCAGGGGCATTTCCAGCGGCACATCCGCCGTATGCGCCGCGCGGCGCTGCTACGGCGCAATGCCTTGCTGGCCGGATGGCCTGTGGATATCCCCGGGGTGGGAGGATTGCCCGAGATGGTCGCCGGCCTGCATGTCAAAGTGGATGTGGATAACTTCGAGCGGGAGCGTTGGCTGGTGGAGAGGGCTCTGGAAGTGGGGGTGGAGCTGAACGGGCTGGGTGATTACTGGTTCTGTGAGCCGGAGCGGGCTGTGGATAAGACGGCGGGACTGGTGTTGGGGTTTGCCGCCGTTGGCGAGGCCGGCATCGCAGACGCCTTGCGGCGCCTGCGAACAGCCTGGGGCGGCGGCACCCCGTAGGTTTTCGCGGGCAAGCCAAGCCGTCAGGTCCCCGCCTTGATCTTGGTCCAGGCACGCGTCCGTGCCCGTTCGCCCTCGCGATTCAGCGGCTGCAGGGTATACAGCTTGGTCATCGCCTCCGCCGTCGGGTACAGGTTGGGGTTGTTGCGGATTGCCGGGGCGACCTTCTCGGTGGCGTCCTTGTTCGGGTTCGGATAGCCGACGAAGTCGCTGATCGGCGCGATCACTTGCGGTTGCAGCAGGTAGTTGATGAACGCATGGGCATCGTCCGGGTTGGCCGCGCCTTTCGGAATCGCCAGCATGTCGAACCAGATTGGTGCGCCTTCCTTCGGCAGGCGCATGTCCACCACCACACCGTTCTTCGCCTCGATGGCACGGTTGGCCGCCTGCGAGAAGCTGCCGGAGTAGCCCACCGCCACGCAGATGTCGCCATTGGCGATGTCGGCCATGTACTTGGACGAATGGAAATAGGTGATGTGCGGCCGGATCTTCAGCATCAGTTCCTCGGCCTTCTTGTAGTCCGCCGGCTTGTCGCTGTTCGGCGGCAAGCCCAGGTACTGCAGGGCCAGCGGCATGATTTCCGACGGTGAATCGAGCAGCGCCACGCCGCATTGCTTGAGCTTGGCGATGTTCTCTTCCTTGAAGATCAGGTCCCAGCTGTCCACCGGTGCGTCATCGCCCAGGGCGGCCTTGACCTTGGCCGGGTTGAAGCCGATCAGCACGGTGCCATACATGTATGGCACGGCGAACTTGTTGCCCGGGTCGTTGGCCTCGATCAGCTTCATCAGCGCCGGATCGAGGTGCTGCCAGTTGGGCAGCTTGCTGCGATCCAGCGGCTGGAACACGCCCGCTTCGATCTGCTTGGCCAGGAACACGTTGGACGGCACCACCACGTCGTAGCCGGAATTGCCGGTGAGCAGCTTGGCTTCCAGGGCCTCGTTGGTGTCGAAGATGTCGTAGATCAGCTTGACCTGGCCGTCCTTCTGGAAGTCGGTCAGGGTCTGCGGGGTGATGTAGTCGAACCAGTTGTAGACCCGCAAGGTACGTTGCTCGGCGGCGGCCTGGAGGCTACCGGCGAGCAGGGTGGTACACAGCAGGGGGGCGAGCAGTCGCTTGAGTCGAGTCATGCCTGGGCTTCCTGTTGAGCGCGTTCGAAACCTTCGAGAACGTTCACGGCATTGATGCCGATTTCTTCCACCGCATAGCCACCCTCCATCACGAACAGGGTCGGCTTGCCCAGGCGCGCGATACGCTCGCCCATGGCCAGGTAATCGGGGCTGTCGAGCTTGAACTGGGAGATCGGATCGTCCTTGAAGGTGTCCACCCCCAGGGAAATGACCAGCACGTCCGGTGCGTAGGCGTCGATCCGCTGGCACGCCTGGTCGAGGGCATTGCTCCAGGTGGCCCAGTCGCTGCCGGCGGGCAGCGGGTAGTTGACGTTACAGCCCTCGCCGGGGCCCTCGCCCTGTTCGTCGGCATAACCGAGGAAGAACGGGAATTCCGCCTGTGGATCGCCGTGGATCGAGGCGAAGAACACGTCGCTGCGTCGGTAGAAGATCTCCTGGGTGCCGTTGCCGTGGTGGTAGTCGACATCGAGGATGGCCACGCGCTGGTGGCCATGGTCGAGAAATGCCTGGGCGGCGATGGCGGCGTTGTTCAGGTAGCAGTAGCCGCCCATCACGTCGCTGGCGGCGTGATGTCCCGGCGGGCGGCAGAGGGCGAAGGCGCTGTGGGCGCCGGCCTGGATCGCCGCCTGGGCAGTGAGCGCGACTTGCGCCGCGCTGTAGGCGGCCTGCCAGGTGCCGGCGGTGATCGGTGCGCCGGCGTCGAAGCTGTAGTAGCCCAGTTCGCCGAGCAGGCTGGTGGGCTTGACCCGGCGCAGGGTCCGCGCTGGCCAGGTGAACGGCAGCAGGTCGCCATCACGCCCCAGCTCGGCCCAGCGGGCCCAGGCACCTTCGAAGAAGTTCAGGTAGTCGGCACTGTGCACCCGCCGCAGGGGCTCGCGGCCGAAATCGGTGGGGCCGCTGACAGGCCCGATATTGCGGGCCTTGACCCGTTGCAGCACATGATCGGCGCGGGACGGCATCTCGAAGCAGGGCATGAGCTGGCCGTCGATCAGCTCGCAGCGGCCGTGGTGCAGGCGGTGGTCATCGGAATAGATCGTCAGCATTGTTGTTCTCCCTATCACTGGCGTACTTCCCGAATGGTGCGGGGCGACGCGGTGAAGCAGAACGGCGCAAACGGCCAAAAGGGGATCGAAATGGCCAGGGCGGGTGACCGGATCCATTCATCTTGTCGGGCCGCTTTGCGGCCCTTCGCGAGCAAGGATCAATTGATGCATGGCTTCCACTGTGGGAGCGAGCTTGCTCGCGAAGGCCTGCGAAGCAGGCCCAGGGTCAGGCCCTGGAATGGCTCGGAGCCACGCCACTCCAGCGCATGAACGCATGGCGGAAACTGGCCGTCTCGCTGAACCCCAGGGCCTCGGCGATCCGGTAGATCGGCATCCGCCCTTCGGCGAGCAACTGCTTGGCCCGCTCGAAGCGTAGCTCGTCGAGGAGTTGCTGATAGCTGCTACCCATTTCGCTCAGGTGCCGGCGCAGGGTTCGCGACGAGCAGTTCATCTGTCGCGCCAGGCCTTCCAGCCCCGGCGGTGTATCCAGTTGGTCGGCGAGTGCCTGGCGGATCTTGCCCAGCCAGGCCTGGCGCCCGGTGAACTCCAGATTCAATTGCCGGCAGCGCTCGCCCATCGCCCGATGCGTCACCAGGTCGGCGAGGGGCAACGGCTGCTCCAGCCAGGCGCGGTCGAAGGCGAAGGCGTTGTCGTCGGTATCGAAATGCAACGGGCAGGTGAAGGTCTCGCCGTACTTGGGGTGGTAGTCCGGCTCGGCATGGGCGAAGCGCGCGCTCAGCAGTGGCAGCGGACGGCCCAGCAGGTCGTCGCAGATGACTTTCAGCGAGACCAGGCAGAACTCGGCGTTGAACGCCGCCAACTGCGGTTCTTCGCGGTAATCGCTGGCGCTGAACCAGATCCGCTCGCCGTCCTCGATCAGGCGCAGGCGGAAAAGTGTTCCCAGCAGCGCGGGGTAGCGCAGTGCCAGATGCAAAGCGTCACCTAAGGTGGCACTGGAGAGCAGGGCATAGCCGAGCATGCCGTAGGACGAAACGTGCATGCGCCGGCCCAGTTCCAGGCCGATGTCGCGTCGCCGGGCCACCGCGTTGGCGCACACCTGCATCTCCTGGCGGGTGGTGATGCGCGAATCGGCGCGGCCCAGGTCGGCCGTGCGGATGCCACTGCCCTGCAGCAGTGCATCGTCGGCCAGTCCCTGATCCTGAAAGGTCTGCAGGACCAGGGAAACCGCGTGCAGGGTAGTCAGGTGAGAGTGCAGCATGCTCGATACCAGGCTGATGGGCTGTGCGGGAAGCGAGCAAATTGCATGCCTTCAGCGCAGCTCGCCGGCCAGGTCCACTTCGACCAGGCGGCGCACCTCCTCGACCGGCAGGGCGCTGCCGAGCAACAACTGCAGTTTGCCCAGCGCGGCTTCCCGGGTCATGCCGCCACCGGACAGCACACCGGCCTGGCGCAGGCGGCTGCCGGCTTCGTAGATATCCAGTTCGACGCCACCTTCGTGACATTGGGTGATCGCCACGACCACGATGTCGCGCGAATGCGCTTGTTCGAGCGCGGCAAGGAAGTCCGCATCGTCACTGGGCCCGGTGCCGCTGCCGAAGCATTCCAGGAGCAGACCCTGCGCACCGCTGTGGATAACTGCCCGCAACAGATCGGCGGAAAAGCCCGGGACCAGCGGCAACACGGCGATATCCACAGCCTGGCGTGATTGGCGATAGTCCAGTGCGGCCAGTCGCGCGGGCGTTTCGCTCGCCGCAGCGTTGCGCTGCAGGGCGATGAAGGGATGGCGGCCGAAGCTGCGGACCTTGGCGGTACGGTGTGGTGGCAGCAGTTCGCCGTGGAAGAACAATTGCACGCCGGCCGGTTGCCCCGCGGTCAGCGCTTGCAGCGCGCCGGTGAGGTTTTCCCAGGCATCACTGTCGTCCGCACCCGCCGGCAGCATCGAACCGGTGAACAGCACGGGCGCATCCAGCCCGAGCAACTGGAAGCTCATGGCCGCCGCGCTGTAGGCCAGGGTATCGGTACCGTGCAGGACCAGCACCGCGTCGCAGCCGGCATCCACCGCTTCGCTGATCGCCGTGCGCAGGCGCAACCAGTACTGCGGAGTCATGTTGGCGCTGTCGATCAGCGGTGCCATCTCGCGAAAGCGCCAGGGGGCCAGGTCGGTCCTTGTGGATAACCCGGCGCGCATGCGCTGCTCGAAGCCGGAAGCGGGGGTCAGGCCATTGGCACCGGTCTGCATGCCGATGGTGCCGCCGGTATACAGCACCATGATGCTGCGGGCGGGGCGGGGGGACGCCGAAGTCATGCGCCATTCTCCATGGTCGGTCTTGTTCGTAGCCGGGCACAGTACGACATCCGGAGAAAGGCTGTAAGACGATTCGCGTAGCGAGGTGTTTCGCGAGCATAAAAAAAGGGCCCGGGTGTAAGCCTGGGCCCTCGAAAGGTGAGAGGTGTCTAGTCCCTCGACCTGGTGAGACGGTTGTTGCGTGGGGTTACGCCTTCAGCGGAACCAGACGCGGAGCGATCATGTTTTCCGGACGCAGGATGTCGTTGAGCATCGCTTCGTCCAGCAGGCCTTCCTCGCGCACCAGTTCCAGTACACCGCGGCCGCTTTCCAGGGCAATGCGGGCGATACGGGTGGCGTTTTCGTAGCCGATGTAAGGGTTCAGGGCGGTGACCAGGCCGATCGAGTGTTCGACCAGTTCACGGCAGCGCTGTTCGTTGGCGGTGATGCCGACGATGCAGTGCTCGCGGAGCATGTCCATGGCGCGCTGCAGCAGACGGATGGAGTCGAAGATCTTGTAGGCGATCAGCGGTTCCATGACGTTCAGCTGCAGCTGGCCGCCTTCGGCGGCGATGGTCAGGGCGAGGTCGTTGCCCATGATCGCGAAGGCCACCTGGTTGACGGCTTCCGGGATAACCGGGTTGACCTTGCCTGGCATGATCGAGCTGCCTGGCTGACGCGCTGGCAGGTTGATCTCGTTGATGCCGGTGCGCGGGCCGCTGGACAGCAGGCGCAGGTCGTTGCAGATCTTCGACAGTTTGACCGCGGTACGCTTGAGCATGCCGGAGAACAGGACGAAGGCGCCCATGTCCGAGGTGGCTTCGATCAGGTCGGCGGCCGGAACCAGCGGCTGGCCGCTGATGGTCGCCAGACGCTGCACGGCCAGGGCCTGGTAGCCCGGGTCGGCGTTGATGCCGGTGCCGATGGCGGTACCGCCCAGGTTGACTTCGGTCAGTACTTCCGGCGCCAGGGTGCGCAGGCGGTTCAGGTCTTCGGTCAGGGTGGTGGCGAAGGCACGGAATTCCTGGCCCAGGGTCATCGGGACCGCGTCCTGCAGCTGGGTACGACCCATCTTCAGTACGTGGCTGAATTCTTCACCCTTGGCAGCGAACGCCTGGATCAGGCTGTCGAGGCTGGCCAGCAGGGCGTCGTGACCCAGCAGCAGACCCAGGCGGATCGCGGTCGGGTAGGCGTCGTTGGTCGACTGCGCCATGTTCACGTCGTTGTTCGGGTGCAGGTGCTTGTACTCGCCTTTCTGGTGGCCCATGGCCTCCAGCGCGATGTTGGCGATCACTTCGTTGGCGTTCATGTTGGTAGAGGTACCAGCACCGCCCTGGATCATGTCCACCACGAACTGCTCGTGGAAGTCACCGCGGATCAGGCGGGCACAGGCCTCGCTGATGGCGGCGTGCTTGGCATCGCTCAGGTGACCCAGCTCACGGTTGGCGTCGGCAGCGGCCTGCTTGACCATGGCCAGGGCCACGACCAGCTTCGGGTAGTGCGACAGCGGAACACCGGAGAGGTGGAAGTTGTTGGCGGCGCGCAGGGTCTGGATGCCGTAGTAGGCATCGGCAGGGACTTCCAGGGTGCCAAGCAGGTCTTTTTCAACGCGGAACGATGCAGCAGCGGACATGATGAGTATCATCTCGAAATAACCCGGCATGTGCCGGAATGTCGCCAATCGTAGGGGCGGAAGCCGTTTTGCGGCCAATGCTGTTGCACGCTAACCTATGCACAAACGGCATAACGTCCCATGTGACGTTCTTGCGCATTCGAGCGTGTGCCATTTTGGTGCGCGCTTTTGGAGAGATTCCGATGAACCTTGAAAGCAAATGGCTGGAAGATTTCAGCGCGCTGGCCGCGACCCGCAGTTTTTCCCAGGCCGCCGAGCGCCGCTTCGTCACCCAGCCGGCCTTCAGCCGGCGTATCCGCAGCCTGGAAGCGGCACTCGGACTGACCCTGGTCAACCGCTCGCGCACGCCCATCGAACTGACCGCGGCGGGGCAGTTGTTCCTCGTCACCGCCCGTACCGTTGTCGACCAGTTGAGCGAAGTTCTCCGCCATTTACATCATCTTGAAGGTGGGCAGGGTGAGGTGATCCAGGTCGCCGCGGCACACTCCCTGGCCCTCGGCTTCTTTCCCCGCTGGATCGCCCAGCTGCGCAACGACGGCCTGAACATCGCCACTCGCCTGGTGGCGACCAACGTCGGCGATGCGGTGCATGCGTTGCGTGAAGGCGGCTGCGATCTGATGCTGGCGTTCTATGACCCGGATGCCGCGCTGCAGATGGATGCGGAGATTTTCCCGTCGCTGCATCTGGGCCATACCGAAATGCTCCCGGTGTGTGCCGCGAGTGCCGACGGTAAACCGTTGTTCGATCTGGAGGGCGAGGGCAGCGTGCCGTTGCTGGCCTACAGTGCCGGCGCGTTTCTCGGACGCTCGGTGAACCTGCTGTTGCGTCAGCGCAACCTGCGTTTCACCACTGTCTATGAAACCGCCATGGCCGACAGCCTGAAAAGCATGGCCCTGGAAGGCCTGGGCATTGCTTGGGTGCCACGCTTGTCGGCGCGCGCCGAGCTGGAGCGGGGCGAGTTGGTGGTGTGTGGCGGGCCCCAGTGGCATGTGCCACTGGAGATCCGCCTGTACCGTTGCGCGCTGGTGCGCAAGGCGAATGTGCGTTTGTTGTGGCGCAAGCTGGAGTCGGGACGGCAGGACGCGGGCACGATCAATGCTGCAGGCGCTTGAGGTAAGTGGCGATGTGTTCGCGGTTGGTCTGCGAGTAGCGGTAGCAGTTGGAGCGGACACTGAGGCGGGTCGGGAACATGTAGGTTTCGCAGAACCAGCCGTTGAACAGCACTTCGGAAGCCTCGTGAGTGGCGCTGAGGGTGTGGCCCAGTTCGTGGCCCGGGGTGGCATAGGAGCGGATCGAGGCGATGGCGGCGCTGCCGGTCTGGTGCGCCAGGCCTAGCGTGGTGCCGCTGTCGTCCAGCGGGTCGCGGACCAGCAGCAGATAGCGGCTCATGCCGCCGGGGCTGTTCTGCTGGCGGCGCCAGGCGCCGCTGGCGTCCGCCCATGTGGACAGCACGCTCAGGCCGTCCATGCCGCGGTAGTCGAGGTCGGTCAGGCCGGGTGCCTGGCGTCTGAAGCGCAGCTCGATGGGGATGTTGGCGATCTGGCGCATCTCGTTCAGCCAGTCGTCGAAGTAATCCGCCGTCAATTGTTCATTGGACAGTTCCGCCAGCTCATCGTGGGGAAATACCCAGACGGTCAGGCCGCGATGGTCGGCGCCGACGAAGGTGGTGTGGAACAGCGCGGCGATGGCCAGCGGCAGCGTGGTACGAAGGTGTTTGCGCATGAGATCGTCCTTGACGTGTGGGTAGGGTGGCTGACAGTAGCCCCCGAGCCCGGTCCCAGAGCATCTGGAAGCCTCTCAGCGGGGTTCGCGTTCGCCTTACCAACGGGGCTGGGCGCGTTGCCCCCGACTGCGCTATAATCCCGCGCCTTCGACCGGGTCGGTCGATTCAGAATCTTATGACGAGCCACGCCGGTCTACCTGCGTGGCTCGTTGCTTTTGGTGCGCCGCAAGGCGCTTACAGGAGAGGCTCGACGATGAGTGCACTGGTTGGCGTGATCATGGGCTCCAAGTCCGATTGGTCCACCCTTAGCCACACCGCCGATATGCTGGAAAAACTCGGCATTCCCTACGAAGTGAAGGTGGTTTCCGCCCACCGGACACCGGACCTGCTGTTCCAGTACGCCGAAGAGGCCGAAGGCCGCGGCATCGAGGTGATCATCGCCGGCGCCGGCGGCGCTGCGCACCTGCCGGGCATGTGTGCCGCCAAGACCCACCTGCCGGTGCTGGGCGTTCCGGTGCAGTCGTCGATGCTGTCCGGCGTCGACTCGCTGCTGTCCATCGTGCAGATGCCGGCCGGTATTCCGGTGGCGACCCTGGCGATCGGCAAGGCCGGTGCGATCAACGCCGCGCTGCTCTCGGCGAGCATCCTCGGCGCCAAGCACCCGCAGTTCCACACCGTGCTGAAGCAGTTCCGCACAGAGCAGACAGACAGCGTTCTGGACAATCCAGACCCGCGTCAGGCCTGAGGTCACTCGCATGAAGATCGGTGTAATCGGTGGTGGCCAGCTCGGCCGCATGCTGGCCCTGGCGGGCACTCCGCTGGGCATGAATTTCGCCTTCCTCGATCCGGCTCCGGACGCTTGCGCGGCCCCGCTGGGCGAGCATCTGCGCGCCGATTACGGCGACCAGAACCATCTGCGCCAGCTGGCCGACGAAGTCGACCTGGTGACCTTCGAGTTCGAAAGCGTGCCGGCCGAGACCGTGGCCTTCCTTTCGCAGTTCGTGCCGGTCTACCCGAGCGCGGAGGCCTTGCGCATCGCTCGTGATCGCTGGTTCGAAAAGAGCATGTTCAAGGACCTGGGCATTCCTACCCCGGCCTTCGCCGATATCCAGTCGCAAGCCGACCTGGACAACGCCGTGGCCAGCATCGGCCTGCCGGCGGTGCTGAAGACCCGCACCCTGGGTTACGACGGCAAGGGCCAGAAAGTCCTGCGCAGCCAGGCCGACGTGGTCGATACCTTCGCCGAGCTGGGCAGCGTGCCCTGCCTGCTGGAAGGTTTCGTGCCGTTCAGCGGCGAAGTCTCACTGGTCGCCGTACGCGCCCGTGATGGCGAAACCCGCTTCTACCCGCTGGTGCACAACACCCACGAGAGCGGCATCCTGCGTCTGTCGGTGGCGAGCAGCGAGCATCCGCTGCAGGCGCTGGCTGAGGATTACGCCGGACGGGTCCTGGAAAAGCTGGATTACGTCGGTGTCCTGGCGTTCGAGTTCTTCGAAGTCGATGGCGGCCTGAAAGCCAACGAAATCGCCCCGCGTGTGCACAACTCCGGGCACTGGACCATCGAAGGTGCCGAGTGCAGCCAGTTCGAGAACCATCTGCGTGCCGTGGCCGGCCTGCCGCTGGGCTCGACGCGCAAGGTCGGCGAAAGCGCCATGCTCAACTTCATCGGTGAAGTGCCTGCGGTGGATAAGGTCGTCGCCATCGATGACTGCCATCTGCACCACTACGGCAAGGCCTTCAAGGTCGGGCGCAAGGTCGGTCACGCCACGCTGCGCTGCGCCGACACGGCCACCCTGGAGCAGAAGATCCAGCAGGTCGAAGCCCTGATCGCGGGTTGAGCTGAACCTCTCCCGCCGGCAACCCTCTGATGGCAGGACGCCAAAGCGCTGACTAGGCTTTGGTGGTGTTCATCATCAGAGGGATTGCCATGGGTATCATCGGAACCATCTTCATCGGCCTGATCGTCGGTCTGCTGGCGCGCTTTCTCAAGCCCGGCGACGACAGCATGGGCTGGATCATGACCATCCTGCTGGGTATCGGCGGCTCGCTGGCGGCGACTTACGGCGGCCAGGCCCTGGGTATCTATCAGGCGGGCCAGGTGGCCGGTTTCCTCGGGGCGCTGGTGGGCGCGATCATCCTGCTGGTGATCTACGGCCTGATCAAAAAAAGCTGACGGCACGATAGAATGCTCGGCAACTTTCTTACGGTTGCCGAGCATTTTTCATGCGTGCGTTATTCCTCATTCCCCTGCTGCTGTGCAGCACTCTCGCCCGGGCCGAACTGCCTGAGACCGACTGGCTGGAGCTGATGCCCAAGTCGGATCAGAAAGCGCTGGAAGCGATGCCGGAAATCGACCACAACTCCCCGGAAGCCATGGGCACCTTCGACGCCAAGGGCGGCCTCAAGCAGAGCAAAGGCCTGCCGGCGGTGATGTACTCGACGCATACCGTGGCTGGGATGAACGGCAAGTCGATCCGTCTTGGTGGCTATCCAGTGCCCCTCGAAGCCGATGGCAAGGGCAACAGCACGCTGTTCTTCCTGGTTCCCTATCCGGGTGCGTGCATCCACGTACCGCCGCCGCCGCCGAACCAGCTGGTGCTGGTGCGCTATCCCAAGGGGGTGAAGCTGGCGGATATCTACACGCCCCTGTGGGTCAGCGGCACGCTGAAGATCGAGAAGGTCAACAACGACATGGCTGATGCCGCCTACGCGCTGGACGCGGCGAACGTGCGGGTGGTGGAAGACGCGGACCTGTAACACCACAAGGTCCGCGTCGCTTTTCTCAGATTCGCTCGCTGGACAGGGTCAGGCCCAGGGTATGGCTGGCCCCCGGTGCCAGCTCCACGATGTCGTCCCAGACATTCGCCGTCTCGATGCACAGCATGCGTTGCCAGCCATCGTCGGCCATGTCCGGCAACTCGGCGGCCCGTGCGACCCAGGGGTTCCAGATCACCGCGCTGCGTGAACCGCGGGAGGCTATGCGAATGCGTCGATTCCACGCCGGATCGACGATGGCCAGTTCGGCAGGGGTATCCAGATAGATGCGGTCGGTCTCGCCGCTGAAGGTCAGGTCGGCGGCTTGGCTGCGCTGCTCCCAGTCCGCCAGGGTCTCGATATAGTCGCGTCCCTTTACGTCCTCGACGCTGACCGAGCGTACGTCGCTGACCGCGAAATAGCTGTGCAGTGCCTGGCTCAGGGTGACGTGATCATTGCCCTGGTTGCGGCTGGTGAGGTCCAGGCTCAGGTGCTCGCCCATGCGGATATCGAGGGTCAGCTCGACCTGATGTGGCCAGCCGGGCAGGTCGCCCTGGGTTTCCGGGAGGGTGAACGACAACTGCACGGCATCGCCGCTGCTGTCGATGCCCAGAAGCTGCCAGTCACGCCCGCGCACCAGGCCATGGGCCGGTGCTTCGCTGCCCTTGAACTGTTTGCGGATAGCTTCCGGGTTGCGCTGCAGGTTGCCGAACCATGGCCAGCACACCGGTACGCCGGCGCGCACCGACTTGCCGTGGTTGAACAGGGCCTGGTCGCTCAGCCAGAGGAGGGGTGGTTCGCCCAGTCGCTGGTAGCTCAGCACCTGCGCACCCTGCTGGGCCACCAGCAGCTCGGCGTGGTCGCTGGTGATACGCCAGCAGTTGAGTTCGCCGTGTTGTTCCGATTCGACCTTGGGTGTGGACATGCGCTGATCTCGATGAAGTGACGTAAGGGTTGGACCTTTCGCGATTCAACGAGTTTACCGCGCACCCGGCTCAGCGACGAGGCGGTACCGAGCGGGTGCGGCCACTGCCGTCGATGGCGACGAAGACGAAGACTGCTTCGGTGACCTTGCGCCATTCGCTGGACAGCGGATCGTCGCTCCACACCTCGACCATCATCTGGATCGAGCTGCGGCCGATTTCCAGGGTCTGGGTATAGAAGGACAATTGCGCACCGACCGCTACCGGGACGAGGAAGGCCATGCGATCGATCGCCACGGTGGCGACCCGGCCGCCAGCGACGCGGCTGGCCATGGCGGTGCCCGCCAGGTCCATCTGGGCGACCAGCCAGCCGCCGAAGATATCGCCGAAACCGTTGGTTTCGCGGGGAAGTGCGGTGATCTGCAAGGCCAGGTCGCCTTGCGGGATCGGATCTTCTTGTTCGAGTTCAATCATGCCGGGGGTGCCTCTGACCCGTGACGCTTCGTTGGTTGACGCAGTAACGCCGCAAAAAGCGATTCAGCACACTCTGTTCGCTTCGAAAGGCGGCGCAGGGAAACTCTGCGAAACCGACCAAGCATACTTGGCAGCGTTTTCGCACAATATCCCACCTTTGACTCAACCGGTATCTACGAGAGGCCAGTATATAGAGCCTCGCAGACACCGACGACCGTGCAGCCACGATTATCTGCGCGGAATATGTAGATCTGTGTCGCTTTCGGACAATTTGTTATCGTTCGGGGTTCCTACAGGCCGTTTGCCACCCTTGCTGCCAGGCCTGGACCTTCCAATAAGAGAAGCCTCAATGACATCGGTTCCCTCCAGCCTCGAACAGCCGGCACGGCCGCTGACCCGCAACGACTACAAGACCCTGTCGCTGTCCGCTCTCGGTGGTGCGCTGGAATTCTACGATTTCATCATTTTCGTGTTCTTCGCCACCGTGGTCGGCAAGTTGTTCTTCCCGGCGGACATGCCGGAGTGGCTGCGCCTGATGCAGACCTTCGGGATCTTCGCCGCGGGTTACCTGGCGCGGCCGCTGGGGGGGATCGTCATGGCTCACTTCGGCGACCTGCTGGGGCGCAAGAAGATGTTCACCCTGAGCATCTTCATGATGGCCGTGCCGACCCTGATCATGGGCCTGCTGCCGACCTACGCGCAGATCGGCATGGCCGCGCCGATCCTGCTCCTGCTGATGCGGGTGATCCAGGGCGCGGCGATCGGTGGCGAGGTGCCGGGGGCCTGGGTCTTCGTGTCCGAGCACGTCCCCGCACGCAACACCGGTTTTGCCTGCGGCACGCTGACCGCCGGCCTGACCGCGGGCATCCTCCTCGGCTCGCTGGTGGCGACCCTGATCAACAGCCTCTACAGCCCCGAGGAAGTCGCCGACTACGCCTGGCGAATCCCGTTCCTGCTGGGCGGCGTGTTCGGTCTGTTCTCGGTGTACCTGCGTCGCTGGCTGCACGAAACCCCGGTGTTCGCCGAACTGCAGCAGCGCAAGGCGTTGGCCGAGGAAGTGCCGCTGCGCGCGGTGCTGCGTGATCACCGTGGAGCCATCGTGCTGTCGATGCTGCTGACCTGGCTGCTGTCCGCCGGCATCATCGTGGTCATCCTGATGACCCCGACCGTGCTGCAGACCGTCTACGGCTTCACCCCGACCGTGGCCCTGCAGGCCAACAGCCTGGCCATCGTGCTGCTGACCCTGGGGTGCGTCGGCGCCGGCAAGCTGGTCGATCGCTTCGGCGCGGGCCGCGTGTTCGTCGGCGGTAGCCTGGCGCTGCTGGTCACGTCGTGGACCTTCTATCACACCCTTGCCGACCACAAGGACCTGCTGTTCCCGCTGTACGCCCTGACTGGCCTGTGCGTCGGCATCGTCGGTGCCGTGCCCTACGTCATGGTGCGCGCGTTCCCGCCAGTGGTGCGCTTCAGCGGCCTGTCGTTCTCCTACAACGTTGCCTACGCCATTTTTGGCGGCCTGACCCCGATGGTGGTGACTGCGCTGCTCAAGTTCAGTCCGATGGCGCCGGCGTTGTATGTGGCGGGGATCTGTACCATTGGTCTGGTCGTTGGTCTCTACCTGCTGGCGACCAAACGCTGACGCCCCTCTATTCCGGCACCTGGAAATAATTGGTAAAGGCCATCCCTCTCGCGAGTGATGGCCTTTCATCTAATTGTCACATTGAGGTCATAGATTGGTCATGCGGCCTGCAGATACTTGGGCCCGATCCATCTCACCCCCGAATTCCTGCTAGGAGCAAGGCATGAAACTGAAGCGTTTGATGGCGGCCCTGACCTTTGTCGCCGCTGGCGTTGCCACCGCCAATGCGGTTGCCGCTGTTGACCCAGCTATTCCGACCTACACCAAGACCACCGGTGTGTCGGGCAACCTCTCCAGCGTTGGTTCCGATACCCTGGCCAACCTGATGACGCTGTGGGCTGAGGCGTACAAGAAGGAATACCCGAACGTCAACATCCAGATTCAGGCCGCCGGTTCCTCCACCGCGCCACCCGCGCTGACCGAAGGCACCGCCAACCTCGGCCCGATGAGCCGCAAGATGAAGGACGTCGAGCTGCAGGCGTTCGAGCAGAAGTACGGCTACAAGCCGACTGCCATCCCGGTTGCCGTTGACGCCCTGGCTGTCTTCGTCCACAAGGACAACCCGATCAAAGGCCTGACCATGGCCCAGGTCGATGCAATCTTCTCCTCCACCCGCCTGTGCGGTGGCAAAGCCGACGTCAAGACCTGGGGCGACCTGGGCGTGACCGGCGACCTGGCCAACAAGCCAGTCCAGCTGTTCGGCCGTAACTCGGTATCGGGCACCTACGGCTACTTCAAGGAAGAAGCCCTGTGCAAAGGCGACTTCAAGCCTAACGTCAACGAACAGCCAGGTTCGGCTTCCGTTGTTCAGTCGATCAGCTCCTCGCTGAACGGTATCGGCTACTCGGGTATCGGTTACAAGACCGCCAGCGTCAAGACCGTAGCCCTGGCCAAGAAAGAAGGCGGCGAGTTCGTTGAAGACAACGAAGCCAACGCCCTGAACGGCACCTACCCGCTGTCGCGCTTCCTGTACGTCTACGTCAACAAGGCCCCGAACAAGCCTCTGGCCCCGCTGGAAGCCGAGTTCGTGAAGCTGGTCCTGTCGCAGGCCGGTCAGCAAGTGGTCGTGAAGGACGGTTACATCCCGCTGCCAGCCAAAGTGGCTGAGAAAGCCCTGGCTGACCTGGGTCTGACCCACAACGCCGGTGTAGCGAAGAACTAAGTGTGACCAGGCGGGGCTCGGAGGATGCCGGGCCCCGCTGCAAATTCCCAGTCCGCTGCCAGGAGACCTGAGCGGCGGGCTTTTTTGCGTCACTGCATTGTCATGTTTCTGTCATACGGGACCGCTAGGGTGTGCGCATGAATGATCTGGCCAACTCCACAATGACCCAAAATTCTCCCCCCGTGCGGATTGATTTCAATACGCCCGAACTGCAACGCAAGCGCCGCATTCGCGCGCTCAAGGATCGCCTGACCCGCTGGTATGTACTGGTAGGCGGGCTTGCCGTGCTGGCGGCGATCACCCTGATCTTCTTCTACCTGGCCTATGTGGTCGTGCCGCTGTTCCAGGGTGCGAGCCTGACCAGCAAGAAGGCCCTGGAGCCGACCTGGCTGCAGCAGGACGCGGGCAAGCCGCTGATGATCGCCCTGGAAGAGCAGAACCTGGTCGGCATGCGGGTTTCCGACAAGGGCCAGGCCCTGTTCTTCGATACCAAGACCGGCGCCGAGATCAAGCGCGTCGATCTGCCCTTGCCGGCTGGCGTCCAGGTGACGTCGATCGGTGCCGACCAGCCGGGTAGCCCGCTGATCGTGCTGGGCCTGTCCAATGGTCAGGTGCTGGTGTTCCACCACACCTACAAGATCACCTACCCGGACAACAAGAAAACCATCACGCCAGCCATCGACTTCCCTTACGGCCAGGAGCCCATCGCCCTGGACGATGAGGGGCGTGCCCTGGAACACGTGAGCCTGAACGTCAACGGCGACACCCTGCTGCTCACCGGTTCCGCCGGCGCGCACCTGCAGGTGCTGCAACTGAGCCGTTCGGAAAACATGATGACCGGCGAAGTCACCAGCGAGTCGAATCGCATCGACCTGCCGCAGATGACCGAACCGGTGAAGCAGATCTTCATCGATCCGCGTCAGCAGTGGCTGTACGTCATCAACGGTCGCGCCCAGGCCGACGTGTTCAGCCTGCGCGACAAGAGCCTCAACGGTCGCTACAAGCTGTCCGAAAACGGCGAGGCGGAAGTCACCGCCAGCGCCCAGCTGGTCGGCGGCATTTCGCTGATCATCGGCGACTCCAAGGGTGTGCTGAGCCAGTGGTTCATGGCCCGTGACCCGGATGGCGAGCAACGCCTGAAGCGCATCCGCGACTTCAAGATGGGCAACTCGCCGGTCGTGCAGATCGACGCCGAAGAGCGCCGCAAGGGCTTCATCGCCCTGGACGCCAGCGGCAAGCTCGGTGTGTTCCACAGCACCGCGCACCGCACCCTGCTGATCGAGCAGGCCGTCGACGGCCCGGGCGTGCTGGCCCTGTCGCCACGCGCCAACCGCGTGTTCATCGAGGAAGGCGGCAAGCTGCAACCGCTGACCCTGAAGAACCCGCACCCGGAAGTCTCCTTCAGCGCGCTGTGGAGCAAGGTCTGGTACGAGAACTACGACGAGCCTAAATACGTCTGGCAGTCGACCGCGTCGAACACCGACTTCGAGCCCAAGCTGAGCCTGTCGCCGCTGACCTTCGGTACCCTGAAGGCGGCCTTCTACGCGATGATCCTGGCCGCTCCGCTGGCCATCGCCGCGGCGATCTACACCGCCTACTTCATGGCACCGGGCATGCGCCGCAAGGTCAAGCCGGTGATCGAGCTGATGGAGGCGATGCCGACGGTGATTCTCGGCTTCTTCGCCGGTCTGTTCCTCGCGCCGTACCTCGAAGGCCACCTGCCGGGCGTGTTCAGCCTGATGCTGTTGCTGCCGCTGGGCATCTTGGTCGCCGGCTTCAGCTGGAGCCGCCTGCCGGAATCGATCCGCCTGCGTGTACCGGATGGCTGGGAAGCCGCGATCCTGATCCCGGTGATCCTCGTCACCGGCTGGTTCGCCCTGTACATGAGTCCGTTCCTGGAAACCTGGTTCTTCGGCGGCGACATGCGCCTGTGGATCACCAACGACCTGGGCATCACCTACGACCAGCGCAACGCCCTGGTAGTGGGTATCGCCATGGGCTTCGCGGTCATTCCGAACATCTACTCGATCGCCGAGGACGCCGTGTTCAGCGTGCCGCGCAGCCTGACCCTGGGTTCGCTGGCGCTGGGCGCCACGCCATGGCAGACCCTGACCCGCGTGGTCATCCTGACCGCCAGCCCGGGCATCTTCTCGGCGCTGATGATCGGTATGGGCCGTGCCGTGGGTGAAACCATGATCGTGCTGATGGCCACCGGCAACACGCCAGTCATGGAGCTGAACCTGTTCGAAGGCATGCGCACCCTGGCGGCCAACGTCGCGGTGGAAATGCCCGAGTCGGAAGTCGGCGGCAGCCATTACCGCGTCCTGTTCCTTGCCGCGCTGGTGCTCCTGATGTTCACGTTCATCATGAACACCTTGGCCGAGCTGATTCGCCAGCGTCTGCGCAAGAAATACTCGTCGCTTTGATAGAGAAGGTAGAGATCCGTGAAAAAGGATTCCCTCAACAGCTGGTTCAAGAGCGGCGCCCCGGGCGTCTGGATCAGCGGTGGCTCGGTCGCCATCGCGGTCATCATGACCATCGGCCTGCTCGCCGTAATCGCCGTCCGCGGCCTGGGTCACTTCTGGCCCGCTGACCTGGTCCAGGCCAGCTACAACGTGCCTGGCCAGCCCAGCCACGTAGTGGTCGGCGAGGTGGTGCAGAAGGAAGAAGTGCCACGCGCGCGTCTGAAAGGTGCCGGCCTGCCGGTACCGGACGACGGCCCGGAGTTCATGACTCGCGAGCTGATCAAGATCGGCAACCGTGACCTGAACGGCAGCGACTTCACCTGGGTGGTCGGTGAGTGGCTGGTCGACCAGCAGCGTCCGGCCGATCTGATCGCCCTGGAACGTCGCGAGTGGGGCAACTTCTACGGCTACCTGGTCGGCGTCAAGGAAAACGGCAAGGTGGTCGCCGAAGGCGCGGCCGCCTGGAACGAGCTGCAAAGCCGTCTGGCCCGCTCCGAGAAACTGGCCGGCGACCTGCAGAGCCTCGAGAAAAAGGATATCGGCGCCATCAACCATGGCCTCGAACGCTTGCGTCTGCACAGCCGCAAGCTGGAACTGGAAGGCAAGCTGGATGCCGCCGCCCAGGCCGATATCGAAGCCGAGCGTGCCGAGCTGAACAACCGCTACAAGGCCATCGAAGAGCGTCTGGGCAGCCTGCACCAGGACTTCGCTCGCGATGCCCTGGTCGCCCGTGACGGCAACGGCCGCGAAGTCGAGATCAACCTGAGCAAGGTCGTGCATGCCTACCAGCCTAACGGCATGGGTCTGTTCACCAAGCTGGGCGTGTACTTCGCCAAGGTCTGGGAATTCCTCAGCGACGACCCGCGTGAAGCCAACACCGAAGGCGGTATCTTCCCGGCCATTTTCGGTACCGTGATGATGACCCTGATCATGGCCGTGATCGTGACCCCGTTTGGCGTGCTGGCCGCAGTCTATCTGCGCGAGTATGCCCGCCAGGGCCCGGTGACCCGTCTGATCCGCATCGCGGTGAACAACCTGGCCGGCGTGCCGGCGATCGTCTACGGCGTGTTCGGCCTGGGCTTCTTCGTCTACGTGCTGGGTGGCTCGCTCGACCGTCTGTTCTTCCCCGAAGCGCTGCCGGCGCCGACCCTGGGTACCCCGGGTCTGCTCTGGGCTTCGCTGACCCTGGCGCTGCTGGCGGTGCCGGTGGTGATCGTCGCCACCGAGGAAGGCCTGGCGCGGATTCCGCGGACCGTGCGCGAGGGTTCGCTGGCCCTGGGCGCGACCAAGGCCGAGACCCTGTGGAAGATCGTCCTGCCGATGGCCAGTCCGGCGATGATGACCGGCATGATCCTCGCGGTGGCCCGTGCCGCCGGTGAGGTGGCGCCGCTGATGCTGGTGGGTGTGGTGAAACTGGCGCCTTCGCTGCCGGTGGATGGCAACTACCCGTACCTGCACCTGGATCAGAAGATCATGCACCTGGGCTTCCACATCTATGACGTCGGCTTCCAGAGCCCGAACGTCGAGGCTGCCCGTCCGCTGGTCTACGCCACCGCGCTGCTGCTGGTCCTGGTGATCGCCACCCTGAACCTTTCGGCGGTCTGGATCCGTAACCACCTGCGCGAGAAGTACAAAGCGCTGGACAGCTGATCGACACCCCCTTTTGCGATTGCCGCCCGTGCCCCAGCGCCGGGCGGTGCGATGAAACGAAATTGATAGCGTATGGAGTCTGACCATGCAGCATGAATCCCACGCCCACGGCATCGACATGTCGGCCCTGGGTCGCGACAAACAGAGTCTGCGCCTGGCCGAAGAAACCGTGGCCATCGAAGTGCCTGGCCTGAGCCTGTTCTACGGCGACAAACAAGCCCTGTTCGACGTCGGCATGAACATCCCGAAACAGCGCGTGACCGCCTTCATCGGCCCGTCCGGCTGCGGCAAGTCGACCCTGCTGCGGACCTTCAACCGCATGAACGACCTGGTCGACGGCTGCCGCGTCGAGGGCGCGATCAACCTGTACGGCAACAACATCTATCGCAAGGGCGAAGACGTTGCCGAACTGCGCCGCCGCGTCGGCATGGTGTTCCAGAAGCCCAACCCGTTCCCCAAGACCATCTATGAAAACGTGGTCTACGGCCTGCGTATCCAGGGCATCAACAAGAAGCGCGTGCTCGACGAAGCCGTCGAGTGGGCCCTGAAGGGCGCGGCCCTGTGGGACGAAGTCAAAGACCGTCTGCACGACTCGGCACTGGGCCTGTCCGGTGGCCAGCAGCAGCGTCTGGTCATCGCCCGCACCATCGCCGTCGAGCCGGAAGTCCTGCTCCTCGACGAACCGTGCTCGGCACTCGACCCGATCTCGACCCTGAAGGTCGAAGAGCTGATCTACGAGCTGAAATCCAAGTACACCATCGTCATCGTGACCCACAACATGCAGCAGGCGGCGCGCGTCTCCGACTACACCGCGTTCATGTACATGGGCAAACTGGTCGAGTTCGGCGACACCGATACCCTGTTCACCAACCCGGCCAAGAAGCAGACCGAAGACTACATCACCGGTCGCTACGGCTAGGAACTGGCGCAAGCGCAGCCACGAGCGGCGAGCAGGCGGTGCCCGGGACAGACACGAATGACTTGAAGCCTGCGGCTTGGAGCCGGCAGCTTCGCGGAGCGAAAGCATGATCGATAAAGACAGCCTCACCCATCACATCTCCCAGCAGTTCAACGCCGAACTCGAAGAGGTGCGCAGCCACCTCCTGGCCATGGGCGGCCTGGTCGAGAAGCAGGTCAACGACGCGGTCACCGCGCTGATCGAGGCCGACTCCGGCCTGGCCCAGCAGGTGCGCGAGGTCGACGAGCAGATCAACCAGATGGAGCGCAACATCGACGAGGAATGCGTGCGCATCCTGGCCCGTCGCCAGCCTGCCGCGTCCGACCTGCGCCTGATCATCAGCATCTCCAAGTCGGTGATCGACCTGGAGCGTATCGGCGACGAGTCGACCAAGATCGCCCGCCGTGCCATCCAGCTGTGCGAGGAGGGCGAGTCGCCGCGCGGCTACGTCGAGGTTCGTCACATCGGTGACCAGGTACGCAATATGGTCCGCGACGCGCTGGACGCCTTCGCTCGCTTCGACGCCGACCTGGCGCTGTCCGTGGCTCAGTACGACAAGACCATCGACCGCGAGTACAAGACCGCCCTGCGCGAGCTGGTGACCTACATGATGGAAGACCCGCGTTCGATCTCGCGGGTCCTCAGCGTCATCTGGGCCCTGCGTTCGCTGGAGCGGATCGGCGACCACGCGCGCAACATCTCCGAGCTGGTGATCTACCTGGTGCGCGGCACCGACGTGCGTCACCTCGGCCTCAAGCGCATGAAAGAAGAAGTGCAAGGCGCCGAAGTGCCTAATGTTCCGGGCGAATCTGACGATAAATAAGGTTGCCCCGAGAACTGACGCCCGGCCTTGGCCGGGCGTTTTCGTTTGCGGCAGCGCAATAGAAGGCACCCGCGAACGAATCTGTTGTTGTGTCCCGGCGTGACCGAAGTTTTGGCAAATGGCCATCAGTCAACGTTATGCTAGTCGGGATCAGGAAGGAGTGGCGATGAGTAAAGTCAGTGTGCTGGTTGTGGATGATGCGCCGTTCATCCGCGACCTGGTAAAGAAATGCCTGCGTAACTATTTCCCCGGTATGGTCATCGAAGATGCGGTCAACGGGCGCAAGGCCCAGACCCTGATGACCAAGGACGTCTTCGACATGGTCCTGTGCGACTGGGAGATGCCGGAGATGTCCGGTCTCGAGTTGCTCACCTGGTGCCGTCAGCAGGACGCGCTCAAGGCCCTGCCGTTCATCATGGTGACCAGCCGTGGCGACAAGGAAAACGTGGTCCAGGCGATCCAGGCCGGCGTTTCGGACTATGTCGGCAAGCCGTTCACCAACGAACAGTTGCTGACCAAGGTGAAGAAAGCCCTGGCCAAGGTCGGCAAACTGGAGGCGGCGATGGCGGGTGGTCCGGCGCGTTCCTCGACCGGCTTCGCAAACGATTCCCTGTCGGCCCTGACCGGCGGTGCCAAGCCCGCGGCGCCCAGCGCGCCGGCCGCCGCGCCCGCCGCCAAGCCGCTGCTCAACGCCCCGCCGGTACCGACCCAGCCCGCCACACCGACGGGCCGTGGCCAGGGCCAGTTGCGCCTGTCCAGCGGCAACCAGCCGTGCATCATCAAGGCCCTGACGCTGAAGGAGGCCTCGCTGGTGGTCCGTCGCAGCGAGGCGCTGCCGCAGGTGCTGGAAGGCGCCGTGCTTGACCTGGAGCAGGGCGAGCAGTCGGAAGTGGCCCGTCTCAACGGCTACCTGCATTCGGTCGCGGCGCTGGAGCCGAAGCCGGACAGCGACTGGCTGCAACTGACTTTCCGTTTCGTCGACCAGGACGCGCAGAAACTCGACTACCTGTCGCGCCTGATCGCCCGCGGCACCGCGCAGAAGCAGTACATCCCGGGCGCCTGATCGGCCGTTCGTCGGCATCCGGGTACGCACTGGTTTTGCCAGGGTGCCCGGAAAGGGCCGTCTGCACCCCTCCCGCCTCCTTCGCCAGCGAACCCACTGATATTTTTGTCAGGTGTGCGCTTGCCCCCCCTGATCTAACGTTCCCGTGCCCACTTCGAGCCCGAGTGGAAACGGCGGGACGCCCGTGCGTGTGCCGCTTCGTATTCGTTTGCAAGGAATCGGACGATGAACGATCTCGCGAACCAGACCACCCCTGCCACGCCCGTCATCAGCAAGGACAACGCCACCTACACCAGCCTGTTCCAGGACGACCAGGCGCAGCGTTGCGCCACCGATGCGCCGCTCGCGAACATCAGCCCGCTGGCGTACCTGATCGATCTGAAAGCGCGTATCGACGCTTTCGAAGATCGCGCCGAGACCAGCGAGGCCAACCTGCTGGCGCAGCGGCGTCCCGATCTGCTGCGCATGAGTCTGGATGACAAGAACCTGAAGAATACGTTGCCCGCCCAGCGCCTGGTGATCGAGCTGCTGGAGGACCGGGTTCGCGAGAAGCGGCCCAAGGATGCTTCGCTGCAGCAAACCCTCGCCAGTGCGACCTACCCGGTCGAGTTGCCGTTTCATTACGCGTGGGAGTCGATCAAGACGACTCTGGAGAAAAAGCGCCTGTCGATCTGGGACGTGGTACGCACGGCGGATGTCGAGTACCCGAACTTCACCTTCGACCACATCACCTCGGCGGCCTTGCGTGCAGCTACCACGCTGAGCAGCGGTTTTTCCCCAGAACTGCGCGGTTTGTTGCTGGCTGAACATGCCTCTGATGCAGCCCTGTATGAAAGCAGCTTCCATCTCAAGGACAGCAATGCACTGGAAACCCTGAGCACCACCCAGGGGCTGTGCAAGGCCCTGGGCGTAACGCGCAAGGAATTGCGCCGCCTGCTCGCCGTGCAGGCTATCGGCGAAGGGAAAACGTCGGTGGTGCTCAGCGACTACGTGACCAGTGAGGACGTGGCGGATGCCTCCAGCGACATGCACGGCGCCGCGTTCATCAATAATGGCGACACCCCCCTGTACCTCAGCCGGCCGGATCCGGCGCTGAAAACCGTGAAGATCGAAGGCCTCACCGCCGGCCATCTGGATCGCCTGCAGCGCATGGTGCGCTTGCAGCGGGCGCTGGAACTGAGCGCCGATGAAACCGATGCACTGGTCATGGCCGCGCACTGGGCGCAAGAACGAGGTGAAGGCATCGAGCCGGACATGCTTGATGTCCTGTTGCCGCAGGAGGTGCCGGACGAACCCGAAGAAGACTATGCGCTGAGTGAAAACACGCTGCGGGCGCTCGGCCTGTTCCGCCATCTGCAGCAGAAGTACGGCGTCAAACCCTACCAGTACGTCGCCTTCCTCGATGAGATTTCGCCCTACGGCATCGGTCGCAGCGAGTCGTTCTACGACAGGCTGTTCAACCCTGGCGACATTGTTGAGCGGGATGACTCAGAACCTGTGCTGCTCCTGGACGACAGCGAATTCGACCCCAATGCCAAGGACGGCAAGGATGCGCTGACCCTCAAGCAGCTGTGTGTCGCGTTCAAGGTGGACGAGGCGCTGCTGCGTACCGTTCTGGCGTGGGTGCTCAAGGCCCAGGGGCTGGCGAAGCCGAGCCGTTCGCTGGCGGTGGTGTCCGCCTGCTACCGGATGATTGCCCTGCCGCGCCTGTTCGGTATGTCGGCCACCGACGGCATGCTCGTGCTGAGCATCCTGATGCGGGAGAAACCGGCCTACGAAACCCAGCTCGCCGGAAAACCCACCCTCCTGCCGGCCGGTGAGGCGGACATCGTCGATGTGCTGGCCGGTGTGATGAACACCATCGAATGGCTGAAACGCCAGAAGATGACCGTCGAGCAGGTATTCCTGGTGCTCAATCCGCAGGTTCCGCTGGTCCGCCAGACGTGGATCGAGGCGTTCACCTCCGAGGCGGTTACCGCCGAGGGGGACGACGAAAGCTGTTGTCGCGCCGTTCTGCACAAGGCGCTTGGACTCGACCATGACAGCTTCGTCCTGCCGTTGTTGAGCTGGATCGGGAGGGATGTTTCCGGCTTTCGCAAGCGATTGAATATTATCCACGGCAAGATCAAGCAAGGCATGAGACCAGGCCCGTGCTTCACTGCCGACGATGCCGAGTGCTGGGCCCGGCTGGAGCGCCATGCCGCGGTAGTGAAAGTGCTTGGCATCGAGGTCACGACCCTGGAAGAACTCGTCGCCAATCCGGCCTGGTTCAATCTTCAAGGCGCCGAGGCTTCTGCGCTGCGAGATCTGGACTTGACCACACTGCATCAGCTCACCCGTTACAAGACGATCCTGGGGGTTCTTCCCAGCAGCACCAAGGAAGGTGACCTGCTCGAGTATTTCCACGACATGAACGGCGACGACGCAGTCGAGGCAAGCGACGCCTGGAGCAGACTGGCGACCTTGCTTGGCCTGCCCGTGGAGAGCCTCGTCAATATCGCGCTGGTTCAACCACCGGCCACGGTGCGCGACCTGGAGCGCCTGCTGCGTCAGCTCGACCTGGCCGCCAGGAGTGGCGTGTCGGTCGATGCCCTGATCGAGATGGGCGAGCTCAAGGACAGCACGGACTACGCAGCCTTTCAGTGTTGTGCGGTCGCGCTGCGCAAGGGCTGTTCGGCCAGCGAGCGCAAACTGATCGACAACGAACTGGGAGGCATCTGGCGCGAGGCCTTGCTGCAATGGCTGGTGGCTCACTGGCTGCCGGGTAACAAGACCCTGGTCGGCATCGAAAGTCGTCAGGACCTGGCCGATTACCTGCTGGTCGATGTCGAGGTGTCCCATGAGCCGGTGACGACGCGCGTGGCGTCGGCCATCACCAGCCTGCAGCGCTACCTGCATCAGTTGCACGCGCGTCTGGAGCCTGGCTACGAGTACGTCGCCATCCCGATGCAGGAGCGCGACGACTGGGTCAACTTCGCCAGTCGCTACGAGAGCTGGCGTACCCGCCGGGAGCTGCACAACGAGCCACAGAACTTCATCGACCCGACCCGTCGCCAGCGTCGCACCGAGGCGTTCAAGGAACTGGAGAACCTGCTGGCTCAGGGCAAGCGTCAGACCGAAGACATTCAGACCGCGATGCTCGGCTACCTCAGCAGCTTCGAGAAGGTCAGCAACATCCAGCCCATTTCGGTCTATGCCGATGGCACCCTGCCACTGGCTGATACCTACCACTTCATCGGCAAGACCAATGTCGAACCGGTGGAATACTACTGGCGCACCCTGGACCTGTCCCGGCGCGACCAGGACAACGCGCCGAGCATGCTGGCGTGGGGCGAATGGCAGAAGATCTCGCTGGCGGTCAACGGTGGGATCGCCACCACCCACTTGCCCAAGGTGGGTGAAGACACTTCCAAGGAGGGCGAAGATACGCCCAAGGAGGGTGAAGGCACGCCCAAGGTGAGTGAAGACACTTCCACGGAAGATGAAGACACTTCCAAGGAAGATGAAGACACTCCCAAGGAGGATGAAGACACTCGCACTCGCATCGAACTGATCCGCCCCGTGATCATTGCCGGGCGTCGCTATGTCGTCTGGGTCGAACGCGACGCCACGGCGATCGCGATGGGCAGCGACAACAAGGCCAGTCCGTACTATCCGCTGCGCGTGTGTTTCGCCTTCCAGCAGACCGATGGTTCGTGGGCACCGCCCAACGAATTGCTGTGCCTGGATGGGCATGATGCGAACGGCAAGTTCGTCGGGACGCGCGAGTCCGTTCCAGGTGTCGGCGCCAACGGCACCGCAACAGGCAATGCTTACCTGAAAACCATGGATTTCGAGCCCGGCCTGACGGTGATGGTGAACAGTACCGGTGACCGCTTCAACGATCCGTGGCTGACCGTGTTGCTGTTCGATGCGGCAGAAAGCAACTTCACTGGAGAAAGCAAGAAAGCCAAGTGGAAGCGAAACGAAGACTATTTCATTGTCGTGCGCGACCTGCTGCTGATCGAAGAAAAGGACCTGGACGCACAAGACAAGGACAAGCGTCCGATCGAAACCCAGCTGGTGAAAAACTGGCTGAAGTTCTTCCGTGATCCGCGGGTGGTGCAGCACCCCTATGTCGGTGCACTCATCGATCTCAAGGAAGAAAGTGCAAAGTCCAAGGCGTTCAAATGGGGCGATGAAGCGACGGATACCAAGCTTGCAGCCGTTTATGACGTGACGAAGAAGGGCGATGTTGTGCTGAACGGGGCACTGAGCAGCGATCAGCAGGCCATTGATGTATCCGTTGAAATGGACAGCGAATGGAGTGCCCGCCAGGACATGTGGCACTTCACGTCTGTCAAGGTTGCGGCGAACGGTCCGCTGTTCGATCTGGAAATCGAGGCAAACAAGCTTGACGAAGAGCAGGTGACCCTGACGTTGTCTGTGACTTCGCAGAGTACCAATCTGGATCGCTACTTCTGCGTGTATTTCACTGGCAACTGCGCGAGAACCGGGGCAAAGGCCTTCTCCGCCAGGATCGATTTCCACGAGGGTGGAAAAACATGGAGTACTCAGGCTAGCGCCAAGAAAGGCATTGTCCTGTCAGGGCTGGATCTGCATATCCACGTAGAGTCCCGGCTCGGCTCGGGGGTGGGTGACCTTCCATGGTTCGAACCCGGCCTGAAGGCTAGCTCTCGTTTTCGAGCGGGCGAAGCCAATCTCGCAATGGTGCTGACGGCCACATTGGCGGCGGCGAATAACGCGACCTGGACGCTGTCGACAGACGATAAATCGCTGCTCAAACGCTTTAAGCTCGACACACTGGAGGCCTGGTCGAAGGACAAGCCGGATGCCTTCGCCGCCCTCAAGAAAGTACTGTGGACGACCCGCTACACCACGCAGCAGATCTACAACGAACGCCTTCAGTTGCCGCCCGACAGCGGTACCGATAGGCGACGCTCCATTGCCGATGCCATCGATAGTGCACGAGGCCTGAACCGCCAGGATGTGGTCGATTTCTTCATACTGGAGGAAACTGCGGCAGTGACCGCAGAACAGATCGACCTGGGTGACAAGCTGACCGCGGAGGCGGCCGTCCGTTTGCGCCACCTGTACCCCCAGGAATGCATGCGCATTTTGCTGAAAATTGATCCGAAGCACGAGATGTCCTGGGAGGACGTTCTGATCACCGATGGCGATAGCCGCACCAGTTGCCTCTGTCCGGTCAGTCGGGATATCCCGCTCTACACGTTCAAACTGACGGTTTCCGACCCGAATATGGACGGCAAGACCCTGGCGACCCTGACCCGTGTCTACAAGCTGGAGGACAAGCTCGACGATGCGGTACCCAGCGTACAGATCCGGCGCAATGGCCAGCAGGCGCTGTACCTGGATCTGAAAGAGGCCAACCAGAAGGCCGAGGAAAAAGACAGGCTGGCGGTGCAGAGCCTCCGCCTCAACACCCTGTTCGGCAAGCAACTGGTGGCGCTGGCGACGCAGTCCGTCGACATGGCCCTGTCATGGCACGCACAGTCGTTGCCGGAGCCGCCGATGGAGGCGGGCAGCGAGGGCGGTACCGTCGATTTCCGTGGCGCCAATGGCCTGTATTTCTGGGAGCTGTTCTTCCATGTGCCGTTCCTGGTGGCCTGGCGCCTGCGGGAAACCCGCCAGTATCACCAGGCATGGCATTGGTGCACGCGCTATCTGTTCGATCCCTACCGGACGGCGAACGACGACGTGACCGGACAACCGGCGTTCTGGCTCAGCCAGCCGCTGCTGGATCGTGGCGCGCTGCAGACGACGGTTGGCGTCGACGATCCCGACCTGCTGGCTTACTCGCGCCCCGAGTGCTATCGCCAGGCCCTGCACCGCTTCGTCGTGGAAAGCTGGCGCCGGGAGGGCGACGACCTCTATCGTCAGTTCACCCCGGGCAGCCTGGCGGCGGCTTCCATGTGCTACGAGAAGGCCCTGCGCCTGATCGGGGTGCTGCCCGAGCTGTTTTCCACTGCTCCTGGCGAACCCATCACCCTGCAAAGGGCGACCACCTCCGATTTGAGTGTGCCGCTCAACACGTCGCTGGTTCAGTTGCGCAACCTGCTGCGCAACCGTCTGCACAATCTGCGTCATGGGCTGACCCTGGATGGCAAGCGGGTGCCGCTGTCGTTGTACGGGGAGGATGAGTCGCAGGATGGTTTCGGCCATGGCGGCTTCCTGCTGGGCGGCGTCGCCGGGCAGAAAGCGCCATTGCAGGTTCCACCTTATCGCTACAGGGAAGTCCGTGAGCGTGCCGACGCCGCGGTCGTTCAGCTGATCGGGCTGGGGCGCGAGCTGATGCACGTCTACGAGCGTGAGGCCGATGAAAGCCTGAATGTGGCGAGCAAGGCCAACCTCATACTGCTCTCGGAATTCACCTGCCGGCTGCAGACGGAGGCCGTGGAGGCCGCCCGGCGCGGCAAGGATACCTTGCTCGCCAGCAGGCAACAGACGCAGCACCGCCTGGATCACTACAAGGAGCGGGTGGACGAGGGAATCCTTGACCTCGAACATGCGGCCAGTGCTGCCGGCTATGTCGCGCAATCCCTGCTGGCGCTGGCGGTGCCGTTCGAACATGCCGCCGGTATCACCGATACCATCCCGACCATCTATGGCATGGCCTTTGGTGGTTCGAAGCCTTCTTCACCGATGGCCAAGACCGCGCTCGGCCTGCGTGCCGCGGCGCAGATCTCGGAACTGGTGCAGGACGAGCTGCGTACTCAGGCTGACTATGAGCTGCGCCGCATCGAATGGCAGTTCGAAGTGGATCAGGCGCAGCTGGAACTGAAGGTCTTCGACAAGCAACTGGCGGAGCAGGAGGTGCAGATCCGCGCCACGCAGATCGCCCTGGAGGAGGCCCGTGCCCAGCAGCAGGCCCAGCGCGAGGAGTACGACCTGATGGTCTCGGGGTTCGCCATTGTGCCGACCTACACCTGGATGATCGGACAACTGTCGCAGATCTACGCGAAGGCCTATGACGCGGTGCTGTCGTTGTGCCTGACCGCGCAGGCGAGCCTGCAATACGAGCTTGGCGACTTCACCCAGCGCTTCATCAGGACCGGCGCCTGGCGCGACAACTGGCGCGGCATGCTGGCCGGGGAATCGCTGCAGCGGGACCTGCTGGAGATGGATGCCCGGAGGGTCGTCGCCAACGAGCGCGGCATGCATATCCGCAAGGACATTTCGCTGGTGAAGTGCGGAAAGTTGAAAGAAGCGGACCTGCACAAGGGGTTGGTCGACGGCAAGCTGCTCTTCGCGCTTCTGGCCCAGGACTTCGACCTCGACTTCCCTGGGCATTTCCTGCGCAGGATCGTCTCGCTGTCCGTCTCGATGACGCTCGAGAACGGCCCTGCTGCCGAGCCGGTGGCGGCCATGCTGACCCAGACTGGCAATACCCTGCTGCTCAAGCCCGATATCGAAGGGGCGAAGCGCTTGTACAAAAGCAAGGAAGGCACGGAGGAAAACCTCGTCTGCGACCTGCGCACCAACCAGCAGATCGTCGTCTGGTCCACCGGTGAGATGGTGCGCGACCAGATCATTCATCGCACGCTGTTCGACGAGGCGCGCTACCTGCCGTTCGAAGGTACCGGGGCCATTTCCAGATGGGAGCTGTCATTCCCCGGGGGGGCCAGCGTCAATCCGGCACTGAAGGATGGCGAAAAATGGAAAGTGAAAGACATCGTGGTCCACCTTGATTACACCGCTGTCGATGGCGGCGATGAGTTCCGTGAGGCCGTGAGGTCACTGTTGCCGAAGAAATAGACACTGACGGCCGCTGTTGGCCTGGGTTTCCAGGTCGACAGTGGCCGTTTGGCGGCAAATTGCCACCGTCGATCGGTTGCAACCTTCTCAAGCCATTTCCCCGGCTTCCAGCGTGACAATGCGCTGCTAGGCTTCGACGGCATACCCCTGCTGGAACCTCTTCGCGAGTCGGTCCGTTGCGACGGTCAGCCCGCGATGGCTGACCGTTCCAGGACAACGACATCGCCAGAAGGTCGCCCGTCATGCCATCCCGCCTGCTGCTGTTCTGCGTACTGCTTCTTTCCACCGGACCGGCGCTGGCGATGACCATCTACCAGAGTCGCGACGCCTATGGCGTGGTGACCTACTCCGACCGGCCAATGGCCGGGTCGCGGCCCTTCGTGTTCCGCGATCGCATGGAGGAAAAGCTCGACAGCCAGGTACACCTCCAGGTAACCCCGCATGCCGAAGGCGTGCATTTCTCCGTGTACAACGAGCTGTACGCACCGGTGGAAGTGGAACTGCGCCTGGAACGCCTGGGCAACGCCCGCGAAAGCGGCCCGCGGGTGGTGCGCCGGGTGATCGCACCGCGGGCCACGGTGGCGCTGACCGGCCTCAGCACGCTGCGCCCGGGGCAGAAAGTCACCTACCGGGAAACCTTCCGCACCGCTCTCGGCGATCCCGCGCTGCGTCCCCAGGCCTACCGTTACCCGCTGCCCTGGCGCGGCGGGCCGTTCCGCCTGACCCAGGGGCCCAACGGTCGCTTCAGTCATTACGGGCCGAAAGGCCGCTACGCCATGGATATCGCCATGCCCGAAGGCACGCCGATCATTGCCGCGCGGGCCGGGGTGGTGGTCAAGGTGGAAAACCAACAGAGCGGTCGGGGCACCCAGCCGTCGGGCAATTTCGTCAGGGTCATGCACAACGACGGCACCATGGGCGTGTACCTGCACCTGATGCGCGGTTCGGTGGTGGTCCGCGAGGGCCAGCAGGTGGCCTATGGCACGCCGCTGGCGCGCTCCGGCAATACCGGCAGGAGCACCGCGCCGCACCTGCATTTCGTGGTGCAGCGCAATGTCGGGCTGGCGGTGGAGTCGATCCCCTACCAGTTCAACCAGTCCATCGGCGGCTTGCCGAACTTCACCGCCGGCAACCCCTAGCGACTCAATCGAGCTTGAGCACCTTGGCCAGGACGATCTTCGGTCCTTTCATCTTCTTGATGATGATGCGCAGGCCTTCGACCTCCAGCACTTCTTCTTCTTCCGGAACCCGCTTGAGGGTCTCGTAGACCAGGCCGGCGAGGGTTTCCGCCTCGATATGGTCGAGGTCGATGCCAAGCAGGCGTTCGACCTTGAACAGCGGCGTATCGCCGCGCACCAGCAGCTTGCCCGGCTGGTAGGCGAGGATGCCGCGTTCGGTCTTGCGGTGTTCGTCCTGGATATCGCCGACCAGCACTTCCAGTACGTCTTCCATGGTCAGGTAGCCGATGACCTTGCCGTCGGCTTCCTCGACCAGGGCGAAGTGCGCGCCGCCCTTGCGGAACTGCTCCAGCAACTGCGACAGCGGCATGTGCCGGGACACGCGCTCCAGTGGGCGGGTCAGCTCAACCAGGTTGAACGACTCCGGTACATGGTCGAGGGCCGCCAGCTCCAGCAGCAGGTCCTTGATGTGCAGCAGGCCGACGAACTCGCCGCGTTCGGCGTCGTACACCGGGTAGCGGCTGAACTTGTGGCGGCGGAACATGGCCAGGATTTCCTTCAACGGCGCATTGACGTCGAGGCTGATCATGTCTTCGCGGGAGTTGGCCCAGTCGACCACTTCCAGTTCGCCCATTTCCACCGCCGAGGCCAGCACGCGCATGCCCTGGTCGCTGGGGTCCTGGCCGCGGCTGGAGTGGAGGATCAGCTTGAGTTCCTCGCGGCTGTAATGGTGTTCGTGGTGCGGCCCCGGCTCGCCCTGGCCGGCGATGCGCAGGATGGCGTTGGCGCTGGCGTTGAGCAGGTAGATGGCCGGGTACATCAGCCAGTAGAACAGGTACAGCGGCACGGCGGTCCACAGCGACAGCAGTTCCGGCTTGCGGATCGCCCAGGACTTGGGCGCCAGTTCGCCGACCACGATGTGCAGGTAGGAAATCACGAAGAAGGCGCTGAAGAACGAAATGGCCTTGATGATTTCCGGCGACTGCACGCCGACCGCGGCCAGCAGCGGTTCGAGCAGGTGGGCGAAGGCCGGTTCACCGACCCAGCCCAGGCCCAGCGAGGCCAGGGTGATACCCAGCTGGCAGGCGGAGAGATAGGCATCCAGCTGACTGTGTACGGTGCGCAGGATGCTGCCGCGCCAGCCGTGCTGCTCGGCGATCGACTCGACCCGGGTCGAGCGCAGCTTGACCATGGCGAACTCGGCGGCAACGAAGAAGCCGTTGAGCAGAACCAGGAGCAGGGCGAAGAGAATCATGCCGAAATCGGCGAAAAGGGAGGTGAGGCTGATACTGGAGGAGGGATCCATGATGGGGTTTTACGGCGTTCCGTGTTCTTGAAATAGTAAGAAATAGGTGCCAGCTCGTGCTGGCACGGGTCCGCCAATGTAGCGGCTGAGGGCGCAAATGCAAAGTGCGCTGGATCAGTAAGCCTTCTGCGCGACGAGCTGGGCGGCGGGGAAGTGGCAGGTGAAGGTGCTGCCGTGGCCGGGCACGCTGCTGATATCCAGGCGACCGCGGTGGCGCAGCAGCACGTGCTTGACGATCGCCAGGCCCAGGCCCGTGCCGCCGGTATTGGAGGCGCGGCTGGAGTCGACCCGGTAGAAGCGTTCGGTCAGGCGCGGCAGGTGCTTGGCGTCGATGCCGATGCCGGAATCCTGCACGCTGAGGTGCGCGCCCTGTTCATCGGCCCACCAGCGGATACGGATGTTGCCTTCGTCCTGGGTGTACTTCACGGCGTTGAAGATCAGGTTGGAGAAGGCACTGCGCAATTCCGTCTCGCTGCCCTTCAGGCGCAGGCCGGACTGGGCGTCCAGGGTGATGCGCTGGTTGCGCTGGCCGGACAGGGCCTGGGCATCGCCCTTGATCGATTGCAGCAGGGTGTCGATGGCCACCGGGTGGTTGTCCGAGGGGTAGTCGGTGGCTTCCAGCTTGGCCAGGAGCAGCAGGTCGTTGAGCAGGGTCTGCATCCGCGAGCCCTGTTGCGCCATCTGCTGCAGGGCCCGGACCCAGCGCGGATTGACGTCCTCGACGTTGTCCAGGAGGGTTTCCAGGTAGCCGGCGATCACGGTCAGCGGCGTGCGCAGTTCGTGGGAGACGTTGGCGACGAAGTCCTTGCGCATCTGTTCCAGCTGGTGGATGCGGGTGACATCGCGAACCAGCATCAGGTGCTCGTTGTTGCCGTAGCGGGTGATGTGGAACTGGATGCGGATGCGGTCGCTGGTCGGCGAAGGGATTTCCAGCGGTTCGAGGTAGTTGTCCTGTTCGAAGTATTCCTTGAAGCGCGGATGGCGCACCAGGTTGGTCACCGGCTGGCCGCTGTCCTGCGGGGTCTTCAGGCCCAGCAGGGTCTCGGCGGCGCGGTTCCACCATTCCAGGTTGCCTTCGCTGTCGAGCATGATCACCGCGTCCTTCAGCGCGGCGGTGGACTCCTGGACACGGTCGATCACCGCCTGCAGACGCCCGCGCACGCGCTGGTCGCGACGTTGCAGGTGATAGATGCTGTCGAACACCTCACCCCACAGGCCGTAGCCATCCGGTGGCGGCTCGTCGGATTTGTGCTCCTGCAGCCATTGGTGCAGGCGCAGCATCTGCTTGAGGGTCCAGCCCAGGTAGACCGCCAGGCCAAGGGCCAGGCTCCAGCCGTAGTAACCGCTGATCAGCCCGACCAGCAGGCAGACGGTGATCAGCAGCAGCATGTGGCGAATCAGGGTGCCGTGCCAGTTCTGGTTCAATTGGGAATCCTTGCGGATCGGCTTCGCATTGCAAGGCTGAAGCCGATCTCCTTGTGCTTTTGCTCTTGCCTGAGGCTTTTGGCTTGCGGCGTGCGGCAGTTGTCAGCCCTTGGTCGAGAAACGGTAACCGGTGCCGCGAACGGTTTGTACCAGATTCTCGTAGGCATCACCCAGCGCTTTGCGCAGACGCCGGATATGCACGTCGACGGTGCGTTCTTCGACATAGACGTTGCCGCCCCACACCTGGTCGAGCAACTGGCCCCGGGTATAGGCGCGCTCCTGGTGGGTCATGAAGAATTGCAGCAGGCGGTATTCGGTCGGGCCCATCTCGGCCGGTTTGCCGTCGATGGTCACGCGGTGGCTGATCGGGTCGAGCAGCAGGCCGCCGACTTCGATCGGTGCTTCGCCATCGGTCGGGCCAGCGCGGCGCAGTACGGCCTTGAGGCGGGCGACCAGCTCGCGTGGCGAGAACGGCTTGGTGATGTAGTCGTCGGCGCCGACTTCCAGACCCTGGATCTTGTTGTCTTCCTCACCCTTGGCGGTGAGCATGATGATCGGTACGTCGCTGGTCAGCTCGTCGCGCTTCAGGCGGCGGGCCAGTTCGATGCCGGAAGTGCCCGGCAGCATCCAGTCGAGCAGGATCAGGTCCGGCTTGCGATCGACGATGATGGCGTGCGCCTGCTGGGAATTCTCGGCCTCCAGGCAGTCATAGCCGGCCATTTCCAATGCAACGGCGATCATCTCGCGAATTGGCGCTTCGTCGTCGACGATCAGAATGTTTCTGCCAACCATGCTCAAACCTCTCCCGGACTCTGGTGTCTTGGCCCGCATTAGATAACGGAATTATTGCAGCTGTGTGACAAGTCCGGGGCCGTTGCAGCAACTTCTTGTTACTGAACTAGGCTTTAAATCCCGATCCCGACAAACACGGTGAATCCAATGACACGACATACGCTGAACTGGATGGCTCTTTGCGCGACGCTGGCACTACCGGGATTGGCCATGGCCGACCATGCCATGGAGAAGGCCGGAATGCTGGTGGATCATGCCGGCATGACGCTCTACACCTTCGACAAGGACAGCGCCGGCAAGTCGATGTGCAATGGCGAATGCGCGAAGAACTGGCCACCCCTGATGGCCGCGGGCGGCGAGAAGGCCGAAGGCAAGTGGACGCAGATCAAGCGCGACGACGGCAGCATGCAATGGGCCTATGACGGCAAGCCGCTGTACACCTTCGTCAAGGACAAGAAGGCCGGTGACATGACGGGCGATGGCATGAAGGATGTGTGGCACGTGGCCAAGCCGTAGCGCTGGATGATGCCTTCCTTGTAGGCGCTGGCTTGCCTGCGAACGGGCGCGAAGCGGCCGCAGGGGGTCAGGCTTACCTGGGACTCAGGTCTTGCGACGGCTGTGCCGTCGTTCGCAGGCAAGCCAGCTCCTACGAGGGATTGTGCACATCACGAGGTCAGCGCGTGAGGTAGTGGATCACGATGCTGACGAAGATGATCAACCCGGCCCAATGGTTGTGCAGGAACGCCTTGAAGCAGGCCTCCCGCTCCAGGCCGCGGGTCGACCAGTATTCCCAGGCGAAACACAGCGCCGCGCCGAACAGGCCCAGGTGGAACCAGCCCCCCAGACCGAACTGATTGCCCGCCAGCAGCAGGCACAGCAGCGACGCGCCCTGCAGCGACAGAATGATGATGCGATCGGCCTCGCCGAAGAGGATCGCCGTGGATTTCACACCGATCTTCAGGTCATCGTCGCGGTCGACCATGGCGTAGTAGGTGTCATACCCCACCGTCCACAACAGGTTGGCGATGTACAGCAGCCAGGCGATCGCCGGCAGCTCGCCGGTGGCCGCGGTGAAGGCCATGGGGATGCCCCAGGAATAGGCCGCGCCAAGCACCACCTGCGGGTAGTAGGTGTAGCGCTTCATGAACGGGTAGCACGCTGCCAGGGCGACCGCGCCGAACGACAGCAGCACGGTCTTCTGGTTGGTGCACAGCACCAGCAGGAAGCTGACCCCCAGCAGGATGACGAACAGCGTCAGGGCCTCGCGGGCGCTGATCCGCCCGGCCGCCAGGGGCCGCTCGGCGGTGCGTTTGACGTGGCCATCCACCTTGCGGTCGGCGAAGTCGTTGATGGCGCAGCCGGCGGCGCGCATGAACACCACGCCGAACAGGAAAATCAGCACGTTGGCCAGCGTGGGTGCGCCGTTGGCGGCGATCCACACCGCCGACAGGGTCGGCCACAGCAACAGGTAGATGCCGATCGGCTTGTCCATGCGGCTCAACTGGATGAAGTCCCAGGCCCGCGGATGCAGGCGATTGAGCGACTTGAGCAGATTCAGGTACATCAGCGCACCTCCTTGTACGCTGCGGTTGCCTGCCACAGGGCGGGCAGGAAGACTTCGGCCACCAGCAGGCGCAGGGCGCCACGGTCGAAGCGCGAACGGCGCCCCCAGAGGCCGTCGACCGCCTGCTCGACGGGCAGCCAGGCGGCTGGATACTGGCAGACCTCGATGGCCTGACGGGCGAAGCCCTGGTCGCAGAACAGCAGTTCGCCCAGCGAGCGGCTGCCCAGTGATTCCATGTCCAGGCCGTCGTCGCGCAGGGCGTCGCGGCCAGCCACGCTGCGGGCGAACACCCAGGGCTCGCCGTGGCCGCGCAGATAGACTTCACGGACCCAGCCCTCACTACCGGGCGCCAGGCCCAGGGCCAGGCATTCGTCTTCGCGCAGGGACTGCCAACCCTCGTAGAGCGGGGTCACGGAAAATTGCTGGGCGGACAGACGGGTCAGGCGGCGGGTCAGGGAACCCTGGTCGAACAGCCAGTCGAGGATCAGCGCCGGGGTCTTCGCGGCGAGCCGCGGCGTATGCGGCGTCCAGGGTGCGGCGGGATATTGCGGGGATTCGTTTGGCACGGTAGGTATGCAGTTACAGGCCAGTGAAGCGCCGGAGCTTAACATGTTTGGCGAGGCGGCTTGCATAGGTTGGCCGGGCTCAGTACAAAGCCCGCTGAGGGTCGATCGCCATATCCATAACACAATGATCGTGCCTGGCCTGAATCCAAGGAGAAACTGATGAAAAAGTGGCAATGCGTGGTGTGCGGCCTGATCTATGACGAGGCCGAGGGCTGGCCTGATGACGGCATCGCCCCGGGCACGCGCTGGGAAGATGTACCCGAGGACTGGCTGTGCCCGGATTGCGGCGTGGGCAAGACCGATTTCGAAATGATCGCCATCGGCTGATCCGCTTTTTTCCCCCTGACAAGGACATTCAAGGCATGACCGATCCCGTAGTGATAATCGGCACCGGACTGGCGGGCTACAACCTCGCTCGCGAATTTCGCAAGCTCGACGGCGAGACGCCGTTGCTGCTGATCAGCGCGGACGATGGCCGCTCCTATTCCAAACCGATGCTTTCTACCGGTTTTGCCAAGAACAAGGATGCCGACGGCCTGAGCATGGCCGAACCCGGCGCCATGGCCGAGCAGCTCAAGGCCGAGGTGCGCACCCACACCCGTATCAGTGGCATCGATCCAGGCCACAAGCGCCTGTGGATCGGCGAAGAGCAGGTGCGCTATCGCGACCTGGTGCTGGCCTGGGGCGCGGAAACCGTGCGTGTACCGATCGATGGCGATGGCGGCGACGCGGTGTTCCCGATCAACGACCTCGAGGATTACGCGCGCTTCCGGGCTGCCGCGGTCGGCAAGCGCCGGGTGCTGATCCTCGGTGCTGGCCTGATTGGCTGCGAATTCGCCAATGACATGAGCCTGGGCGGCTTCGAGGTCGCGGTGGTGGCGCCGTGCGAGCAGGTCATGCCGACCTTGCTGCATCCGGCCGCCGCGGCGGCGGTCCAGAGCGCTCTGGAAGGGCTGGGCGTGCGCTTCCACCTGGGGCCGGTCGTGACCCGTCTGCAGCGAGTGGCGCAGGGGCTGGAAGCTCACCTGTCGGATGGCAGCATGATCGCCTGCGACCTGGTGGTCTCGGCGGTCGGCCTGAAGCCGCGCACCGACCTCGCGGCGGCGGCGGGCCTGCGTATCAATCGCGGGGTGGTGGTGGACCGGCAACTGCGCACCTCCCACGCCAATATCTTCGCCCTGGGTGATTGCGCCGAGGTCGAGGGTCTCAACCTGCTCTACGTGATGCCCCTGATGGCGAGCGCACGCGCGTTGGCGCAGACCCTGGCGGGCAATCCCGGCACGGTGACCTACGGCTCGATGCCGGTCACGGTGAAGACCCCTGTCTGCCCGCTGGTGGTGTCGCCTCCGCCCCTGGGTACGGAAGGAAAATGGACTGTCGAAGGGCAGGGCGGGGACCTGAAAGTGCTCTGCCACGATGCCCAGGGCCAATTGCTCGGTTATGCACTGACCGGTAGCGCGGTAATGGAGAAGCTGGCGCTGAATCGCCAGCTTCCGCCCCTTCTGGCGTAAATACCGGTCGTTCTGTCGGATTTAGCGTCCTATTGTCTTGCCAATGGCCGCCCAGAGACTGGCGCGGCCCTTGGCGGCGTGCCATCCTCACTTCCGTCTGCCGCAGTTTAGAGCCTGCGGTGCCTTGGGCGCTGCTTGCAAAGGCAGCACGGCATAACAACAAAAAATTCCGTCAAAGAGGCTTCACCATGCGTAAACCCGATCTCGCCGCAGCCATCGCCGATAAGGCCGACCTCACCAAAGAGCAGGCCAACCGTGTTCTGAATGCCATTCTCGATGAAATCGCCGTTGCATTGAGCAAGAAGGACACTGTGACCCTGGTTGGTTTTGGCACCTTCGAACAGCGTCACCGCGGTGCTCGCACCGGCAAGAACCCGCAAACCGGCGAGCCGGTGAAAATCAAGGCGAGCAACACGGTCGCCTTCAAGCCGGGCAAAAACCTCAAGGACAGCGTCAATCCGTAGTGGACGCAGCGAATGCAGACAGAACGGGCATCCCAGGGATGCCCGTTTTGTTTTGCGGCGAACGTGAGAGAAAAGCCACTGATTCTGTAGCTTTCGTTCGCTAAAAAGATAAACTGCGCCAGCCAGTCATTTTTTCACCGAGGCGCAGTCATGAAGTTCCGCTTTCTCCTTTGGGCCATGGGGCTGTTGATGGCCCGGGCCAGTCGCAAGAATCCGGCGTTCCAGCAGCAGTTGCAGAACAAGGACCTGGTGTTCCAGCTCCAGACCCTGGACGGCAAGGCCGCCCGGCATTTCATCGTCAAGGACAGCCGCATCAGCAGCAGTGGTGGCACGCACCCGGCACCAGCGTTCGCCATCGCCTTCAGGGATGCCGCGTTCGGCTTCGAGACCCTTCAGGCGAAGAACAAGCAACTGGCGTTCATGCAGGGGATTCAGGACAAGACCATCCAGATCAAGGGCAATCCGGCGCTGGTGATGTGGTTCCAGGGCTTGATGAAGTACCTGAAACCGAAGAAGTAGGATCGGGCTTGCCCGCGAAAGGCCTGCGCAGCAGGCCCGGCTCGAGGTGACACAGGGACCGCGTTGCGGTCCTTCGCGCAGTGCTTCAGTGCTGGGTGAACTGCGAAGCCAGTTCGCGCAGCATCACTTCCGCTTCCAGCACCTTGTTCACGACATCCTCGGCTTTCTCGCGACTGATGTTCAGGCGCTCGAGCAGTTCGTCCGGAATCGCCTCGTCCGGCCCTGAACCGATGCCACGGGCGCGCAGCAGGCGGACGGACAGGCACACCAGGTTGGCGAACGGTGCATGGTCACCGGCGTAGTACGGATCGTTCTGGAAGCGCAGCGCGGTGGCCAGCTCATCCGGCATGTCCCAGAAACGCATCAGCCAGGCGCCGATCTGCTCGCGGCTGATACCCAGCAGGTGCTGCTCGACGTAGCTGTGGCAGACGTGCGGGTTGACCTCCAGGTGTCGGCAGATCAACGAGAAGTGTGGCGGGAACACGTGGGCCAGCAGCAGGTAGCCGAAGTTGTGCAGCAGGCCCGCCAGGTAGGTCAGGCCCGCCTCGGGGCGTTCGGCCCGCGGCATGGCACGCGTCAGGCCCTCGATCACCGCCGCGGTGTAGATCGATTGCTGCCAGTACGGTGTGGTGTGTTGCGGGTGGTCCTTGGGCAGGCTGAGGGTCTTGCCCAGAGCCAGGCCCAGCGCCAGGTTGATCACCAGATCGAAACCCAGCACGCGGACGATGGCATCTTCCACCGAGCGGATCTTGCCGGGTGAGGCGTAATAGGGCGACGCCGCCCAGCTGACCACCTGGGCGGCCAGTGCCGGATCGGTTTCCACCACGCCGGTGATGTCGTCGATGGTGGCGTTGGGATCGACGCGCAGCTTGATGATCTTCTGCGCGGTCTCGGCCAGCGGCGGGATCTCGATGGTCGACTCCAGACGCTGCTGAATACGCCGTGCGGTGAATGCCTGGACCGCCTGGGTAATTTCCTCGCGGTCGTCCGCCGGCCGGTCGAGGTTGGGCTGGATCTGGCTCAGCAGTTCGCCGAACTGGCCGGCACTGGCCTTGCTGAGCATCTTGCGGAAGTCGTCGCGCTCGAACTCCAGCAGCAAGCCGGCTTCACCCGACTGCACCAGCAGCGCCGAGGGCTTGAGCACGCTCTCGTCGTACAGGCAGGGCGAGCTGGTCAGCGCCGGGATGCCGGGCAGGACCTTCAAACCGTGCTTGTCGAGCATGTGCTGCAGTCGCTCCAGCGGAACGGCGGCGAGCTTGCGTCCGGTCAGTTCGGTCAGGCGGTTGAGGTCGAGCAGCTGGTTTTGAGGGAACAGGACCATCAGGGCGCCGACCGAGTCGTCGAGAAGGACGGCCTGGAGGCGGGTTTCAGGCGGCAACTGCGGGTGGTCGGCCACTTCACGGTAGGCGACGCCCAGCTTGTCGAGCAGCAGCCGGATAACAGACGGAACCTGTGGGGTTGCGGTATCGAGGGCAACTTCAATCATGGGTCTGTATCCAAATTCTTCACAGAGGCAAAAGTATAACCAGCTTGACTGGCGGCCTGGATCCAATTCCGCCGAACGCGTCACACCTGGCCGTATTGTTGGCCGTGACGCAGCCAGCGCTCCAGCAGCGGGCTGACGTGATCGGGCCAGCGCGCCAGCAGGGCCTGGGCCGCGTCGCGCACGGCGGGCAGCAGGTCGGCGTCGCGCATCAGATCGGCGACCTTGAATTGCAGCAGGCCGGTCTGGCGGGTGCCGAGCATTTCACCGGGGCCGCGCAGCTCCAGGTCTTTCTCGGCGATGACGAAACCGTCATTGGTTTCGCGCATGATCCCCAGGCGTTCGCGACCGATCTGCGACAGCGGCGGATGGTAGAGCAGCACGCAGTGGCTCACCGCGCTGCCGCGTCCGACCCGGCCGCGTAACTGGTGCAACTGGGCCAGGCCCAGACGCTCGGGGTTTTCGATGATCATCAGGCTGGCGTTGGGGACGTCGACGCCGACCTCGATCACCGTTGTCGCCACCAGCAATTGCAGGCGGCCTTCCTTGAATTCAGCCATCACCGCGGCTTTTTCCGCGGCTTTCATGCGCCCGTGGATCAGGCCCACGCGCAGCTCGCCGAGGGCGCTCGAAAGTTCTTCGAACGTGGTTTCGGCGGCCTGGCAGGTCAGTTCCTCGGACTCTTCGATCAGGGTGCATACCCAGTAGGCCTGGCGCCCTTCGGCGCAGGCGGCGCGGACCCGCTCGACCACCTCGAAGCGGCGGCTGTCGGTAACCAGCACGGTGTTGACCGGGGTTCGCCCGGGCGGCAGCTCGTCGAGGATCGAGGTATCCAGGTCGGCATAGGCGCTCATCGCCAGGGTCCGCGGGATCGGCGTGGCGGTCATGATCAGCTGGTGCGGGCAGAAGCGTCCACCGACGCCCTTCTGGCGCAACGCCAGGCGCTGCTGGACGCCGAAGCGGTGCTGTTCGTCGATGATCGCCAGGGCCAGGTTGTGGAATTTCACCTCGTCCTGGAACAGCGCGTGGGTGCCGACCACCATCGGCGTGCCGCTGGCGATCTGCTCCAGCGCCGCGGTACGGGCCTTGCCCTTGAGCTTGCCGGCGAGCCAGGCGACGTCGATGCCCAGCGGTTCGAGCCAGCGCTTGAAGGTGATGAAATGCTGCTCGGCGAGGATCTCGGTGGGCGCCATCAGCGCCACCTGGTAGCCGGCTTCCAGCGCCTGCAGGGCGGCGAGGGCAGCGACCACGGTCTTGCCGGCGCCGACATCGCCCTGCACCAGGCGCAGCATCGGTTCGTGCTGGCTCAGGTCGTAGGCGATCTCATTGCCGACCCGCTGCTGCGCGCCGGTCGGCGGGAAGCCCAGGTTGGCCAGGAACTGCGTGGGCAAGCGAGTGGCCCTGGGCAGTACCGGCGCGCGCAGGGCCCGCAGGCTTTCGCGCAGGCGTTGTTGCGACAGCTGATGGGTCAGCAGCTCTTCGAAGGCCAGGCGGTGTTGCGCCCAGTGCTGGCCTTCGGCGAGTTCGTCGACATCGGCGTCCGCCGGTGGTTGATGCAGGTAGCGAATCGCCTCGTCCAGCGGCCCCAGCTGGTAATCCCGGGCCAGTTGCTCCGGCAGCCAGTCGGGCAGGCTGCGTGGGCCGAGCAGCGCCAGGCTCTGCTGGCAGAGCTGGCGCAGGCGCTGTTGGGTAAGGCCTTCGGTGGTCGGGTAGATCGGGGTCAGCGTCTGGTCCACCGGTGGCGGTGGTTCGTTGCCGTTCAGGGTGCGGTATTCCGGGTGGTAGATCTCCAGGCCGGAGGCACCGGGACGGGCTTCGCCATAGCAGCGCACATGGGTACCGCGCTTGAGCGCGTCCTTCTGCGCCATGCTGAAGTGATAGAAACGCAGGCTGAGCACACCGCTGCCATCACCCAGGCGCACCACCAGGCTGCGCCGTTTGCCCATGACCACGTCGGCGCCACTGACCACGCCTTCGATCACTGCATCCTGGCCCGGGCGCAAGGCGCCGATGGGCACCACGCGGGTGCGGTCCTGATAACGCAGCGGCAGGTGGAACAGCACGTCCTGGAGGTTTTCCAGACCGACCTTGGCCAGTTTTTCGGCCAGGGCATCGCCAACGCCTTTCAGTGCCGTAACCGACACCCGGGACAACTCGGTCATGACGACAACCTACTCGTCCGCGGGTGGCTTGGCCACGGAGCACAGGCGGATCGAATCAGCGAGGATCTCGATGGCCTTGGGCCGCGGGAAACTGGCGCGCCAGGCGATGGCGACGGTGCGGTAAGGGGCCGGCTGGCTCAGCGGGCGCACTTCGATCACCCCGGGGGCGTAATGATGGCTATGCACCGCCGACAGCGGCAGGATCGACACGCCCAGGCCGGAGGCGACCATATGGCGGATGGTTTCCAGCGAACTGGATTCCACGGTGGTATGCCTGGCGCCCTCGCTGCCCTTGTTCAGGGTCGGGCATGCCTCCAGGACCTGGTCGCGGAAGCAGTGACCCTCACCGAGCAGCAACAGGCTCTTGTCGTTGAGCAGGCTGGCGTCGATGGTTTTCTGCTCGGTCCACGGGTGGCCGCTGGGCATCAGCACGTAGAACGGCTCGTCGTAGAGCGGCAGGGTCAGGACGTCGGCCTCGTTGAACGGCAAGGCGATGATCACCGCGTCGAGCTCGCCGTTGCGCAGCTTGTCGCGCAGGACGTGGGTGAAGTTCTCCTCGATGTACAACGGCATCTGCGGAGCGACCCGGTGCAGTTGCGGAATCAGGTGCGGGAACAGGTACGGACCGACGGTGTAGATCGCGCCGACCTTGAGCGGTGCGGTCAGCTGGTTTTTGCCGGCCTGGGCCAGCTCGCGAATACCCTGGGCCTGTTCGAGGACCTTCTGCGCCTGGGCGACGATGCTTTCGCCGACCGGCGTCAGGCGCACCGCGCTCTTGCTGCGCTCGAAGATCAGCACGCCCAGTTCGTCCTCCAGCTTCTTCACGCCCACCGACAGGGTCGGCTGGCTGACGTGACAGCGCTCGGCGGCATGGCCGAAGTGCTGCTCCTGAGCAAGAGTGACGATGTAGCGCAATTCTGTGAGGGTCATAACGTGCGTCCATGAAGTAGCGGCCCCAGCATAGCGGCTGCAACCGATAGACGCACCTTATCAGACTTGCATCGGTGCGACAGAAACGACGATTACGCTCGATAAAAAGCCGGCCGCGTGGGCGGCCGGCTTTTTATCGAGGCTTAGCGTTTGTCCAGCGAGTAGACGAACGGCGCAACCACTTCGATGCTGCCGTTGTTCAGCAGCTCTTTCGGTGGTGGCGGAACCGGCTGTGCCTTGCGGATCATCTCCAGGGTCGCCCGGTCCAGGGCGGCGCTGCCCGAGCCGCCGGCCAGCGAGTAGGAGAGGACCTTGCCTTCGGCATCGACCACGAAACGCAGGCGGTTGATACCTTGCAGGCCGCGACGGCGGGCGTCTTCCGGGTAGCGTTTGAACTTGCCCAGGTGACGCAGCAGGTCACTTTGCCAGGTCGGCAGAGCGTTGCTGTTGGTCGCGATGCTTGGTGCCGGGGCTGCCGATTTCTGCGCTGGCGCGGTGCTCGGTGGCGTGTCGGCGACTTCCTGCTCGACCGGCTTCTCCTTCGGTTCTTCCTTCTGCTCGGGCTTGGGCGGCTGTGGCTTGGCCTTCGGCTTGGCAGGTTTCGGAATGGCGATTTTCGGCTTCGGTGCCTCGACCAGCTTCGGCAGCGGCGGTTCTTCCACCGGTGCGGGCGGCTGCGGCGGCGTCACCACCTTGGGCGGTGGTGGCGGCGCCGGTTCCGGCATCGGAGCCATCTCGATCATCATGGCCGCGGGCGGCAATTCGATAGCCTGTGGTGCCGACCAGTTCAGGGTCAGCACGATGGCAATGGCATGCACTGCCAGTACGAGTAACAGGCTACCGCCGTAACGCCCCAGCTTGTACCGGGTCTCGATCATTTCTTCGCTGCCGTCTCGAGCCCGACCAGGCCGACCTTGAGATAGCCGGCGGCGCGCAGAATGTTCATGACGTCCATCAGATCGCCGTAGTCCACGCCCTTGTCGGCCTGGAAGAAGATCGTGGTTTCCTTGTCGCCCTTGGTCTTGGCGTCCAGCATCGCGCCCAGCTGGTCGTGCTGCTGCACCAGGTCTTCGCCCAGATACAGCTTCTGGTCGGCCTTGACGCTGAGGAACACCGGCTTTTCCGGTCTCGGCGCGGGTTTCGCGGTCGAGGCGGGCAGGTCGACCTTGATGTCCACCGTTGCCAGTGGCGCTGCCACCATGAAGATGATCAACAACACCAGCATCACGTCGATGAACGGCGTTACGTTGATTTCGTGGTTTTCGGCGAGATCGTCGCCACCCTCGTTAAGATGCAGGCCCATGGCTTACCCCACTTTCACCATGTGCGGCTGGGCGGCACGCTCGCCCGGCTGGTGGTCCAGGTCACGGCTGACCAGCAGCAGGACCTGCGCCGAAGCGTCGGAGACCTGCGCCTTGTAGCCGGCGATGGAGCGGGCGAAGACGTTGTAGATGACTACGGCCGGGATCGCCGCGACCAGGCCCAGGGCAGTGGCCAGCAGGGCTTCGGCGATACCGGGAGCGACCACGGCGAGGTTGGTGGTCTGGGTTTTGGCGATGCCGATGAAGCTGTTCATGATGCCCCATACGGTACCGAACAGACCGACGAAGGGTGCGGTGGAACCGATGGTGGCGAGAACGCCGGTACCGCTGGACATGTTGCGACCGCTGGCGGCGACCAGGCGCTCCAGGCGGAAGCTGACACGCTCCTTGATGCCTTCTTTTTCGCGGGCGTTGGCCGACAGGTGCATTTCTTCCAGGGCGTCATGCACCAGGACATGGGCCAGGGTGCCTGGCTTGTCGGTGTTCTCGGCGGCGTCCTTGAGGGTGGTGGCTTTCTTCAGTGCGGCGATTTCGCGGCGCAGGCGGCGCTTGGCACCCAGCAGCTCGAAGCCCTTGGCGATCCAGATGGTCCAGGTGATGATCGAGGCGATGGCCAGGCCGATCATGACCGCTTTGACCACCACGTCGGCGTTCTGGTACATGCCCCATGGCGACAGGTCGTGACCCATGCCGAGGGTGGTGTCTTCGGCCAGTGGCTCGCCGTCCGCATTCAATGGCTGGTCAGTCGCGCCTTCCACCGGAGCGGCCGCCGGATCGACCGGGGCTGCCGCGGCCTGCTCGGCGCCAGGGGCGACCGGAGCGGTACCTTCTGCTGCCGGGGTAGCTGGCGCAACGGCGGCGGCTGGAGTCGCCGGAGCAGCGGTCGGCTCGTCCGCCATGGCGACGGGTGTCAGCATCAGGCTGAACGTCAGCGCGGCGATGGCGCGCAGGGCGCGCGACGTGGTTGGCGAAGCGGAAGGTTGGATGCGTGTCATGCTGGCCGGACCTGATGAAGAGGAATGGTGGATGGTCTTCAAGGCCTCGAAGCAGGCCGAGAACAAAAAAAGGGTGGCCATTATTGCAAGTAATTCTTGTTAGCAGAAGTAATAAAGTAGCTTTTTTTACAGCGGTCGCTAGCCGCCTATCGATTTTGCCCGGATAGTGCGGGGCAATTGTCACGGGAGTTTCATCATGTCTATCCCTTCGGTTCTGATCGTCGGCTGCGGCGATGTGGGTGGTCGTCTGGCCCGGCAAATGCTGGCGGGCGGGTGGTCTGTCAGCGGGTTGCGGCGCAATGTCGGCGCGTTGCCGGAAGGTGTCACGGCCATCGCCGCCGACCTCGAGCAGCGCCAGGCACCCGCGGCCTGGCCGGCGGTGAGCCCGGATTACCTGGTCTATTGCGTGGCCGCGAATCAGCATGACGAACCTGGCTACCGTTCGGCCTATGTCGACGGTTTGCGCAATGTCCTGACCTGGCTCGCCGAGCGCGGCCAGGCACCGCGTCGCCTGTTGTTCGTCTCCAGCAGCAGCGTCTATGCCCAGCAGGGCGGCGAGTGGATCGAGGAAGCCGCGGAAACGGCGCCGCAGGCGTATTCCGGGCGAGTGATGCTGGAGGCGGAGCGTCTGGCCCTGGACAGCGGCATCCCGACCAGCGTGGTGCGGCTCACCGGGATTTACGGACCGGGCCGTGAGTGGCTGCTGAGCCAGGTGCGTCAAGGGTATCGGGTCGTCGAGGAGCCGCCGCTGTACGGCAACCGCATCCATGCCGAGGACGCGGCCGGCCTGCTGGCCTTCCTGCTGCGTGCCGATCAGGCCGGAACGGCCCTGGACGACTGCTATATCGGCGTGGACGACGCACCGGCGCCGCTGGCCGAAGTGGTCGCCTGGCTGCGGGAATACATGGGCGTTACCGAGTGGTCGGAGCAACAGCAGGTGCGGCGTACCGGCAGCAAGCGCTGCAGCAACGCCCGGGCCCGAGCGCTGGGCTGGGTTCCGGCCTATCCCAGCTATCGCGAGGGCTATGCGGCGATTCTCGAAGGTCGCGGTTGAAACAATTGGGGCTGCACAAAGCAGCCCCGATACTGAAACCTATTTGCGCTCCAGCAGCCAGCGCCGAGGGCCTGGGCGCAGCTCTGGCATTTCGTCGGGCTGGGCGTCATTGATGGCCTGGAAGATTTCCAGCTGCTTGCCGTCGCGCTTGAAGATCCACGGGTTGCCCTGCTGGTTGCGCTCCAGCCAGAGGCTGTCGTACTTGCCGGTCATGGTCGCGCAGTCGCCGGCCAGGCACAGGGCATAGCGGTCGAGGTTGGGCAGGCCGTCGAGGCTGCCGTTGTCGCGGAAGCGCACGGTGCCGCCCTGGCCCGGACCTTCGAGGACGCGCCAGTCGCCTTTCATATAGGCGCCGTAGAGGGCCTTTTCGAAGGTGCCACCCGGTGGAACATCGGGATCGATCACCTCGGTGCTGCGCTGGAAATGCTGTTCCGGCGCCCAGTCGCTGGTTGCCTGGACCAGTTCCTTGCCGTCCAGCTCAAGGTTTTCCACCTGGTCGCCGTCCAGCTCCACTTGCCAGTGGTTGTCGTCGACCGCTTTCAGGCGCCCTTCGATCAGCTCGAAGCCATTGCTGTAGCTGGCCTGGCCGGCGGCGACATTGACCTTCCACTCGAAGTTCGGACCGTTGCGCTCCAGTGCGTAGCGCAGGCCGGTGCCTTTGGCGGCGGCGTCGATCGCGGCCTGGTTGATCCAGATGCCGTTGTAGTCTTCGGGTTCGTGGCTGGCGCAGCCGCCCAGCAGTGCGGCAACCAGCGAAAGGGCAAGCGCGTGGCGCATGACGGGGTCCTTCAGGAAAAAGGCGCGGCGAACCGGACGGTTCGCCGCGGGGGTATCACTCGAGAACCAGGATCGCGTCCATCTCGACCTGCGAGCCGCGTGGCAGGGCGGCAACGCCGATCGCCGCGCGCGCCGGGTAAGGCTGCTCGAAGTAGCGGCCCATGACTTCGTTGACCTTGGCGAAGTGGCTCAGGTCGGTCAGGAAGATGTTCAGCTTGACGATGTCCTTGAACGAACCGCCAGCGGCTTCGGCCACGGCCTTGAGGTTCTCGAACACCTGGACGGTCTGGGCTTCGAAGCCTTCGACCAGTTCCATGGTTTTCGGGTCGAGAGGGATCTGGCCCGACATGTAGACAGTGTTGCCAGCCTTGATCGCCTGGGAATAGGTGCCGATGGCGGCAGGTGCCTTGTCGCTGTTGATGACGGTCTTGGTCATGGTGACTCCTTGCAAGGGAAGGGCTACGCGCGCATGCGGGTGATGCGGATGACGCCCGTCAGCGCACGCAGTTTCTTGATCACGCGGGCCAGGTGCACGCGGTCGTGCACGCTGACCACCAACTGGACGACGCTGATGCGGCCATCGCGCTCATCCATGCTGATTTTCTCGATGTTGCCGTCGGCGGCGTTGACGCTGCTGGCGAGCAGGGCAATCAGGCCGCGCTGGTGTTCCAGCTCGACGCGCAGCTCGACGTTGAATTCGCCGGTGACGTCCTTGGCCCAGGACAGCTGGATGCACTTTTCCGGGTTGTGGCGAATTTCGCTGATGTTCCGGCAGCTCTCCAGGTGCACCACCATGCCCTTGCCGGCCGAAAGGTGGCCGACGATGGGGTCGCCCGGGATCGGCGTGCAGCACTTGGCGTAGCTCAGCACCAGGCCCTCGGTGCCGCGGATCGCCAGCGGGCCTTCCGGGTTCGGCAACTGCTCGCCCTCGGTGGACAGCAGGCGGCGGGCGACCACGTAGGCCATGCGGTTGCCCAGGCCGATGTCTTCCAGCAGATCCTCGATCAGCTCCAGGCGGTACTCGCCGAGCATGGCCTGGATGCGCTCCGGCGGGATCTTGTCGAGGGCGCTGTCGAAGCCGTTGAGCACCTTGTTGAGCAGGCGCTCACCGAGGTTGATCGACTCGGAGCGACGCTGCAGCTTGAGGGCGTGGCGGATATGGGTGCGGGCCTTGCCGGTGACCACGAAGTTGAGCCAGGCCGGGTTCGGCCGGGCGCCCGGCGCGCTGACGATCTCGACGGTGGAGCCGCTTTGCAGCGGCTCGGAGAGCGGCGCCAGGCGGCGGTTGATGCGGCAGGCGATGCAGCTGTTGCCGACGTCGGTGTGTACCGCGTAGGCGAAGTCGACCGCGGTGGAGCCCTTTGGCAGCTCCATGATACGGCCTTTGGGCGTGAACACGTAGACCTCGTCCGGGAACAGGTCGATCTTCACGCTTTCGATGAATTCGAGGGAGTTGCCCGCACGTTGCTGCAGCTCCAGCACGCCCTTGACCCACTGCCGTGCGCGGGCGTGGGTGCCCTTGGGCTTCTCGTCGTCACTGGATTTGTACAGCCAGTGCGCGGCGATGCCGTTGTTGGCCATCTCCTCCATCTCGCGGGTGCGGATCTGGATCTCGATGGGCACGCCGTGCATGCCGAACAGTGTGGTGTGCAACGACTGGTAGCCGTTGGCCTTGGGAATCGCGATGTAGTCCTTGAAGCGCCCCGGCAGTGGCTTGTACAGGTTGTGCACGGCGCCGAGCACGCGGTAGCAGGTATCGACCTTGTCGACGATGATGCGGAATGCATAGACATCCATGATCTCGTTGAAGGCGCGGCGCTTGCCGCGCATCTTCTTGTAGATGCCGTAGATGTGCTTCTGCCGTCCGCTGACCTCGCCTTCGATGCCGTCCACGGCCAGGCAGTGGCTCAGCGATTCCTCGATCTTGTTGACGATTTCCTTGCGGTTGCCGCGGGCGCGCTTGACCGCCTGGTAGATGCGCGCGGAACGCATCGGGTACATCGCCTTGAAGCCCAGGTCCTCGAACTCGACGCGCACGCTGTGCATGCCCAGGCGGTTGGCGATGGGCGCGTAGATTTCCAGGGTTTCCTTGGCGATGCGGCGGCGCTTTTCGCCTGACAGCACCTCGAGGGTACGCATGTTGTGCAGGCGGTCAGCCAGCTTGACCAGGATCACGCGGATATCGCGGGCCATGGCCATGGCCATCTTCTGGAAGTTTTCCGCCTGGGCCTCGGCCTTGGTCTCGAAGTTCATCTGGGTCAGCTTGCTGACGCCGTCGACCAGTTCGGCGACGGTCTCGCCAAACTGCGAACTGAGGGCTTCCTTGGCGATTCCGGTGTCTTCGATCACGTCGTGCAGCATGGCCGCCATCAGGCTCTGATGGTCCATGTGCATGTCGGCGAGGATGCTGGCGACGGCCAGCGGATGCGTGACGTACGCCTCGCCGCTGCGGCGGCGCTGGCCGTCGTGGGCTTGTTCGGCGTAGAAATAGGCACGGCGTACCAGGTTGACCTGGTCGGGGCCCAGATAGGACGACAGACGATCGGCGAGGGCATCTATGCTCGGCAAGATTCGACCTCCTGCCGAGGATAAGTGACCCGCGCCGTACAACGTCGACCAGGCATGGACTTAGACGGCCTCGTTGGCCTCGTCCTCGAACGCTGTGAAGACAGGGTCTTCAGTGACGATCTCTTCGGCGGCGATGAACTCGGGGGTGATATAGCCTTCGGCGATTTCGCGCAGTGCCACGACGGTAGGTTTGTCGTTTTCCCAGGCCACTTTCGGCTCTTTGCCGCCGGTAGCCAGTTGACGGGCACGCTTGGTGGACAGCATGACCAGCTCAAAGCGGTTATCAACGTGTTCCAGGCAGTCTTCAACGGTTACGCGGGCCATGGTGTTCCTCAAGTAGCAAATGCGGTGTACTGCCCGAATGGGCGAGCGGACTCGATAGTTTAAAAAATCACCAGCCTTTAGGGAAGCGCTGATTTCGGCCTCGAGCCCTGAATATGCTGACGATACCTAGTTGTAAGCGTCTATTTCAATAGTCTTCGTCTATTGGTCAGATAAGGGCGTTGCGCAGGCGCGGTGTCAGCTCGTCGAACAGCGTCTGCACCGAACGCAGGGCCCGGCAGTCCGGGCGGGTCAGCAACCACAACTGGGTATCGCAGCCAGGCAGGGCATCGCTCAGTTGCTCGACCCCTGGCAGGGTGTGCGCCATGTAGTCCGGCAGCGCCGCCACGCCGAGGCCGGCACTGACCAACTGGGCGATGGAGGCGATGCCGCTGCAACGGTAGCGCGGCAGAACCCCGGGAAATTTCTCGCTGCGCCAGACTACGGTGGGGTGGTCCTGCATGGAATCGTCCGGGGCGATCCATGGCACGCTGGACGGCGATTCGTTCAGCCGCGCGCGAAATTCCTCGCGCCCGCAGACGACATAGGACGCCGAACCCAGGCAGCGTCCCACAAGATGCTCCGGCGGTGCGTTGGTCAGGCGCAGGGCCAGGTCGGCGTCGCGGCGGCTGAGGTTGGCGAAGGTGTTGGAGGTCGCCAGTTCCAGGGTCAGCGCCGGGTAGGTCGGCATGAACTCGGCCAGCGCCGGCAGCAGCAGGCTGTGCAGCACGGCGTCGGTACAGGTCAGGCGTACCGTGCCGCTGACCACCTGCTCGCCATGGGCCAGGGCCACGCGCGCCGCATCCAGTGCCTGTTCGGCGCGTTCGGCCTGCTCGGCCAGGGCCTGGGCCGTGCCGGTGGGGATGTAGCCTTTGCGGCTCTTCACGAACAAGGCCGTGCCGAGCGCCGCTTCCATCCGCCGGATCGAACGGAAAACCGTGGATACGTCGACCTTGAGCAGTTCCGCCGCTTTCGCCAGGGAGCGACCGCGAACCAGGGCGAGAACCAGGGAGAGGTCGGCATGGCTGATCTGATATTGCATCGGTGCACTCTTAGCTTGCCAAAACGCCAATGTCTGTTGCGTGGAGGCCATTCTATAGTGCAGCGGTGGCCGTCTAGCAAGGCTTGATGCGCCAGAACCTGGCACGTGCGTGCGAACAGCCCCGCGCCAGTCGTTCCCCCGATGGACTACCGAGAACAAGACCAGCCATCGCCGCCCCGATTACCCGCGTTACCTCCCTACATTGCTGCCCCAATAAAAATTCCAAAGGATGCCTAAGCCATGACGTCGGTCTCCCCGTGCGCCATCCCCGTTGACGAAATGGGCGAATTTCTCAAGGCCCACCCAGAGGTGCAGTTCGTCGATCTGCTGATCGCCGACATGAACGGAGTGGTGCGCGGCAAGCGCATCGAACGGGCGAGCCTGGTCAAGGTCTATGAAAAGGGCATCAACCTGCCCGCGTCGCTGTTCGCCCTGGATATCAATGGTTCGACCGTGGAAAGCACCGGTCTGGGCCTGGATATCGGCGACGCCGACCGCATCTGCTATCCGATTCCCGGCACCCTGAGCTTCGAGCCGTGGCAGAAACGCCCCACCGCGCAATTGCTGATGACCATGCACGAGCTCGACGGCACGCCGTTCTTCGCCGACCCGCGGGAAGTGCTGCGCCAGGTGGTGAGCAAGTTCGACGACCTGGGCCTGACCATCTGCGCCGCGTTCGAACTGGAGTTCTACCTGATCGATCAGGACAACCTCAACGGTCGCCCGCAGCCGCCGCGCTCGCCGATTTCCGGCAAGCGCCCGCAGTCGACCCAGGTCTACCTGATCGACGACCTCGACGAGTACGTCGATTGCCTCCAGGACATGCTCGAAGCGGCCAAGGAACAGGGCATCCCGGCCGATGCCATCGTCAAGGAAAGCGCCCCGGCGCAGTTCGAAGTGAACATGCACCATGTCGCCGACCCGCTGAAGGCCTGCGACTACGCCCTGCTGCTCAAGCGGGTGATCAAGAACATCGCCTACGACCATGAAATGGACTCGACCTTCATGGCCAAGCCCTATCCGGGCCAGGCGGGTAACGGCCTGCACGTACACATCTCGCTGCTGGACAAGGCCACTGGCAAGAACATCTTCAGCAGCGACGACCCCGAGCAGAGCGATGTCCTGCGCCACGCCATCGGTGGCGTGCTGGAAACCATGCCGGCGTCGATGGCTTTCCTCTGCCCGAACATCAACTCCTACCGCCGCTTCGGCGCGCAGTTCTACGTGCCCAACGCGCCGAGCTGGGGCCTGGACAACCGGACCGTGGCGGTCCGCGTGCCGACCGGCGGCAGCGATTCGGTACGCATCGAGCACCGTGTGGCCGGCGCTGACGCCAACCCCTACCTGATGATGGCGGCGATCCTCGCCGGCATTCACCACGGTCTGACCAACAAGATCGAGCCGGGCGCGCCAATCGAGGGCAATTCCTACGAGCAACTGGAACAGAGCCTGCCGAACAACCTGCGCGACGCGCTGCGCGAGCTGGACGACAGCGAAGTGCTGAACCAGTACATCAGCCCCGACTACATCGATATTTTCGTCGCCTGCAAGGAAAGCGAACTGGCGGAGTTCGAGGTGTCGATTTCCGACCTCGAATACAACTGGTACCTGCATACGGTCTGATGCCCGGAGAAGAACAATGACAATTCCGTCTCGCGAACAATGGGAAACCCTCTACCAGGGTCTGCATATCGAAGGCCGCGCCTTCATCGACGGTGAGTACCGCGACAGCGTTTGCGGCACCACCTTCGACTGCACCAGCCCGGTGGATGGTCGCGCTCTGGCCGCCATCGCCAGTTGCGATAGCGCGGATGCCGAGCTGGCCGTGGCCGCGGCACGACGCAGTTTCGACAGCGGCGTCTGGGCCAACCAGGCTCCGGCGCAGCGCAAGCGCGTGCTGATCGCCTTCGCCGATCTGCTGCTGGCCAACGCCAACGAGCTGGCGCTGCTGGAAACCCTCGACATGGGCAAGCCGATCGCCGACGCCTTGAGCATCGATATCCCGGCGGCGGCGAACTCGATCCGCTGGTCCGCCGAGGCGATCGACAAGGTCTATGACGAAGTGGCGCCGACCCCGCACGACCAGCTCGGCCTGGTGACCCGCGAGCCGATCGGCGTGGTCGCGGCCATCGTGCCGTGGAACTTCCCGCTGATGATGGCCTGCTGGAAGCTCGGTCCGGCGCTGGCCACCGGCAACTCGGTGATTCTCAAACCGTCGGAAAAGTCCCCGCTGACGGCCATCCGCGTCGCCCAACTGGCGCTCGAAGCCGGTATCCCGGCGGGCGTGTTCAACGTGTTGCCGGGCTACGGCCACACCGTGGGCAAGGCCCTGGCCCTGCACATGGACGTCGATACCCTGGTGTTCACCGGCTCGACCCGCATCGCCAAGCAACTGATGGTCTATGCCGGCGAGTCGAACATGAAGCGCGTGTGGCTGGAGGCCGGTGGCAAGAGCCCGAACATCGTCTTCGCCGATGCCCCTGACCTGCACGCCGCCGCCGAAGCCGCGGCGGCCGCCATCGCTTTCAACCAGGGCGAGGTGTGCATCGCCGGCTCGCGGTTGCTGGTGGAGCGCTCGATCAAGGACCGGTTCCTGCCGCTGGTGGTGGAGGCCCTCAAGGCCTGGAAACCCGGGCATGCCCTGGATCCCGAGACCCGCGTCGGCGCCCTGGTCGACACCACCCAGCTGGACACCGTGCTCGGCTACATCGAGGCCGGCAAGGCCGATGGCGCGGCGCTGGTCAGCGGCGGACGCCGGGTGCTGGAAGAGACCTGCGGCGTCTACGTCGAGCCGGCGATCTTCGACGGCGTGACCAATGCCATGCGCATCGCCCGCGAGGAAATCTTCGGCCCGGTGCTCTCGGTGATCACCTTCGACAGTGCCGAGGAAGCCATCGCCATCGCCAACGATTCGCCGTTCGGCCTGGCCGCGGCGGTATGGACTGCGGACCTCTCCAAGGCCCACCGCAGTGCGCGTGCCCTGCGTGCCGGCAGTGTGTGGATCAACCAGTACGACGGCGGCGACATGACCGCGCCGTTCGGTGGCTTCAAGCAGTCGGGCAACGGCCGCGACAAGTCGCTGCATGCCTTCGACAAGTACACCGAGCTCAAGGCGACCTGGATCAAGCTCAACTAAGCGACGTACCCCCTGTAGGAGCTGGCTTGCCTGCGAAGGACCGCGCAGCGGTCCCGGTTCCTGATCTACAGCCAGGCCAGTGGCTTTCTCCCGGCTGCAGATTGGGAACCGGGACCGCTTTGCGGTCCTTCGCAGGCAAGCCAGCTCCTACAGAGTGGGGCAGTGCCAACTCCGTTGTTGTTCCATGCGAGGCTGGATCGATGAAACAAGCCCCGGGCAAAACCCCTTTGATCGGCGTCACCGCGTGCCGCCAGATGCTCGGCAACACCCCTTCCCATACCGTGGGCGACAAATACGTCGAGGCTGCCGCGTTCGCCGGCGTGCCGCTGATCCTGCCGGCGCGCGACGAGGCGCTGGACCCGCAGCGCTTGCTGGAGCGCCTCGATGGCATTCTTTTTACCGGTTCGCCTTCAAATGTCGAACCGCATCATTACAATGGCGCCCCCAGCGCGGAAGGCACCCGTCACGATGTCCAGCGTGACCGTCTGACGCTGCCGCTGCTGCGCGCGGCCATCGCCGCTGGCGTGCCGGTGCTGTGCATCTGTCGGGGTTTCCAGGAGCTCAACGTGGCCCTGGGCGGAACCCTGCACCAGCGCGTTCACGAGCTGCCCGGCTACCTGGACCACCGCGAGCCGCAGAACGCCCCGCTGGAAGAACAATACAGCCCGCGCCACCTGGTCACGGTCGAGCCCGATGGGCAATTCCAGCGACTGGGTCTGCCGCGCAGCTTCATGGTCAACTCGCTGCACGGTCAGGGTATCGATCGCCTGGCCGAGGGGCTGCGGGTCGAGGCCCTGGCGCCGGACGGGCTGATCGAAGCAGTTTCCATGGAGGACGCACCCGGCTTCGTGCTCGGGGTGCAGTGGCATCCGGAGTGGCGTTACGCCGATAACCCGGTTTCGTTGCGTCTGTTCCAGGCGTTCCGTGCAGCTTGTCAGGACTATGCCGGGAAGTGATCCGGCGGTTTCATCGAGTGCGGGCATCCTTCGGGGATGCCCTGAAAAACAATACCAATAGCGGCGACATCTACTCATGAGCGAATTCGAAGCAAGCCTGCCCTCGAGTACGGCGGGGCTGGCTCGCAAGGCATCCAAGGGGTTGGCCAAGGGCCGCCTCGGACTGCTCGCCAGTATCGTGCTCGGCATTTCCACCATCGCCCCGGTGTATACCCTTACCGGGGCGCTGGGTCCGACGGTCCGGGAAGTTGGCCAACATCTGCCAGCGGTGTTCATCGTCGGCTTCCTGCCGATGCTCCTGGTAGCTTTGGGCTATCGCGAGCTGAACGCGGCGGAGCCGGACAGCGGCACCTCCTTCACCTGGTCGGCGCGGGCCTTCGGGCCGATGATCGGCTGGATCGGCGGCTGGGGCCTGGTCACCGCGACCACTATCGTGCTGTCCAATCTGGCCGGCGTGGCGGTGGACTTCTTCTACCTGTTTCTCGGGCAACTCATTGGCAGCCACGAGGTGGCTGCGCTCAGCGACAACCTGCTGATCAACGTGGTCACCTGCTGCGTGTTCATCGCCATGGCGGTGTGGATCTGCTGTCGCGGCATCGGTACCACCATGACCGTGCAGTACGGCCTGGTGGCCTTGCAGTTGCTGGTGCTGGTGGGCTTCGCCATCGCGGCGTTCGGCGGTTCGTCGGAGACGCCGCCGATGAACTTCGACATCAGCTGGTTCAACCCGTTCGGCGTCGAGTCGTTCTCGGCCTTCACCGCCGGCCTGTCGCTGTCGATCTTCATCTTCTGGGGTTGGGACGTGTGCCTGACCATGAGCGAGGAGTCGGTGGGCAGCGATGAAGTCCCTGGCCGCGCCGCGACCCTGACCGTGCTGCTGATCCTCGGCCTGTACCTGGTGACCGCCATTGCCACCCTGCAATTCGCCGGAATCAGCGACGAGGGCCTGGGTCTGGGCAACCCGCGGATCCAGGAAAACGTCTTCGCCCACCTGGCCGGTCCGGTGATGGGGCCGCTGGCGATCCTGATGTCCATCGCCGTGCTGGCCAGTACCGCCGCGTCGCTGCAATCGACCTTCGTGTCGCCGGCGCGCACCTTGCTGGCGATGGGGTACTACGGAGCGGTGCCGGAGCGCTTTGCCAGCATCTGCCCGCGTTCGCAGACCCCGCGTTACGCCACCATCTGCGCCGGCGTCGCCGCGGGCGTGTTCTACGTGACCATGCGCACCCTCAGCGAAAACGTACTGGCCGACACCATCACCGCCCTGGGCATGATGATCTGCTTCTACTACTCGCTGACCGCTTTTGCCTGCGTCTGGTACTTCCGCCACAGCCTGTTCGACAGCCTGCGTCACTTCTTCATGCGCGGCCTGTGCCCATTGCTGGGCGGCGGGATTCTCTCGGTGATCTTCGTGCAGACGGCCATCGACAGCGCTTCGCCGGAGTTCGGCAGCGGCTCGCATGTGGGTGGGTTGGGGCTGGTGTTCGTGATCGCGATGATCATTCTGCTGTTGGGCATCGTCCTGATGCTGCTGTCGCGTCTGCGCGCGCCAGCGTTCTTCCTCGGCATGACCTTGCGTCGTCATGCCACCATCCCGAGCCGCCGCTGAGGCGGCCCGGAAGGCGAGGGCTCAAGCCAGCAGTTGCTTGAGCAGCTCGCCGTGGCGCTGCTGCTGACCGTCACGCTGCAGACGGTTGGCGCGGAACACGGCCTTCAGGTCTTCCAGCGCGGTCGCGAAGTCGTCGTTGATGATGACGTACTCGTACTCGTCGTAGTGCTCCATCTCGCTGACCGCTTCGCGCATCCGTCCTTCGATGATCTCGTCGCTGTCCTGGCCGCGGTTGGTCAGGCGCTGGCGCAGGGCCTGCTGGCTCGGTGGCAGGATGAAGATCGAGCGGGTGCCCGGCATCAACGTGCGCACCTGCTGCGCGCCCTGCCAGTCGATCTCCAGGATCAGGTCATGGCCCTGGTCGAGGGTCTGTTGCAGCGCCCGGCGCGAGGTGCCGTAGCAGTTGCCGAACACTTCGGCCTGTTCGAGGAAGTCGCCCTGGGCGTTCATGCGCTCGAATTCGGCGCGATCGACGAAGTGGTAGTTGACCCCGTCGTGTTCGCCCGGACGCATGGCGCGGGTGGTGTGCGAGACCGACACGCGGATGTGGTTCAGGTCGTCGGTCAGGGCCTTGACCAGGCTGGTCTTGCCGGCGCCGGACGGCGCGGAAATGATGAACAGGGTGCCGCTGCAGTGTTTCATGATGGGGTGGCCTTACTCGATGTTCTGTACTTGTTCACGCATCTGCTCGATCAGGACCTTGAGGTTCACCGCCGATTGCGTGCTGCGTGGGTCGAAGGCTTTGGAGCCCAGGGTGTTGGCTTCGCGATTGAGCTCCTGCATCAGGAAGTCCAGGCGCCGGCCCGCCGCACCGCCGGACTTGAGCACGCGGCGCACTTCGGTGACGTGGGTGCTGAGGCGGTCGAGCTCTTCGGCGACATCGCTCTTCTGCGCCAGCAGGACCATTTCCTGCTCCAGGCGCTGCGGATCGAGTTCGGCCTGCATGTCGGTGAAGCGGTCGAGGATCTTCTGCCGCTGCGCGGCGAGCATCTGCGGGACCAGGGCGCGCAGGGTGGTGACTTCCTGGCTCATGCTGTCCAGGCGCTCGTTGATCAGCCGGGCCAGCTCGGCGCCTTCGCGGTTGCGGCCGTTCTTCAGTTCGGCAAGCGCATTTTCGAACAGGCTCAGGGCTTCCTGGTTCAGGGCTTGCGGGTCGGTGGCATCAGCGACCAGCACGCCAGGCCAGGAGAGCACGGCCAGCGGGTTCAGCGGTGCCGGGTTCTTGATCAGGCCGGCCACGGTCTCGGCGGCTTCCACCAGTTGGCGGGCGCGCTCCTGGTCGACCTGCAGCGACTTGCTGGCGTTTTCCTCGGTGAAGCGCAGCGTGCACTCGACCTTGCCGCGCGACAGCCCCTGGCGCAGGGCCTCGCGTACGGCGCCTTCGAGGTCGCGGAAGGCTTCCGGCAGGCGCAGGTGCGGTTCGAGGTAGCGATGGTTGACCGAGCGCAATTCCCATATGAGTGTGCCCTGGGTCCCGGCTCGTTCGACACGAGCGAAGGCGGTCATGCTGTGCACCATGGGAAGTACCTCGCAGATAGGTGAAGGGGGAAAGCCGACAGGCTGCAAAGGCGCAGGATTGTAGCGCAGTGCGCTGCCCGGTCCCATCCACTGATGTTACAAACCGTCGTTGGAGGAGTGGCTGATTCCCGACCGATGAATGGCCGATGCGGTTCGTGTAGGAGCGGATTTATCCGCGATCGGCGGCGCAGCCGCCGTAAACCCAGAGTCCCCGATTTGCCTGAACTACCCGGGATACAGGGTTTACGGCCGCTTCGCGCCCGATCGCGGCGGTCCGACGTCTCGGTGATTCCCACAGGAGGCTGGGCCAGCCCACACCTTGCGCTCTATAATGCTCGGCAGATTCGAACCCCCAGTACAGGTACTCCCAGATGAAACGTCCAAGTGGTCGCGCCGCCGATCAGCTTCGCTCGATCCGCATCACCCGCAACTACACCAAGCACGCCGAAGGGTCGGTACTGGTCGAGTTCGGCGACACCAAGGTCGTCTGCACGGTCAGCGTCGAGAACGGTGTCCCGCGCTTCCTCAAAGGCCAGGGCCAGGGCTGGCTGACCGCCGAATACGGCATGCTGCCGCGTTCCACCGGCGAGCGTAACCAGCGCGAAGCCAGCCGTGGCAAGCAGGGTGGCCGCACCCTGGAGATCCAGCGCCTGATCGGCCGCTCGCTGCGCGCCGCGCTGGACATGAGCAAGCTGGGCGACATCACCCTGTACGTCGACTGCGACGTGATCCAGGCCGACGGCGGTACCCGCACCGCGTCGATCACTGGCGCCATGGTCGCCCTGGTCGATGCCCTGCGCGTGGTCAAGAAACGCGGCGGCCTGAAGGGCGGCGATCCGCTCAAGCACATGATCGCCGCGGTCTCCGTGGGCATGTACCAGGGCGCTGCGGTGCTCGACCTGGATTACCTGGAAGACTCCGCCGCCGAGACCGACCTGAACGTGGTCATGACCAGCGCCGGCGGCTTCATCGAAGTCCAGGGCACCGCCGAAGGCGCGCCGTTCCAGCCGGAAGAGCTGAACGCCATGCTGGCCATCGCGCAGAAAGGCATGGCCGATCTGTTCGAACTGCAGAAGGCCTCGCTGGCCGACTGATCCGCAAATGGCGGACAACAAAAAGCCGACCCTTGGGTCGGCTTTTTCATGTCTGCGTGGCGATCAGATCGTCAGCGTCCAGTCGTAGTCCACGATCAGCGGCGCGTGCTGCGAGAAACGCGGCTGGCGCGGCAGGCGTGCGCTGCGCACGAAGCGACGCAGGCCCGGGGTCAGCAGTTGATAGTCGAAGCGATAGCCCAGGTTGAGCATCTCGGCCTGTTCGTTGTCCGGCCACCAGCTGTACTGGTCGCCTTCGCGGCTGACTTCGCGCAGGGCGTCGACGTAGCCCATGTTGCCGATGATCTCGTCCATCCAGGCGCGTTCCGGGGCGAGGAAGCCCGGCGACTGCTGGCTGTCGCGCCAGTTCTTGATGTCGAGCTTCTGCTGCGCCACGTAGAGCGAGCCGCAGTAGATGTATTCACGGCGCTTGCGTCGCTGCTTGTCCAGGTACTTGGCGAAGTCGTCCATCAACTTGAACTTCTGGTTCAGGTCTTCGTCGCCGTTCTGTCCGGAAGGCAGGAGCAAGGTTGCAATACTGACTTTGTCGAAGTCGGCCTGCAGGTAACGTCCGTAGCGGTCGGCTGTCTCGAAGCCCAGGCCGCTGATGACTGCCTTGGGCTGCAACCGCGAATAAAGTGCCACGCCGCCTTGGGCGGGTACTTCTGCGTCGCAGGCATAAAGGAAGTAGCCATCTAGCTGAAAAGCCGGGTCATCGAGTTCAAAGGCCGAGGCGCGGGTATCCTGAAGGCAGATGACGTCGGCATTCTGGGCTTGCAGCCAGCTGAGCAACCCTCGCTCGACCGCAGCCTGAATGCCATTCACGTTCACACTGATGATCCGCATAAATGGCCCCAAAAATCTCGTGCGTGTATGATACCCGAGCTGTACTCAATTAGCTAAATCCGTGGTATCCGGGACTCCTCATGCAGCCGTATCAGCGCGACTTCATTCGTTTTGCCATCGATCGCGGGGTTCTGCGCTTCGGTGAGTTCACCCTCAAATCGGGTCGTACCAGCCCCTACTTCTTCAATGCCGGCCTGTTCAACAGCGGTTCGGCCCTGGCCCAGCTCGGTCGTTGCTACGCGGCGGCGATCGTCGACAGCAAGATTCCGTTCGACGTCCTCTTCGGCCCGGCCTACAAGGGCATTCCCCTGGCCGCGGCGACCGCGGTGCAACTGGCCGAGCAACACCAGCTCGACGTGCCGTGGTGCTTCAACCGCAAGGAAGCCAAGGACCACGGCGAAGGCGGCAGCCTGGTGGGCGCGCCGCTGGCCGGCGACGTGTTGATCATCGACGACGTGATCACCGCCGGCACCGCGATCCGCGAAGTCATGCAGATCATCAAGGCCCAGGACGCCCGCGCCGCTGGCGTGCTGATCGCGCTGAACCGCGAAGAGCGTGGCAATGGCGAACTGTCGGCGATCCAGGAAGTGGAGCGCGACTTCGGCATTCCGGTGGTCAGCATCGTTTCGCTGACCCAGGTCCTCGAGTTCCTTGCCGATGACCCGCAGCTCAAGCAGCACCTGCCCGCGGTGGAAGCCTACCGCGCGCAATACGGCATCTGAGCCGAACATGAAAAAGGCGACCAATCGGTCGCCTTTTTCTTTGCCCGCCGGAAAGGTTACTGACGCGGCTTGCGGTTGGTGATCAGGGTGCCGACGCCGCTGTCGGTGAAGATCTCCAGCAGTACGGCATTCGGTACGCGACCGTCGATGATGTGCGAGCTGTGCACGCCACCCTGGACCGCTTCCAGCGCGCAGCGGATCTTCGGCAGCATGCCGCCGTAGATGGTGCCGTCGGCGATCAGGCCGTCGACCTGCTCGGTGCTCAGGCCGGTCAGCACGGTGCCCTGCTTGTCCATCAGGCCGGCGATGTTGGTCAGCAGCATCAGCTTCTCGGCCTTCAGCGCTTCGGCGACCTTGCCGGCGACCAGGTCGGCGTTGATGTTGTACGACTCACCATTGGGGCCCACGCCGATCGGCGCGATGACCGGGATGAAGTCGCCCTTGACCAGCATGTTCAACAGGTCGGTGTTGACGCCCACGACTTCGCCGACGTGGCCGATGTCGATGATTTCCGGGGTGGTCATCTCCGGGGTCTGGCGGGTGACGGTGAGCTTTTTCGCGCGGATCAGCTCGGCATCTTTACCGGTCAGGCCGATGGCGCTGCCGCCATGGCGGTTGATCAGGTTGACGATGTCCTTGTTGACCTGGCCGCCGAGGACCATTTCCACCACGTCCATGGTCGCCGCGTCGGTGACGCGCATGCCATCGACGAAACGGCTTTCGATCGACAGGCGCTTGAGCAGGTCACCGATCTGCGGGCCGCCGCCATGCACCACCACCGGGTTGATGCCGACGGCTTTCATCAGCACCACGTCGCGGGCGAAGCCGGTCTTCAGCTCCTCGCTCTCCATCGCGTTGCCGCCGTACTTGATCACCAGGGTCTTGCCGACAAAGCGTCGGATATAAGGCAGCGCTTCGGACAGTACCTTGGCGACATGGGTAGCGGCATCGCGATCGAGGGTCATGCAGGGCTCCAGTTGGAACAAGTGGTTCGGTCAGAACGGTAGTTGCAGGTCGGGGGCTACGCGCTTGAGTTGCGCATGGAATATAGCCTTGATTCGCTGCAGTTCGGCGTCATTGTCGGCCTCGAAGCGCAGGACCAGCACCGGTGTGGTGTTGGAGGCGCGGACCAGGCCCCAGCCGTGGGGGTAGTCGACCCGCACACCGTCGATGGTGGTCAGGTCGGCTTGGCCCCAGTCGGCGTCGCGTTGCAGTGCATCAATGATGCTGAATTTACCCTCGTCGGTCACATCAATGTTGATTTCCGGGGTGCAAATGTCATTCGGGAAGCCGGCGAACAGGGTTTCCGCGTCCACCGGCGTCTTGCTGAGGATTTCCAGGAGGCGCGCGGCGCTGTAGATACCGTCGTCGAAGCCGAACCAGCGCTCCTTGATGAAGATGTGCCCGCTCATCTCGCCGGCGAGCAGGGCACCGGTTTCCTTCATCTTCTTCTTGATCAGCGAGTGGCCGGTCTTCCACATCCGCGACGTGCCGCCGTATTCGGCGATCAGCGGGGTCAAGCGGCGGGTGCACTTGACGTCGAAGATGATCTCGGCGCCCGGGTTGCGCGCCAGCACGTCCTGGGCGAACAGCATCAGCAGGCGGTCGGGGTAGACGATGCTGCCGGCGTTGGTCACCACGCCGACGCGGTCACCGTCGCCGTCGAAGGCCAGGCCCAGGTCGGCTCCGGTTTCCTTGACCTTGGTGATCAGGTCGATGAGGTTTTCCGGCTTGCCCGGGTCCGGGTGGTGGTTGGGGAAATTGCCATCGACCTCGCAGAACAGCGGGATGACCTCGCAGTTCAGTGCGGCCAGCAGCTGCGGGGCATTGACCCCGGCGGCGCCGTTGCCGCAGTCCACCACCACCTTGAGGCGCTTGGCCAGCTTGATGTCAGCGACGATCTGCTGCTGATAGCGCGGCAGGATGTCGACCTTCTCGACCTTGCCCTCGCCGCGGGTCAGGTCGTTGGTCTTGAGACGCGTCAGCAGGGCCTGGATCTGCTCGTTGGCCAGGGTGTCGCCGGCGATGACGATCTTGAAACCGTTGTAGTTCGGCGGGTTGTGGCTGCCGGTGAGCATCACGCCCGACTTGCCGGCCAGCACATTGGCCGCGAAGTACAGCGCCGGGGTTGGCACCAGGCCGACGTCGCTGACCTGGCAACCGGCGTCGACCAGGCCCTTGATCAGCTGTTCCACCAGCAGGGGGCCGGACAGCCGGCCATCGCGGCCGACCGAGACGTTCGGTTCGCCCTGGGCCAGGCTCTGGGCACCGATGGCGCGGCCGATCCAGTAGGCCGTTTCGGCGTGCAGGGTGTCACCGACCACGCCACGGATATCGTAGGCGCGGAAGATGCTGTCAGGCAGTGCGGGGATCAGGTGGGCCATATCGTTCATCACGGGACTCCAGTCTCGAAGGCTTGCGGGCGTATGGAACGCTTGGACGGCCTTTGCGCCAGAGAGTTCGCCCGCGACAGGACGTCGAGGGCGATCAGGGGATCAATGGCTGCCGGAGTGACCGAAGCCACCGGCACCGCGTTGGGTCTCGTCGAAGGTCTCGACGATGTCGAAATGCGCCTGTACCACCGGGACCAGCACCAGTTGCGCGATGCGCTCGCCGACGGCGATGGTGAAGGCGGTCTGGCCGCGATTCCAGCAGGACACCATCAGCTCGCCCTGGTAGTCGGAGTCGATCAGGCCGACCAGGTTGCCGAGGACGATGCCGTGTTTGTGGCCCAGGCCGGAGCGCGGCAGGATCATCGCCGCCAGGCCCGGATCGCCGATATAGATCGACAGGCCGGTGGGGATCAGCAGGGTCTGGCCTGGCTCGAGGACAGTGTCTTCCTTGAGCATGGCGCGCAGGTCGAGACCGGCCGAACCGGGAGTGGCGTACTGCGGCAGCGGGAATTCGCCGCCGATGCGTGGATCGAGAATCTTGGCTTGGAGAGCGTGCATTGAATCAAACCTGGTTGAGGCGTTCGGCAATGAAGGCGACCAGTTGGCGGGCGATCTTGCCCTTGCTGGTCTGCGCGAACAGGGTTTCATGGAGCTGGCGGTCGATCACGCTGCAGGCGTTTTCCTCGCTGTTGAAGCCAATGCTGGGGTTGGCCACGTCATTGGCGACGATCAGGTCGAGGTTCTTGTCCTTGAGCTTGCGTGCCGCGTAATCGAGCAGGTGTTCGGTCTCGGCGGCGAAGCCGACGCTGAACGGGCGGTCGGGGCGGGTGGCGATGGTGGCGAGAATGTCGGGGTTGCGCACCATCTGCAGCAGCAGGCCGTCACCGGTTGTAGGGTCTTTCTTGAGCTTCTGCGGGGCGACCACTTCAGGTCGGTAGTCCGCGACCGCGGCCGAGGCAATGAACAGGTCGCAGGGCATCGCCGCTTCGCAGGCGGCGAGCATGTCGCGGGCGCTGACCACGTCGATGCGGGTGACCCGGTCCGGGGTCGGCAGGTGCACCGGGCCGGTGACCAGGGTCACCCGGGCGCCGGCTTCCACCGCGGCTTCGGCGAGGGCGAAGCCCATCTTGCCGGAGCTGTGGTTGGTGATGTAACGCACCGGGTCGATGTTTTCCTGGGTCGGACCGGCGGTGATCAGCACGTGCTTGCCGGTCAGCGACTCGCGCTTGAAGCATTCGGCGGCCAGCCAGGCCAGATCATTGGCTTCGAGCATGCGGCCGAGGCCGACATCGCCGCAGGCCTGGCTGCCCGAGGCCGGGCCGAAGACCTGGATCGAGCGCTCCTGCAGGGTTTCCAGGTTGGCCTGGGTGGCGGGGTCGCGCCACATGGCCTGGTTCATCGCCGGGGCCACCGCGACCGTGGCGTCGGTGGCCAGCACCAGGGTGGTCAGCAGATCGTCGGCCACGCCTTGGGCCAGGCGCGCGATCAGGTCGGCGGTGGCTGGCGCGATCAGCACCAGGTCGGCCCACTTGGCCAGTTCGATATGGCCCATCGCCGCTTCGGCAGCGGGATCCAATAGGTCCATGTGCACCGGGTGCCCGGAGAGCGCCTGCATGGTCAGCGGAGTGATGAATTCGGCTCCGCCACGGGTCATGACCACGCGCACCTGGGCGCCGTGCTCCAGAAGTCGGCGAACCAGCTCGGCGCTCTTGTAGGCGGCAATACCGCCGCCGACGCCGAGAACGATGCGTTTCCGATACAGCCGCTGCATAGGCCTGCCTTTTTCCGATGGAGGTTGCACGCAATGCCGACGCCTCCCCAGGCCGGGCGTTGCGCAAAAAGTGGCGGCTAAGATAGCACAGGGCTCAAAGCGGGAGCAGTCACGTACGGACAGAGGGATTGACGATGAGTATCAGGGATTGGCCCGTGGCGGAACGCCCGCGGGAGAAGCTGTTGGCGCGTGGAGTTGGCAGCCTTGCGGATGCCGAGTTGCTGGCGATCTTTCTGCGCACGGGGGTGGCGGGGCAGAGCGCGGTCGATCTGGCGCGAGGGCTGTTGAGTCGCTTTGGTGGGCTACGGCAGTTGCTGGAGGCCGACATGGCCACCTTCCTCGCCGAACCCGGGCTTGGCCCGGCGAAGTACACCCAGTTGCAGGCGGTGATGGAAATCGGCCGACGGCATCTGTATGCAAGCATTGCCCATGAGTCTGCCCTTGAATGTCCGAGCACGGTTCGGCGCTATCTGAAAGCCAGGTTGCGACATGAGCAGAACGAAGCCTTTGGCTGCCTGTTCCTCAATACGAAACATCATCCGCTGGGCTTCGAGATTCTCTTTCGCGGCTCCATCGACAGCGCCACCGTGTACCCGCGCCAGGTCATCAAGCGGGCCTTGGCGCACAACGCCGCGGCGTTGATCCTCTGCCACAACCATCCCTCCGGAAACCCCGAGCCGAGTCAGGCCGACATTCGCCTGACCCATCGGCTCGTGGATGCCCTGGAGAATATCGAGGTGCGGGTCCTCGATCATTTCATCGTCGGCGACGGCGAGCCGCTGTCGATGCGCGAGCACGGTTGTTTCTTCAGCGCGTCACCTTGACCGCGGAAAAGTCCTGGCGGCCGAACGGATTGACCCGGTAGCCCTCCACATCGCCGCGCAGCAGCACCGCGGCGGTGGGGTGGGCCAGCGGCAGCCACAGCGCCTGTTGCTGGATCTGCGCCTGGGCCTGCTGGTACAGGCGGCTGCGCACGCTCTGGTCGGCGGTGGTCTTGCCGGCGCTGATCAACTGGTCCAAGCGCGGGTCGCAGTAGCGCGCGAAGTTGGTCCCCGAGGTGACCGCGGCGCAGGAAAACTGCGGGCTGAGGAAGTTGTCCGGGTCGCCGTTGTCGCCGGCCCAGCCCATGAACAGCAGGTCATGCTCGCCGGCCTTGGCCCGGCGAATCAGCTCGCCCCATTCGATCACGCGGATGTCCGCCTTGATCCCGACCTTGGCCAGGTCCGCCTGCAGCAATTGCGCGCCGAGGCTCGGGTTGGGATTGAGCAGACTGCCGGACGGGCGGGTCCAGATCGTAGTGCTGAAACCGTCGGGCAGGCCGGCTTTCTTCAGCAGCTCGCGGGCCTTGTTCTGGTCGTTCGGGTAGCCCGGCAGCGACTTGTCGTAGCTCCAGGTATTGGGCGGGAACGGGCCGTTGGCGGCGACCGCGGTGCCTTCGAACACGGCCTTGAGGTAGCTGTCCTTGTCGAAGGCCAGGTTGATCGCCTGGCGCACTTCCGGCTTGTCCAGCGGCGCATGCTGGGTGTTGATGGCGAGGAAGGCGGTCATGAAGGCTTCGGTCTTTTCCACCTTCAGACTGCTGTCCTCGCTGGCCGCGGCGATGTCCAGCGGCTTCGGTGACAGGGCGATCTGGCACTCGTTGCGCCGCAGTTTCTGCAAGCGCACGTTGGCGTCCGGGGTGATGGCGAAGATCAGCGGGTCGACCGCGGGTTTGCCATTGAAGTAGTCCGGGTTGGCCCGGTAGCGGATCGCCGCGTCCTTCTGGAAGCGGTTGAAGACGAACGGGCCGGTGCCGACCGGCTGGCTGTTGAGTTTTTCCGGGGTGCCGGCCTTGAGCAGTTGGTCAGCGTACTCGGCCGGGTAGATCGAGGCGAAGCCCATGCTCAGGGTGGCCAGGAAGGTAGCGTCCGGGTGGCTCAGGGTGAAGCGCACGGACAGCGCGTCCGGGGCGTCGATCTGCTTGATCAGCTCGGGCAACTGCAGCGACTGGGCGTGGGGGAAGCCGCTCTGGGCGATCTTGTGCCAGGAATGCGCCGGGTAGAGCATGCGCTGGAAACTGAACAGTACGTCATCGGCGTTCAGCGTGCGGCTCGGCTTGAAGTACGGGGTGGTGTGGAACTTCACTTCCGAGCGCAACGTGAAGGTGTAGACCAGGCCGTCGTCGGACACCGTCCAGCTTTGCGCCAGGCTCGGTACGACCTTGCCGGCCGCTGCGTCGAATTCCACCAGGCGGTTCATCAGCACGTCGGCCGAGGCATTGGTGGTGGTCAGCGAGTTGTACTGGACCACGTCGAAGCCTTCGGGGCTGGCTTCGGTGCACACGCTGAGCGCGGCGGCCTGGGCCAGGGTGGGGCCGAGCAGGGTGGCGAACAACAGGGATAGAACGGCGGGACGCATGAGGACTCCTTGGCTGAACGACGACCCATCTGCCAGTGCAGTCTGGAAAGTCCTACCCTAGTGCGCTGGATTGCAAAGCGCCAATACCTTTTTCAAGGAATTTCGCGACGAGCGGTTATCCGCTGCGGAGCCCGTTTAGCACGCCGCGCCTGTCACGGAACGTGTTCGTCCAATCACATTCTGTGTTGTTGTGCTCTGGCGTTTCTGGTATAAAGCAGCGCTCTTTTCTAGGGGCCCGGTGTGCAGCACCCTTGGGTGTAGCCGGTAAGACCTCGAAGAATCAAGGCGCCTGGCGCCAAAGACTGAGAGATTAAGCGGCCAACCCATGCCGGGTTGGGCATGTGGTTTTAGAGGGCTGAGGCATGTCGAGAGTCTGTCAAGTTACTGGTAAGGGTCCAGTAACCGGGAACAACATTTCCCACGCAAACAACAAAACCCGTCGTCGTTTCCTGCCGAACCTGCAGCATCATCGCTTCTGGGTCGAGTCCGAGAAGCGTTTCGTGCGTCTGCGCGTTTCCGCCAAGGGCATGCGTATCATCGACAAGCGCGGCATCGACGCCGTTCTGGTCGACATTCGCCGTAACGGCATCAAGGTCTAAGGGAGAACGTCATGCGTGAACTGATCCGTTTGGTGTCGAGCGCCGGTACTGGCCACTTCTACACCACCGACAAGAACAAGCGCACCACTCCGGACAAGATCGAGATCAAGAAATACGATCCGGTCGTCCGTAAGCACGTGATGTACAAGGAAGCCAAGATCAAGTAATTGATCCGGCTCCCAGAAAAACCCGTATCCCCGGATACGGGTTTTTTTATGCCTGCGGTTTTTCGCGGGCAAACGAAAACGCCCGGGGCTTTCGCACCGGGCGTCCTGATACAGCGTCGATCAACCGAAGTGGAAGCCGGTGATCATGCCGTTGCCGCCAGCGACCACATGAATGCGGGACTCGTCCATTTCCAGGGTGGACACGTCATTCGGGCCGACGACGCGGGCGCGCCCGGTCAGTTCGGTGATCTGGGCCTTGACGGCCTGGGTGTATTCGCAGCCGATCAGCTTGGCCAGGGCTACCTGTACTTCTTCATTGGTCATGATGTGGTCTTCCTTGTTGAGTGGTTGTCCGGATGGACCACGTCATGCTCTCAATACAGGTGTCCGCACATGGGCTACTTATCTATTTTTGTTCGAACATCACGTAGATCTTGCGGCACGGCTCGAGCACTTCCCAGGTGCCCTTGAAGCCTGCCGGGATCACGAAACGGTCGCCGGCGCGCAGGGTTTTGGCCTGGCCCTGCTCGTCGCGCAGCACCGAGACGCCCTGAACGATTTCGCAGTATTCATGCTCGGTGTAGTTGACCGTCCACTGGCCGACCGCGCCTTCCCAGACACCGGCGGCGAACTGGCCGCAGGGGCTGGCGTAGTGGTTGTAGACCACCTGGTCGGGTTCGCCCTTGAGGATCTTCTCGGCGGCGGGACGGTAGCGTTCGGCCTCGGTCAGTGCCTGGGCGAAGTCGACGATCTGCTGGATATTCATGGAACGGCTCACCTGGTTGTTAAATAAAATGAACATCACTAGGCTTTTGATAGCTTAATGTCAAATATATTGATAATCCGGGTTCCAGTAGTTTAGGGTGTCGGATGCTGTAGAGCGATGACAGCTCCGGCGGAAATTTCTGACAGTGTCGATGACCTCTCGCGTGACACTGCACATCAACAACAGGAGGAGTTTGCTATGACCACCCTGACGCGTGCGGATTGGGAACAGCGTGCCCAGCAACTGAAGATCGAAGGCCGTGCCTTCATCAATGGTGAATACACCGCCGCCCTCTCGAACGCGACGTTCGAATGCACCAGCCCGGTCGACGGCCGCCTCCTGGCGCACATCGCCAGCTGCGATGAAGCCGATGCCCAGCGCGCCGTGGAAAATGCTCGCGCCACCTTCGACTCCGGCGTCTGGTCGCGCATGGCTCCGGCCAAGCGCAAGGCCACCCTGATCCGCTTCGCCGGCCTGCTCAAGCAGAACGTCGAGGAACTGGCCCTCCTGGAAACCCTGGACATGGGCAAGCCGATCAGCGACTCGCTGAGCATCGACATTCCGGGTGCCGCCGCCGCGCTGGCCTGGAACGGCGAAGCCATCGACAAGGTGTACGACGAAGTCGCCGCCACCCCGCACGACCAGCTCGGCCTGGTCACCCGCGAGCCGGTGGGCGTGGTCGCGGCGATCGTGCCGTGGAACTTCCCGTTGCTGATGGCCTGCTGGAAACTCGGCCCGGCACTGGCTACCGGTAACTCGATCATCCTCAAGCCGTCCGAAAAATCCCCGCTGACCGCCATCCGCATCGCTCAGCTGGCGGTTGAAGCCGGTATCCCGGCCGGCGTGCTCAACGTCCTGCCAGGCTTCGGTCACACCGTCGGCAAGGCCCTGGCCCTGCACATGGACGTCGATACCCTGGTGTTCACCGGTTCGACCAAGATCGCCAAGCAACTGATGGTCTACGCCGGCGAATCGAACATGAAGCGCGTGTGGCTGGAAGCCGGCGGCAAGAGCCCGAACATCGTCTTTGCCGACGCTCCCGACCTGAAGGCCGCCGCCGAAGCCGCCGCCAGCGCCATCGCCTTCAACCAGGGCGAAGTCTGCACCGCCGGTTCGCGCCTGCTGGTGGAACGTTCGATCAAGGACCAGTTCCTGCCGATGGTCCTGGAAGCCCTGAAAGCCTGGAAGCCGGGCAACCCGCTGGACCCGGCGACCACCGTCGGTGCCCTGGTCGACACCCAGCAGTTGAACACCGTGCTGGGCTACATCGAGTCGGCCCACAGCGATGGCGCCAAGCTGCTGGTCGGTGGCAAGCGCATCCTCGAGGAGACCGGCGGCACCTACGTCGAGCCGACCATCTTCGACGGCGTGAACAACGCCATGCGCATCGCCAAGGAAGAGATCTTCGGCCCGGTGCTGTCGGTGATCACCTTCGACAGCGTCGAGGAAGCCATCGCCATCGCCAACGACACCCCCTACGGCCTGGCTGCCGGTGTGTGGACCGCGAACATCGGCAAGGCCCACAAGACCGCCAAGGCACTGCGTGCCGGCAGCGTCTGGGTCAACCAGTACGACGGCGGCGACATGACCGCGCCGTTTGGCGGCTTCAAGCAGTCGGGCAACGGCCGTGACAAGTCGCTGCACGCGCTGGACAAGTACACCGAGCTGAAGGCGACCTGGATCAAGCTGTAATCCAGATCTGGCGGTAGTGCCATTGGGGCTGCTTTGCAGCCCTTCGCGAGCAAGCTCGCTCCTACAGGGGATCACGCGATTGCGCCGAACTCTGTAGGAGCGAGCTTGCTCACGAAGGGCCGCAAAGCGGCCCCAATTCATATGAAGGAGTAACACATGCGTTGGGGGACCTACTTCGCCGTCCTGGCCGCGGTGCTCAGCGTCGGTCTGGCGCTGGGCGTCAGCATGCCGCTGGTGTCCTTGCGCCTGGAGAGCTGGGGCTATGGCAGCTTCGCCATCGGTGTGATGGCGGCGATGCCGGCCATTGGCGTGCTCTGCGGCGCCAGCCTGGCCAGTCGCCTGGCTGCGCGCTTCGGTACGCCGGGGCTGATGCGTCTGTGCCTGTGGGGTGGCGCGCTGTCCATCGGCGCCCTGGCGCTGCTGCCCAGCTATCCGGTGTGGCTGGTCCTGCGTCTGCTCATCGGTATGGTCCTGACCATCGTGTTCATCCTCGGTGAAAGCTGGATCAACCAACTGGTGATCGAGCAGTGGCGTGGTCGCCTGGTGGCCCTGTATGGCAGCAGCTACGCCCTCAGCCAACTGGCCGGGCCTTTGCTGCTGGGCGTGGTCGGTGCGGAAGACGACCTCGGCTTCTGGATCGGCGTCGGCCTGCTGCTGGTCTCGCCGCTGCTGCTGTTCGGCCGCGGCGGTGCGCCGAGCACCGAGGCGGCCAGTGTGACGTTTCGCGATCTGTTCGGCTTCTGCCGCAACCTGCCGGTGATCGCCTGGGCCATCGCCCTGTTCGCCGCCTTCGAGGCGATGATCCTGACCCTGCTGCCGGTGTACTGCCTGCAACAGGGATTCACCGCGGAGGTGGCGCTGTTCATGGTCAGCACCGTGGTGGTCGGCGATGCCGTGCTGCAGTTGCCGATCGGTGCGCTGGCCGACCGCATGTCGCGGCGCGCGCTGTTCAGCGGCTGCGCGGTGACCCTGGCGCTGTCGAGCCTGATGATTCCGCTGCTGTTGCAGACGTCGCTGATCTGGCCGTTGTGGGTGCTGTTCGGGGCCAGCGCGGGCGGGCTGTTCACCCTGTCGCTGATCCTCATCGGCGAGCGTTATCGCGACGACGCCCTGGTGCGGGCCAACGCCCATGTGGCGCAGCTCTGGGGCATCGGTTGCCTGATCGGACCGCTGGCCGCCGGGGCAGGCAGCCAGTGGCTGAGCGGACATGCATTGCCGTGGTTCATGGCCATCGGGGCGGTGATCCTGGTGCTGCTGGCGCGGCGACCGCGGGCGTTCGAGGAGGCGGCCGCCTAAAGCATCTTCTCCAGCCCGACCGCCTTGGCGATCCACGCATTGAAGCGTCGCCACAGGCCCCCAGGCTCGGTGCTCAGCACGCGGCGCTGGCCATGGTCCTCGGTGACCCACACCAGCTTGCCGTCCTGCAATTCCACTTGGTACGCCACCGCCGGCGCCATGCCCTGCACCGCCAGGTCGCGGGTGTACTGGGCCAGCTCCGGGCTGTCCACCAGCACGCCGACCTCGGTGTTCCACAGCACCGAGCGGGGATCGAAATTGAACGAGCCGATGAAGGTCTTCCGCCGGTCGAAGACGATCGCCTTGCTGTGCAGGCTGGAGTCCGAGCCGCCGCTCAGGCGATAGCGCGGCTGGCCTGGATCGCCAGGCTGGCGGCGCAGTTCGAAGAGTTTCACCCCATGCTCCAGCAGGGCCCGGCGATAGGGCGCGTAGCCACCGTGCACCACCGGCACGTCGGTGGCTTCCAGGGCATTGGTCAGCAGGCTCACCGAAACCCCGGCATCGGCGCGGCTGGTCAGGTACAGCAGGCCTTCCCTGCGTGGCACGAAGTAGGCCGAGATCAGGATCAGTTCCTTGCGCACGCCATTGAGCTCCGGGGCCAGTTGCCGGGTCATCAGCAACTGCGGGTCTGGCTCGTCGTCGGCCAGCACCTTGCTCGGTGCATCCCACAGCGCCTGGGCATGGGCCCAGATCAGTTCGTTGCGCCAGGTGTCCAGGCGCGGCTGGGTCTGCCAGGCCATCAGCCGTTCATACAGTTTGCGGTTCTGCGCACGGGCTTCGGCCAGGGATTTTTCCAGGCGCTGGCGGCTGGCATGCAGGTCGTCGAGGGTGGGCTGGGTGAACAGGAAATCGCCGATCGGCTTGCTCAGGGCACTGTTCCAGTACTGGTCGAAGCTGTGCCCGAGCTGTTCGGCCACCGGTCCGACGCCGAGCAGGTCGATGTCGGTGAAGTTCAGGTTGGGCTCGGCGTCGAAATAGGCGTCGCCGAGGTTGCGCCCGCCGACGATGGCCATGCTGTTGTCCACCAGCCACAGCTTGTTGTGCATGCGTCGGTGCTGGCGCGACAGGTTGAACAGGCGCCCCATGGTTCGCGTCACGCCAGTGGCGCGGCCCAGTTGCAGCGGGTTGAACACGCGGATCTGGATGTTCGGATGGGCGGCGAGCACGCCGATCTGGCCGTCCTGGCCATCGCTGGTGGTGTCGTCGAGGAGGATGCGCACGCGCACGCCGCGGTCGGCGGCCACCAGCAGTTCCTGGATCAGGGCGCGGGTGCTCAGGCCGTCGTTGACGATGTAGTACTGCAGGTCGATGCTGCTCTGCGCGTGGCGGATCAGCTCCGCGCGGGCGCGGAAGGCCTCGTTGCTGTTGGGCAGCAGGCGGAAACCGGAGCGTCCGTCGTAGGCCTGGGCCTGGCGCAGCACCGAACGACCGAACGCCGACTGGCTGGCCGGCAGCGCCTGACTGACGTCGCGCGGCACGTCGACACTGGCGCAGCCGCCCAGGGTCAGCAGCAGGGTGAGCAACAGGGGCAGACGCCGGTGGCTGGTCAAATGAGCATTCCGTGATCGCGGGCAGATGAACTGTAGACCGCGTTGAACAGCGGAACGTTACCCGGCGTTCGCTTCCTCCGCCAAGAGACGAATGGCATTTTCCCCGACCTTGCGCACCGCCGCTTCGATGACCGGGGTGGGCACCGCCGCGTAGTTCATGCGCAGGCAGTTACGGTACTTGCCGGAGGCGGAGAAGATGCTGCCCATGGCGATCTGCACGCCTTGTTCGAGCAGCACGCGGTTGAGTTTCAAGGTGTCGAACTGCTCCGGCAGTTCGACCCACAGCAGGAAGCTGCCCTGGGGCCGGCTGACCCGGGTGCCGGCGGGAAAATAACGGGTGACCCAGTCGATCATCTGGTCGCGACTGCGCTGGTACTGACTGCGCATGCGGCGCAGATGCGGCTGGTAATGGCCGCTTTCGATGAAGTCGGCGATGGCCAGTTGGGGCTGCGTCGCGGTACTGCCGGTGCCGATGTACTTCATGTGCAGCACCCGTTCCAGGTAGCGCCCTGGCGCCACCCAGCCGATCCGCAGACCTGGGGCCAGGGTCTTGGAGAAGGAGCTGCAGAGCAGCACGCGGCCGTCGTCGTCGAACGACTTGATGGTGCGCGGTCGCGGGTAGGTGTAGGCGAGGTCGCCATACACATCGTCTTCGAGAATCGCCACGTCGAAGCGCTGGGCCAGGTTGAGCAGGGCGCGCTTGCGTGCCTCGGGCATGACGTAGCCAAGCGGGTTGTTGCAGGTCGGGGTCACCTGGATCAGCTTGATCGGCCATTGTTCTAGGGCCAGTTCCAGGGCTTCGAGGCTGATGCCGGTGAGCGGGTCGGTGGGGATCTCCATGGCTTTCATGCCCAGGCCCTTGAGCGTCTGCATGGCGCCGTGAAAGCTCGGCGAGTCCACCGCGACAATATCGCCCGGCTCGCACACCGCGCGGATACTGGCCGACAGGGCTTCGTGACAGCCGGTGGTGATCACCAGGTCGTTGGCGCTCAGGGTGCAGCCGGAGTCGAGCATCAGGCGCGCGACCTGCTCGCGCAGCGCCGGGGTGCCGCTGATGGTGTCGTAGTACAGGCCCGGCATGTCCTGGCGCCGGCTGAGCTGGGCGAGGCTGCGCAACAGCGGCTTGAGGGTCGGGCCGGTGACGTCGGGCATGCCCCGACCGAGCTGCACCACGTCCTTGTTCGGCGAGCTGCGCACCAGTTCCACGACATGCTCCCACTGGGAGATATCCACAGGTCGCTGGGCGGGACGTCCGATCGCCGGCAGGGCGGGCAGGGTGCGGTGCTGCGGTACGAAGTAGCCGGACTTCGGTCGCGGCGCCACCAGGCCGTTGTCCTCCAGCAGACGATAGGCCTGCTGCACGGTGCTCAGGCTGACCCCGTGCTCCAGGCTCAGGGCGCGCACCGAGGGCAGACGGTCGCCGGGACGGTAGAGCCCCTGCTCGATGCGGGCGCCCAGCAGTTCGGCAAGGTTGACGTAGAGGGTCATGCTCATACTCCAGGCAGCTCCGTAGGATTGAACCAGTACAGATTTCGGAAAAATACATCATTCAGAGGAGAAATGAAGAAATCTGTATGAAGAAAATTCTGATCCGTTGAATCTGTAACGAAATTTCCTACGCGCGCATGCTTTCTCCACGGTTTACCAACCCTGGAGGACGATGTGATGAACGGCCTGAGCGATGTGCGCGTGAAACTGTATGGCAGCGAACTGGAGCGGGCTCAGCGCGAAGCCAGGCTGCGCGCGCCACGGTTCATCGGCACCCTGCGCCTGTGGCGGCATCGCTGGGAAACCCGGCGGGCACTGCTGGAACTGACGCCCGCGCAACTGAAGGATATCGGCCTTAGCCGGGGGGATGCGGTCGAGGAAGGGCTCAAGCCGTTCTGGCGGTCTTGAGTTCAGGGGATATGCGCACCCGACATCAGCTCGAACCCGGTGAACCAGATGTCCCGCAAGTCGTGTTCGGGGCTCGCCGGGTTCGGTAGCACCCAGCAGATCACTTCCATGGCGACCAACGGTACGGACGTGATCAACTGGTCATGTGCCTGGAAGCTTTGCAGGCCGCCACTGGCGTCGAAATCGAGCACGGTGCCGCCCGGTTGGGTGCTGTAGAAACAGCGGATGCCGAAGCGGAAACGCGACCTGACCTTCAGCACCTCGGCTGACTCGACCATGGCGGCGCGGGCCCTGACGCGAAACACCAGGGTTTCAAGGTCACCGATCTCGGCCGGATCGATGGCCTGGCGGATTTGCGTGCCCACCGGCAACAGCACCGCATGGTTGTCAGCGATGACGACCTTGTCCGCGTCGCCGAAATCCACGACCCACGGCGCCAGTTGTCCGGATTCGAAGCTTCCGTTCTTGATGAAGTTCATGGTGCCTGCTCCTTGGTTGAATACTTGAAAATGGCTTTTCAAGTATTCAAAGGATAAGAGCGGGGTAACTTCGCCGAAACTGGCAGAAATATCAGGTAGCCGGGGTCAGACAAGCTCCTTGAGCCGATGCCAGAGCATGCCCAGCGCCAGCAGCGGCGAGCGCAGGTGCTTGCCGCCCGGGAAGGTGATGTGCGGCACCTTGGCGAACAGATCGAAGCGTCCGCTCTGCTGGCCGCTGATCGCCTCGCCGAGCAGGCGTGCGGCCAGGTGCGTGGCGTTCAGGCCGTGGCCGGCGTAGGCCTGGGCATAATAGACATTGGCGTGTTCGCGCAGGCGCCCGACCTGCGGCAGGCGGTTGGCGCCGATGCCGATCATGCCGCCCCACTGGAAGTCGATGCGTGCATCGGCCAGTTGCGGGAAGACCTTGAGCATCTTCGGGCGCATGTAGGCGCCGATGTCGCGCGGATCGCGTCCCGAGTAATGGCAGGCACCGCCGAACAGCAAGCGGCGATCGGCGGACAAACGCAGGTAATCCACGGTCACCCGCTGGTCGCAGACCGCCATGTTCTGCGGCAGCAGTTGTCGCGCGCGTTCTTCGTCCAGCGGTTCGGTGGCGATGATGTAGCTGCCGGCGGGAAGGATCTTGCCGCCCAGTTCGCGGTTCAGGTCGTTGAGGTAGGCGTTGCAGCACAGCACCAGGGTTGCGGCGCGGACGTTGCCGCGGTCGGTGTGGATGTTCACTTGTGTGCTGTAGTCGATGCGGGTCACCGGCGAGCGCTCGAACAGGCGCACCCCCAGTTTTGCCGCCACCGCGGCTTCGCCCAGGGCCAGGTTCAGCGGGTGCAGGTGACCGGAGCCCATGTCGACCAGACCGCCGGCGTAGCGGTCCGAGCCGATCACCGTGTGCATCTGCTGTGGCTGCACCAGGCGCAGTTCGTGGCGATAGCCGAGGGCGCGCAGGGCTTCGGCTTCCTCGGCGAAGTCGGCGAATTCGCGGGGTTTGTTGGCCAGGTCGCAGTAGCCCCAGGTCAGGTCGCAGGCAATGTCGTTGCGCTCGACCCGCTGACGGACGATCTCGACCGCTTCCAGCCCCATCAGCTTCATCTGTTTCACGCCCTCGGCGCCGATCACCGGCTCGAACTGTTCGAGGCCGTGGCCGACGCCGCGAATCAGTTGCCCGCCATTGCGCCCGCTGGCGCCCCAGCCGACCTTGCGCGCTTCCAGCAGGACCACACTGAAGCCGCGCTCGGCCAGTTCGATGGCGGTGTTCAGGCCGGAATAGCCGCCGCCGACCACGCAGACGTCGCAGCGCTGTTCGCCGGCCAGCGTTGGATAATCCGGCTGTGGGGCGCTGCTGGCGGCGTAGTAGGAAGCGGTGTGCATAGGCGGTGTCCTGGATGAGTGTGTTCTGACGTCGGCGCAGCATAGGCCGTGCTTTCACGGGCGGGCAACCGTCAGGCAAAATGGCGGTCTTTCTTTCCTTGCGGTCCCGCGCCATGGCTTGCAACAGCCACAAGATCCGTTTCCTGCGCGAGCAGATTCCCTCGTTCGAATGTGTGCCCGGCTGTCATGACTGCTGCGGGCCGGTGACCACGTCCTCCGAGGAAATGGCCCGCCTGCCGCGCAAGAGCGCCGAGGAGCAGGAGGCGGCGCTGGCCGAGCTCAACTGTGTGCACCTTGGCCCGCAGGGCTGCACGGTGTACGAGGAGCGGCCGCTGATCTGCCGCCTGTTCGGCACCACACTGCGCCTGCCGTGCCCGCGCGGGCGGGGACCGGAGGAAATGATCGATCCGGGGGCGGAGCGGTTGGTGCACGAGTTCATTGCCACGACTCGGCAGGTGCTGGTGTAGGAACGGGCGTTGCCCGCGAAAGGACTGCGCAGCGGTCCCTCATGACAGCGTGATAGGGGACCGCTTTGCGGTCCTTTCGCGGGCAACGCCCGCTCCTACAGTTTTGAGGGGCCGCCGTTGATGCTCAGTCCGGAATCGGCAGGTTCAGGCTCTCCTTCACCTCTTCCATCACGATGTAGCTTTTCGACTCGCGTACATGCGGCAGCTTGAGCAGGATGTCGCCGAGCAGCTTGCGGTACGAGGCCATCTCGGAAATCCGCGCTTTCACCAGGTAGTCGAAATCCCCCGAGACCAGGTGGCATTCCAGTACGTGAGGCAACTTGAGCACGGCACGACGAAACTCCTCGAAGGTGTCGCCGGACTTGTAGTCCAGGCTGATCTCGACGAACACCAGCAGGCTGCCCTTGAGGTGCTGCGGGTTGAGCCGGGCGTTGTAGCCCATGATGATGCCCTCGCGCTCCAGGCGGCGGACCCGCTCGGTGCACGGCGTGGTCGACAGGCCGACCTTCTCGCCCAGTTCGGTGAAGGAAATACGCCCGTCGGTCTGCAGGATACGGAGGATGTTGCGGTCGATCTTGTCCAGCTCGCGCTTGCTTTGGTGCTGGGTTCTCATAGTGGATGCCCCTTTGTAAAAGCCGACTTTGCCGAGAATTCTCGCCAAATATAGGTTTTTATATAGTGAAATGCACTGCCTCGAGTTTTTTACACTGCGCGCATTCATGCCATTCACAAAATTGTGGCGGTGCGCCGCCTCGAGGGATAACAACATGCGCGTTCTGGTACTTGGTAGCGGTGTGATCGGAACCGCCAGTGCCTACTATCTGGCCCGGCAAGGTTTCGAAGTCGTGGTGGTCGATCGCCAGCCGGCGGTGGCCATGGAAACCAGTTTTGCCAACGCCGGCCAGGTGTCGCCGGGTTATGCCTCGCCGTGGGCCGCGCCGGGCGTGCCGCTGAAAGCCATCAAGTGGCTGCTGGAGCGCCACGCGCCGCTGGCGATCAAGGCCACCGGTGACGTCGACCAGTACCTGTGGATGGCGCAGATGCTGCGCAACTGCACCGCCAGCCGCTACGCGGTGAACAAGGAGCGCATGGTCCGCCTGTCCGAGTACAGCCGCGACTGCCTCGACGAACTGCGCGCCGAAACCGGCATCGCCTACGAAGGCCGCACCCTCGGCACCACCCAGCTGTTCCGCACCCAGGCCCAGGTCGACAACGCCGCCAAGGACATCGCTGTCCTCGAACAGGCCGGCGTGCCCTACGAGCTGCTGGACCGCGACGGCATCGCCCGGGTCGAGCCGGCCCTGGCCAATGTCTCCGATATCCTCGCCGGTGCCCTGCGCCTGCCCAACGACCAGACCGGCGACTGCCAGCTGTTCACCACCCGCCTGGCGGAGATGGCGATCAAGCTCGGCGTCGAGTTCCGCTTCGGCCAGAACATCCAGCGCCTCGACTTCGCCGGCGACCGCATCAACGGTGTGTGGATCGACGGCAAGCTGGAAACCGCCGACCGCTACGTGCTGGCCCTGGGCAGCTATTCGCCGCAGATGCTCAAGCCGCTGGGCATCAAGGCCCCGGTGTACCCGCTCAAGGGCTACTCGCTGACCGTGCCGATCACCAACCCGGACATGGCGCCGACCTCGACCATCCTCGACGAGACCTACAAGGTCGCGATCACCCGTTTCGACAACCGCATCCGCGTCGGCGGCATGGCCGAGATCGCCGGTTTCGACCTGTCGCTGAACCCGCGCCGGCGCGAAACGCTGGAGATGATCGTCAACGATCTCTATCCTCTTGGCGGCGACCTGCGCCAGGCCGAGTTCTGGACCGGCCTGCGTCCGACCACCCCGGACGGTACGCCGATCGTCGGTGCCACGCCGTTCCGCAACCTGTTCCTCAACACCGGCCACGGTACCCTCGGCTGGACCATGGCCTGTGGTTCCGGGCGTCTGCTGGCCGACCTGATGGCGCGCAAGAAACCGCAGATCAGCGCCGAAGGCCTCGACATTTCCCGTTACGGACACCACCAGGAGACCGCCAAGCATGGCAATCCAGCGCCAGCTCACCAATGAGCGCATGAGTCAGATCGTCGTCCACAACGGCACCGTCTACCTGGCGGGCCAGGTGGGTGACGACATGAACGCCGGGATCGAGCAGCAGACCCGCGAGACGCTGGGCAATATCGAACGCCTGCTGGACCTGGCCGGTACCGACAAGACCCGTCTGCTCTCGGTGACCATCTACCTGAAGGACATCGATGCCGACTTCCAGGGCATGAACGCGGTCTGGGACAAGTGGCTGCCCAAGGGCGTCGCGCCGGCCCGGGCCACGGTCGAAAGCAAGCTCTGCGAGCCGGAGATCCTCGTCGAAATGTCGGTGGTCGCCGCGCTCTCGTAACGTTCCTCTCTTCACCCGGTGCCCTGGCTTACAGGTCGTTGCGGCACCGGGCCTTTTATTCCAAACAGACTGCCAGAAGGCTGCCGTCATGCGTCCCGCCCGTGCCCTGATAGACCTCCAAGCGCTGCGTCACAACTACCGATTCGCCCGCCAGCTGTCCGGGGCGCGTGCCCTGGCGGTGATCAAGGCCGATGCCTACGGGCATGGCGCGGTGCGCTGCGCCCTGGCCCTGGAAGCCGAGGCCGACGGCTTCGCCGTGGCCTGCATCGAAGAGGCGCTGGCGCTGCGCGAGGTGGGGATCAAGGCGCCGGTGCTGCTGCTCGAAGGCTTCTTCGAGGCCAGCGAACTGGAGCTGATCGTCAAGCATGATTTCTGGTGCGTGGTGCATTCGCTGTGGCAACTGGAAGCGATCGAGAAGGCCAGCCTGGCCAGGCCGATCCAGGTTTGGCTGAAGCTGGACAGCGGCATGCACCGCGTCGGCCTGCATCCGCGCGACTACCAGGCGGCGTACCAGCGTCTGCAGGGCAGTGGGAAGGTGTCGAAGATCGTGCTGATGAGCCACTTCGCCCGTGCCGACGAACTGGACAGCAATGCCAGCAACGAGCAGGTCGCGGTGTTCGAGGCGGCGCGCCAGGGCCTCAAGGCCGAGGTCAGCCTGCGCAATTCGCCGGCGGTCCTGGGTTGGCCGCAGGTCCCCAGCGACTGGGTGCGCCCGGGCATCATGCTGTACGGTGCGACACCGTTCGAGACCGCACAGGCCGAGGCTGAGCGCCTGCAGCCGGTGATGACCCTGGAGTCGAAGGTCATCAGCGTGCGCGAACTGGCGGCCGGCGAGCCGGTGGGCTACGGCGCGCGCTTCGTCAGCCCGCGGCCGACCCGGGTCGGCGTGGTCGCCATGGGTTACGCCGACGGCTATCCGCGCCACGCGCCCACCGGCACGCCGGTGCTGGTGGCGGGCCAGCGCAGCCAGCTGATCGGCCGGGTGTCGATGGACATGCTGTGCATCGACCTGACCGACGTCCCGCAAGCCGGTCTCGGCAGCCCGGTGGAGCTGTGGGGCAAGAACGTCCTCGCCAGCGACGTGGCGACCCAGGCCGGCAGCATCCCCTACCAGATCTTCTGCAACCTGCGTCGAGTGCCCTTGGTCTATACCGGAGAGTGAGCGCCATTGCTGACGAGCTGCGGGTCGAAGTGTTGTAAATACTGAACGCTGTTGCGATGATGGCGCACATTTCGACCCCATTTCGTTCTTCAGGAGGGCTCCAGCTTTGGACGTCGGTGAACGACTACAAGCCATTCGCAAGCTCAAGGGCCTGTCTCAGCGGGAGCTCGCCAAGCGCGCGGGCGTGACCAACAGCACCATCTCGATGATCGAGAAGAACAGCGTAAGCCCGTCGATCAGCTCGCTGCGCAAGGTGCTGGGCGGCATTCCGATGTCGATGATGGAGTTCTTCTCCGAGGACCTGCTGCCGCAGAACCCGACGCAGATCGTCTACAAGGCCCACGAACTGATCGACATTTCGGACGGCGCGGTAACCATGAAGCTGGTCGGCAACGGTCACCCGAGCCGTGCCATCGCCTTCCTCAACGAGATCTACCCGCCGGGCGCCGACACTGGCGAAGAGATGCTCACCCATGATGGCGAAGAGACCGGCATCCTCCTCGAAGGCAAGCTGGAACTGGTGGTGGGCCTGGAAACCTTCATCCTCGAAGCGGGCGACAGCTACTATTTCGAAAGCACCAAGCCGCACCGTTTTCGCAACCCCTACGATGAGCCGGCCAGGCTGATCAGCGCGGCCACCCCCGCGAACTTCTGACACGGAGGGTGGCGCGGCTGATTGTCGCGGATAAACCCCTTTACTTAATAGGGTTGTTTCGGCGAGTCAGGGTTCCCGCTATACTTGCGCCGCCTGCGAATCCGTGGCCGCGGGCGTGACTAGCCACCATGAGGGTGTACGTGTGAATCCAATCAAGAAAATGCTGGCCATACCAGCTACCGTAGTGGCCCTTTGGGCGGTCAGTGCCCAGGCTACGACCAACGACGACATCGCCAAACGCCTGGAGCCGGTCGGCCAGGTCTGCGTCCAGGGTCAGGAATGCAAGGGCATGGAAGTGGCGGCCTCCGCTGGCGGCGGCGCTGCCAAGACCCCGGATGAAATCATCGCCAAGCACTGCAACGCCTGTCATGGCACCGGTCTGCTGGGCGCGCCGAAGGTCGGCGACACCGCGGCCTGGAAAGAGCGCGCCGACCACCAGGGTGGTCTGGACGGCATCCTCGCCAAGGCGATCACCGGCATCAACGCCATGCCACCGAAAGGCACCTGCGCCGACTGTTCGGATGACGACCTGAAAGGCGCCATCAAGAAGATGTCCGGCCTGTAAGCCGCGCGACTGCCGCACCGAAGCCCGCCTTGCGCGGGCTTCGTCGTTTCTGGGCTACTGTGCAGTAATTCGTACATCCGTCCGGTCCAGTCTTCAGGCAACGGCCACCATGGGGAGACGACAACGTGCGCAAGGTTTCGATCGAGGAAGCAGTGGACCAGGTACTGGCGCGATTGCCGGCGCATATCCATATGGGCCTGCCGCTGGGGCTGGGCAAGCCCAACCGGTTCGTCAACGCGTTGTACGCGCGGGTGCGTGCGTTGCCGGAGCGACGGCTGACGATCTACACGGCGCTGTGCCTCGGTCGCCCCGAGCTGGGTGACGGCCTGCAGCGACGCTTTCTCGAACCCTTCGTCGAACGGGTCTTCGCCGATTATCCGGAGCTGGATTTCCTCCACGACCTGCGCGCCAGCCAGCTGCCGGCGAACATCCGCGTCGAGCAGTTCTTTCTCCAGCCGGGCAGCCTGCTGCACAGCGCACAGGCGCAGCAGGACTACGTCAGCAGCAACTACAGCCATGCGGCGCGGGACATCAACGCCAAGGGCCTGAACCTGATCGCCCAGATCGTCGCCGAGGACCCTTCGCGTCCCGATCATCTGAGCCTGAGCTGCAACCCCGACATCACCCTTGACCTGCTGCCGATGATCCAGCGCCGTCGCGCCGCGGGTGAAACCATCCTGCTGCTCGGCCAGGTGCATACCGAACTGCCCTACATGCCCGGGACCGCCGAGCTGGCGCGAGAGGATTTCGATCTGCTGATCGACCCGCCCGAGCGTACCCGGCTGTTTTCCACGCCCAACATGCCGGTGGGCACCCAGGACCACTTCATCGGCCTGCACGCCAGCGCCCTGGTGCGCGACGGCGGCACCCTGCAGATCGGCATCGGCGCGATGGGCGATGCCCTGGCCGCGGCGCTGTTGGCGCGGCAGGCGGACAATCCGGGTTATCAGGCCCTGCTCGGCGATCTGGATCTGTCGCCGTGGCAGCGCCTGATCGAGCGCGAAGGCGGGGTGATGCCGTTCGCCGATGGGCTCTACGGCTGCAGCGAGATGTTCGTCAACGGCCTGCTGGCGCTACTGGAGGCGGGGGTCGTGCGGCGTCCGGTGTATGCCGACGAAGCGCGTCAGCAGGCGGCCCTCGACGGTGCGCCGGACAGCGACGACGGCGTGCTGGTGCATGGCGGTTTCTTCCTCGGTCCGCAGGCGTTCTACCAGCGCTTGCGCGAGCTGCCGATGGCGATGCGCGGTCGCATCGCCATGAGCGCGATCAGCTTCATCAACGAGCTGTACGGCCAGGAGTCGCTCAAGCGCCTGCAACGCCGCGATGCGCGGTTCATCAACACGGTATTCAGCATGACCCTGATGGGCGCCGCCGTGGCCGACCAGCTGGAAGACGGGCGGGTGCTCAGCGGGGTTGGCGGCCAGTACAACTTCGTGGTCCAGGGCCATGCGCTGGAGGGCGCGCGCTCGATCCTGCTGTTGCGTTCGTGGCGCGAGGCGGGCGGCGAGGTGAACTCGAACATCGTCTGGGACTACGGCCACTGCACCATTCCCCGGCACCTGCGCGATGTGGTGGTGACCGAGTACGGCATCGCCGATCTGCGTGGGCAGACCGATGCCGAGGTGATCGCGCGGCTGCTGGCGATCAGCGATTCGCGCTTCCAGCCGCAGTTGCAGGCCGAGGCACGGAAGGCGGGCAAGCTGGCGGCGGATTTCGTCCTGGATGGGCGCTATCGCGATAACACCCCGCAGCGCCTGGAGGCGGTTCGAGGCCGGCACGGGCGGCTGTTTCCGGAGTATCCGCTGGGCTGCGACTTCACGGACGAAGAGCGCGATCTGTTGCGCGCGCTGAACTGGTTGAAGAGCAAGTTCAAGTTGAGCGAGGTGCTGGAGCTGGGCAAGGCGGCGTTGGATGCCCCGCCGCCGGAGGCCTGGCCGGCGCAGTTGGCGAGGATGGGGCTGGAGAAGCCGGAAGGGTTGAAGGAGGAAATCTACCAGCGGTTGTTGCTGGCGGGGTTGCAGGCAACTGCTTGATTGCCTGTCCTGTCCTCATCGCTGCGGTTCGGCGCCCCGACATGCAGTGCTAACGGTACTGCGCCGCCGCCTTGCTCAGGGTTTGCGAGATCAGCTCGCGCAAGGCCGGCGGTTGCTCGACGACCAGATCGTCACCCTGGCTCAGCAGCCACCAGCGCAGGCTCCAGCTGTTGCTGACCGTGGCCTGCAGGCGGTGGCCGTGGGCCAGGTCGGTGAGTTGCATGTCGGGTGAGAGCGGCGTCTCGCGCACCAGGCGGGCCAGGTTGTCGCTGATCCAGGCCCGCAGCTCGATCTTCTCCGCGCTGCCGAACTGCAGGGCGTCACTGCGCAGGTAGCTGTGCAGGTCGAAGTCGTCCAGGCCCTGGGCCGGGCTGTCGAGCACGCTCAACTGGCGGAAACGGTGCACGGCGAACTGACGGATATCGCTGTACGGCTGCGCCGTGGCGATCAGGTAGGCGACCTGGCCGCGCTGGATCAGTGCCAGCGGGTTGAGGGTCAGCTCGACGGTGCGGTCGTTGTGCGCCGAGTAGTACAGGCACTGCAACTGGTGTTCTTCGAGCAGCGCCTTCTGCACGGTCTCGAGGATGCTGTCCGGCACCTCGGGGGCGCGCATGTTCATTTCCGGGCGCACGCTGGCGACCTTGTCCAGCCAGCGCGCCGCCTTGTTCTGCGCCGACAGGTGTTCGAGCTTTTGTCGCGCATGGGCGAAGCGCGCATCCAGGCCCTTGAGCATGCTGCCGGGGAGCAGCGGGCGCACGGCTTCTTCCACCAGCGCCAGGCTCAGTGCCTCGCTCACGCTCAGGCCACGCAACTCCACGCAGGCATTCGCGGCCCAATACCAACCGTAGGGAATGCTGCGGTCGTTGCGCTCCAGCGGGAAGATCAGCGACAGCTCGTTGAGGTCACGCTCGATGCTGCGCTTGCTGATGCTGAAACCGGCGTCCTTGAGACGCATCACCAGTTCCGCGCTGGTGATGCCGGGAGAGCGGCTGGGCAGTTGGCGCAGCAGTTCCCATTGACGGCTGAGGGTGGAGCGGGTGGTGGCGGAGGGCAAAACGGTGAGTCCTTGTCTAGGCTTGCGGCGGTCGCGCGAAGTCCGCGACATGATATGGCAATTTGCCATTAATTTATCCACTTCAAGGACGAACCGGTGAATTGCCCCGACGAACGCGTATGCGACAGGTTTTGTCGTGACGCTGCGCAAAATCAAGCCTCATCGCCCACAAGGACTCCAAGAAGGAGGGCGGTTCAATGAGGATGAACATGTCTGCTGCCAGCAATATCTATTCTCTGCTCGGGCGCCTGCTGCCAGAGCGTGTCATCTCCGCACCCTCGCGCGTGCATGTACGGCGTTTGTACACCGGTGTGGGCATGCCGGCGCAGCGCGCGGCGCTGGGCGAAAGCTTCAGCCTGGTCAGCCTGCTGGACGAGGCCCCGGACCTGCAGGGGGTCTATGCCGACCTGCGCAGGCAGGCCCTGGCGGGCAGCGTGGCGGCACTCAACGACCTGGGCTGGATCTGGCTGAATGGCCGCTACTGGCGCGCCGACCCGGTGCTGGCCGGGCATCTGCTGCGCATGGCGGCGTTGCAGGGCAGCGCCGTGGCCTGGTTCAACCTCGGTCAGCAGTATTACTTCGGCAAGGGGGTGAACATCTCCTATGCCAGCGCCGCCGAGTACTACCGTCACGCTTTCGAGGCCGGGCTGGCGGAGGCCGCGGCGGCGTTGGGCGATCTCTACGAAGAAGAAACCTGCGACAGCGATGAAGAGCCCAATCCCTGGTGTGTGGACCTGGGGCTGGCCTGCGAATGGTTTCTGCGCGGCGCTCAGCGCGGTGATGCGCGTTGTCGTTTCGAAGCCGGGTATCGGCTGCTGCATGGACAGCAGATGCCTGCCGACAGCCGGGCCGGGGTCTACTGGCTGGAACTGGCGGCGGTGGCCGGAGTGGTGCAGGCGGCCGAGGAACTGGCGGTGCATTTCCAGGAGGGGGGCAACGAACTGCGCTACCTGTTCTGGCGCGACCAGGCGATCGGACTGGGCAGCCCGCTGGCGCTGACGATGAAGCTGGAGGATCAGCTAAGGCCTTGATGTGGTGGCCCTGTAGGAGCTGGCTTGCCTGCGAAGGACCGCGCAGCGGTCCCAGATAGCGGTGAGGTCTGGGACCGCTTTGCGGTCCTTCGCAGGCAAGCCAGCTCCTACAGGGGGCGCAGTGCTTGACGCATTCTGTGGGATGGAAGAATATAGATAGTTAGCAAACTATGAATATATTCACGACACCTGCCTATGACTCTCGACGCCCTCCAAATGAACACCAGCAGCGGCATGGTCGCGGCCAGTCGCCACTGGCGACGCATCTGCCAGACCACTCTGGCGCGCTTCGGTGTCAGCGAAGCCTGCGCGGTGCCGCTGCTGATGATCCTGCGTCTCGGCGACGGTGTGCATCAGGTCGCGGTGGCCCAGGCGGTGGGGGTGGAGAGCCCGTCGCTGGTGCGTCTGCTCGATCAGTTGTGCAACGCCGGCTACGTCCGTCGCAGCGAAGACCCGGGTGACCGCCGCGCCAAGGCGCTGTGCCTGACCGACAAGGGCCGCGAGCTGGCCGAAGCCATCGAGGGCGAATTGGTGCGCCTGCGCCGCGATGTGCTCAAGGCGATCCCCGCCGCCGACCTGGAGGCCGCCCTGCGCGTGGTGAAAGCCTTCGAAGAGGCGGCCCAGCGTTCACCGGTGCTGCCGCTGTGAACGGCTTCTTCAGCTCGATGCCGCCGGCGCGTGACTGGTTCTACGGGGTGCGCACCTTCGCCGCGTCGATGATCGCCCTGTACATCGCCTTGCTCCTGCAACTGCCGCGGCCCTACTGGGCGATGGCGACGGTCTACATCGTCTCCAGTCCGTTCGTCGGTCCCACCAGCTCCAAGGCGCTGTACCGCGCCGTGGGGACGCTGCTGGGCGCGGCCGGCGCGGTATTCCTCGTGCCCCTGCTGGTGCAGGCACCGGTGCTGCTGACCATTGCCGTGGCGTTGTGGACCGCGACCCTGCTGTTTCTCTCCCTGCATCTGCGCACGGCCAACAGCTACACCCTGATGCTGGCCGGCTACACCCTGCCGATGATCGCCCTGCCGGTGGTGGACAACCCGCTGGCGGTGTTCGATATCGCCTCGTCGCGGGCCCAGGAAATCTGCCTGGGTATCGTCTGCGCGGCGGTGGTCGGCGCGATCTTCTGGCCGCGGCGGCTGACCCCGGTGTTCGTCGGCGCCACCGGCAACTGGTTCGCCGAGGCGATCCGCTACAGCGACACCTTTCTCGCTCGCAATGCCAACGCCGACAACATCGGCGGCTTGCGCGCCTCGATGGTGACCACCTTCAACTCGCTGGAAATGATGATCGGCCAGCTGTCCCACGAAGGCGCGCGGCCGCAGACAGTGAAGAACGCCGGTGAGCTGCGCGGGCGCATGATCCACCTGCTGCCGGTGATCGATGCCCTCGACGATGCCTTGCTCGCCCTCGAAGGTCGCGCGCCACAGCAGGCCGAAGCGCTCAAGGGCCTGCTGGAGCAGAGTCGGCAATGGCTGCAGGCCAGCGCCGAGGATGCCTCGGTGGCGCGCTGGTCGGCCTTGCGCGAGCAGCTCGAACGTCTGCAGCCCAGTGCTGCCGAACTCGACGAACGCCCCGGCCTGCTGCTGTCCAACGCCCTGTACCGCCTGGGTGAGTGGATCGATTTGTGGCAGGACTGCTGCAGCCTCAAGCACGCCATCGCCCGCGAGGACCTGTCGCCCTGGCGCGCGGTGTACCGGCACTGGCGGCTGGGTCGGCTGACGCCGTTCTTCGACCGTGGCCTGATGCTCTATTCGGTGTTCTCCACCTTCACCGCGATCATCGCCGCGATCGCCCTGTGGATCCTCACCGGCTGGGCCGACGGCGCCAGCGCGGTGATCCTCGCGGCGGTGGCCTGCAGCTTCTTCGCCGCGATGGACGACCCGGCGCCGCAGATCTACCGGTTCTTCTTCTGGACCACCCTGTCGGTGGTGTTCGCCAGCCTGTACCTGTTCCTGGTGCTGCCGAACCTGCACGACTTCCCCATGCTGGTGCTGGCCTTCGCCGTGCCGTTCATCTGCGTCGGGACCCTCACCGTGCAGCCGCGCTTCTACCTGGGCACGCTGCTGACCATCGTCAACACGGCGTCGTTCATCAGCATCCAGGGCGCCTACGACGCGGATTTCCTGGCGTTCATCAACGCCAATATCGCTGGCCCCGTGGGCCTGCTGTTCGCCTTCATCTGGACCCTGGTGATGCGCCCGTTCGGCGTCGAGCTGGCGACGCGGCGCCTGACCCGCTTCAGTTGGTGCGACATCGTCGGCATGACCCGGCCAGCGACCCTGGCCGAGCATCGCCACCTCGGCGTGCAGATGCTCGACCGCCTGATGCAGCACCTGCCGCGCCTGAGCCAGACCGGCCAGGACAGCGGCAGCGCCCTGCGCGATCTGCGCGTGGGCCTCAACCTGCTCGACCTGCTGGCCTACCTGCCGCGCGCCGCGGCGCAACCGCGGGCGGCGCTGGAGCGGGTGATCGAAGACGTCGGCGGACACTTCCAGGCCTGCCTCGACGCCGGTGAACGCCTGCACGCCTCGCCCGCGCTGCTCGGCAACATGGAGCTGGCCCGGCGTGCCCTGAATCTGCAGGCCATGGAGGGCCACGGCGATGCCCGTCCGCACCTGCTGCACGCCCTGAGCGGCCTGCGCCTGGCACTGCTGCCGGGTGTCGAGGTGGTACTGGAGCCGACCGACCCACCGCAACTGCCCTTTGGCCTCGATGGAGCACCCGTGTGATCGGTGAACTGGATATCAGCGGGGTATTCCTGCCCACGCTGCTGGTGATGATGCTGGCCAGCTACGTGCTGTTCCTCGGCATCCACGCGGTGCTCAACCGCCTGCATTTCTACCGTCTGGTCTGGCACCGGGCGCTGTTCAACGTTGCCCTCTATGCCGTGCTGCTCGGCGCGGTCGACCACTTTTGCCGAAACCTGATGCTGCCATGAAAAAACCTATGTTGACCCTGGGCCGTGTGGTCCTGACGCTGCTGGTAGTGACCCTGGCGACCGTGCTGGTCTGGCAGATGGTCCTGTACTACATGTTCGCTCCCTGGACCCGCGACGGGCACATCCGTGCCGACGTGATCCAGGTAGCACCGGACGTTTCCGGGCTGATCCAGGAGGTCGCGGTGCGCGACAACCAGCCGATCAAGCGCGGCGACGTGCTCTTCACCGTCGACCAGGACCGCTTCCGCCTGGCTCTGCGCCAGGCCCGGGCGACCCTGGCCGAACGCCAGGAAACCCTGGCCCAGGCGCAGCGTGAAACCAAGCGCAACAAGGGCCTGGGCAACCTGGTCGCCGCCGAGCAGTTGGAGGAAAGCCAGTCGCGCCAGGCACGTGCCCAATCGGCGCTGGACGAGGCCCAGGTGGCGGTGGACGCCGCGCAACTGAACCTCGATCGCTCGGTGGTGCGCAGTCCGGTCAATGGCTACCTCAACGACCGCGCCCCGCGTGCCCACGAGTTCGTCAGCGCCGGGCGGCCGGTGCTGGCGGTGGTGGACAGCGAGTCGTACCACGTCGATGGCTACTTCGAGGAAACCAAACTGTCCGGCATCCACATCGGCCAGGCCGTGGACATCCGCGTGATGGGCGACAACACCCGCCTGCGCGGCCATGTGCAGAGCATCGTCGCCGGTATCGAGGACCGCGACCGCAGCAGCGGCGCCAACCTGCTGCCCAACGTCAACCCGGCGTTCAGCTGGGTGCGCCTGGCCCAGCGGATTCCGGTGCGCATCGCCTTCGACGAAGTGCCGGCGGACTTCCGCATGATCGCCGGACGCACCGCCACGGTGTCGATCATCGAGGACGCGCGGCAATGAAAAAGCTGTCGCTGCTGGGCCTCAGCCTGATGCTCTCGGCCTGCCAGATGGTCGGGCCGGATTACCACCTGCCGGAACAGGCCGCTTTCAACCGCGACGATCTGCAGGGCTCGCTGCGCGCGGATGCCGACAGTGTGGTGTCGGCGCCGGTGCCGAAGGACTGGTGGCGGCTGTACCGCGACGATCGGCTCGACAGCCTGGTCAACCAGGCGCTGGCGGCCAACAGCGAACTGCGCGTGGCCGCGGCCAACATCGCCCGGGCCCGCGCCCAGGTCGAGGAAGCCGAGGCCCAGGGCGGCTTCAATGGCGGCGTGAAGCTCGGCGCGCAGCGCCTGCAGGAGTCCGGCGAGGCTTTCCTGCTGCCGGAGAAAGTGCCGGTGGCGAATATCGGTGAGGCGATCCTCAGCGCTTCGTACCAGTTCGACCTGTGGGGCACCCTCAAGCGCGGTGTCGAGGCTGCCCAGGCCAATGCCGACGCGGTCCAGGCCGCGGCGGATACCGCGCGGATCACCGTGGTCGCCGACGTGGTGCGGGCCTACACCCAGGTGTGTGCGGCCAACGAGGAATACCACATCGCCCGCGAGTCGCTGGACCTGCAGGAGCAGAGCGTCGGCCTGACCGCGCGCCTGCGCGATGCCGGGCGCGGCGACGAAACCCAGGTGACCCGTTCCGAGACCCGCTTCAAGTCGCTGCGCGCGGAGCTGCCGCGCTACCAGGCGGCGCGGGAGGCGGGGCTGTACACCCTGTCGATGCTGCTGGCCAAGCCCGTCGATCAACTGCCGGCCGGCACCGCCGATTGCGCCGAGTTGCCGCATATCGCCCAGCTGCTGCCGGTGGGCGATGGTGCCGCGCTGCTCAAGCGCCGGCCCGACGTACGCCGCGCCGAGCGCTTGCTCGCGGCGTCCACCGCGACCATCGGCGTGGCCACCGGCCAGTTGTACCCGGACATCAGCATCGGCGCCCAGGTGGGCACCATCGGTATCCTGGAAAACCTCGGCAAGCCGGCGACCAACCGCTGGGGCTTCGGTCCGCTGCTGACCTGGAGCGTACCGACCAACGGCTCGCGGGCGCGGATCCGCGAGGCGGAGGCGAGCACCCAGGCGGCGCTGGCGAACTTCGACGGAGTGGTGCTCAACGCCATCCGCGAGACCCAGACCAGCCTGGCGCAGTACAGCGCGCTGCTGGACCGGCGCGATGCGCTGCAGGACGCGGAGCGTTCGGCGAAGCTGGCGGCGGATCAGACCCATCGCTTCTATCAGGCGGGAAGGGCATCGTTCCTCGCCGATCTGGAGGCGACCCGGACCTACACCGAGATGCGCGCGCAGCTGTCGAGCGCGAATACCCAGGTGGCGATGGGGCAGATCGGCTTGTTCCTGGCCCTGGGGGGCGGCTGGTAGCTGTCTGGGGCGGCAAAGCGGCCCCAGACCTCATATCTCCACCTAAACTTTCACTCCCCGAGGCACTCAATCCATCGGTAGCCCAGCCCAAGGAGTGAATCATGGAATTGACCAACCACAAGTTCCACGAGCTGTTCAAGCAACTCGGTCTGCCCGACGATCCGCAAGGTATCGACCAGTTCATCACCAGTCATTCGCCGCTGAAAAACGAGGTGAAGCTGGTTGATGCGCCGTTCTGGACAACGGCGCAGAGAGACTTTCTCAAGGACCAGTTCATCGAGGATTCGGACTGGGTGGTGATGGTCGACCAGCTCAACGAGGCCCTCAGAAATAAACGCTGAGCGGCACCTCATGACCCCCATTGGCGTTGCTATGCTCAGGAAAAAACAACAAGGGGAAAGCGCCAATGAAAGACCCCTACGCCGTTGGCTTCTGGGCTGCCGTGACCGCCCTGGGCCTGCTGACCGCCGGTTATTTCTACGGGGTCAGGGAAGTTCACCAGCTCGATCAGGCCCGCCAGTTCCTCTACGGCGCCGCTGGTCTGATCGCGGCTCTCGCCCTGAGCGCGCTGGCGTGGATTCGCTGGCAACTGCTCAAGGTGCGGCGCCGCCAGCTGGAGCAGGGGCGTACGCTGGTGGCGATCTGGAACACCAAGGTCGCCCTGCGTCGTGTGGAAACGGTCTTCGACCGGTACTTCTGGGGCAGCTACTGGCAGCCGGGACGCACCTTCCAGGAAGTCATGGGCGAGCTGGAGGGCACGCCGCTGGAACGCAGTCTCGAAGCCCTGAAGGCGCAATGCCAGGAACTCGATCATGAAATCCACGACCGTCACCGCCACTGGCTGAACAATGCCCGTGAGCTGTCCAGCGTGGCGACGGCCATGGCCCGCGAACGCTACCAGCTCGACCTGTGCGATTCGCAACAGGGCTCGCGGCGCGGCGGCGCGGTGCTCAACCGCGACCTGGAGGTGCTGGTGTACACCTGGTCGGCGCGGTTGCGCAGTTTCGATCATCAGCTCGATGAGCTGGAAGGCGAGTACCGCTGAGCGATCAATCGCCGCGGATATAGCCTTCCAGTTGGCGAATCAGCTCGGCCTGCGCGGCGATGGATTCCTTGACCAGGTCGCCGATCGACAGCAGGCCGAGCAGTTGGCCATCCTCCACCACTGGCAAGTGACGCAGATGGCTGTCGGTCATCATGGTCATGCAGGTTTCCACGTTCTGGTGCGAGTCCACGGTGATCACCGGCGAACTCATGATCTCGCGGACCTCGGTGCCCACCGACGAGCGCCCCTTGAGCACCATCTTGCGCGCGTAGTCGCGCTCACTGACGATCCCCACCACCTGACCGCCCTCGACCACCGGCAGGGCGCCGACGTTCTTCTCGGCCATCACCATCAGTGCTTCGAGCACCGTCTGGTGCGGTGCGATGGTGTAGACCTGTTGCGCATGCTGCGACTTCAACTTCAATAGCTGTGCCACGGTTTTCATTGCGGGCCCTCTGCATGGGGTGGTTTTGGTAATGGCAGATACCCTCAAGAATCGTGCACGGCGGGCGAAGGGGCAAGGCGGATTACGGCATGAAAGCCATTGAAAAACGTCATGGCGACGTTTTTTTCCGCTTTGCCCCGTTCCGGCCTCAACTCTGCTGCACGATCACCTGGCTGTTCAGGTCGCGGATCAGCGCTTCGACGGTCGGCATCAGGGTGCGCAACTGTTCCGGCGTGCAGGTCGAGCCGGCATTGCGGAAGTCCATGCGGCGGGTCACCACCACGCTGTTGCCTTCGCGGCGGTAGTCGGCGCTGTATTCGAGGTTGGCGACCTTCAGCGAGACCGGCTTGGGCGTGGCGAGGATCTGCACCTGGGCCGGGAAGTCGAAGCGTGCCTCTTCCTCGGTCAGGCTGGATACGCAGAGAAATGCCTGCTTGCGCTCTTTCTCGCTGACGAAACCGAGGACATTCTGCGCGATGCCACCGGCGAAGCTGCTCAGGGTCGGCACGCCGATCGGCCCGGGCAGGTTGACCAGATTGCGCGAGTGCCCGTCGATCTTGAGCTGGAAGCCGTGGCCCTGCTTGTCCAGCTTCTTCCCTTCGACGCGCCCGTTGCCGGACTGGTTGTACGAACTGAGGATGCGCTGCACCAGCATGTCGCGTTCGCCCGGGGCCATGTTGCGCAGGCCGTAGCGGTTCAGCTCGGCGCCCCAGCCCTCGATGGTCGAGTCATTGCTGAAGTCGGCCTCGCCCTGCTCGTTGATGCTGAACGTGGTGCGGCTCTTGACGGTGTTGGTCTGCGTCTTCGGGGTGCGCGCGAGCGTCGCGGAGGCGACCAGCAGGGTCGGCTTGTCCATGTCCGCCAGCGGCAGGAAGCCGGCGGCGATGCCTTTCATGGTCGGGTCCAGGTACAGGTCCAGGCTCGGGATGTAGGTGATCGCATGGTTGATCACGCCGAGGGTCGCCACCTTCGGCAACTGGTAGGCATTGCCCAGGTTGAGCAGCGCCGGTGTGCTGTGGATATCCACCGCGGCCAGCAGCGCACCGAGCAGCGCGACATGGTCCTTGCAGTCGCCGTAACGGTTGTTCAGCACGGTCTCGGCGGCATGCGGCACCACCCCGCCAGCGCCGATGTAGACGGCGACGAAGCGCACGTTCTTGCGCACCCAGTCGCTGAGCACCAGGGCTTTGGCGTGCGGATCGGTGATCGTGGCGGTCAGGGATTTCGCCAGTTCGGCGATGGCCGGGGTGACTTCGAACGGCGCGCGCGCCGCGTATGCCCTGGCGAATGCGGCGTAGTCGGTGAAGGTCGAGACCGCCAGGTACTGGCCGTAATCGGCATAGGACACCGCGCCGATTTCCATGCGCGGCTGGGCGTCGTGCTGGTAGTCCCAGCGCCACACCTTGCGTCCGCCCGCGGCTGGCGGGGTGGATGGCTTGAAGTCGCGGGCATCGGCCTGCAGGGCCAGGTCGGCGGGCAGGTCGTAGACCACGCTCATCTGCCGGACCGGATAGATATACGGGAACACGGTGTCTTCGAACTGGCCGGGGAACAGCGCGGTGGCGCGCTGACGCTTGTAGGTCAGCACCAGGCGATCGCCCACCGCGACCTCCGGGAAGATCACCACCTTGACCAGGCTGTCGAGGAACATCGGCGCGTCGGCCGAGGCCTGTTGCTGCTGCTCCTTGATCTGCTCGGCGCTGACCGCGACTTTGCGGCCATCCGGCTTCTCGGTATAGGCCTCGAGCACATCGAGGGTTTCCACCGTGCGGTTGTACGGCAGGGACTGCTGCGCGGTGTCCTTGATCGCGCGCTCTTCCTCGATATGGAAGACCAGCTCATGACGCAGGGCGAAGCTGCCATCGGCTTCGACACGGTATTGGCGAGCGTCCTTCTCCACCGTGACGGACCTGTCGCGGCCGTCTTCGGCGGCATGCGCCAGGTTCAGGGTGAGCAGGCAGACCAGCAGGCCCAGCCAACCGGCCGGGCGTGAAACGAGCCACTTCATAGAGATCCTTCTTGCAGGCGATTCCAGGGCTGATACACAGGAATGCGAATCAGTACCGGCATTGTGCCTGAAGTGTCCCGCCGTTGCAGAACCTCAGCCGCCGAGGATCTTGCCGAGGAACTGCCGGGTGCGCTCATGCCGCGGGTTGGCGAACAAGGCCTTGGCCTCGCCCTGTTCGACGATCACGCCCTTGTCGAAGAAGATCACCCGGTTGGCGACATCGCGGGCGAAGTTCATCTCGTGGGTGACGATGATCATGGTGCGCTTTTCCTCGGCCAGGCCGCGGATGGTCGCCAGCACTTCGCCGACCAACTCCGGGTCGAGGGCCGAGGTGGGTTCGTCGAAGAGGATCACTTCCGGCTCCATCGCCAGGGCCCGGGCGATGGCCACCCGTTGCTGCTGGCCACCGGACAGGCGCCGTGGGTAGGCGTCCTCCTTGCCGGCCAGGCCGACCTTGGCCAGCAGCGCGCGGCCCAGCGTGGCGGCCTGCTCGAAGGGGGTCTTCTTCACGATCAGCGGGCCTTCGATCACGTTCTCCAGCGCGGTGCGATGGGGGAACAGATTGAAGTTCTGGAAGACGAAACCGACCTGCTGGCGCAGGCGGCGTATCAATCCGCTCTGCTGCTTGAGCGGGCGGCTGGCGTCGATTTCCACGTCACCGACCTGGATCAGGCCGCTGTCCGGGGTTTCCAGCAGGTTCAGGCAGCGCAGGAAGGTGGTCTTGCCGGAGCCGCTAGGGCCGATGATGGCGATCACCTCGCCGGGCTCGACGGCCAGGTCGATGTCCTTGAGCACGCTCTGGCCATTGAACTGCTTGTTCAGGCGTTGCACGCGGATCATCGCTGCGGCTCCTGGTCATGACGGTTGACCCGCGCTTCCATGCGGTGCTGGAAGTGCGCGAGGACGCTGCAGAGGATCCAGTAGATGACCGCCACGGCGAGGTACATGGTGAACACTTCGAAGGTGCGCGCGGTGATCAGCTGAGCCTGGCGGAACAGCTCGGGGACCTGGATGGTCGCGGCCAGGGCGGTGTCCTTGACCAGCGAGATGAAGCTGTTGCCCAGCGGCGGCAGGGCGGTGCGCAGTGCCTGCGGCAGGATCGCCCGGCGCATCGCCTGGGTGCGGGTCATGCCGATGCTGGCGGCGGCTTCCCACTGGCCGCGGTCGATGGAGGAAATCGCCGCGCGGAGGATTTCGCAGATGTAGGCAGCCATGTTCAGCGACAGGCCGATCAGCGAGGCCGGGATCGGGTCGAGCTCGATGCCGACCTGCGGCAGGCCGAAATAGATCACGAACAACTGCACCAGCAGCGGCGTACCGCGGAAGAACGAGACGTAGATACGGGCCAGCCAGTCCAGCGGGAGGACCTTCGACAGACGCATCAGCGCCAGGGCGAAGCCCAGCAGCAGGCCGAAGAACATGCCGCCGACACTGAGCAGCACCGTGTAGCCAGCGCCCTTCAGCAGGAAGGGCGTAGAGTCGGCAACGAGTTGCAGGCTTTCAGCGATCATTGGGTGACATCGGCACCGAAGTATTTATCCGAGAGCCTGGCCAGGGTGCCGTCCGCCCGCAGCTTGTCCAGCGCCTTGTTGATCGCTTCGAGCAGTTCCGGGTCGCCCTTGCGCAGGGCCACGCCGGACTCCAGGCGGGAGAAGGCGGCGCCGGCGAGTTCGGTGTCCTTGGCTTTCTGCGCGTATTCCAGTGCCGCCAGGCGGTCGACCAGGATTGCGTCGATACGACCGTTGCGCAGATCGGCGAACTTGCTCGGGTCATCTTCGTAGGTACGCACATCGGCCTGCGGGACTTCCTTTTTCACCCACTGTTCGTAGTTGGTGCCCAGGCCGACCCCGACTTTCTTGCCGGCCAGGTCGGCGGCGGCGTTGATCTTCAGGTCTGCGGCCTTCTTCTTCAGGATCAGCGCCTGGATGCCGGAAACGGTGTAGGGCTTGGAGAAGTCGTACTTTTTCTTGCGCTCTTCGGAGATGGTCACCTGGTTGATCACCGCGTCCAGGCGCTTGGATTCCAGGGCGGCGAGGATGCCGTCCCATTTGGTCGGCTGGACCTTGGCCTTGACGCCCAGCTCCTTGGCCAGGGCTTCGGAAAGCTCGACCTCGAACCCGGTGAGCTTGCCGTTCTCGTCGACGAAGCTGAATGGCGGGTAGGTGCCTTCCAGGCCGATGTTGATCACACCCTTGTCCTTGATGCTCTGCAGCTGCTCGCCGGCGACTGCCTGGCCGAGCAGGCTGGCCCCGAGAAGCAGGCCCGCGCCGACACCGAGAATGCGTTTGGTGAAAACGGAAATCGTCATGCCCTGTCCCCAGTCTTGTTGTGAAAGTGGTGGTGACTATAGGGCGCCGCCAATAGATTCAAAAATAATAAAAAAGAATTTTATTATTTGTTTTTGAGCTATCAGCCGCACCTGATTCAACGTTTACAGACATCAGGGTAGGCGAATAATGCCGGCGCTCCGCCCGTGTGCAGAAAAATCAGCGGACCGTCGTCGAAGCGCTGCCGGGCGATGCCATCGAGCAGTCCGGCCATGGCCTTGCCGGTGTACACCGGGTCGAGCAGGACGCCTTCCTGACTGGCCAGCAGACGGATCGCCGCCAGGCCGCCGGCGTTGGCTTCGCCATAGCGCGGTGCGTAGTACTCGTCCCACAAATGCACGTTGAATGCGTCCGGTACACGGACCTGCAGCAGCTCGGCGGTGCGCTCGGCCAGGGCCTGGACCTTGGGCTTCTGGGCATCTTCGCTGCGCGAGACGGTGATACCGATCACCGGCAGTTCCGGCAGGCGCTCGGCCAGCGCCAGGGCCAGGCCGGCATGGGTGCCGGCACTGCCGGAGGCGAGCACGACGCCAGCGAAGCGCTGGCCGCTGCGCTCGATCTGCCCGGCCAGTTCCAGGCCGGCGCGCACATAGCCCAGGGCGCCGAGGGCGTTGGAGCCGCCGATCGGCACCAGGTACGGCTTGCGCCCGCTGGCGTGCAGGCGCACGGCAAGGGCTTGCAGTTGTTCGTCGGCGTTGTCGAGGTTGTCGACCAGCTCGACCCTGGCATCGAACAGGTCGAGGAGCAGGCGGTTGCCGTTTTCCAGGTAGCTGGCCGAGTCGGTGCCGATGGGGTTTTCCAGCAACGCGACGCAGCCGAGGCCGAGGCGGGCGGCGAGGGCGGCGGTCTGGCGCACGTGGTTGGACTGGATCGCGCCGGCGGTGACCAGGGTATCGGCGCCCCTGGCCAGGGCATCGGCGGCGAGGTATTCGAGTTTGCGCAGCTTGTTGCCGCCCAGGGCGAGAGGGGTCAGGTCGTCGCGCTTGAGATGGATCTCGCGGCCGGCCCACTCCGACAGGCGGCGGGCCTTTTCCAGCGGGGTCGGTGCGCCGAGCAGTTCCAGTCGATTGAAGCGGGTTAGCTGTCGTTCGATCATGGGGGAAGTCGCTGTAGGAAAATTCGAGCATAGGCAGGCAGCCCTTCGCGGGCAAGCTCGCGAAGGACCGCAAAGCGGTCCTGATGTGGCTTATGCCCTACATATAGCCAACCGGCATAAACCGTTATTTTTTCCATCTTGGGTCAATGTCGTAGAGTGCTCGATCAAGAGAGCGGCATTTCCCCTTCCAGTCCCATGCCGCCGAGCAGGAGAAACAACCGTGAGCGACAACGCGCAATCCGGGTATTGGCAACTTCAGTCCATCGTCGGCCAGCTTCGATCGGCCCGCGAGCAGTGGCGCACCCGCAATGGCCGCAGCAGCGGCGAACAGGGCGGACGCGAGCTGCCGTCGCGCGAGGCGGTGAAGCAGATCCTCGAACAACTCTGCGGGGCGTTGTTTCCGATGCGCCTGGGGCCGGTGGACCTGCGCGAGGAAAGTGAAGATTTCTATGTCGGCCATACCCTCGATTCGGCGCTGACCGCGCTGCTGGCCCAGGCGCGCCTGGAACTGCGCTATGCCGCGCGGCATGACAATCAGGACACCACCGATGTCGATGCCGCCGCACTGCGCCTGATCCAGGACTTCGCCGCGGCGCTGCCGGCCATGCGTGTGCTGCTCGATACCGACGTCCTCGCCGCCTTCCACGGTGACCCGGCGGCGCGCAGTGTCGACGAAGTGCTGCTGTGCTATCCGGGGGTACTGGCGATCATCCACCATCGTCTGGCCCATCACCTGTATCGCGCCGGCTTGCCGCTGCTGGCGCGGATCAGTTCCGAGCTGGCGCATTCGATCACGGGAATCGACATCCACCCCGGCGCGCAGATCGGCCCGAGCTTCTTCATCGACCACGGCACTGGCGTGGTGATCGGCGAGACCGCGATCATCGGCGAGCGGGTGCGCATCTACCAGCACGTGACCCTGGGCGCCAAGCGCTTCCCCGAGGACGAGTGCGGCAAGCTGCAGAAGGGCCATCCGCGGCACCCGATCGTCGAGGACGATGTGGTGATCTATGCCGGCGCGACCATTCTCGGGCGCATCACCATCGGCAAGGGGTCGACCATTGGCGGTAACGTGTGGCTGACGCGCAATGTGCCGGCGGAAAGCAATATCACCCAGGCCAACCTGCAGTCGGATGAGGGGGCGCAGAAGTAAGCGTTGTCTGGTTTGGGACCGCTTTGCGGTCCTTTCGCGGGCAAGCCGCGCTCCTACGAGAGAGCATCGACCAACTCGCGTAGGAGCGTGGCTTGCCCGCGAAAGGACTGCAAAGCAGTCCCCAATTCCCACTCCAATGGTCAGCTATAGGTCGCCTCCCGCCCCCGTTCCATGTTTAACTTGAACGCTTGTTCAAATTAAAACGCTGGTCCGCTGCCGGTGTTCAACAGGAGGATCTGCCTTTGCTGAACCCGTTCAACCCCGCCATTCCCCTGTCCTGCGGGGGGCCTTCGCGATGAATGGCCCGTCCCGGATGCGCATGAACCCCCCGGTCTTCTACTTCGCCGCCAGCTTTATCCTGCTGTTCGCCCTGGTAGTCATCTTCAATCCGCAGGCCGCTGGCGAATGGCTGCTGGCCGCGCAGAACTGGGCGGCGCATACCGTTGGCTGGTACTACATGCTGGCCATGACCCTGTACCTGGTGTTCGTGGTGGTCACCGCGCTCTCCGGCTACGGCAAGATCAAGCTCGGCGCCGACCATGACCAGCCCGAGTTCAGCTACCTGTCCTGGGCCGGCATGCTGTTCGCCGCCGGGATCAGCATCACCCTGTTCTTCTTCTGCGTCTCCGAACCGCTGACCCACCTGATGCAGCCGCCCCAGGGCGAAGCCGGCACGGTGGAAGCCGGGCGCCAGGCGATGCAGGTGCTGTTCCTGCACTGGGGCCTGCACGGCTGGGGCGTGTTCGCCTTCGTCGGCATGGCCCTGGCCTATTTCGCCTACCGCCACAACCTGCCGCTGGCCCTGCGCTCGGCGTTGTATCCGCTGATCGGCAAGCGCATCAACGGGCCGATCGGTTACGCGGTGGACGGTTTCGGCATCATTGCCACGGTGTTCGGGCTCGGTGCCGACATGGGCTTCGGCGTACTGCATCTCAACTCCGGGCTCGACTACCTGTTCGGTGTCGCCCACACCCAATGGGTCCAGGTGCTGCTGATCGCCCTGATGATGGGCGCGGCGGTCATGGTGGCGGTGGCCGGGGTGGAGAAGGGCGTGCGGGTGATGTCCGATATCAACCTGTTCCTGGCCTGCGCGCTGCTGTTGTTCGTGCTGTTCGCCGGCCCCACCCAGCACCTGTTCAACACCCTGATCCAGAACCTCGGCGACTACCTCGCCGTGCTGCCACGCAAGAGCTTTGATGTCTACGCCTACGACGGCGCCAACGACTGGCTGGGCAACTGGACGGTGTTCTACTGGGCCTGGTGGATCGCCTGGGCGCCGTTCGTGGGGTTGTTCATCGCACGGATTTCCCGTGGCCGGACCATTCGTGAATTCGTCTTCGGTGTGCTGCTGATCCCGCTGGGCTTCACCCTGGCGTGGATGTCGATCTTCGGCAACAGCGCCCTGACCCAGGTGCTCGATCACGGCATGAGCGCGCTGGCCGACTCGGCCGTGCAGAACCCGTCGATGACCCTGTACCTGCTGCTGGAAACCTATCCGTGGAGCAAGGCGGTGATCGCCATCACGGTGTTCATCAGCTTCGTGTTCTTCGTCACCTCGGCCGACTCCGGCACCGTGGTCCTCTCGACCCTTTCGGCCAAGGGCGGCGGCACCGACGAGGACGGGCCGAACTGGCTGCGGGTGTTCTGGGGCGTGATGACCGCGCTGGTCACCAGCGGTTTGCTGTTCGCCGGCAGCATCGACTCGCTGAAGTCGGCGGTGGTGCTGACGTCGCTACCGTTCTCGGTGATCCTGCTGGCGATGATGTGGGGTCTGCACAAGGCGTTCTACCTGGAGTCGCAGCGGCGGATTGCGCAGATGCACTCGCTGGCGCCGCTCACCAGTTCGCGCCGTGGCAAGAGTGGCTGGCGCCAGCGCCTGAGCCAGGCGGTGCATTTCCCTTCGCGGGATGAGGTGTATCGCTTCATGGACGCCGTGGTGCGCCCGGCGATCGCCGAGGTGACCGAGGTCTACGCGGAGAAGGGTCTGAGCGTCATCACCCAGGAAGACCCGAGCCACGACAACGTCAGCCTGAAGATCGGCCATGGCGAGGAGCAGCCGTTCCTCTACCAGGTGCAGATGCGCGGTTACTTCACGCCGTCGTTCGCGCTGGCCGGGCTGGGCACGCAGGAGCCGAAGAACCGCCGCTACTACCGCGCCGAAGTGCACCTGGCGGAAGGTAGTCAGGATTACGACCTGATGGGCTACAGCAAGGAGCAGATCATCAACGACATCCTCGACCAGTACGAGCGGCATTTGCAGTATCTGCATCTGGTGCGGTGATCTCGCAAGAGCGAAGCGGCCCCTTGTAGGAGCTGGCTTGTCGTGTGACGAACCACTGCGAAGGACCGCGCAGCGGTCCCAGACCTCACTGCTATCTGGGACCGCAGCGCGGTCCTTCGCAGGCAAGCCAGCTCCTACAGGGCCTTGTGCCAGTTCCCACAAGGGCCGTGTCGTGTTTCAGGCACTTTCCCGGCCGATCACCTGACACTCCAGCAGATTCAGGTGCTCGGCGTCCCCCTCCAGCACTCCCAGCCGCTGCAGCACCCGCGTCGCCGCCAGCACGCCCATCTGCAACGCCGGCGGCTTCACCGTGGTCAGCCCGGGCATCAGCATCCCGGCGAATGGATAATCGCCAAACCCCATCACCGCGCAGTCCTCGGGGATCTTCCAGCCCGCACGCTGCCCGGCGAGCAAGGCGCCCGCCGCGAGGTTGTCGTTGGCGAAGATGATCGCTTCGGGCCGTGGTTGCGCGGCCATCAAGGCCAGCATCGCCTGCTTGCCCGCCTCGAAGGGCGCCAGATCCGCTTCGGGCGCGAATACCCGCGGCTCACCGCCCAGCGCGGTCAGTGTCTCGCTATAGCCATCGCGGCGCTCCAGGGCGCTGAAGTCGCCCGCCGCGCTGTTCTGCACGAAAGCGATGCGCCGATAGCCCTTGCCGTGCAGATAGCGGGTGGCGGCGACGCCCACCTCATGGTGGGAAAAACCGATCTGGATGGGGCCTCGCTCGGGTCGGTAATCCCAGGTCTCCACCAGCGGGATGTCCGCCTCGGCCAGCATCTTTTCCGTGGCCGGGCTGTGAAAGTGACTGGTCAGCACCAGCGCCGCCGGCGACCAGCCGAGAAACGCCCGCACGGCGCTTTCTTCCTGATCGCTGGAGAAGTAGCTGGACGCCAGCAACAGCTGGTAGCCGTGGCGCGTGAGGGTGTCGCTGAAGCCCTGGATGGTGTCGGCGAAGATCGGCCCGGAAATGTTGGGGATGACCATGCCGACGATGCGCCCCCGCGCCGAGGCCAGTCCACCCGCCACCAGGTTGGGCACATAGCCCAGCTCCGCCACCACCGCGGCGATCCGCTCGCGACGCTCCGGCGACACCTGCTCCGGCTGGTTGAAGTAACGCGACACGGTGATCGCCGAAACCCCGGCGGCCCGCGCCACTGCCTGGAGGGTGACGCGGCCGGCCCCGCGGCGTTTGCGTGTCGGGACTTTCTCATCGCTCACGGTGCACATCCTTACAAACTGAAAGGCATATAAAAGTAATTTTTCATTATTGGACGATCTATTCGAGCGCCGCCGATACTGGCGATGTTAGCGCTAACAAAATGGTTTGTCTGCTACTCGCACGAGCGAATGCCCAAGGACCCCGCGCTGACGTTTCTTCAGGCGCCGCGATCGCTGATTGCGGTGGACAGGGCATTCATCGAGTAGCGCAACCATGTTCCATACCGCAATTTCACCCTTGGCCAAGGCCATCCGTCGTCAACGCCTGAGTCTCGGCCTGGTCGCCCTGAGCGCCTTGCCGCTGGCGCCGGCCATGGCCGCCGATACGGCCCCCGCCGTGCAGGGCGACAGCCCGACCCTCAAGGCCGTCACGGTCACCGCCACCCGCCGCGAAGCATCGCTGCAACAGGTGCCGGTCGCGGTGTCGGTGGTGGATGGCGAGCAGTTGGAGCGGGAGAACCGCAACAGCGTGGCGAGCATCGTTCAGCAGGTGCCGAGCCTGAACTTCCGCACCGGTGCGTCGAACAAGGACACCTCGCTGTTCATCCGCGGCGTCGGCACCATCTCCACGTCGCCGGGCGTCGAGCCCACCGTGGCGACGGTGATCGATGGCGTGGTCTTCGGTCGCCCGGGGCAGTCGACCCTCGACCTGCTGGATATCGAGCGCCTGGAAGTGCTGCGCGGTCCCCAGGGCACGCTGTTCGGCAAGAACGCCTCGGCCGGGGTGCTGAACATCACCACGCGCAATCCGACAGAAGAAACCCACGGCTTCGCCGAGCAGTCCTACTACAGCGGCAACGAAAGCCGCACCCGTTTCGGCATCGGCGGCAGCCTGGTTCCGAATACCCTGAAGGGCTCCATCAGCACGCTGTTCGGCAGTTACGACGGCAACGTCGACAACAAGGCCAACGGCCAGGAGGTCAACGGCTACAACCGCAAGGGCGTGCGCGGCAAGCTGGTGTTCACTCCCAGCGACGATCTCAGCCTGACGCTGGCCGCCGACTACCTGAAGTCCCGCGACGACGCGCCCAACGGCGTGGTCGCCAGGTCGTTGCTGCCGGCCTTCTCCAGTGCCCTGGCGCCGGTGCGCGCCGACAGCGACAACCGCGATATCGTCAGCGACTACCGCAGCCATGTCGACGACACCAACAAAGGCCTCTCGGCCACCCTCGACTGGACCCTGGGTGACCACACCCTGACCTCGATCACCGCCTGGCGCGGCTGGGACAACACCCAATGGCAGGACGGCGATCGCCTGGCAACCATCAGCGCCGCCTTCCCCGGCATCGAGGACAAGGGCGAGCTGGAGTACAACCAGTACTCCCAGGAACTGCGCCTGGCCTCGCCGAAAGGCCAGTTCGTCGAGTACGTCGGCGGCCTGTTCTACATGCACGGCAAGGACGAGGAAACCTATCGCCGTACCCTCAAGACCACCACCGTCACCCAGCAGGGCATCGCCGACTACAGCACCACCAACGACAGCTATGCGGTGTTCGGCGAGAGCACCCTCAACTTCACCGAGCGTTTCCGTGGCATCGCCGGCCTGCGCTGGACTCACGACGACCTCGAATACGACCACCGCCGTGTTTCCACCTCGACGGTGGCGGTCAACGGCATCCAGCCGGGCACCCGCAGTTCCGGCTCGGTGGACGAGGATGGCTGGTCCGGGCGTCTAGGTGTGCAGTACGACCTCAGCGACGACATCACCAGCTACCTGACCTACTCCCGCGGCTACAAGGGCCCGGCCTACAACGTGTTCTTCAACATGCAGCCGCGTGACACCGACGCGCTCAAGCCGGAAACCTCCAACAGCTGGGAGGCCGGGCTCAAGGCCAGCCTGTGGAACAACCGCCTGACCACGAACCTCGCGGTGTTCCACACCGAATACGAGAACTACCAGGCCAACTTCTTCGACAGCGTCGCCGGTCAGGTGGTGACCCGCCTGATCAACGCCGGCTCGGTGAAGAGCGAAGGCGTCGAACTGGACTTCGCCCTGCAGGCCACGTCGCAACTGAAACTCTCCGGTGCCCTGGCCTACACCAAGGCGCGCATCGACGAGTTCGCCTGCCCGGCGGGCGCCGCCGCGTCGTGCAACGTCAATGGCAAGCCGCTGCCGTACAGCCCGGACTGGAAGAGCTACGTGCGCGCCGACTACAGCATCCCGCTGGACAACGGTCTGGACATCGAGCTGGGCACGGACTTCAGCTGGCAGAGCAAGGTGCAGTACGACATTTCCCAGAACATCAACACGATTCAGGGCGCCTACGGCCTGTGGAATGCCAGCGTCGCCCTGGCGGACTACAACGAAGGCTGGCGTGTGGCGCTGCTGGCGAAAAACCTTGCGGACAAATCCTACTCACCCCTCCTGGCCACCGGCGGTAACTACGTCTACCGCGCCGTTGCGCGCGACGACGAGCGTTACTTCGGCATCCAGCTGCGCAAGGACTTCTGACATGAGCAACAGCCCACGGCAAATGAGCCTCGGTGCTTTCTTGATGGCCACTGGGCATCACGTCGCCGCCTGGCGCCACCCTGATGTTCCGGCCAATGCCGGACTGGATATCCAGCACTACAAACAGCTGGCAAGGATCGCCGAAGACGCCTGTTTCGATGCGTTGTTCGTCGCCGACAGCGTTGCTGCCGCGGAAGGGCAAATTGCCAGCAGGATGGCCCGTTCCGACCACTTCGAACCCTTGACCCTGTTATCGGCGCTCAGCGCGGTCACGGAGCGCATCGGATTGGTGGCCACAGCTACTACAACGTACAACGAGCCATACCATGTAGCACGCAAGTTCGCTTCACTTGATCATCTGTCGGGAGGGCGGGCGGGGTGGAATCTGGTGACGTCCGATGCGGCCGCCGAAGCGCTGAATTTTGGCCTCAATACTCATGTAGGCCACGCGGAACGCTATGCCAGAGCCCGTGAGTTTCATGAGGTGGTAGTCGGCTTGTGGGACAGCTGGGCCGACGATGCCTTCATTCGGGACAAGAAAACCGGTACGTACTACAAGCCAGAATCAGTACGATTGATCAATCATGATGGCGAACACTTCAAAGTGCGCGGTCCTTTGAATGTAGCTCGCACCCCGCAAGGTCGCCCGGTGGTGGTTCAGGCGGGATCGTCGCCGGCTGGCCTCGATCTCGCCGCGCGCACCGCCGACGTGGTGTTCATCGCGCAAACCTCGCTGGCGGCAGCCCAGGCCTTCTACGCCGATCTCAAGGGGCGGCTGGCCGCTTACGGGCGTGATCGCGAGTCGCTGAAGATCATGCCGGGGGTGTTCGTGGTGACCGGCCAAAGCCAGGCCGAAGCCGAGGATAAATTCGCGGTGTTTCAGCAATTGGTCGAACCGGAGGTGGGTATCGCCCTACTCGGGCGGATGCTGGGCAACTTCGATCTGTCGGGTTATCCACAGGACGGTCCGCTGCCGTCGCTACCCCTGACCGACAGCGGTCAGCGCAGCCGTCAGCAGTTGCTCAGCGACCTGGCCGAGCGGGAGAACCTCAACCTGGCCCAGCTTGGTCGGCGTATCGCCGGTGGGCGCGGGCATCACAGCCTGATCGGCACGCCAGCGCAGATCGCCGATCAGTTGCAGGAATGGTTCGAGAACGACGCCGCCGACGGCTTCAACGTACTGGTGCCACACCTGCCGGGCGGCCTGGAAGACGTGGCGCGTCACGTCGTGCCGGAATTGCAGCGGCGCGGACTGTTTCGTCGTCACTACAGCGGCAGCACCCTGCGCGAACACCTGGGCCTGAGCCGGCCGAACAATCCCTACTTCTCCTGAGGAACACGCCATGGCCTATGTCGCCGCGGAAAATCGCTACACCTCCATGCCCTACCGTCGTGTCGGCCGCAGCGGGCTGGTGCTGCCGGCCCTGTCCCTGGGCCTGTGGCACAACTTCGGCGACAGCACGCCGCTGGGCGATCAGCGCGCGCTGCTGCGCACCGCCTTCGACCTGGGCATCAACCACTTCGACCTGGCCAACAACTATGGTCCGCCCTACGGCAGCGCCGAGAGCAATTTCGGTCGCCTGCTGCGCGAAGACTTCAAGGGCTATCGCGATGAGCTGATCATCTCCAGCAAAGCGGGTTGGGACATGTGGCCGGGGCCTTACGGACAGGGCGGGGGATCGCGCAAGTACATCCTCGCCAGCCTCGACCAGAGTCTGGCGCGGCTGGGGTTGGACTATGTGGATATCTTCTATTCGCACCGCTTCGACCCGGACACGCCGCTGGAAGAGACCGCCGGCGCGCTGGCCACGGCGGTGCAGCAGGGCAAGGCGCTGTATGTCGGCATCTCCTCCTATTCCGGGAGCAAGACCCGGGAAATCGCCCGTCTGCTGCAGGCGTGGAAGGTACCCCTGCTGATCCATCAGCCGGCGTACAACCTGCTCAATCGCTGGGTGGAAAAGGATCTGCTGGCGGTCACCGATGAAACGGGTGCCGGGGTGATCGCATTCACCCCGCTGGCCCAGGGGCTGTTGACCGACAAGTACCTGAATGGCGTGCCCGCGGATGCGCGGGTCAACAAGCCGGGTGGCGGATCGCTGCTGCCGGCGCATCTGTCCGAGGCCAACCTGGCCCATGTCCGCGCACTCGATGAGATCGCCCGTGCGCGCGGACAGAGCCTGGCGCAACTGGCCCTGGCCTGGACGCTGCGTGATGCGCGGGTGACCTCGGCGCTGATCGGTGCCAGCCGGCCGGCGCAGATCGTCGAGAACGTCGCCGCGCTGGACAACCTTGTCTTCACGGCCGAGGAACTGGCGGCGATCGACCGGCATGCGGTCGAGGGCGGCATCAACCTCTGGGCAAAGCCCTCGCTGGCGGAGTGACCCATGAACGCAGTCGCAGTGTTGAGCGCCGGCCTGGCCCTGCTGGGCCTGGCGACGGTGGCGGTGGCCGACCCGCAGGAATTGCGCATCGGCTATCAGAAGGGCTCCATTGCCCTGGTCCTGGCCAAGGAGCATGGCTTGCTGGAGAAGCGCTTCGGCCAGACCAGGGTGCAATGGATCGAATTCCCGGCGGGGCCGCAGATGCTGGAGGCGTTGAACATCGGCAGCCTCGACGTCGGTTCCACCGGCGATATCCCGCCGCTGTTCGCCCAGGCGGCGGGGGCGGACCTGGTGTATGTCGGCGCCGAACCGGCCAAGCCGTCGGCCGAGGTGATCCTGGTGAAAGAAGACAGCGCGCTGCGCCAGGTGACTGACCTGAAGGGGCGCAAGGTCGCGCTGCAGAAGGGTTCGAGTTCGCACAATCTGGTGCTGCGTGCGTTGAACAAGGCGGGGTTGGATTTCAAGGATATCCAGCCGGTCTACCTCAGTCCGGCGGATGCGCGGGCGGCCTTCGAGCATGGCAGCGTGGAGGCCTGGGCGGTCTGGGATCCCTACGTGTCGCTGGCCCTGAGTGAAGGTCACAGCCGCAAACTGGTCGATGGCGAAGGGCTGGGACTGTCCGGGCCGGTCTATACCGCGCGCAGGGCTTATGCGGCGCAGAACGGCGAGTTTATCCACAGCCTGCTGAACGAACTGACCGCCGCCGAGGACCTGACCCGCAGTGATCGGGCGCAAAGCCTGAAGGTATTGAGCGCGTCGATGGGGCTGCCGGAAGCCGTCGTGGCCGGCTATGTGGATAACCGTCCGGCATCACCGATATTGCCGATCACGGACGCGGTGATCGCGGCGCAGCAGGCGACGGCGGACCTGTTCTACGAGAACCGCTTGTTGCCGAAGCGGTTGGAGGTGCGCAGGGCGGTGCCTTGACGCTCAATCCAGATGACAGTGGCACAACTGGTTCATGCGCGTGTGAACCAGTTTTCCACGGCCGGGATTGGTCCGGACCGAGCCCGAACTCTGAATCGCATAGGTGATGCCCTCCAGCCGGGACAGTTCGGCGATACCGGCGGCGATGAATTGCCTCAGGCTGCTATCGGCCTGTTTGATCTCCTGATAAAGCTCTGGCCGCCCGTCGATAAGGACCACGATATCCTCCACGTCCTTGTGATAGGGATCGCCATTGCCTCGGCCAGTGAAGGCTTCCAGCTTGCTTGCGAGGAAATGGGCCGGTTGAAAGATGCGAATCTGCTGGCCGCGTGCAAGGGTGGTGGTTACCGCATGCGCCAGCCCTTCGATGAACCAGCGATTTGCGTAACCCAATATCGCCGGGTCGGAAGGCATTACATCGACGATGGTTCCGTGGTACCGGAATCGGCAGTTCACCTCGTCTTCTCCGGTAATCTTGAAGCCCCGCTGTGCCAGGCGCTCGACAAGGCGATGCCAGTCAGCGATACCTGCCAGTTCGACCACCAGATCGACGTCATCGGTGAAGCGGATGTCATCCATGACCGCATCGTCCGTTACCAGCATCGCGGTGGTGCAGCCTCCGACGAAGGCAAGCTCCCTGCGCAACGTCTCTCCCAGCCCGTCTGCGACCAATTCGATCAACTCATGGTTGTGTAAAGCATTCCCGCCCATCTACCCCAGCCCCATTGCTGATTTGAGAAGAGTGACTGCAACACTGGTTTCCCGCGGTCCACCCACGCGGATTGCATCAACCAGCGCGAGGTAATGGTAGAGCGTCGAATCCTGCTGCACGGCGAAGGGGACGGTCTTGTACAAGGGCTCAATCGCTTGTCCGCGCGTGGTTCCGGCGGGGTCGGGCCAGACATGAAGCAGCTCGCCGGCGCTTTTCAGGCTTTTCGACAAAGCTGGGGCTGAAAATGCCGTGGGAATACCCCGAACGATGGCGCCGGCTTTTACCGGAAAGAAGTATTTCAGCGCGTGTTCGGCGATGTGGAACAGCGCTCGGCGGTTCACCTCGGGGCGGTTGCTTTCGAAATCGTCCATGAGCAGACCGGCATCACGGCAGCGTGCCAATGAGTTGGAAATTTCGCTCTTGCTCAGTCCCAGTGACGCAGACAGGGCTCGCAGGGTGTAGTGCTCGGCGCCGGGCACGGGAGTCGTTTGCGTCGAGACACCTGCCTCCTGGAGGCTGAGCATCTTGAAGAGCAGCACGATGTCTTGGCTTTTCATGACAATTGGCTCTGTTCTGTCCACGGTCCATAAAATGTGGACAGAATTCGCACAACTGAATTTGCTCGTCAAGGAGCCCAGGTGCGCGTCCTTCAGGCAGGCGACCAGGCGACAACGAAAAAGGGCCCTGACATCACGTCAGAGCCCTGTTCCCAAGTAACCTGAGACCACCAAAAACACGATAAGTTTCACAGTAAAATCAATAAGTTAGAAATATGTGTCGCACTCGTGTTACTCGTCGGATTTCCGTTGTCAGCCTCACGCGCGGGACGCAGGATCGGCCCCGTCATCCCTTTGAGGCTCTCGTATGAAGTACTCCTCGATTCTTCTGTTGTCCCTCAGCCTGCTCAGTGGCGTTGCCAGCGCGGGCGGCACCACCGAAGCCGGTATTGGCGGCGCATTGGGTGGGGTATTGGGCTCGGTGGTCGGCCAGTCGATCGGTGGCAGCACCGGTTCGGCGATCGGTGCCGGCCTCGGTGGCGCAGCCGGCAGTGCTGTCGGCGCCGACAAACGCAGCCGCGGCGAAGCGGCCATCGGCGGCGCCCTCGGTGCAGCCGGCGGCAACGTGGTCGGGCGCAGCATGGGCGGTACTACCGGCAGCCTGATCGGCGCCGCCGCCGGTGGTGGCGCGGGCGGTGCGCTGGGCAACTACATGGGCAACAAGGCCGACGACGACGATCGCCGCTACCGCGATCGCGGCCGTGGCTACGACCGCCGCTATGTCCACGACCGTGGTCACCACTATGGGCATCGCAAGCACAAGCGTCACTGGCGCGACTGAGTGACCGCCCCGCATTCCGTTCCGCCGAGGGGCGGAATGCGGGAAAGCCCCCACACTCCCTGTAACCAATTGCTTATCAAGCTAAACGCCATCACACCATTGGCTTAAGCCATACACCTACGTCTCCCGCCTTCTCCTAATCCTGGCCGGAATCCCCCGGTGCGCAGTGCATAAAGCGTTTCAGTCGGCAATCCTGTCGAAGTGGTCAGCGCAGTCCCGCATCGTTTTGCCAAGTCACTTTTATGACTGCCCGGTCGGCTTAAGGGGCGTCCCGATTTTGACGTCAAATCACTACCGCTACCATGCGAAGCCTTCACAGAAGGACGGTGGGCGTAAGGGATGCGAATGCACGTAGGTATCGGGATAGGGATCGTTCTGTGCGCCGCCGCGATGTTCGCCGCACTGCCTTGGCTGAATGTTGCCGGGCTGCTGCTGATCGCCGCCTGTGCGGTGTTTCTCGCACCGCGCAAGGCCGTCTCGACGATTGCCCCGCACACCGAGGAAAGCCTCCCCAGCGAACCTCAGCTCCATGCCCTCGAACGACTGCTGCCGGCCGTGCTGCCGTCCTGGACCGACAGCCTGCAGCAGAGCCGCCGTTTACTGTCCGACAACATCGGTGGCCTGCTCGGCCGCTTCACCGATATCAGCCAGCGCCTCCAGGCCAGCCTCGACCAGAGCGACGACGTCCTCACCAGCGGTGGCCTCGGCGAGAACCTGCGCCAGGCCAACCAGCGCCTGCAAGGGGTGACCGAAGCCTTCGCCGCCGGCAGCCGTCGTCAGCAGGAATTCCTCGCCACCATCGACCACCTCGGCGGCTACACCGGCGAGCTGCAGCAGATGGCCCGGCACGTCCAGGAAATCGCCAGCCAGACCAACCTGCTGGCCCTCAACGCCGCCATCGAGGCGGCCCGCGCCGGCGAGTTCGGTCGCGGCTTCGCCGTGGTCGCCGATGAAGTGCGCAAGCTCTCGCGGCTGTCGGCGGAAACCGGCCAGTCGATGGACAGCAAGGTCGGCGAGATCAACCTGGCGATCCAGTCCAGTATCGAAGCCGCCAACCAGCTCGGAGCCGAGGAACAGCAGAACCTGGCCCGCCTGGAACAGGTGCTCGGCGAGGTGATCAGCGGCCTGGGCAGCAACCTCGACGAACTCGACGCGGCCTCGCGCGGCCTGCAGGACAACGCCCGCTCGACCCAGGGCGATATCCACGCGGTGATGGTCGCCCTGCAGTTCCAGGACCGTGCCGACCAGATGCTCGACCACCTGCAGACCGACCTGCGGCAATTGCTCGACGCCATCGAGCACCGCGACCAGCGCCTGCACGACGCCCAGGCCTGGCTCGCGCGCCTGCGCGAGCGCTTCACCACCAGCGAAGAGCGCGCCGGCCACAGCCAGGCCGCGACCGCCAGCGACGTCACCTTTTTCTAACTGCCGAGGGCCCTGACATGGCCAAGACCATCCTGATCGTCGACGACTCCGCTTCCATGCGCCAACTGGTGAAAATCAGCCTCAACGGCACCGGCCACCAGGTCATCGAGGCCTGCGACGGCCGCGATGCGCTGAGCAAGCTCACCGGACAGAAAATCAACCTGATCATCAGTGACGTGAACATGCCCAACCTCGATGGCATTGGCCTGGTCAAGGCGGTCAAGGCCAGGCCCGAGTACCGCTTCACGCCGATCATGATGCTCACCACCGAAAGCGAACAGGCGAAGAAGGCCGAAGGCCAGGCCGCCGGGGCCAAGGCCTGGATCGTCAAACCGTTCCAGCCGCAGCAGTTGCTGGCGGCGGTCGAAAAGCTGATCGGCTGATGGCCACCGTCACGCTGCATCCGGCCAGCGACCTGCACCCCGCGCGACTGGACGTGCGCGGCGACCTGACCATCTACGAAGCCAGCGACACCCGCCAGGCACTGCTCGCGCTGCTGGCGCTGGACCCGGGGCCCTGGGCCCTGGACCTCGGCGCTGTGGACGAACTCGACAGCGCCGGCCTGCAACTGCTGCTGTCGCTGCAGAAGACCCTGGTGCAGGGCGCGCATGTCATCGAGTTGCCCGCGCAAGGCCGTGCGCTGGTACGGCTGCTGCGCCTCGATTCCCTTTACCCGGTCGGCGCCGCGGGCGTCGGCGAGGAATGAGCGATGTTCGATAGCGATCAGTGGGCGCAACTGCTGCAAGGCTTTCTCGAAGAAGCGCGCGACCTGCTCAAGGAAGCCGAAGACAACCTGCTGCGCCTTGAGCAGACCAGCGACGACGGCGAGGCGATCAACGCGCTGTTCCGCGCGGTGCACACCCTCAAGGGCTCGGCGGGGATCTTCTCTCTGGAACCCTTGGTCGCCCTGGCCCATCAACTGGAAAACCAGCTCATGGGCGTGCGCGATGGCCAGCGCCAGCTGACCCCGGCGCTGGTGTCGCTGATGCTGCAATGCATGGACGAGCTCAACGGCATGGTCGAGAGCATCGACCCGCGGCACGGCTCCCTGGCCCCGCATACGCCGCGTCAGAGTGAACTGCTCCTGGCCCTCGGTGGCACCGTCGCGGACAGCGGCGAAGCGGTCGCACAGGTGACCGAGGCAGCAGGCGAGATCAACGAGTGGTTCCTGTCGATTCGCTTCGACAACGAACTGCTGCGCAACGGCTTCGAGCCCAGCAGCTTCCTGCGCTATCTCGACCGTCTGGGCCGTATCGAGTCGTTGCAGACCCTCGCCTGGGCCGTGCCGGACCTTCATGGCCTCGACGCCGAGGCCTGCTACCTGGGCTACGAGCTGACCCTGCGCAGCACCGCCAGCCGCGAGGAACTGCTGGATGTCTTTGCCCTGGCCGAAGACTTCTGCACCCTGCGCCTTCAGATGCGGGAGGACGACGACACACCGCCGCCAGTCAGCGAAATCCTCGAAACGCAAACGTTGGCGCCTGTTGCGCAAGCACCCGCCACCGCCGCCAGCAGCGAACCGCGCAACGCTCCCGGCAGCAGCATGGTCAAAGTCGCCGCGCACAAGCTCGATGAGTTGATCAACCTGGTCGGCGAGCTGGTCATCAGCACCGCCGGCGCCCACATGCAGTCGCTGCGCAGCGGCTCCACGGCGTGCATCGAGAGCGTCCAGGCGGTGCAGCAGCACGTCGAGCAGATCCGCGAACGCGCGTTGAAGCTGCGCATGGTGGAGATCGGCGAGACCTTCAACCGTTTTCACCGCGTGGTGCGGGATGTCAGCCAGGCGCTGAACAAGCAGATCCAGTTGAGCCTGTCCGGCAGCGACACCGAACTGGACAAGACCCTCATCGATCGCATCGCCGATCCGCTGGTGCACCTGGTGCGCAACGCCATCGACCACGGCATCGAGCCGGCGGACGAGCGTCGCGCCGCCGGCAAGCCGGAGCAGGGCAGCCTGCGCCTGAATGCCTTCCACGACTCGGGGATGATCGTTCTCGAAGTCAGCGACGACGGACGTGGCCTCGACACCGCGCGCATCCGCGAGAAGGCCATTGCCCGCGGCATGCTCGACCCCGACGCGCCGCTCAGCGACCAGGACATTCATCTGCTGATCTTCGAGCCCGGCTTCTCCACTGCCGAGGCGGTGTCCAACCTGTCCGGTCGCGGTGTCGGCATGGACGTGGTGCGCAGCGCCATCGACGAGCTGCGCGGGATCATCGAGATCGAATCGCAGCCGGGCCAGGGCTGCACCTTCCGTATCCGCCTGCCGCTGACCCTGGCGATCATCGACGGTTTCCTGGTCAGCATCGGCGGCGATCACTTCGTGATTCCGCTGGACATGGTCACCGAGTGCATGGAGGAGCGCGCGGACGCGCTCGATGCCGGCGGCCACCTGAACCTGCGCGGCAAGCCGCTGCCCAGCGTCGATCTGGGCCGGCATTTCGGCCTGCGCGGCGATCCCTGCGCCCGGCGCAACATCGTCGTGGTCAGCCAGGGACGGCAACAGGCCGGGCTGATCGTCGAGCAGTTGCTGGGCGAGCTGCAGACCGTGATCAAACCGCTGGGGCAGATGTTCCAGCACCTCTCGGGTATCAGCGGGTCGACCATCCTCGGTTCCGGCCAGGTGGCGCTGATCCTCGATATCCCCAGCCTGTTCCGTCAATTGCAGCACCGCGCCGAGAGTGAGCCACGCCTCGTCGCCCCCTTGAGCCTGCCCAGCCTTTCCGGAGAGTCACCATGCAAATGATCAGCAACATGAAGATAGGCGTGCGCCTGACCCTGGGCTTTCTGCTGGTGGTCGCGCTGACCGCCATCATCGGCTTCCTCGGCATCCGCAACCTGAACCAGGTCAACGACCTCTCCGACCGCATGTACGACATGGACGTGGTCGGTCTGAGCACCCTGCAGGAAGCCAATATCCAGCTGCTCACGGCCAACCGTGCGGTGCGCCAGAGCCTGTTGTCCACCACGCTGACCGAGCGTGATGAAGCCGCTCGTGCCGCCCGTGGCGCGATGGAGAAAACCCGCGAGCTGCTGACAGAGGCACGCCAGTATTTCGTGACACGCGAAGGCAGGGCCCAGGTCGAGGCGATCGATGCGCCATTGCAGGAGTACATCACGGTTGCCAATCAGGTGCTGAACACCCATCAGCAGTCCGGACTGTTGCAGCCGGCGACCGAAGCCATGGCCCTGATGCCTCGCAATGTCGCCACGGCCAACGAGGTCGACCGGCTGTTGGGCGAGGTCAGCGACTCCAAGCAGGCGCGGGCCAGCCAGGCCAATGAGGAAATCACCGGCATCGCCGAGAGTTCGCGCTTCCAGATGATCATCCTGGTGGTGGTCGCGACCCTGCTGGGCATGCTGGTCGGGGTGCTGGTCACCCGCAGCATCACCCGGCCGCTGGCGGGCGCGGTGCAGGCCGCCGACCGCATGGCCGCGGGCGACCTGAGTCAGGACCTGGTGGTCGATCGCAAGGACGAGACCGGTCGCCTGCTCGGCGCCATGCAGAACATGACCGAGCGCCTGCGCAGCATCCTCGGCGATGTGCGCAGCTCCGCCGACGCGCTGTCGTCGGCTTCCGAACAGGTCAGCTCGACCTCGCAGTCGCTGAGCCAGGCGGCCAACGAGCAGGCGGCCAGCGTCGAACAGACCAGCGCCTCGGTGGAAGAGATGTCCGCCTCGATCGCGCAGAACACCGAGAGCGCCAAGATCACCGATGGCATCGCCGGCAAGGCGGCCAACGACGCCGTGCAGGGCGGCGGCGCGGTGGGCGATACGGTGCTGGCGATGAAACAGATCGCCGACAAGATCGGCATCATCGACGACATCGCCTACCAGACCAACCTGCTGGCGCTCAACGCGGCGATCGAGGCCGCCCGCGCCGGTGATCACGGCAAGGGCTTCGCGGTGGTCGCCGCCGAGGTGCGCAAGCTCGCCGAGCGCAGCCAGGTGGCGGCCCAGGAGATCGGCCAGGTGGCGTCCAGCAGCGTGCAACTGGCCGAGCAGGCCGGGCAACTGCTTGGCGAAATCGTGCCGAACATCCAGCGCACCTCCGATCTGGTCCAGGAGATCACCGCGGCTTCGCAGGAGCAGAGCAGCGCCGCCGGACAGATCAATATCGCCATGGGCCAGATGAACCAGATCACCCAGCAGAACGCCTCCGCCTCCGAGGAACTGGCGGCCACCGCCGAAGAGATGAACGCCCAGGCCAGCCAGTTGCAGGAACTGATCGGTTACTTCCGCTTCGAACAAGGCACGGTCGTCCCGCGTCCGTCGCGCACCGGCGACAGCCTGCCGGCACCGGCACGCCCCGGGCCGAAGGCGCTGATCGATGAAGGCCAGTTCGTCAGCTTCACTTGAGCGAGATCGCCATGAGCCAACCGCAACGAATCGAGGCGCAAGCCGACGCCATCCAGCACCTGAGCTTTCGCGTGCGCGATGCGGGCTATGCGCTGCCCATCGCGCTGGTGCGCGAGATCATCGAATACGCCGAGGTCACCCGGGTACCGATGATGCCGGCCTACATCCATGGCGTGCTCAACCTGCGCGGCAACGTGGTGCCGGTGCTCGACCTGGCCGCGCGCTTCGGCCTGAGCCTGACCGCGCCGGGCAACCGGACCTGCATCGTCATCATCGAACTGGCGCTGGGCGATGGCTTGCAGCGCATCGGCCTGGTGGTGGACGAGGTGGACGAAGTGCTGGAGATCGAACCGCGGCAGATCATGCCGGCGCCGGCCTTCGGCACGGCGATCCGTTCCGACTTCATCGCCGGCATGGCCCAGCAGGCGCAGGAATTCCTGATCATTCTCAACATGCTGCAAGTGCTGTCGCTGGACGATATCCGTCACCTCAGCCAGGCGGCCAAGGCCCACTGACATGTCCGCCATGCCCTCGTTGCCGGTGCTCGGCGAACAGAACTTTCGCCAGCTGCAGCAACTGATGCGCGATGCCTCTGGCATCCACCTGTCGAACAACAAGCGCTCGCTGGTGGCCGGGCGCTTGCTCAAGCGCCTGCGTCACCACCAGCTGGACAGCTACGACGACTACCTCAATTGCCTGGCGTACCCGCAGTACGCCCGCGAGCGACGGCTGGTGGTCGACCTGCTGACCACCAACGAAACCTACTTCTTTCGCGAGTACGCCCACTTCGAATTTCTCGGCCAGTGGCTGAGCAAGCGTGGCGGACCGCTGCGCCTGTGGAGCGCGGCCTGTTCGTCGGGAGAAGAGCCCTACAGCCTGGCCATGACCGCCGCCGAGTTCGCCCGTGGCAACGAGTGGTCGATACTGGCCAGTGACCTCAGCCAAAGCATGCTGGAACTCGCCGAACTGGGCATCTACGACCTGGCCCAGGCGCGCTATTTCCCCGAGGGCTGGTTGCACCGCCATTGCCTGTGCGGGATCGACGACATGCAGGGGCGCATGCGCGTGCAGGGCTGGTTGCGCAACAAGGTGCAGTTGCGCGAGATCAACGTCATCCAGCCAATGCCGGAGAGCCTGGGTCAGTTCGACGTGATCTTCCTGCGCAACCTGCTGATCTATTTCGACACGGCGCAGAAGCAGCGCATCGTGCGCAACCTGGTCGAGCGCCTGCGCCCGGGTGGGCTGCTGTTCATCGGCCACGCCGAAAGCATCCACGGTTTCGACCTGCCGCTGCGCCCGGTGCGGCCTTCGGTATTCGAGCGCGTATGATCCAGCGCTGCACACCGATCCGTGTATTCATCGTCGACGACTCGGCCCTGGTCCGTCAGGTGTTCGGGCAGTTCCTCGGCAACCACCCAGGTATCCAGGTGGTCGGCATGGCCGCCGACCCGCTGTATGCGATCGAGAAGATGCGCCGTGACTGGCCCGATGTGCTGGTCCTCGATGTCGAAATGCCGCGCATGGACGGCCTGACCTTCCTGCGCCAGATCATGGCCGAGCGACCGACCCCGACCATCATCTGTTCGACCCTCACCGAGGCCGGCAACGACCTCGATGTCGAAGCCCTGGCCGCCGGTGCGGTCGGCGTTTTCACCAAGGCGAAGCTGGGCTTGAAGCAGAGCCTGGAGAATATCGCCGGCGATCTGGTGCGCTGCATCGAGGCGGCGGCGAAAACCCGACCCGTGGCACGTCACGTCCTGCCCGCGGCGGAAAAAAAAGAACTGCCGTCCGCCCCGGCGCTGCGCCAAACCACCGACCGAATCGTTACACTTGGCTGTTCGACCGGCGGTACCCAGGCGCTGGAGTTCGTCTTGCGGCAATTGCCGCCCGACTGTCCCGGCCTGGTCATCGTTCAGCACATGCCGGAGAGGTTCACCGCCGATTTCGCGCGTCGTCTCAACGGCCTGTGCCAGATCGAAGTGCGCGAGGCCAGGCATCTGGATCGCGTGCACACCGGGCTCGCCTTGCTGGCGCCTGGTGGCCTGCACATGCAGCTCAAGCGCAGCGGTGCCCACTACCTGGTCGAAGTGCTCGACGGCCCCGCCGTCAACCGACACAAGCCCTCGGTCGATGTCCTGTTCCGTTCCGCCGCTCGCCATGCCGGCAGCAATGCCCTGGGCATCATCATGACCGGCATGGGCGACGATGGAGCCCGTGGCCTCCTGGCCATGCGCGAACAGGGTGCCAGCACCGTGGCCCAGGACGAGGCCAGCTGCGTGGTGTTCGGCATGCCCAAGGAAGCCATTCGCCTCGGCGCGGCCCAGACCATCGAGCCGTTGAATCGCCTGCCGGCACTGATCAACCAGTTCTGCGTCAGCGCCCGCAATGGCTGAGCATTTCCAGGTCAGACCACCCCCTTCGACGCCCTGTTCGCGACACCGCTGAGCGGTGCGCGAGATGCAGGCTTTCCCACCGTCATGGAGCAACACCCCGCAGCGACGATCTGTTCACCAAAACTCATGCGACACGGGCTCAAACCTATGCTTTGCCGATTACTGATTGCCGACGACTCGCCCCTGTTCCGCGCAGGCCTGCGAGCGTTGCTCGAACAAAAACAAGAATATGTCGTGGTCGGAGAGGCGGGCGATACGGTGACCGCCGTCGAGCTGGCCGAGACGCTGAAGCCGGACATCATCCTGCTGGATATCGGCCTCGGCACGCTGACCGGCGAAGAGCTGTTGCGCGAGCTCTACCTGCGGGTGCCGGCCTGCACCGTACTGATGCTGTCATCGCGTTCGGAGCTGGAGTTCGTCATGCACTGCCTGCAGCAGGGCGCGCATGGCTTCCTGCTCAAGAGCGCGACGGTGCAGGAGCTGGAACTGGCCTTGCAGTCGTTGCGCGGAGGAGGGCAGTACCTGTCGTCGGCGGTGCTGCCGCTGGTGATCGGCCAGGCGGTGAAGCAGAATCGCCGGCGACCGCAGGTCAGCGCGGCGATGCAGCTCACCGCGCGGCAACTGGAAATCCTCCGGCTGATCGCGCGCGGCGAGTCGACCCGTTCCATCGCCGATGGCCTGGGCCTGAGCGTGAAGACCGTCGAGGCCCATCGCTCGCAGATCATGCACCGCCTGCAGATTCACGATGTGCCGGGGCTGGTGCTGTTCGCCGTGCGCGAGGGGATCATCCGCCTCAACGACTGAGGCTCAGCCGCGCAGGACCTCCAACGCGGTCAGCAGGCGTTCCGGCAGTACCGCCGGCTGGCCCGAGTGGCGTTCGACGAACACCTGCACCAGCCGACCCACCGCGCAGGGTTGCTCCTGGCCGACCTGGAACAGGGCGAGGGCATATTCCACCGAACTGCCGGCGAGGCGCTCGACCCGTACACCGATCTGCAACAGGTCGGGAAAGGCGGCCGAGGCGTAGAAGTCGCAGCTGGAACTGACCACGAAACCGACGACCTCGCCGTCCTGCGGATCGAGGCCTGCCTGCTCGATCAGGCAGGCCTGGAGTGCCGTGTCGAAGAAGCCGTAGACCGTGGCGCTGCCGATCTGGCCGTTGAGGTCGTTGTCCTGCCAGCGGCTGGAGAGCGGATGCAGGTAGGGGAAATGCGGGCGCAGTGGCGGGTTGGACATCAGGCTTATCCTTGAAGGGGCGGAGCGGCGAAGTTTCCCATGGGAACCGAGCATAATCTCACTTCGCCACCAGATAGAAATGCCAGTTGTGCCTTTCCGGCATCGGGCCTCCAATACCCACGTCGGTATCCGCCGACCCAACTGGAGGATCTGTTATGGCTATTGTGGTTGACGATTTCGAAGACCTGCCGGTGCAAGTCCATGGTACGCGCATCGTTCGTCCGGCCTTTACCCTCACGGTTCCTTCCGGTACCGGGACGGAGCTCGAAGCAGTGCAGAACCCGAGTGGCCTCACCAAAGGGGTCTGGGTCAAATTCAAGTGGGGCACTCACTTTGGCGAGAGCGACGACATGACCGTCACGCTCCACGGCTCGGATGCGAAGCGGGTCACCTTCGTGAATTTCCGCAGTGAAGTGGGTGATCCCTGCCGGTTCTACGATGCCGCCGGCAAACTGCTGGGCACTGCGGCGCTTCCGGTGGGCTCGTTGACGCCGGTGGTCTGCGCCAGCAGCGAAGGGGCGATCAAGAAGATCGAGGTGTCGGTCGCCGGAGGGCCTGGGGCCAGCATTCTTTTCGATGATTTCACCATCGAGTCTGCCTGAGGGCGGGCTCATGAACGACAAAAGCCCCGGCTCTTGCGAGGCGGGGCTTTTGTCATGGCGCTGTCAGCTTACAGCTGAGGACCAGCAGCCTTGATTGCGTCGGAAACTTCGAACTTCTTGAAGTTTTCGATGAACAGCGAGGCCAGGCCTTTCGCTGCTTCGTCGTAGGCAGCCTGGTCAGCCCAGGTGGTGCGCGGGTTCAGCAGTTCGGTATCGACGCCTGGAACGGCCTTCGGCACGTCCAGGTTGATGATGCCCAGGTGCTCGGTCTCGGCACCGATCAGCGCACCGCTCTGGATCGCGGCGATCACGGCACGGGTGGTCGGGATGCTGAAGCGCTTGCCAACGCCGTAGCCACCGCCGGTCCAGCCGGTGTTGACCAGGTAGACCTTGGAGCCGAAGCCCTTGATGCGCTTGATCAGCAGTTCGGCGTACTCGCCGGCCGGACGCGGGAAGAACGGTGCGCCGAAGCAGGTGGAGAAGGTCGACTTGATGCCGCCGCCGGAACCCATTTCGGTGGAACCGACCAGCGCGGTGTAGCCGGACAGGAAGTGGTAGGCCGCCTGCTCGTTGTTCAGAATCGATACCGGAGGCAGAACGCCGGTCAGGTCGCAGGTCAGGAAGATGACCGCATTCGGCTCGCCGCCCAGGTTCTTCTCGGAACGCTTCTCGACGTGCTCCAGCGGGTACGCGGCGCGGCTGTTCTGGGTCAGGCTGCCATCGGCGTAGTCGGCGTGCTTGGCGTCGTCGAGGACGACGTTTTCCAGCACCGCACCGTGCTTGATGGCTTTCCAGATGACCGGCTCGTTCTTCTCGGACAGGTCGATGCACTTGGCGTAGCAGCCGCCTTCGATGTTGAACACGACGCCTTCGCCCCAGCCGTGTTCGTCGTCACCGATCAGGTAACGGCTTTCGTCGGCCGACAGGGTGGTCTTGCCGGTGCCGGACAGACCGAAGAACAGGGTTACATCGCCTTCTTCGCCGATGTTGGCGGCGCAGTGCATCGGCAGCACGTCGGCGGCCGGCAGCAGGAAGTTCTGCACCGAGAACATGGCTTTCTTCATCTCACCGGCGTAGCGCATGCCGGCGATCAGGACCTTCTTCTGGGCGAAGTTGAGGATGACGCAGCCGTCGGAGTTGGTGCCGTCACGCTCTGGCACGCACTCGAAGTTGGCGACGTTCAGCACTTGCCACTCTTGGCGGCCAGCCGGGTTGTACTGGGCCGGGTTGATGAACAGGCAACGGCCGAACAGGTTCTGCCAGGCGGTCTGGGTGGTCATCTTGACGGCCAGGTAGTGCTCTTCGGCAGCACCTACGTGGACGTGGGAAACGAAGTGTTCCTGGGCGTTGTTGAACGCCTCGACACGGGCCCACAGGGCGTCGAACTTGTCAGCGGGGAATTTGCGGTTGATCGGGCCCCAGGCGATGGCGTCCTGGGTGCTCGGCTCTTCGACGATGAAACGGTCAACCGGCGAACGACCGGTGCGGTGACCGGTTTTCACGACCAGCGCGCCAGTGTCGGCCAGTTCGCCTTCACCGCGGTTCAGTGCTTCTTTTACCAGCTCGTCGACGCTCAGATCGGTGAACACGGCGTTGTTGGCTTGCGTCATGAGATTCCCCATCCGGCCCGGTGGCCGAGTGCTCCAAACGATTTGTAGTAGATCTTTGCAAACTACTACAGCGAAAAAAGTGGCCGGATTATGCCAGAAACGCCCAAAAAAAGTAGGGCCCTCCTGTCAGAACTGCGTCTTGACCGCATTCGACAGGAGAATTCCCTGAGCAGAAACGTTTCAGTGACGAGTATCTGACGGCGCGTCCACGCCGCCGCCAGCGAACAGTTGCTCCACGTCGGCGGCATCGAAGCGATAGCGCTCGTTGCAGAACTGGCAATCGATCTCGATCTGGCCGCCATGTTCGTCGACCAAAGCCTTGGCATCGTCGACGCCGAGGCTGACCAGGGCACTGCCGGAGCGCTCTCGCGAGCAGCTGCAACGGAACTGCAGCGGCTGGATGTCGAACAGGCGCACGGCGTCGTCGTGGTAGAGGCGGTGCAACACGGTTTCGTTGTCCAGGCCCAGGTGCTCTTCACGGGTCAGGGTGCCGGCCAGGGTGGCAACGTGCGCCCAGCTGTCGGCGCGCTCGTCGGCATCCGGCTGGCGGTCCACCGGCAGTTGCTGCAGCAGCATGCCGCGGGCGCGGTTGCCGTCGGCGTTGAGCCAGAAGCGGGTGCCCAACTGCTCGGACATGACGAAGTAGTTGGTGAAGCTTTCCGCCAGGTCCTTGCCGTTCAGTTCGACGATGCCCTGGTAGCGCTGGCCACGGCGCGGATCGATGGTCAGGGCGAGGACGCCGTCGGGCATCAGTTCCTGCAGGCCGGCGTCGGCGCCGAGGGCTTCGCCGTCATAGCGGGCGATACCGCGGATCTCGCGCTCGCTGGAGCACTCGACCATCAGCAGCGGCACCGGACCGTCGGAACGCGCCTGGAGGATCAGCAGTCCATCGAACTTGAGGGTGCCGACCAGCAGGGAGGCGGCAGCCATCAGTTCGCCAAGCAGCTGCGCCACTGGCTGGGGGTAGGGATGCTTGTCGAGCACGCGGGCGTAGCTGTTTTCCAGGCAAACGAGTTCGCCGCGGACATCGCGCTCGTCGAAGATGAAACGTTGGGTGAAATCGGTATCCGGCAAATCGCTCATGGGGTGTTCTGGCTGCTCGAAAGGTCGCTGAAGGGGTGTCGGAACGCTCTGAAGGCGCTCGAATCGCTCTACTGTGTTGGCGCCCAGGGGCTTTGACCAGATCCCGGGCACGACAGTCGACGAGTGGCTGTACCCCTTAATGGTGATTCACTGGGTGTTTTCCAAGGGTGTCGGGTGTACCGCTCAGTCGAAACTGCCGTGCAACTGATGGATCTGCCGCCGCTGCTTCTTGGTCGGCCGACCATCGGTGGTCACGCCCAGCGCGCCGGCCTTGCGCAACGCCGCCGCCTGTTCGCGGCGGCGGATGCTGTCTTCGGTTTCCTCGTAGAGGGTCTGCGCCTCCGGCGCGCCGCGGCGCACCACGGACAGCGCCTTGACCACCACGGTGCGTTCGTCGAAACCGGTGCGCAGGACGAACTCGTCGCCAACGCGTGGTTCCTTGCCCGGCTTGCAGCGCTCGCCGCGACAATGCACCTTGCCGCTCTCGATGGCGGTCTTGGCCAGGGCGCGGGTCTTGTAGAAACGCGCGGCCCAGAGCCATTTGTCCAGACGCACCTTGTCGTCGTCTTCCTGATAAGCCATCGCAGTGCTCCGATCATTAGCGGTCATGGAACTGTACTACCGTAACTGGCGGATGCAAAAAGTCCGCTGCCTGCTTACAGTTCACCGACTTTCCCCGGGTTGTGCATCGTGAAGACATTTGATCATTTGAGCGTTATCGGTTTGCGCGAGTGGGTGGCTTTGCCCGATCTCGGCCTGGCCGGCCTGCGCGCCAAGATCGACACCGGCGCCAGCACCTCCAGTCTGCATGCCACCGAGGTCGAGCCGTTCATGCGCAACGGCGAGCGCTGGGTACGCTTCAACGCTCATCTGGGCTCGGTGGTGCAACTGCGGCACCGTCGCTGCGAGGCACCGTTGGTGACCATGAAAACCATCAAGAGCTCCAACGGCCAGGCCCAGGTGCGCTATGTGATTCGCACGCCGCTGGCGCTGGGCGACCGGGTCTGGGAGGTGGAGTTCACCCTGGCCTGTCGCAAGGCCATGCGCTATCGCCTTCTCTTGGGTTCCAAGGCCCTGGTCCATGGCCAACTGGTGGTCAATCCGGGGCTCAAATACGTTCAGGACAAGCCGGCGTTCCCGGCAACCATTACCCCTTCCACAGGTGCTGCATGAAGATCGCTGTGCTGTCGCGTAACCCGCGTCTGTATTCCACCCGTCGCCTGGTCGAGGCCGGTACGCAACGGGGCCATGAAATGGTGGTGATCGATACCCTGCGCGCCTACATGAACATCGCCAGTCACAAGCCGCAGATCCACTATCGCGGCAAGCCGCTGGAAGGTTTCGATGCGGTGATCCCGCGCATCGGTGCGTCGGTGACCTTCTACGGCTGCGCGGTGTTGCGCCAGTTCGAAATGATGGGTGTGTTCCCGCTCAACGAGTCCGTGGCCATTGCCCGCTCGCGGGACAAGCTGCGCTCGCTGCAACTGTTGTCGAGGCGTGGCATCGGCCTGCCGGTGACCGGCTTCGCCCACTCGCCGGACGACATTCCCGACCTGATCCAGATGGTCAACGGCGCGCCGCTGGTGATCAAGGTGCTGGAGGGCACCCAGGGCATCGGTGTGGTGCTGTGCGAGACCACCAAGGCCGCCGAATCGGTGATCGAGGCGTTCATGGGCCTGAAGCAGAACATCATGGTCCAGGAATACATCAAGGAAGCCGGCGGCGCCGACATTCGCTGCTTCGTGGTCGGCGACAAGGTCATCGCCTCGATGAAGCGTCAGGCCAAGCCGGGGGAGTTTCGTTCCAACCTGCACCGTGGCGGCACCGCCAGCCTGATCAAGGTCACTCCGGAAGAGCGCATGACCGCGATTCGCGCGGCCAAGGTCATGGGTTTGAGCGTCGCCGGCGTGGATATCCTGCGCTCCAATCACGGTCCGCTGGTGATGGAGGTGAACTCGTCGCCGGGCCTGGAAGGCATCGAGACCACCACCGGCAAGGACGTTGCCGGGATGATCATCGAGCACCTGGAGAAGAACGGCGGGCCGAACCTGACCCGCACGAAAGGGAAGGGCTGACTAGACCGCGTCGCGTGGCAGCAGGAGGCCCAGCGGAAGGCGCACACGGGCCTCGATGCCGCCGCCGGAGCGATTGCGCAATTCCACATTGCCACCGTGCTGGGCGGCGATGCGCTTGACGATCGCCAGGCCCAGGCCGGTGCCCTTGCCGCTGCGCGCGCGGTCGCCGCGAATGAACGGATTGAAGATGGCTTCCAGCTCCGCGGGATCGATCCCGGCGCCGCGGTCGAGCACGCTCAGTACCACGTAGGGCGCGCTGCTGTCGCCGGAGACATAGGCCGCGACCTCGACGCCCTTGCCGGCGTGATGCAGGGCATTGCCGATCAGGTTGGCGAGCAGGCGCTTGATCGACACCCGGCGCAGCGGGAACGGTGGGATCGGCTCCAGGCACAGGCGCACTTGTTCTTCCGGCTGGTTGAACGGCGCGACCACTTCGCGCACCAGGTCGCTGAGGCTCACCTGCTCCACCGGCTCGTCGCGGCCGTCGCGGATGAAGGCGAGGAACTGATCGAGGATGGCGTCCATGTCTTCGATGTCGCGGACCATGTCGTCGGTCAGCTCGCTGTCGTTGGCCAGCAGCGACAGCGACAGGCGCAGGCGGGTCAGCGGCGTGCGCAGGTCATGGGACACCCCGGCGAGCATCAGTTCGCGCTCGCGTCCGGCCTGCTCGACATCCTCGGCCATCTGGTTGAAGGCGCGGTACACCTCGGTCATCTCGCTTGGCGTATCGCTGACCGGCAGGCGTACGCTGCGCCCCTGACCCACCTGCCGGGCGGCGAACACCAGGCGCTTGAGGGGCTGGTTGAGCTGGCGCACGAAGATCCACGCCGACGCGGTGGACAGCAGACCGATGGCGAGGAACCAGCCGAGCACGTTCCAGATCTTCTGGCCGCGCAGCGGGTGCGGGTACAGCGGTACCTTCAGCCAGTCGTCACCCAGGCTTGGCGCGCGGACCCACAGCGCCGGTGGCGAATGCACGCGCAGACGCACCTCGGTGTCCTCGCCCAGTTCGGCCTGCATCTGGCGCTGGTAGATCTCGCTGTAGGGCCAGTGCTGTTCGCCCTCGGGCACGCCGCTGCCAGTGACACGAATCAGCCCGGCGGCCTCGGCGATCTTCTCCCGGTCCGATTCGTCCGCCGCCCAGTAGGCGCGCAGGGTCAGGGCCACGCCGTGGCTGTACTGGCGATCGACCAGCACGTCTTCGTTCATCAGCAGGTAGACCAGGGTCAGCGCCTTGGAGAACAGGACGACGATCAACACCAGCCACAGGGTGCGGGCGAAGAAGCTTTGCGGGAACCACAGCGGCGTTTTCATGGACGACGGCTACACACTTGGCAGGTGCGAGCGCGGCTCGCGGGCTTTGCGGGGCTGATGATGCAAAAGCAGGGCAACCCTGCGGTGGCCCTGCTTTCGATGCATCACTGCAAACAACGATGGATCACTTGCTGGCGTTGCCGTCCGGCACGAACACGTAGCCGACGCCCCAGACGGTCTGGATGTAACGCGGTTTGGACGGGTCGGGCTCGATCATCCGGCGCAGGCGCGAGATCTGCACGTCGATCGAACGCTCCAGCGCGTCCCATTCGCGACCGCGGGCCAGGTTCATCAGCTTGTCGCGGGTCAGCGGCTCGCGGGCATGCATGACCAGCGCCTTGAGCACGGCGAACTCGCCGGTGGTGAGCATGTGCACTTCGTCGCCACGCTTGAGCTCACGGGTAGCCAGGGACAGCTCGTAGTCGCCGAAGGTGACGGTTTCGTCCTCGCTGCCCGGCGCGCCCGGTACCGAAGGCGTCTGCCGGCGCAGCACGGCCTTGACCCGCGCCACCAGTTCGTCGGGGTTGAACGGCTTGGCCAGGTAGTCGTCGGCGCCCAGTTCCAGGCCCTTGATCCGGCTCAGCTCGTCGCCCTTGGCGGTGAGCATGATGATCGGTACCTGGTTGTTCGCCGCGCGCAGGCGGCGACAGGCGGAAAGGCCGTCTTCACCGGGAAGCATGAGATCGAGGACGACCAGATTGAACACTTCGCGCGCCAGCAGGCGGTCCATCTGTTCGACATTGGGTACAGCCCGTGCGCGGTAGCCTTTGCTGGTGAAGAATCGCTCCAGCAGGCTGCTCAGGCCCGGGTCGTCATCGACGATGAGGATTTTCTCGCCTTCGGCTGTTTGTGCGGTGCTGCTCATGGGTTGCTCCTTTAATCACGGCGCGCATTATGGCTTAGCCGCCATTTGCGGGTCCGAGCTCATTGTTAGCAGATTTTTCCTCATGTGCCAGCGAAACGGCCGATAAGGCTGGCCAGCCGCTATCACCGCAAGCCCGGCGCGCTGGGTATAATGCGCCGCTTTCACCGAGCGCCGCCTTGCCCCGACGCCCTCTGGCGCCGGCCCTCGCGGCCCTAGCATTCACAATTTGTCAGGTGGTTTTATGGACAGCATCAACAGCCGCATCGCCGGGGAACTCGGCGTCCGCCCGCAACAGGTCGAGGCGGCCGTGGCTCTACTTGATGAAGGCTCCACGGTGCCTTTTATCGCCCGTTACCGCAAAGAAGTGACCGGCAGCCTGGATGACACCCAGCTGCGCACCCTCGAAGAGCGCCTGCGCTACCTGCGCGAACTCGACGAGCGCCGCGCCAGCATCCTCTCCAGCATCGAGGAGCAGGGCAAGCTGACCCCGGAGCTGGCGCGCGAGATCAAGCTGGCCGACACCAAGACCCGCCTCGAAGACCTCTATCTGCCGTACAAGCAGAAGCGCCGCACCAAGGGCCAGATCGCCCTGGAAGCCGGCCTCGGCGAACTGGCCGACGCGCTGCTGGCCGACCCGCAACTGAATCCGGAAGGCGAAGCCGCGCGTTTCGTCGATGCCGACAAGGGCGTCGCCGACGTCAAGGCCGCGCTGGAAGGCGCCAAGTACATCCTCATGGAGCGCTTCGCCGAAGACGCCAGCCTGCTCGACAAGCTGCGCGGTTTCCTCAAGCAGGAAGCGACCCTGTCGGCGCGTGTGGTCGCTGGCAAGGAAGAGGAAGGCGCCAAGTTCCGCGACTACTTCGAACACGACGAACTGCTGCGCAGCGTGCCGTCGCACCGCGCCCTGGCGATCTTCCGCGGCCGCAACGAAGGCGTGCTGAGCGCGTCGCTGAAGATCGGCGAGGAACTGCCGGGCACCCTGCACCCCTGCGAGCTGATGATCGCCGAGCGTTTCGGCCTGGCCAACCAGGGCCGTCCGGCCGACAAGTGGCTGGCCGAAGTGGTGCGCTGGACCTGGAAGGTCAAGCTCTACAGCCACCTGGAAACCGACCTGTTCGGCGAACTGCGCGACAACGCCGAAGGCGAGGCGATCAACGTCTTCGCCCACAACCTGCACGACCTGCTCCTGGCCGCCCCGGCCGGCCCGCGCGCGACCCTGGGCTTCGACCCGGGCCTGCGTACCGGCTGCAAGGTCGCCGTGGTCGATGCCACCGGCAAGCTGCTGGACTACACCACGGTCTACCCGCACGCGCCGAAGAACGACTGGGACCGCACCATCGCCGTGCTCGCCGCCCTCTGCGCCAAGCACTCGGTTGAGTTGATCGCCATCGGCAACGGCACCGCCAGCCGCGAGAGCGACAAGCTGATCAGCGAGCTGGTGAAGAAGTACCCGGCCCTGAAGATCACCAAGATCATGGTCTCCGAAGCCGGCGCCTCGGTGTACTCGGCCTCGGAGCTGGCCGCCCGTGAATTCCCGGACCTGGACGTGTCGATCCGCGGCGCGGTGTCCATCGCCCGGCGTCTGCAGGACCCGCTGGCCGAGCTGGTGAAGATCGATCCGAAGTCCATCGGTGTCGGCCAGTACCAGCACGACGTGTCCCAGCTCAAGCTGGCCCGCGGCCTGGACGCGGTGGTCGAGGACTGCGTGAACGCCGTCGGCGTCGACGTCAACACCGCCTCGGTGGCACTGCTGGCGCGCATCTCCGGTCTCAACGGCACCCTGGCGCAGAACATCGTCAGTCACCGCGACGCCAACGGCGCGTTCAAGACCCGCGCGGCGCTGAAGAAAGTCAGCCGTCTCGGCGAGAAGACCTTCGAACAGGCCGCCGGCTTCCTTCGGGTGATGAACGGCGACAACCCGCTGGACGCCTCGGCGGTCCACCCGGAAGCCTACCCGCTGGTGCAGCGCATCGCCGCCGAAACCGACCGCGACATCCGCTCGCTGATCGGCGACAGCGGTTTCCTCAAGCGCCTCGATGCGAAGAAATTCACCGACGAGACCTTCGGTCTGCCTACCGTCACCGACATCCTCCAGGAACTGGACAAGCCGGGCCGCGACCCGCGTCCGGAGTTCAAGACCGCCGCCTTCCAGGAAGGCGTCGAGGACCTCAAGGACCTGGAACCCGGGATGATCCTCGAAGGCGTGGTGACCAACGTCACCAACTTCGGCGCCTTCGTCGACATCGGCGTGCACCAGGATGGCCTGGTGCACATCTCGGCGCTGTCGGAGAAGTTCATCAAGGACCCGCGTGAAGCGGTCAAGGCCGGCGACGTGGTCAAGGTCAAGGTCATGGAAGTGGACATCCCGCGCAAACGCGTGGGCCTGTCGATGCGCATGAGCGACACGCCGGGCGAGAAGGTCGACGGTGCCCGTGGCAGTCGCCCGGGTTCGGCGCCGCGCCAGCAGAGCGCGCCGGCGCGGGTCAAGGACACGCCGCCACCGGCGAACAACGCCATGGCCGCACTGTTCGCCAACGCCAAGCAGTTGAAGAAGAAGTGATGGACGTGCCTGAAGGGATCGTCCAGAGCGCCTTCAGCCAGTTGCTGGGCTGCCGTCTGCAACGCCTTGAGGAAGGCGTTGCCGAGGTGGTCCTGGCGCTGGAGCCGCACCTGCGCAACCGTGGAGGTTTTCTTCACGGCGGCGCGATCTTCAGCCTGGTGGACATCGCCATGGGCCTGGCCTGTTCCAGCAGCCACGGCTTCGACCAGCGTAGCGTCACCGTGGAATGCAAGATCAACTACGTGCGTGCGGTCAGTGAAGGCGAAGTGCTATGTATCGCCCGGGTTCTGCACGCCGGCCGGCGCACGCTGGTACTGGACGCCGACGTATTCCAGGACGACAAACTCGTCGCCAAAGCCCAGGGCACGTTCGCCGTGCTCTAGCCGCAAAAGGCCATCTGCGGTACTTTCGGCAGTGCGCGGGCGCTGCCGATTTCCTGCGAAAACCAGGCGACAACGCCAGTTCCTCCTGTCCACCCTTGCAGACCGTCATCTCCACCCCCATATCGGGGCGACTGACGCGTGAAGGAATTCCATCTTGAGCGAACTTCTCAACCGCCGCCTGAGCCTGCTGGGCCAGGGCGACAATCTCTCCCTGCTCAAGCAGTGCCTGCATGGCATCGAGCGTGAATGCCTGCGCGTGACCGAAGAAGGTCGCCTGGCCCAGACTCCCCATCCCGAGGCCCTGGGCTCGGCACTGACCCACGAACAGATCACCACCGACTATTCCGAGTCGCTGCTGGAGTTCATCACCCCGGCGCAGACCGACCCGGCGCAGACCCTGGAAAGCCTGGAGAATATCCACCGCTTCGCCTACAGCCGGCTCGGCGGCGAATACCTGTGGAGCCCGTCGATGCCCTGTCCGCTGCCGGCGGAGGAGGACATCCCGATCGCCTGGTACGGCACCTCCAACATCGGTCAGCTCAAGTACGTGTATCGCAAGGGCCTGGCCCTGCGTTACGGTCGCACCATGCAGTGCATCGCCGGTATCCACTACAACTTCTCGCTGCCGGAAAAGCTCTGGCCGCTGCTGCGTGATGCCGAGGGCGGCAGCGGTAGCGATCGCGACTTCCAGTCGTCGTCCTATATCGCCCTGATCCGCAACTTCCGTCGCTACAGCTGGCTGCTGATGTACCTGTTCGGTGCCTCGCCGGCGCTGGATGCGGGCTTCCTGCGCGGTCGCGCGCACCAGCTGGAATCGTTCGACGCCGACACCCTGTTCCTGCCCTGGGCCACCAGCCTGCGCATGAGCGACCTGGGTTACCAGAGCAACGCCCAGGCCGGCCTGACCCCGTGCTACAACGACCTCGACAGCTACACCGACAGCCTGCGGCGCGCCGTGGCCACGCCGTACGCGCCCTACGTCGAGATCGGCACGCACCAGAACGGCGAGTGGGTGCAGCTCAACACCAACATCCTGCAGATCGAGAACGAGTACTACTCGAACATCCGTCCGAAGCGCGTGACCTACACCGGCGAGCGGCCGATCCAGGCCCTGGTGGCCCGCGGTATTCAGTACATCGAAGTGCGCTGCCTGGACATCAACCCGTTCCTGCCGACGGGCATCGACCTGCCGCAAGCGCGCTTCCTCGATGCCTTCCTGCTGTTCTGTGCCCTGGAAGACAGCCCGCTGCTGGAGAACGGCGAATGCGGCCAGTGCACCGGCAACTTCCTCACGGTGGTCAAGGAAGGTCGCCGTCCCGGCCTGGAACTGCTCCGCGATGGCCAGCCGGTGGCGTTGAAGACCTGGGCTTCCGAGCTGCTGGCCCGCATCGCGCCGCTGGCCGAACTGCTCGACCGTGCCCATGACAGCGATGAACACGCCCGCGCCCTGGCGACTCAGGCGGCGAAGGTCGACGATCCGGCGCTGACCCCGTCGGCCCAGGTCCTGGCGAGCATGACCGAGAACCAGGACAGCTTCGCCCGCTTCGCCCTGCGCCAGAGCCAGTTGCATGCCGACTACCTGCGTGGCCAGCGCCTGTCGGCGGACGAGGAGGCACGTTTCGAAGCGATGACGCGCACCTCGCTGGAAGAACAGGCCCGCCTGGAGCAGCAGGAGGTCGGTGATTTCGACCTGTTCGTCGGTGCCTACCAGGCCAGCATTCTGGCGATCAGCAACTGACATGAGCCGTGGCACCACTCCTCGCAAACCCCGCGCCCGCAGCCAGGCGCGGATCGACTCGATCCTCGACGCGGCCCGCGCCCTGCTGGCCAGCGAGGGCGTGGCCAGCCTGTCGATCTACAGCGTGGCCGAGCGCGCGCAGATTCCGCCGTCGTCGGTGTATCACTTCTTCGCCAGCGTTCCGGCGCTGCTCGAGGCGCTGACGGCGGATGTCCATGGCGCCTTCCGCGCCTGCCTTGAAGAACCCATCGATCCGGGCCACCTGAACAGCTGGCGCGACCTGGCGCGGCTGGTGGAAATGCGCATGCTGGCGATCTACCAGGAGGACGCCGCGGCGCGGCAGTTGATCCTGGCCCAGCATGGCTTGAGCGAGGTGACCCAGGCGGACCGGCAGCACGATATCGAGCTGGGCGACCTGATGCACAAGCTGTTCGAGCAGCATTTCCGTTTGCCGGAGCTGCCGCAGGAAGTGGATGTGTTTGCCCTGGCGATGGAGTTGAGCGACCGGGTGTATGCGCGGTCGATCCAGGTCCACGGGGCGATCACGCCGCGCATGGCGGAGGAGGGGATGCGGGTGTTCGAGGCGTATGTGGGGTTGTATCTGCCGGCGTTCCTGCCGAAAAAGTGATGGGCCTGCTTCGCAGGCCTTCGCGGTGGTTCGTCACACGACAAGCCACGCTCCTACAAGACATTCGCGTCACCGCATTGCTCTTGTAGGAGCGTGGCTTGCCCGCGAAGGACCGCAAAGCGGTCCCAAATATCACAGCTTGGCGATGGACACCTCGGTCGATTTCACGAAGGCAATCACCTCGCTGCCGATGGTCAGTTCCAGCTCCTTGACCGAACGGGTGGTGATCACCGACGTGACGATCCCCGAGGCGGTCTGCACATCGATTTCCGACAGTACCGGGCCTTCCAGGATTTCCTTCACGGTGCCTTTGAACTGGTTGCGTACGTTGATCGCTTTGATAGTCATCTGTTTGCTTCCTTCGTGGGTTCTGAGGTCAATGCGCCCAGCGCAGTTGCGTAGGCAAGGGTGCTACGGGTTCGGGCTCGGGCGGGGTGCCCGGGACTGAGAGAACACGGTTCAACACTTCTGTTTCCAGCGCGGCCAGGCGGTGCGAGCCGCGCTGCCGTGGCCGAGGCAGATCGACCAGCAGGTCCAGGCCGATCTCGCCGTCTTCGATGAGGATCACCCGGTCGGCTACCGCCACCGCTTCGCTGACGTCGTGGGTCACCAGCAGCACGGTGAAACCGTGCTTGCGCCACAGGTCTTCGATCAGTTGCTGCATCTCGATGCGGGTCAGGGCATCCAGCGCTCCCAGCGGCTCGTCGAGCAGCAGCAGGCGCGGCTGGTGGATCAGGGCGCGGGCCAGGGCCACGCGCTGTTTCTGTCCGCCGGACAAGGCTGCCGGCCATTCATTGGCGCGGTCAGCCAGGCCCACCGCTTCCAGCGCCTGGCGCGCACGGTCCTGCCAGTTGCCTTCGAGGCCCAGGCCGACGTTGTCGATCACCCGTTTCCACGGCAGCAGACGCGCTTCCTGGAACATCAGGCGGGTGTCCTCGCGGGCATCCTCCAGCGGCGCGCTGCCGGCCAGCAGTTGCCCGCCGCTGGGCTTGTCGAGGCCGGCCAGCAGACGCAGCAGGGTGCTCTTGCCGCAGCCGCTGCGGCCGACGATGGCGACGAACTGCCCGGCCGGGATGTGCAGGTCGATATCGCGCAGGACCTTGCGCTGGCCAAAGGCCTTCTCGACATTCCGTGCCGCCAGCGGGATACCGCGCAGCAGGCGCGGCGGTTGTTCCTTGAGAATGGTCATGCGCCGTCCCCCTTGCTCGCTTGATAGGCCGGGTGCCAGCGCAGCCAGACCCGTTCCAGGCCGCGGGCGGCGAGGTCGGCGAGCTTGCCGAGCACGGCGTAGAGGACGATGGCCAGGACCACCACGTCGGTCTGCAGGAACTCCCGCGCATTCATCGCCAGGTAGCCGATGCCGGCGTTGGCCGAGATGGTTTCGGCGACGATCAGGGTCAGCCACATGAAGCCGAGGGCGAAGCGCACACCGACCAGGATCGACGGCAGCGCACCCGGCAGGATCACCTGACGGAACAGCGCGAAGCCGCTCAGGCCATAGCTGCGCGCCATTTCCACCAGCGCCGGATCGACGTTGCGGATGCCGTGGTAGGTGTTCAGGTAGATCGGGAACAGGGTGCCGAGGGCGACCAGGAAAATCTTCGCCGACTCGTCGATGCCGAACCACAGGATCACCAGCGGGATCAGCGCCAGGTGCGGCACGTTGCGGATCATCTGCACCGAGCTGTCCAGCAGGCGCTCACCCCAGCGCGACAGGCCGGTGATGAAGCCCAGGGTCAGGCCGATGCTGCCGCCGATGAGGAAGCCGAGGCCGGCACGCCAGCCGCTGATCGCCAGGTGGTTCCAGATCTCGCCGCTGCGCACCAGGCCGACGCCGGCCTCGATCACCGCGCTGGGGGCCGGCAGGATGCGCGTCGACAGCCAGCCGGCGCTCACCGCCAGTTGCCAGACCGCCAGCAGCGCGACCGGCAAGGCCCAAGGTGCGAGACGCTGGGTCCAGGGTGTGGAAGAAGAACGACTCATGTCCGGTTCCTCACAACTGCGCCGCGGATTTTTTCGGCAGGATGTCGTTGGCCACCATCTCGCCGAACGGGCTGACATAGCCGCGTTCCTTCGGCAGCGACGGGCGCTCGATATCCAGATGCGGGAACAGCAGTTCGGCGACCCGGTACGACTCTTCCAGGTGCGGGTAGCCGGAGAAGATGAAGGTGTCGATGCCGAGGGCGGCGTATTCCTTGACGCGGGCCGCCACGGTCGGACCGTCGCCTACCAGCGCGGTGCCGGCACCGCCACGCACCAGGCCGACGCCGGCCCACAGGTTGGGGCTGACTTCCAGGTTGTCGCGGTTGCCGCCGTGCAGGGCAGCCATGCGTTGCTGGCCGACCGAATCGAAGCGCGCCAGGGATGCCTGGGCGCGGGCGATGGTGTCGTCGTCCAGATGGGAGATCAGGCGCTCGGCGGCCTTCCAGGCCTCGTCGTTGGTTTCCCGCACGATCACATGCAGGCGGATGCCGAAGCGCACAGTGCGGCCCAGTTTCGCCGCCTTCTCGCGGACCTCGGCGATCTTCTCGGCCACGGCGGCCGGTGGCTCGCCCCAGGTCAGGTACAGCTCGACCTGCTCGGCGGCCAGATCCTGCGCGGCCTCCGACGAACCCCCGAAGTACAGCGGCGGACGCGGCTGCTGGATCGGCGGGTAGAGCAGCTTGGCGCCTTTGACCTGGAGGTGCTGGCCGTCGTAGTCGACCGTCTCGCCTTCCAGTACCCGACGCCAGATGCGGGTGAATTCCACCGAAGCCTGGTAACGCTCTTCGTGGCTGAGGAACAGGCCGTCGCCGGAGAGTTCCTCGGGGTCGCCACCGGTCACCAGGTTGAACAGCGCGCGGCCATTGGACAGGCGGTCGAGGGTCGCGGCCTGACGCGCCGCCACGGTCGGCGAAATGATCCCCGGGCGCAGGGCAACGAGGAACTTCAGGCGCTGGGTCACCGGGATCAGCGAGGCGGCGACCAGCCAGGAGTCCTCGCAGGAGCGCCCGGTGGGGATCAGCACGCCGCCGAAACCGAGGCGGTCGGCCGCCTGGGCCACCTGCTGCAGATAACCGTGATCGACGGCGCGAGCGCCTTCGGCGGTGCCAAGGTAATGGCCGTCGCCATGGGTCGGTAGAAACCAGAAAACGTTGAGGCTCATTGGAGTTGTCTCCTAAGGGTGGCTCAGACCGGGGCGGCGCCCCGGCGCGGGCGAAACGTCAGGGCGCGGTAGCGACCTTGGCCGGTGGCGTCCAGATCACGTCCTTGATGCTCAGCGGCTTGGGAATCAGCTTCAGGGCGGTGAAGGTGTCGGCGATCTTCTGTTGCGCGGCGACCACTTCCGGGGTCAGGAAGCCGGCCCCGTAGCCCTGGCGCTTGACCGAGGTCAGGGTGATGTCGGCGGGCAGGCCGAGCAGCGGCGCGACCTGGTCGGTGACTTCCTGTGGGTTGGCCTTGGACCATTCGCCGACCGCGCGGACCTCGTCCACCAGCGCGCTGATCACTTCAGGGTGCTGCTGGGCGTAGGGCTTGGTCGCCAGGTAGAACTGGTGGTTGTCGACGATGCCCTGGCCGTCGCGCAGGGTGCGGGCCTGCAGTTGCTGTTCGGCGGCAGCCTGGTACGGATCCCAGATCACCCAGGCGTCGACGCTGCCGCGTTCGAAGGCGGCGCGGGCGTCGGCGGGCGGCAGGAACACCGGCTGGATATCGCTGTACTTCAGGCCGGCGTCTTCCAGGGCGCGGACCAGCAGGTAGTGCACGTTGGAGCCTTTGTTCAGCGCGACTTTCTTGCCCTTGAGGTCTTTCACCGACTGCACCGGCGAGCCTTTCGGCACCAGGATCGCCTCGCTGTGCGGAGCGGGCGGCTCATAGGCGACGTAGAGCAGGTCGGCGCCGGCGGCCTGGGCGAAGACCGGTGGGGTTTCGCCGGTCACGCCGAAATCGATCGAGCCGACGTTGAGGCCTTCGAGCAGCTGCGGGCCGCCGGGGAATTCGGTCCATTGCACCTGCACGCCCTGGGCGGCGAGGCGTTTTTCCAGGGAGCCCTTGGCCTTGAGCAGGACCAGGGTGCCGTACTTCTGGTAGCCGATACGCAGGGTCTCGGCCTGGGCTTGGGTGATGGCGCCGAAGGTGACAGCCGCAGCGAACAGAGCGGCCAGACCACGACGCAAAACGACAGTGCGCATAGCGCTCTCCTTTTGCAGTGTTGGGTTCGGGCTGCACCTGCTTGCCTCGTTGGCGGGCGAGTAAGGTGAGGGGTGACACGATGAAACGGTTGATTCGGCTCAGATGCTCCAGCGGGCACTGATCAGGCGTTCGTTGAGCAGGCCGGGCGCCACGGGTTTCGGGCGGCGGGCCAGGGCACTGTGAAACAGTTCCAGCGATTCGCTCAGGCGCTGCTCCAGGGCAGGCGCCAGGTGGGCCGGGAGGTTGCCCTGGCCGTAGGCGATCTGGCTGTCGTCGGCGAAGATCCCTTGCAGGGTCTCCTGCGCCTTGAGGGCCGAGAGCACCGGCTTGAGGGCGTAGTCCACCGCCAGCATGTGGGCGATGCTGCCGCCGGTGGCGATGGGCAGTACCACCTTGTGGTTCAGGGCGCGCTCGGGCAGCAGGTCGAGCAGGGTTTTCAGGGCTCCGGAGAAGGACGCCTTGTACACCGGGGTGGCGACAATCAGGCCATCGGCCTGTTCCACCAGTTGTTGAAAGTGCTGGACCCGCGGGCTGTCGAAGCGGGCGTGAAGCAGGTCTTCGGCCGGGAAGTCCCGCACCTGGAAAGTCACCACTTCCACGCCCTGGCCCTGCAGCCAGTCGCGGGCGCGTTCGAGCAGGACGCCGGAGCGTGAACGCAGGCTGGGACTTCCACCAATAGAAACGACCAACATTGAATGCGCATCCTTGGAACTGAACTGAAGGGGCCCGCGAGTTAGGTGGCTCGCTGGAATGAGGTGACATTAACAGGGGGATGCATATATCTAGAAATCATATTTTTTCATTTGTTTATATGATTTTGAGATATGCGCTTTCTGTACTTTCCCTCTTCCCGTAGGAGCGCGGCTTGCCCGCGAAAGGACCGCGAAGCGGTCCCAGACCTCACCGCTGTCGGGGACCGCTTCGCGGTCCTTTCGCGGGCAAGCCGCGCTCCTACGGGGACGGCGCCTGCCTCGGCTGACACGCAGGCAAAAAAAAGGGCCGTCGAAACGGCCCGAAAATCCCTGCGATGGCTAAAGCAATACGATGAATCTCAACGGTTCGGCTGTGGGGTCAGGCGCAGGTACGGCTTGACCGCGCGGTAGCCCTTCGGAAAGCGGCGCTTGATCTCGTCCTCATCCTTCAGCGACGGCACGATCACCACCTCGTCACCGTCCTGCCAGTTGGCCGGCGTGGCGACCTTGTGGTTGTCGGTGAGCTGCAGCGAGTCGATCACCCGCAGGATCTCGTGGAAATTGCGCCCGGTGCTGGCCGGGTAGGTGATGGTCAGACGGATCTTCTTGTTCGGATCGATCACGAACAGGGAGCGCACGGTGAGGGTGTCGCTGGCGTTGGGGTGGATCAGGTCGTAGAGGTCGGACACCTTGCGATCGGCGTCGGCCAGGATCGGGAAGTTGACCGTGGTGTTCTGGGTTTCGTTGATGTCTTCGATCCAGCGATGGTGGGAATCCACCGGGTCGACCGAGAGGGCGATGGCCTTGACCCCGCGCTCGGCGAACTGCTCTTTCAGCTTGGCGGTGAAGCCCAGCTCCGTGGTGCACACCGGGGTGAAGTCGGCCGGGTGCGAGAACAGTACGCCCCAGCTGTCACCGAGCCACTCGTGGAAGCGGATCTTGCCGGCGCTGGAGTCCTGTTCGAAGTCGGGGGCGATATCGCCGAGTCTGAGGCTCATGGTGCGGTTCCTTGGCTGAGTGCGTTATGGCTCAACTGTGCCTGTGACCAAGGGAAATTAAAAAGAATAAATATTGATTTATTCATTCCTGAAACGAATAACAAATAACGGACAAAACAACGCCCGCGCGGTATGGGGGACCGGGCGGGCGCTGTTTTTCTCGCGGCGTGTTACAGCAGCGGGATGGAGTAGCTGAGGATCACGCGGTTTTCGTCCTGAGCGTGGTTGGCGCTGGTCAGGTCGCTACGCCAGGCGGCGTTTTTCCACATCACGCCGAAGTTCTTCAGCGGGCCTTCCGGCACCACGTAGGCCACGGTGATGTCGCGTTCCCACTCGCTGCGGTCACCGATGGTGGAATCGATGTTGTCGCCTTTCAGGTAAACCACACCCGCGGTCAGGCCCGCCAGGCCGACCTTGGCGAAGTCGTAGGAGTAGCGAGCCTGCCAGGTACGCTCACCGGCACGGCCGAACTTCTGGATCTGCGAGTCGGTGATGGTGTAGTTGGACGAGCCGTCACCCTGGTTCAGCCATGGGAAGTCGCTGTCGCCGTTGCTGACCTGATAGCCGCCACCGAAGGTGTGACCTGCGACGGTGTACAGGAACAGGGCGCTGTACAGATCGTTATCGACCTTACCTTTGGTGGTGGTGCCACCGTAGTAACCGCTGGTGTAGTACGCAGCGGTATCGCCGTTCTTGCCGTCATCGGTGCTGTGGAAGTAGCGGAAGTCGGACTTCAGCACGCCCGGGCCGATCGCCCAGTTGTGTACCGCACCCAGGAAGTGCTGGTTGTAGAAGTTTTCCAGGCCTCCGTACCAGTACTGCACCAGCAGGTCCTTGGTCAGCTTGTAGTCGGCACCGGCGTAGCGGAACTGGTTGCTGAACTTGCCGGTACGCGCGTTGTTGGCGCCGGCGATGGACAGGCCTTCGGTGTTCGACGAGTTACGGCCCTTGACGTGCTCGATCTGGCCGGCGGTCAGGGTCAGGTCCTTGATCTCGTTGGAGACGATCTGGCCACCTTCGAAGGTTTGTGGCAGCAGACGACCGTCGTTATAGGCGATGACCGGGTTCTTCGGCAGCAGGGTGCCGTAGCGCAGTTCGGTCTGGGAGATCTTGACCTTGGCGGTGGCGCCCAGGCTGGCGAAGTCGTTCACCGCACGGCCATCGCTGTCGGTCGGGAACACGGTGCCGCCGTAGCTGGAGCTGGTCGGGTTGTAGTGCGTGCCCTTGCCCGAATCCAGGCGCACGCCGTACAGCGCGATGGCATCGACGCCGAAACCGACGGTCCCTTCGGTGTAGCCGGAGGTGTAGTCGAGCTGGAAGCCCTGACCCCATTCTTCCTGCTTGTTCGGGTTGGCGTTGGTGTCACGGTTGTCGGTGTTGATGTAGAAATTGCGCAGTTTCAGCGTGGCTTTGCTGTCCTCGATAAAACCGGCAGCACCTGCTTGCTGGGCCAGAACCCCAAGGGCCACGGCAAGAGCCAGGGTCGACTTCTTCATAAATGAATTGCTCCTCTCGTTTCTAATTCTTGTGGTTCGTCGTGGCGGAATCTGTGTCCCGCTCACCGTCGATGGGCGATTAGCACCAAAGGGTGACCGTCGAGTCAATCGTAACTAGTCGTTTCAAGACTTTGGTCTAATGCGCCAAGCTGGGGGCGAAGGATAATTACAATTTGATAAATCCAAAAAGAATTATTTGTGTATTTTTAAGATTTTTTAGACATATACAACAAATTTTTCACAAACCTTCCGTCACATAAGCTAATTCCAAAAAGGTATTTTTCTGTAGTTTTTTAGAGCGTATAGGTTTATAGGCCTTGTCCTTACTGGAATTGGCCGCCATGAAGCCGTCACGCCCGCTCAGATTGTTCACCGCCCTGGCCCTGACCGGCTTGACCCTGGTCAGCCACGCCGCCGGGCTCACGGTCGGTTACCAGACTGGCATCGACCCGAGCAAAGTCCCCCAGGCCGACGGCGCCTACGAACAGGCCATCGGTGAAAAGATCGACTGGCGCCGCTTCAACAGCGGTCCGGAGGTGGTCACCGCCATCGCCTCCGGTGACGTGCAGATCGGCAACCTTGGCTCCAGCCCGCTGGCCGCCGCCGCTTCGCGCAAGCTGCCGATCGTGGCTTTCATCGTCTCGGCGCAGATCAATGCCGCCGAAGCGCTGGTGGTGCGCAATGGCAGCGGGATAAACAGCCCGCGGGACCTGATCGGCAAGACCATCGCCACACCCTTCGTTTCCACTTCGCACTACAGCCTGCTCGGCGCGCTCAAGCACTGGGGCCTGGATACCCGGCAGGTGAAAGTGGTGAACCTGCAACCGGCGGAAATCGCCGCGGCGTGGAAGCGTGGGGATATCGACGGCGCCTTCGTCTGGTCGCCGGCGCTGGGCGAAATCCGCAAGACCGGCAAGACCCTCACCGACGCCGCCGAAGTCGGCGGCTGGGGCGCCCCGACCTTCGAGGTCTGGGTGGCACGCAAGGACTTCGCCGAGAAGCATCCGGACGTGGTGGCGAAGTTCGCCAAGGTCACCCTGCAGTCCTTCGCCGACTACGCGGCGAACAAGGCGCAATGGACAGCGGATTCGGTGCCGGTGCAGAAGATCGCCAAGCTGACCGGCTCCAACCCGGCCGACGTGCCCGAGCTGCTCGCGGGCTCGGCCTTCCCTGATGCCCAGGCGCAGGCGGGGCTGCTGCAGAGCCAGACACCGGCAGCGATTGCCGAGACGGCGAAATTCCTCAAGGAGCAGGGCAAGGTGGAGACGGTGTTGCCGGATTACACGCCGTTCGTGAGTTCGCAGTTCGTGCAGTAGGTGCTGGGGCCGCTTCGCGAGCAAGCTCGCTCCCACAAGGTTCTGGGCAAGCCCAGCAACCTGAAGCCGGCACAAAACACTGTGGGAGCGAGCTTGCTCGCGAAGGGCTGCAAAGCAGCCCCAGAAGGCTCAATCCACCTCTTCGTAAGGCAACCCGACATAGTTCTCCGCAATATTCGCCAGCCCTGCGGTGGAGCTGAGGAAGTAATCCCGGTCCGCCTCCTGCATCTTGCGGTCCCAGGCATCCTTCTCGCCGTCGAAATCGTGCAGCAGGTTGGTCATGAACCAGCTGAAGCGCTCGCCTTTCCAGACCCGACGCAGCGCCAGTTCGGAATACTTCTCCAGCAGGTCGGTGCGCCCTTCGCGGTAGACCTTGACCAGGATGCGGTACAGGTAGCAGACGTCCGATGCCGCCAGGTTCAGGCCTTTGGCCCCGGTGGGCGGGACGATGTGGGCGGCGTCGCCGACGAGGAACAGCTTGCCGTACTGCATCGGCTCGACCACGAAGCTGCGCAGCGGCGCGATGCTCTTTTCCAGCGACGGGCCGGTGACCAGGCGGGCGGCAACCTCCTCGGGCAGACGGGCCTTCAGTTCATCCCAGAAACGCGCATCGCTCCAGTCCTCGACCTTGTCGCTCAGTGGCACCTGCAGGTAGTAGCGGCTGCGCGTCAGCGAGCGCTGGCTGCACAGCGAGAAACCGCGCGGGTGCTGGGCATAGATCAGTTCTTCATTGACCGGCGGCGTATCGGACAGCAAGCCCAGCCAGCCGAACGGGTAGACCCGCTCGTACTCGGTCAGCACGCCTTCGGGAATGGTCCTGCGCGAGACGCCGTGGTAGCCATCGCAGCCGGCGATGTAATCGCAGTCGATGCGCTGCGGCTGGCCGTCCTTTTCGAAGGTCACATAGGGGCGCTCGCCCTTGAGCTCGTGCAACCGCACGTCGTTCGCCGCGTAGATGATCGGTGCGCCGTTGGCCGCGCGGGCGTCCATCAGGTCGCGGGTGACCTCGGTCTGGCCGTAGACCATCACGCTCTTGCCGCCGGTGAGCGCGCTCAGGTGGATCGGCACGCGCTTGCCGTCGAATACCAGTTCGACGCCTTCATGGACCAGCCCTTCGGCGTCCATGCGCGCACTGACCCCGGACTCGCGGAGCAGGTCGATGGTGCCCTGTTCCAGCACGCCGGCACGGATGCGGCCGAGGACGTAGTCCGGGGTCTGACGCTCGATGATGATGTTGTCGATGCCGGCCTTGTGCAGCAACTGACCGAGAAGCAGGCCGGACGGACCGGCTCCGATGATGGCAACCTGAGTGTTCATTGTTCTTGTCTCGTTCCAGGACGTTGTTCGGTGTGCGCGCTCCTGTATTTTTTGCCGGCAGTTGATGGAAAAGAAGGTGAATTCCCGCAGGTAAATTGCACTTTTGAAAAATGTGTCCGATTATCGGGCATCGCTCGCCGGGTGCCTCCCAGCGGGATTGGCGCAACGCCAGGCGCGTCACTGAGGAATTTCATGAAGACCAGTAGCAGCGGCGTTCCCATCTTCAAGTTGTATGGCGAAAGCCAGGCGTGGCCGACCCCGGACCTGTTGCACTGCGAGTCGATCCCCAAGCGCAGCAGCCTGTACCACTGGGAGATCAAGCCGCACCGGCATGCCGACCTGTTCCAGCTGCTCTATGTGCAAGGTGGCCAGGCCGTGGTCGAGGTGGAAGGGCGGCGCAGCGGGATCGCCGCGCCGTCGATTCAGGTCACGCCGCCGCTGTGCGTGCATGGCTTCCAGTTTTCCGAGGATATCGAAGGCTATGTGCTGAGCCTCGGCGCGCCGCTGGTGGCGCAACTGGAAGCGCAGCTCGGTGCGCCATTGGCCGCGTCGGGCTGTTATCCACTGGGGGAGGATCGTGGCTACCTCGACACCCTGTTCGCAGCCTTGCTCAAGGAGTACGAGGGCAGTGCCGCATCGCGGGACCTGGTGCTCGGCTCGCTGGTCAACGTGCTCATGGTGTGGATCAGCCGGCGCCAGCAGAGCAGGGCGCCAAGCGGCCGCGACGAGCGCAACCGGCAGTTGCTCGGTGGCTTCATCAAGCTGGTGGAGCAGCATTATCGCGAGCACCTGGCGGTGGAAACCTTCGCCCATCGCCTGGGCATGTCCGCCGTGCACCTGAACACCCTGTGCCGCCAGCTGGCCGGGCAGAGCGCCTTGCAGATCATCCACCAGCGCCTGCTGCTGGAGGCGCGGCGCAGCCTGATCTACACCAACATGACCGTGGCCCAGGTTTCCGACACCCTGGGCTTTGCCGACCCGGCGTATTTCTCGCGGTTTTTCCGGCGGCTCAGCGGGCAGTCGCCGAACGCTTTCCGGCGTGGCGGGGTGCAAGCCGCGCAGGATGCAAAAAGCCCGCTCTGAGCGAGCGGGCTTCGGTCATTCAGCGCTCACTGGGTGAAGGCTGCGTAGCTGTTCATCAGGTTGCGGTAGTTGGGGATCCGCTGCGACAGCAGATTGCCCAGCCCTTCGATGTCGTTGCGCCAGTCGCGGTGCAGCTCACAGGCCACCGAGAACCAGTTCATCATCTGCGCGCCGGCCTGGGTCATGCGGCTCCACGCGGCCTGCTGCACGGTGGTGTTGAAGGTGCCGGAGGCATCGGTCACCACGAACACCTCGAAGCCTTCGGCCAGCGCCGACAGGGTCGGGAAGGCCACGCAGACATCGGTCACCACGCCGGCGATGATCAGTTGCTTGCGGCCGGTGGCCTTGATCGCCTTGACGAAGTCCTCGTTGTCCCAGGCGTTGATCTGGCCGGGGCGCGGGATGTACGGCGCATCGGGGAACATTTCCTTCAGCTCGGGAACCAGCGGGCCGTTGGGGCCTTGTTCGAAGCTGGTGGTGAGGATGGTCGGCAGGTCGAAGAACTTCGCCAGGTCGGCCAGCGCCAGCACGTTGTTCTTGAACTCGTTCGGCGAGAAGTCCTGGACCAGGGAAATCAGGCCGGTCTGGTGGTCGACCAGGAGGACTACGGCGTCGTCTTTGTTCAGGCGGTTGTAGGTGTAGGAAGTGGCGTTGGTCATGGTGGCAATCCTTTTGTTCGAGAAGTTGTTCTGGGTTGTTGTTGCGGTGTGAGGCCAGATTAGGGGTTTCTTGAAAAAGGATAAATTGGCTGGAAACGGTATGACTGTCTCCCTGCGGTGGACAATCGCCGTGTGCTCATTCTGAGCTTCGGCGGTGGATAGCCGAGATCGCTGAAGGCGACGGCCAGTCGATGCCTGCTGCGTCAAATGGCGTTATCATTGCGTCATTTGACGCGCATGGAGTTCGCCATGGTTACCGCTGACAGTTACCCCCACGAGGCGCTTCGCACCCGCCGCCGGCCAACGGAATACCTTCTTCGGGAGGACGTGGGCCAGCTCAGTCCTGTCATGGTTTATCGGCTCACGGCCAAGGGTTTCGACCTGAAGGACGTGCAGGCCATGCTGGCGCTGTCCGACCTGTATTCGACGAAGAAGATCATGAGCCGCATCGTCGGCAAGTCGGTCAGGACGCTGCAGCGCCAGGGCAGCAAGCAGGAGGCGCATCTCAATTCCCAGCAAAGTGCCGTGGCCTTCCAGTTCGCCAGGGTACTGGAGCATGCGATCAACGTATTCGGCTCACTGCGGCTGGCCGAAGAATGGCTGGGGCGTCCCTGCAAGCACCTGGATGGCGATGTGCCGCTGGACATGATCGATAACCCCGTTGGCTTCCAGGCCGTCGAGGACTACCTGGAGCGCATCGAGTACGGGGTCTATCAGTGAATCCGTTGCCATGGTCCGGTTCGTGGTACGCATGGCGCCTCGATCGCGAGATCTTCAAGGACACATGGGACAGCGGCATTGGCGCGCACCGGCTCGGTGGGCGCTGGAACCCTTCGGGGCGCAATGTCGTGTATGCCTCGGCGGATCCCTCGACCGCCATTCTCGAAGTGGCGGTGCATATCGGCTTCGATGCCCTGGATACGGTCGGGCATGTGCTGACCTGTTTCGAAGTGCTGGATCAAAGCCTGATCAAGGTGGTGCAACCCGAGGACGTGCCCAATCCGGTCTGGTTGACCGGGGCAGCGGCCTCGCCCAATCAGCAGAAGTTCGCGGAAGCCTTGCTGGCGGAGCATCCGTTCGTGCTGATTCCGTCGGCGGTTGCCCGGCATTCGTGGAATCTGCTGGTGAGTTGCGAGCTGGCGCAGGGGAAGTATCGGTTGGTCAGTCAGGAGCGGTTTGGATTGGATACGCGGTTGCTCAAGGCCTGAACACGCCTGTGAGTAATGGCCAGAAGACACTGTTTGCCGAATCTGAATTGATTCAATAGTTTACTATCCATACTCTGAATTGCAGCGCGATGTCCCCGGGCTGGGCCAGCCGGGAATACGAGTCGGGAGTACAAGGACAGTGTCGAAGCAGCAGCGCACGTTGATTTGTTGGGTGGGAGGAAACGACCTCAAGGCTTCGGACGGTGGTGAGGTCGGTCCGATCCTGTCCACGCTGCGTGCGGTTCCCTTCGAGCGTCTGGAGTTGTTGTGCTCTTACCCGGCTGAACGCGTCGAGCCTTATCTCGAATGGCTCCGTTCGAACATCGACGTCGCCATCGAGCCTCACTATGTGTCGTTGAGTTCTCCGGTTCATTTTCCGGACATCCACGAAGTCGCGCATGCCCATCTGCAGCGACTCTCCGATGGCGCTGCGGATCTCTCCATATTGCTCAGCCCCGGAACGCCTGCCATGCAGGCCATCTGGATACTGCTCGGCAAGACACGCTATCCCGCGACCTTCTATCAGTCTTCCCTGGAGCAGGGGGTGCAGGAGGTCGTGGTTCCCTTCGAGATCGCCGCAGAGTATGTGCCGGCCGCCAACGCCATTCCGGACGATAAGTTGCTGCAGTTGGCCGGGGCGCAAGCTCCGGTCAATGCCGCGTTCGACAGCATCGTCACGCAAAGCGAGCGCATGCTGGTCCTGAAATCCCAGGCGCAGATCCTGGCGCAGAAGCAGGTTCCGGTATTGATCTATGGCGAGACAGGTACGGGGAAGGAGCTTTTCGCTAGGGCAATCCACAATGCCGGCCCGCGTTCGTCCAGACCTTTCATTGCGCTCAACTGCGGGGCGATTCCCCCCGAGTTGATTGACTCCACGTTATTTGGTCATTGCAAAGGCGCTTTCACCGGAGCGATTGCAAATCGGGCCGGGGTTTTTGAACAGGCGCATGGCGGCACGCTTTTTCTTGATGAGTTCGGTGAGCTTGAAGCGGATGCTCAGGTACGCTTGCTTCGCGTGTTGCAGGAGGGTGTGGTCACGCCGGTCGGTGGAAGTCGGGATATCCGGGTGAACGTGCGCCTGATTACTGCCACCCATCGCAACCTCATGCAGGCTGTCGCTGAAGAGGGTTTTCGCGAAGATCTTTTTTACCGCGTTGCAGTGGGCGTTCTGCATTTACCGCCACTTCGCGAGCGGGAGGGTGACCTGCTGCTGTTGGCTGACACCCTGTTGAAAGAAATTACCCGCCAGGACGAGACCCTGAAGGGTAAGAGAATTTCCGCTGAAGCAAAGAAACTTATTCTGCGTCATGCATGGAAGGGGAATGTTCGTGAGCTGCAGTCCACCTTGTTGCGGGCAGTGCTCTGGTGTTCCAGTGATGTGGTCGGTGCACTCGATATCGAACAGGCGCTTTTTCAGCTACCGAAGAATCGGCAAGATTCAATCATCCCTGAATTGTCTCAAGGTGTTGATTTGCAAGAAATAATTTCTGATTTGGCGCGACGCTACGTACGTGAGGCGCTGAGTGTCACGGCGCACAACAAGACCCGTGCTGCAGCCCTGTTGGGTCTCAAGAGCCAGCAGACGTTGAGCAACTGGATGAGCAAGTACGGCATCGACTAAAAACTTGGCACGGTCCTCGCTGAAGGGTCGTCATGGACAGAATCGCCTACATGAAATCAGTGAACTTCGAGTTTCTTCGCCCCGGCAACGAATTGCTGGCAAACCTGGCTGGCCTGGCCGAGGCCGTACTGCACATCGATCCGGGCAGTGCACTCACTCGCTTGCGTAGCTTTGCCGAGGAACTGACCAAATCCATCTACAAGGAAGAAGTGCTGCCGCGTATGCCGCAGTCGACCTTCTACGACCTGGTGAAAAGCCCGGTGTTCGTCGATTGCGTCAGCAAACCCCTGGTTCACCAGATCAATTTCCTGCGCATCCAGGGCAACGACACGGCCCATGGAGCAGAGGGTGATCTGCGCAATGCCCAGCTGGCGCTGAAGACCGCCCATCAACTCGCCATGTACATGGCTATCAAGTACTACCGCGCCGCACAGGCCGAGATTCCGTCATTTGCCGAGGTGCCGGATCCGGCTGCGATGCTGGCCCGATTGCAGAAGACCGTTTCCAGCTACGAGAAGGAGCTCAACCAGCAGCAGGATGCGCTGCAACGGGTGATGGACAAGCTGGAGCAGGAGCGCACGCGCAATCTTGACCACCTAGCGCCGCCTGCCGAGGCCGACCAGCACAAGCGCCGGCAACAGAGCCAGGACGTCGCTGACAGTCTGCAATGGAGCGAAGCCAGGACTCGCGCCTTGCTGATCGACGCCATGCTCGTGCAGGCGGGCTGGGATGTAAGCGATCCAGAGCGGGTTGGACAGGAAGTTGAGGTCGATTTCCCGGGCAATGCTACCGGTAAAGGGCGTGCCGACTATGTGCTGTGGGGCGATAACGGCCAGCCACTGGCGGTGATCGAAGCGAAGAAATCCGGAAATGTCAGCTTGCAGGCAGGACGGGAGCAGGCGCGCATGTATGCCGATGGTTTCGAGCGCATGGGCATGCAGCGACCGGTGATCTTCTACAGCAATGGCTACGAAACCTTCATCTGGGATGACCGGCAATACAACACCTACCGTCCGGTGTACGGGTTCTACAGCAAGAGCAGCCTCGAATACCTGGCCTACCAGCATCAGTACCGGGTTGACGAACTGGAACAGCACAACCCCGATCTGAAGATTGCCGACCGCCCTTACCAGATCGAAGCGATCAAGACCGTTGCAGCGCATTTTCAGAAGCAGCGTCGCAAGGCCCTGATCATTCAGGCTACCGGCACCGGCAAGACCCGGGTCGCGATCGCTCTGGCTGAACTGCTGCTGCGTACCGGCTGGGCCAAGCGGGTGCTGTTTCTTTGTGACCGCAAGGAACTGCGGGTTCAGGCCGATGACGCCTTCAGGAAGAATCTGCCCGATGCGCCGCGCTGTGTGATCGGCAAGACCACCCGCGTGGATCAGACCGCGCGTATCTACATCGCGACCTATCCGGGGATGATGAACCGCTTCGCCCAGCTTGACGTGGGCTTTTTCGACCTGATCATCGCCGACGAGAGTCACCGCAGCATCTACAACAAATACCGCGACCTGTTCGACTACTTCGATGCGCTGCAGGTTGGTCTTACCGCGACGCCAGTGAAGTTCATCAGCCGCAATACCTTCGATATCTTCGATTGCGAAACCACCGACCCCACCTTCGAGTTCGGCCTGGATGCGGCCATCAACAATGAACCGCCGTACCTGGTGCCGTTCCGGGTCAAGGACCTGACCACCGACTTCCTCCGCGATGGCATTCATTACCGGGACCTGAGCGATGAGCAGAAACGCCAGCTGGAAGAGGATCTTGGCGAGGAGGAGGCCAGGCGCACCACCATTGCCGGCAAGGATATCGGGCGCAAGATCTTCAGCGAGGACACCGACAGGATCATCCTGGAGAACCTGGTCGACAACGGCATCAAGGATGAAAGCGGCTCCCTTGTAGGCAAGACCATCGTCTTCGCTCAACGCCAGGACCACGCGGAGCACCTGGAAAAGCTCTTCTGCAAGCTCTACCCGCAATACGGGACGAAAGTCTGCAAGGTCATCCACAACGAGATTGCCCATGTGGACACGCTGATCCAGGAGTTCAAGAAGCCGGACAACAGCTTCCGGATCGCCATCTCGGTGGACATGCTCGATACCGGTATCGATGTGCCGGAAGTGGTCAATCTGGTATTCGCCAAGCCGGTGAAGTCCTGGGTCAAGTTCTGGCAGATGATCGGCCGTGGTACTCGATTGAGCCCCAACCTGCTCGGCCCCGGCAAGGACAAGGAAGAGTTCTACATCTTCGACCACTACGGCAATTTCGACTTCTTCGAGCAGGCGTATCAGGAACCGGAGGATACCGGCGGCAAGTCGTTGTTGCAGGCTGCCTTCGAGGCGCGCCTGGAGCTTGCAAAAGCGGCTCTCAGGCTCGGCCATGGCGAAGCTTTCGATACCGCCATCGGGTTGCTGCGTGCGGACATCAATGACCTGCCGGAAACCAGCGTCGCGGTGAGGCGCGAACTGCGCAATGTGCACCAACTGCAGCAGACCGATCTGATGCAACGCTTCGACGGCAGAACCCAGCATTTGCTGAGTGACGTCATCGCTCCGCTGATGACTGCTCGGGTATTGCACGACAAGCATGCCACCGCCCTGGACAAACTGATTGCCGGTATCCAGCGTTGCCTGGTGGAGAAATCGAGTGGCTTCGAGGATGGCAAGCTGGTGCTGTTTTCTGAGCTGGACAAGCTGGCCGTGAATATCCAGGCCGTACGTCAGAAGGCGGCGACCCTTGCCGACGTGCGCAGCGCCGACTTCTGGCAGCAGCCGAGCATCTCCAGGCTGGAAAATGCCCGCAAGGAACTGCGCGACATCATGAAGTATCGGCAGACGCAGAGGACGGTCGGCTACGGGGTTGGAACCACCAGAACCCGGGACGACAATGTCCAGGCGGAAGACCGCAAGGTGTACATCGCCGGGGTCAATGAGGCTCTGCAGTATCGCCATCGCCTCAAGGGCATCCTCGATGCCATGCTGGCCGCCAACCCGATCCTGCAGAAGATCCATCAGGGCGAGGCGATCGCCGAGCAGGAACTGAAGACCCTCACTTCGACCATTCTCACCAGCCATCCGGGCGTAAGCCTGGATGTGCTGAACGAGTTCTACGGTCGAACTGCGGAGCAATTGCACCTGACCGTGCGCGACATCATTGGGCTGGACCCCCATGCCATCGAAGCGCATTTCACGCGCTTCCTTCATGCTCATCCAGCGCTGACTGCCAAGCAGGTTAGCTTCATGAACCTGCTGAAGAACTACATCGCGCAGAACGGCAGCATCGTTGTTGAAAAGCTCTATGACGCACCCTTCAGCAAGCTGTCTCCCGATGGCATCGATGGCGTGTTCAAGACCGCGGATGCCGATCAGTTGATCGCGGTGCTCAAACCCTACCTACGTGAGAACGACTCGCCATCTGGCGTTCAGGAGTGACCATGCAAGCGAGTCAATGGACTACGGACATCGTTGTCATCTGTGCAGTGCTCGCCGTGTGCTGCATGTTGCTGGGGTACCTGGCTGCAGCGTTGCGCCAGGGGCGCCAAGCCAGTCAGCTTGCTGCCCGGCTTGAGCAGGCCGAGCAGGCACGGGCGTCGGCGGCGGCCGCACAGCTCGACCTCGGTGAGCAGCTCAAGGCGGCACAGGCACGCAGTCAGGAGTTGCTGGTCGGTGAAGGTCGCTTGAACGAACAACTTCAGGCATCTACCGATAACCTGGCACGGTTGGTCCGAGAGCAGCAGGACAGCAAGGATGCCGTCGCCCTATTGCAGCAGAAGCTGGAGGAGGGCAGCCGTCAGCATCACGAAGCCGTCACGCGCCTGGAAACCACGCAGATTGAAGGGCAGGGGTTGCAGAGGCAGGTCACCGAGTTGCGCGAGCGTCTGGGGGCCGAGCAAACGACCGTCAATACACTGCAAGGCGAGCGCAACACGCTCAAGGACGAACTGTCTGCGATGGATGCCAGCGCCAAGGTTGCAACAACGGGTGAGCGCGAAGCGCGTGAGCAGCTTGCTGAACTGCGGCAGAAGCTGGCTGAGCAGGTTCAGGTTTACAAGGAACTGATGGGGCGTTACCAGCCATTGAGCAATCAGCATGCGGAACTCAGGACCGCGCTGGGCAAGGGTGAAGAAGTGGTCACCGACCTGCGTGATCGGCTGAATGCGGCACAGCTCGCCAGCGCGCAACTGCAAACCGGATGGAATCAGTGCAAGGACGTGCTGGCCAGCGAAGGCCAGCGTAGCAAGGCTCTGGAAACCTCCGAGCAGGAATTGCGCCAGCAACTGCAGGACATCAAGGCTCAGCAAATCTCGGCCGCCGAGCGCTATGAAGATCTCCAGACCCGCTTTGCCGCGTTAGGCAGGGACTACACCAGGCTCAGCACCGAGATGGATGAGCGGCAGGCCAGTCATGCTCGCGAGCTGGCCAACTTCGAACAGCAGAAGAACAGCCTGGCCGAGCAGTTCAAGCTGCTTTCCAACGAGATCCTGGAGGCGAAGGCCCAAGCCCTCCAGGAGAACAGCAAGCTCAGCCTGAACGCAGTGATGACGCCCTTCCAGCAATCCATCGACAGCTTCAAGCGTGAGGTGCAGGAAATCCATCACCGCGAGACCACCCAGCAGGGCGAGTTGCGCAAGGAGCTGGAGTCCCTCAAGGCATTGAACCAGCAGATCACCACCGAAGCCCATGAGCTATCCACCGCATTGCGTGGGCAGAAAAAGTTGCAGGGTAACTGGGGCGAGCTGGTGCTGGAGAACGTTCTGGATCGTTCGGGGCTGGAGCTGGGCAAGGACTACCAGCGCGAGGTCAGCATCACCACGGAAGAAGGTCGCCAGCGCCCCGATGCCGTGGTTTACCTGCCTCAGGACAAACACCTGATCATCGACGCCAAGGTATCGCTCAACGCTTATACCCGCTTCGTCAACGCCGAGGATGAACGCGAGCGTGCCGTGGCGTTGAAAGAGCATGTCCAGGCCGTCGCTGCTCGTATCCGGGAGCTGGCTGATCGTGACTACTACAAGCTGCCAGGGCTGAACTCACCTGACATGGTGTTCATGTTCATTCCCATCGAGTCCGCTTTCGTCGAGGCGCTCAAGGCTGACGAGACCCTCTTCCAGCAGGCGATCGAGAACAATGTGCTGGTGGCGACGCCGACCACCCTGCTGACCAGCCTCAATATCGTTCGCCAACTCTGGCGTTACGAGGACCAGAACAAGCACACTGCCGCGCTGGCCAACCGGGCAGAGACGGTATTCAAGAAGCTTAATACCTTCCTTGGCAGCTTCGAGAAGATCAAGAAGGGCCTGGAAACTGCCACCGATGCCTACGTCAAGGCCGAGGGGCAACTGGTCAGCGGCAAGGGCAACCTGGTCAAGCAAGTGGGCGAGTTCAAGAACCTCGCACCGGCCATCAAGGCCCAGCTTCCCGCTTATTTCGTCGACAAGGCGGCACTGGAAATCGACTTCATCCCTGTGGTGCAGGATGTCGAGACGCTGAACGACAGCGCTAACGATGAAAACTTGCTAGCAGCTACCGACACCGATACTGAAACCGAACACGAGATGAACTGATGCTCACCGGCAAACTCCGCACCGATATCGACAAGCTCTGGGAGAAATTCTGGACTGGCGGTATCACCAACCCACTGACCGTGATCGAGCAGATCAGCTACCTGATGTTCGCGCGCATGCTCGACATGCAGGAGGACCTGGCCGAGCGCAAGGCCAGGCGCACGTGCAAGGCCTTCGATCGCTTGTTCCCTGAAACGCCGGAAGGTCAACTGCTGCGCTGGAAGAACTTCCACAACCTGGGCGGCAGCGAACTGCACAAGCACCTGAAGCAGAAGGTCTATCCGTTCTTCGCCAGCCTGGGCAAGCAGTCGGATGCCGAGGATGGGCTGGGCGAGGAGGGCAGTGCGCTGGGAGCCTTGGGTCATATCGGCGAATACATGCAGGACGCCGATCTCGAGATCAAGAACGAGGCGGTGCTGACTTCTGCTGTCGAGATGGTCAACGACCTGCCGCTGACCCAGAGCGACGTCAAGGGCGATATCTACGAGTACTTGCTGAGCAAGCTCACCACCGCGGGCATCAACGGCCAGTTCCGTACCCCGCGGCATATCATCGATGCGATGATCCAGCTGATCGAGCCACAGCCGACCGACATCATTTGCGACCCGTCCTGTGGTACCGCCGGATTCCTCGCCCGGACCATGGAATACCTGAATCAGGTGCATTCCAGCGACGCCGGCATCTTCACCGACGAAGAGGGCAACCTGCACTACAGCGGCGACCTGCTCGAGCCCTATCGCGAGCACATCAACAAGCACATGTTCTGGGGCTTCGACTTCGACACCACCATGCTGCGGGTGTCCAGCATGAACATGATGCTGCACGGGGTGAACGGCGCGAACATTCATTACCTGGACACGCTGAACAAGGACATTCTCGGAAAGTACCCTGAGCAACAGGAAAACTTCTTCGATGTGATCCTCGCCAACCCGCCATTCAAGGGCAGCCTGGATGAGAGCAACGTCAATCCTCGGTTGACCGAGATGGTGAAGACCAAGAAGACCGAATTGTTGTTCGTTGCGCATATTCTGCGCTCGCTCAAACTGGGTGGTCGGGCGGCGGTGATTGTGCCGGATGGGGTGTTGTTCACATCGAGCAAGGCGCACCAGCAGTTGCGTCAGGAGTTGCTCGAAAGCAACCAGCTCGAAGGTATCGTCAGTTTGCCCAGTGGCGTATTCAAGCCTTACGCCGGGGTCAGCACCGCCATTTTGATATTCACCAAGGGCGGCACGACCGAGCGTGTCTGGTTCTACGATCTGCAGGCGGATGGCTATTCCCTGGACGACAAGCGTATCGAGTTGAAAGGCGAGGGTAGTAACGACCTCCCCGATGCCATTGTCCAATGGGAAAAATACCGGCAACTGGTGCAGGGCAGTATCAGCAGCAATACCATCGATGTGGTGTTCGGCGACAAGACCAGGAAGGCCTTCGTCGTCTCGGTTGAAGATATAGCAGCTAAAAAATATGACCTTTCCATAAAGCGTTACAGGGAGGCAGTGTACGAGCAGGAAGTCCATGAGAACCCGAAGGTGATACTGCATCGTCTGCAAGCGTTGCAGCAGGAAATACTGGAACGTCTGGACGAGTTGGAGAAATCGCTGTGAAGCGGGCTAGTGTGAAACTGGGCGATCTTTGCAGTGTCGTTACCAAGGGGACTACCCCGACGTCCGTGGGACTTGATTTTGCGCAAGCAGGTATTCCGTTTCTGCGTGTTCAGGACATCGGCGGCAACACCGTTTCGCTGGAGAATGTTCTTTACATCGACAGCGCGACGCATCACGCACTCGAGCGGTCGAAAGTCAGAGGCGGAGACTTTCTCATTACAATTGCCGGGACGGTTGGGCGTACTGCGGTCGTTCCGTCAGGTTTCCCGGAAAGCAACTGTAACCAAGCCGTGGCGATACTCAGGTTCAATAACGAAAGGCTTTGTCCGAATTATCTACTTCATTGGTTTTCAACGGATGATGCTGTGGCGCAGATAAGCGGCAGGAAAGTTACGGCAACCATATCGAATCTGAGTCTTGGGCAGATCAGGGAACTGGAGATCCCTCTCCCAGCGTTGTCCGAACAAAGGCGTATCGCGGCCATGCTCGACAAGGTCGTCGCCATTCGCCAGAAACGTGATCAAGCAATCGACCTTGCGGATGAGTTTCTTCGTGCGCTATTCGTGGATATGTTCGGTGACCCCGTGACCAACTCCAAGGGATGGGAACTCTCACCTTTCTCGGCGGTGGGTACGTTGGACAGAGGGCGTTCCAGGCACCGCCCGCGAAATGACCCTGCATTGCTGGGTGGCGCTCACCCTCTGATCCAGACGGGAGAAGTTGCCAACTCCAGAGGCTACATCAAGCGATATTCTGCGACTTACTCTGATTTCGGGTTGTCCCAAAGCAAAAAGTGGGAGGCTGGTACCCTCTGCATTACGATCGCGGCGAACATCGCGAAAACTGGAATCTTGAATTTTCCAGCGTGCTTCCCTGATAGCGTGGTCGGCTTTCTGCCAAACAACAGCGTGACGGTTGAATATATTCAGCACTGGTTAGGTTTTCTACAGAAAAATCTGGAAGAGAACGCGCCTCAGGCCGCTCAGAAAAATATCAATCTTGAGATTTTGAAGGCGCTACCTGTTCCGTTACCCCCAAAGTCGGAGCAAGAGAAGTTCAGCGCCATCGTACGTCGTGTGATTGCCGTCGAGGAAACAATGACCATTTTCGGCAATGAGTTGGGTAACGCGTTCGACGCGCTCTGCCAGCGCGCCTTTTCCGATCAAGCGTAGAAGCGTTGTAGGGACACCTGACAGATTTCCCCGGGGGCCTCGTGTGCGAGCACCCTGGGGCAGAAAACGAAAAAGGCCCAGGTTTTCACCTGGGCCTTCTCATGTATGGCGCACTCGGCGGGATTCGAACCCACGACCCCTGCCTTCGGAGGGCAGTACTCTATCCAGCTGAGCTACGAGTGCAACGCGGGCGCCATGATACCCATGTTGGGGTATGGCGTCCATCGCCTTGATCTTCGGCATTTTTCCCCTGCCGCCGGGGACTATCCATATGCGATATCGGTATTTCCTTGCCTTCCGTTAGATCGCCTACTCTCTCGTCACAACTTGTTATAACAAGTCATCGACTCAGCGAAGAGAACCATGGCCGAACTGCTCCCCCTGTCTCCGGTACCGCTCTATTCCCAGCTCAAGGAACTGCTGCGCGAGCGCATCCTTGATGGCACTTATCCGCCCCTCAGCCGCATGCCTTCGGAGAGCGAGCTGGGCAAGGCGTTCGAGGTCAGCCGCATCACGGTGCGCCAGGCCCTGGGCGATCTGCAGAAGGAGGGGCTGATCTTCAAGATCCACGGCAAGGGCACCTTCGTCGCCAAGCCCAAGGCGTTCCAGAACGTCAGCACCCTGCAGGGTCTGGCCGAGTCGATGACGCAGATGGGCTATGAGGTGATCAACCGCCTGCGCAGTCTGCGTCATGTGCCGGCCAACGCCCTGGTGGCGGCGCGTTTGCAGATCGAGGAAGGCGCGCCCGTCACCGAGATCCGCCGGGTGCGCCTGATCAATCGCGAGCCGGTGTCGCTGGAACTGACCTGGCTGCCACGGGCCATCGGCGAAAAGCTGGAAAAGGCCGACCTGGTGACCCGCGACATCTTCCTGGTCCTGGAAAACGACTGCGGCATCGCCCTCGGCCATGCCGACCTGGCCATCGACGCGGTGCTCGCCGACAGCGACCTGACTCAGGCGCTGGACGTGGAAGAAGGCTCGCCGATCATGCGCATCGAGCGCCTGACCCACGCCGCCGACGGCACGCCGCTGGACTTCGAACATCTCTACTACCGCGGCGACGCCTTCCAGTATCGCCTGCGCATCGACCGGCAGAAGGGGCCCAAGGCATGAGCATCGCGACCCAGGACTACGACATCGTCATCATCGGCGGCGGCACCGCCGGGCCCATGGCCGCGATCAAGGCCAAGGAGCAGGACAAGGGCCTGCGCGTGCTGCTGCTGGACAAGGCCAACGTCAAGCGCAGCGGCGCCATCAGCATGGGCATGGACGGCCTGAACAACGCGATCATTCCCGGCCACGCCACGCCGGAGCAGTACACCAAGGAAATCACCGTGGCCAACGACGGCATCGTCAACCAGACCGCCGTGCATGCCTACGCCACCCACAGTTTCGAAACCATCGAGCAGCTCGACCGCTGGGGCGTGAAGTTCGAAAAGGACGAGACCGGCGACTACGCGGTGAAGAAGGTTCACCACATGGGTGCCTACGTGCTGCCGATGCCGGAAGGGCACGACATCAAGAAGGTGCTGTACCGCCAGCTCAAGCGTGCGCGGGTCGAGATCAGCAACCGCATGGTCTGCACCCGCGTGCTGCTGGACGGCGAAGGCGCCGCCGCCGGGGTGCTCGGTTTCGATTGCCGCAGCGGCGAATTCCGGGTGATCCGCGCCAAGGCGGTGATCCTCGCCTGCGGCGCCGCCGGGCGTCTCGGCCTGCCGTCCTCGGGCTACCTGATGGGCACCTACGAGAATCCGACCAATGCCGGCGACGGCTATGCCATGGCCTATCACGCGGGTGCCGAACTGGCCAACCTCGAATGCTTCCAGATCAACCCGCTGATCAAGGACTACAACGGCCCGGCCTGCGCCTACGTCACCGGGCCGCTGGGCGGCTACACGGCCAATAGCAAGGGCGAACGCTTCATCGAGTGCGACTACTGGAGCGGGCAGATGATGTGGGAGTTCCACCAGGAGCTGGAGGGTGGCAACGGTCCGGTGTTCCTCAAGCTCGATCACCTGGCCGAGGAAACCATCCAGAACATCGAGGAAATCCTCCACAGCAACGAGCGTCCCAGCCGCGGGCAGTTCCACGCCAATCGCGGTACCGACTATCGCCAGCACATGGTCGAGATGCACATCTCCGAGATCGGCTTCTGTTCCGGGCATTCGGCGTCGGGGGTGTGGGTCAACGAAAAGGCCGAGACCAGCGTCAAGGGCCTGTACGCCGCCGGCGACATGGCCGCGGTGCCGCACAACTACATGCTCGGTGCCTTTACCTATGGCTGGTTCGCCGGCGTCAACGCGGCGCATTACGTGGCCGGGCGTGACTTCGCCGAGGTCGACGAGGCCCAGGTCGAGCGCGAACGCGAGCGGGTCTTCGCGCCGCTGAAGCGCGAGCACGGCCTGCCGCCGGCGCAGGTCGAGTACAAGCTGCGGCGCATGGTCAACGACTACCTGCAACCGCCCAAGGTGACCAAGAAGATGGAGATCGGCCTGGCCCGCTTCGCCGAGATCGAACGCGACCTGGCGCAGATCAAGGCGCACAACCCGCACGAACTGATGCGGGCGATGGAAGTTGCGGTGATTCGCGACTGCGCCGAGATGGCCGCGCGCGCCTCGCTGTTCCGTGAGGAGAGCCGCTGGGGGCTGTATCACCACCGGGTGGATTTCCCCGAGCGCAACGATGGTGAGTGGTTCTGTCACTGCCATCTGAAGAAGGGCGAGGACGGGGCGATGACCAGTTTCAAGAAGGCGGTCGAGCCGTACCTGATCGCGCTGGATGCGGATGAGCAGACGGCCTACGAGCGCCTTCGGGTCCGATCCGACGCCGCCTGACCGCGCGCCCCTGTAGGAGCTGGCTTGCCTGCGAAGGCCTGCAAGGCAGGCCCAATCAAGTCGCTGCCTACGAAAAGGGCGTCGTGCACGAACATTCAGATAAAGAGAGCCACAGGCTCCAAGGACCCCGTGAAATGGCCTATCAAGCCCAGGACATCTTCTTTCGCAGCAGCGCCCCGGTCACCATCGACGAAGACAAGTGCATCGCCGAAAAAGGCTGCACCGTCTGCGTCGAGGTCTGCCCCATGGACCTCCTGGCGATCAACCCGGCCACGCAGAAGGCCTACATGGCCTTCGACGAATGCTGGTACTGCATGCCCTGCGAGAAGGACTGCCCCACCGGCGCGGTAAAGGTGGAGATTCCCTACCTGCTGCGCTGAGCCAACAACACCCAGCAGCACGCCATCCGGCCGAACCACCGGACGCCCATTCCGATGCCCCTCGTTTCCCACCACCCCGCCTGGTGGCGGAGACGATTCCAATACCTAACGATTCGAGGGGAAACACCCATGCGCCTTGCAACCACCGTGGCCGGCCTCGCGCTGGCGATCGCCAGCCTCAACGCCAGCGCCGAAACCATCCGCGTCGCCATCGGCACCCAGGACACCACCATCAACTGCGCCACCGGCGGCCTGCTGATCCGCGAGCTGGGCCTGCTCGACAAGTACCTGCCGCACGACGGCAAGTACAAGGACGCCAAGTACCAGATCGAATGGAAGAACTTCACCAGCGGCGCGCCGCTGACCAACGAGATGGTCGCCGGCAAGCTGGACTTCGGCGCCATGGCCGACTTCCCCGGCTCGTTCAACGGCGTCGCCCACCTCGACGCCGGCAAGCGCAGCCTGTTCATCAGCGTGCTGTCCGGCAGCGTGCACGGCAGCGGCAATGGCATCGTGGTGCCGGCGGCGTCCAGCGTGCAGTCGCTGGCCGAGCTGAAGGGCAAGACCATTTCCGTGCCGTTCGCCTCCACCGCCCACGGCATGCTCCTGCGTGCGGTCGCCGCCCAGGGCTGGGACCCGCAGAAGGATGTGCGGATCATTGCCCAGGCCCCGGAGATTGCCGGTTCCGCCCTGCGCAGCAACCGCATCGAGGCCCACGCCGACTTCGTGCCGTTCGCCGAGCTGTTCCCCAACCGCGGTTTCGCCCGCAAGATCTACGACGGTGCCCAGGCCAACGCGCCGACCTTCCACGGCGCCCTGGTCGACTCGGACTACGCGAAGAAATATCCGGAAGTGGTCACCGCCTACCTGCGCGCCAGCCTCGAAGCCGACCGTCTGATCGCCGCCGAGCCGGAGAAGTACAGCGAGCTGATCGAGAAAGTCACCGGCATCGAGGCCGAGGTCAATTACCTGTTCCATGGTCCGTTGGGCCTGCAGACCCGCGACCTGACCTGGAAGCCCGAGTACCGTCAGGCGGTGGCGACCTCCATCGACACCCTCAAACTGCTGAAGAAGACCGACCGCGGCCTGGACACCGACAAGTTCATCGACGACCAGTACATCCGCGCCGCCTTCAAACAGGCCGGGCAGGACTACGACGTCGCGCTGAAGAACTACGCGCCGCTGCCGCTCAAGGCCAGCGATGCGCTGACCGGCAAGCCGATCACCGACTTCAGCCGCCTGGCGCAGATCTGGGTGCGTGGCGAGGACAAGGTCCGTCACTACGCCTCGCCGCAAGCGGCCCTCGCGGCCCTGGCCCAGCTTGAGCAGGAGGGCAAGGACATCCGCGCCATCTACGCCCAGGCGGCGGACAGCGGCATCAAGCTGCTGGCCAACCAGGCCTGGTTCGTGCGCAACGGCCAGGGCGAACTGTCCGCCTTCCTCCTCAAGGACCAGGCCGAGCAGTACGCCAAGGCCCATGGCGGCGAGGCGGTGGACTTCGTTGACGCCAGCCGCAAGCTGGTCGCCCAGCGCTGACCGGAGGCCACCCGCATGACCAGCCCCTTTGTCCGCTGGCCCGTGCGCGTGGCGTCGCTGCTGGCCTGCCTGTTGTTCTGGCAGGTCGCGGCGAGCCACAAGCTCGACCTGGGCCTGTTCACCTTCACTTATGTGCCGACGCCGGGGGCGGTGCTCGATGCCGCCTGGCGACTGTTCACCTCCAGCAGCCTGGCCATGCACCTGGGCAGCAGCCTGTCGCGGGTGTTCTCCGGCTACCTGCTGGCGGCCGTGCTCGGTGTCGGCCTCGGCCTGCTGATCGGCCGCTCGCGCTGGGCCGAGGACACCCTGCTGCCGCCTCTCGAAGTACTGCGGCCGATTCCGGCGGTGGCGTGGATTCCGCTGGCGATCCTGATGTTCCCGTCGTCCGAGCTGTCGATGGTGTTCATCACCTTCACCGGCGCACTGTTTCCCGTGCTGCTCAATACCGTGCACGGCGTCGAGGCGGTCGATCCGCGCCTGGTGGCGTCGGCGCGCAGCCTCGGCGCCGGGCGCTGGGCGATCCTGCGCGAGGTGGTGCTGCCGGGGGCCTTGCCGAGCATCGTCACCGGCCTGGCGATCGGCATGGGCACCTCGTGGTTCTGCCTGGTCACCGCCGAGATGATCTCCGGGCAGTTCGGCATCGGTTACTACACCTGGGAGTCGTACACCTTGCAGAACTACCCGGACATCATCGTCGGCATGCTCCTGATCGGCGTGCTGGGCATGGGCAGCAGCGTGCTGGTCAAGCGCCTCGGCGCGCTGGCCACACCCTGGTATCGCGTGCGGAGGGCGGCGTGATGAGCAGTTACCAACAAGCCCCGGAACCGGGGCGCATCGACGCGCGCGGTGTGTCGATCCGCCTGGGCCAGGGCAGCCAGGCCTTCGAGGCGGTTCAGGCGCTGGACTTCGCCGTCGAGCCGGGGGAGTTCGTGTGCATTCTCGGCCCGTCCGGTTGCGGCAAGTCCACCCTGCTTGGCGCCCTGGCCGGGCACCTGGTGCCCAGTGGCGGCCAGTTGCGGGTCGATGGTCGTCTCGTCGACGGGCCGTCGCCGGAACGCGGCATGGTCTTCCAGCACCACACCCTGCTGCCCTGGCGCAGCGTGCTGGACAACGTCGCCTTCGGCCTGAAGATGCAAGGCCAGGGCAAGGCCGAGCGGCAGCGCCGGGCCCTGGACATGCTGCAACTGGTCGGCCTCGCCGACTTCGCCGAGCGCTGGCCCAGCCAGTTGTCCGGCGGCATGCAGCAGCGCGCCGAGATCGCCCGGGTGCTGATCAACCGCCCACGCCTGCTGCTGATGGACGAACCGTTCGGCGCCCTCGATGCGCAGACCCGCTCGCGCATGCAGGAGCTGCTCCTGGATATCTGGACGCGCATCCGCACCACCGTGGTCTTCGTCACCCACGACATCGACGAGGCGCTGTTCCTCGCCGACCGCATCCTGGTCATGAGCCCGCGTCCCGGGCGCTTCATCGAGGACCTGCGCCTGAGCTTCCCGCGGCCACGGCGCAGCAGCCTGCTGACCAGCCCGGAGTTCACCCATCTCAAGCGTCACTGCCTGGCCCTGCTGCGCCACGAGGAGGGCCGCGAACTGCCGCGCCTGACCCCGCTCGGCCTGCCGGACAGCGACCATCCACCGCTACGGATCGCCCTATGACCGACAGAACCAGCGACAACCCCGACATTCTCGAACTGCTGCCACGCCTCCATGACAGCGATGCCGCCGTGCGCCGGATAGCCTTGATCGACCTCGCCGACCTTGAAGAGCCCGATGGCCTGCCCTGGCTGACCGATGCCCTGCTGGTGGACCCGGCGCCGGAGGTGCGCGCCGAAGCCGCCCGCCTGCTGGAAGCCTGGGAAGAGCCGGAAGTGGTGCAGGCACTGTGCGCCGCCCTCGCCGACAGCGCCGAAGCGGTCCGTCTGGCGGCGGCGCAGAGTCTGAGCGAACTGAAAAGCCTGGAGGCCGGGCAGTTGATCCTGCCCTGGGCCACGCATGCCGATGCCTTCGTCCGCGCCAGTGCCCTGCGCGCGCTGCGCGAGTTGCGCCTGGAAGATGCTGCGGGTCCGGCACTGCGGGCGCTTGCGGACAGCGACGCTACGGTACGCCGCGAGGCGGTGGGCATCCTTGGTTGGCTCAAGCACCAACCGGCGTTGCCGGCCCTGGCGCGGCTGGCCGCCGAGGAGCCGGATACCGAAGTCCGCCGTGCCGCCATCGGCGCCCTTGGCCTGGCCCGCGACAGCGGTGTGCTTGAAGCCCTGACCGCCGCCTTGCGCGATGAGGCCTGGCAGGTGCGCGAGGAAGCGGCGACCACGCTGGGCAAGGTCGGGCATGAGGCGGCGGGTCCGGCGTTGATCGAGGCCTTGAGCGATGGCTACTGGCAGGTGCGCCTGCGTGCGGCGCGGTCCCTCGGGCGCCTGCGGCACCGTCCGGCGCTGGGCGGGCTGGCCGAATTGCTCGGTCATGGCATCGCCAACCTGCGCAAGGAAGCGGCGCTGGCCCTTGGTGAGCTGGGCGATGCGGCGGCGCTGCCGGCACTGCGCGCCGCCGAGGCGGACGGCGATCCCGAAGTGCGCAAGGCCGTGCGCATCGCCTTGGTTCAGTTGCAGTGAGCGTGCCCCGCGGCGTGCGCAATCGACGCGAGCACGGCGAGCTGGTCCTGCAATGGGATGACGGCGAGCAGGTGATCAGCCATGCCCGGCTGCGCGGCGCGTGTCCGTGTTCGCAATGTCGAGCAGGGCGCCTGGGCGGGCGCATCGATCTGGTTCGCGACAGCGTGCGGGTGGAGCGGATCGAGGGGCAGGGCTATGGTGTCCAGCTGGTGTTCAGTGATGGGCATGAGCGGGGGATCTATCCCTGGGCTTACCTGAAGGAATTGGGCTGAGACTGCGGTACTCGTTGGATCGAACACCCGGGCGCAGTTCACCTTGCTGGCTTGCTTGCGAAGAACCTGTAGGAGCTGGCTTGTCGTGTGACGAACCACTGCGAAAGGACCGCGCAGCGGTCCCGGACCTCACCGCTGTTTGGGACCGCTGCGCAGTCCTTTCGCAGGCAAGCCAGCTCCTACGGGGCCTTTCGCAGCATGGGTATCTACACATCTTCGAAGGCTTGTCGGGGGACCGCATCAAGGCCGCCAAGTGCTCGTCGTGACGGGGGCAGTGTCCTTGAGATCGAGCGTCGCCCGCGCGGCGCATCGCGAGCGCGCTCGCTCCTACATTTTTTGCAACGTGCCATGGCCTGTGAGAGCGGCGTTGCCAGCTTTTGGTGCCTGGCGATTTATCGCGGGGAAGCTGTTGGGCTAGACGCGGTACCGTGTCGTGCCAACAAGGCGGTCAACCATGGCCTGTCAGGCATAGGTACGTTGCAAAAAACGTAGGAGCGAGCGCGCTCGCGATGCGCCGCGCGGGCGGCGCTCGATCTGGAGGGCGCTGCAAAACTCAAGACAGGCACCTGGCGGCCTTATATGCGGTTTCCCGCCAGGCCCTCAAAGATGTGTAGATACCCATGCCTTTCGCAGGCAAGCCAGCTCCTACGGGTGCTTCGCAGGCAAGCCAGTTCCCACAGATCCGTCGCGGGCCTGCATCGTGTCAAATCTTGCCGCCGGTCGATTAGTGGAGCCGGCTGTTCAGCCAATCGTTCTTTTTTTCAAACGCCCTATTGTCCTTTTAAGGAGTTGCTCCTAGGATTCGTTCGAGATTTCAAACGCTCGACGCCTGCGAGTGGAACATTGGCCCGAATCCGGTGCCTCAATTCCTACAGGCTGGTACCCGCCTCGGGTACTGACTCCACAATCAATAATTCGCGCCGTCCGTGCACGGTGTTCAAGGGAAGTCGACATGCAGCTCAAAGACGCTCAGTTGTTCCGTCAGCAAGCCTTCATCAACGGTGAGTGGCTGGACGCGGACAGCGGCCAGACCATCAAGGTGACCAACCCGGCCACCGGCGAAGTCATCGGTACCGTGCCGAAAATGGGCGCTGCCGAAACCCGTCGCGCCATCGAAGCGGCCGACAAGGCCCTGCCGGCCTGGCGCGCACTGACCGCCAAGGAACGCGCTGGCAAGCTGCGCCGCTGGTTCGAGCTGATGATCGAGCACCAGGACGACCTGGCCCGCCTGATGACCACCGAGCAGGGCAAGCCACTGGCCGAAGCCAAGGGCGAGATCGCCTACGCTGCGTCCTTCATCGAGTGGTTCGCCGAAGAAGCCAAGCGCGTCTACGGTGACGTCATCCCTGGCCACCAGCCGGACAAGCGCCTGATCGTCATCAAGCAGCCGATCGGTGTCACCGCGGCCATCACCCCGTGGAACTTCCCGGCGGCGATGATCACCCGTAAAGCCGGCCCGGCCCTGGCCGCTGGCTGCACCATGGTCCTCAAGCCTGCGTCGCAGACCCCTTACTCCGCCCTGGCCCTGGTCGAGCTGGCTACCCGTGCCGGCATCCCGGCTGGCGTGCTGAGCGTGATCACCGGCAGCGCCGGCGAAGTCGGCTCCGAGCTGACCGGCAACTCCCTGGTACGCAAGCTGTCCTTCACCGGCTCGACCGAAATCGGTCGCCAGCTGATGGAAGAATGCGCCAAGGACATCAAGAAGGTTTCCCTGGAACTGGGCGGCAACGCACCGTTCATCGTGTTCGACGACGCTGACCTGGACAAGGCCGTCGAGGGCGCGATCATCTCCAAGTACCGCAACAACGGCCAGACCTGCGTCTGCGCCAACCGCATCTACGTGCAGGACGGTGTCTACGACGCCTTCGCCGAGAAGCTGAAAGCCGCGGTCGCCAAGCTGAAGATCGGCAACGGTCTGGAAGACGGCACCACCACCGGCCCGCTGATCGACGGCAAGGCCGTGGCCAAGGTCCAGGAGCACATCGAGGACGCGGTCTCGAAAGGCGCCAAGGTCCTGTCCGGCGGCAAGCTGATCGAAGGCAACTTCTTCGAGCCGACCATCCTGGTCGACGTACCGAAGACCGCTGCCGTCGCCAAGGAAGAGACCTTCGGCCCGCTGGCGCCGCTGTTCCGTTTCAAGGACGAGGCCGAAGTCATCGCCATGTCCAACGACACCGAATTCGGCCTGGCCTCGTACTTCTACGCCCGTGACATGAGCCGTGTGTTCCGTGTCGCCGAAGCGCTGGAATACGGCATGGTCGGCATCAACACCGGCCTGATCTCCAACGAGGTCGCGCCGTTCGGTGGTATCAAGGCGTCGGGCCTGGGCCGTGAAGGTTCCAAGTACGGCATCGAGGACTACCTGGAAATCAAATACCTGTGCATCAGCGTCTGATCCACGGTTAAAGGCTTTACCTCTGCCAGCGGGGCGCGAGAGCGACGTCTCGCTGGCCTTTTTTACACAGGAACACCCGGCGGCCCGGGCCACGGCAGCAGTCGATCAACGAATACTGTCTGCCGTGAATACCGGTCGCCAATCTGAACTCGCCGCCCAAGCGGCGAATTGAGGACACTATGAGCAAGACCAACGAATCCCTGATGCAGCGTCGCGTCAATGCCGTTCCACGCGGCGTTGGCCAGATCCACCCGATCTTCGTCGACACCGCGAAGAACTCCACCGTGATCGACGTTGAAGGCCGCGAACTGATCGACTTCGCCGGCGGTATCGCAGTACTGAACACCGGTCACCTGCACCCGAAAGTGGTCGCGGCTGTCCAGGAACAACTGACCAAGGTCAGCCACACCTGCTTCCAGGTGCTGGCCTACGAGCCTTACGTCGAGCTGTGCGAAAAGATCAACGCCCGCGTTCCAGGCGACTTCGCCAAGAAGACCCTTCTGGTCACCACCGGCTCCGAAGCCGTTGAAAACGCCGTCAAGATCGCCCGTGCCGCCACCGGCCGCGCTGGCGTGATCGCCTTCACCGGCGGCTACCACGGCCGCACCATGATGACCCTGGGTCTGACCGGTAAAGTCGTGCCTTACTCGGCCGGCATGGGCCTGATGCCAGGCGGCATCTTCCGCGCCCAGTTCCCGAACGAGCTGCACGGCGTGAGCGTCGACGAGTCGATCGCTTCCATCGAGCGCATCTTCAAGAACGACGCCGAGCCACGTGACATCGCCGCGATCATCATCGAGCCGGTTCAGGGCGAAGGCGGTTTCCTGCCTGCTCCGAAAGAGCTGATGAAGCGTCTGCGCGCCCTGTGCGACCAGCACGGCATCCTTCTGATCGCCGACGAAGTGCAGACCGGCGCTGGCCGTACCGGCACCTTCTTCGCCATGGAGCAGATGGGCGTCGCGCCTGACCTGACCACCTTCGCCAAGTCCATCGCTGGCGGCTTCCCGCTGGCCGGTGTGTGCGGCAAGGCCGAGTACATGGACGCCATCGCCCCGGGTGGTCTGGGCGGCACCTACGCCGGTTCGCCGATCGCTTGCGCCGCGGCCCTGGCCGTGATCGAAGTGTTCGAAGAAGAGAAACTGCTGGAGCGCAGCCAGGCTGTTGGCGAGCGTCTGGTCGCCGGTCTGAAGCAGATCCAGGCCAAGCACCCGATCATCGGTGACGTGCGTGCCCTGGGTTCGATGATCGCCATCGAAGTCTTCGAGAAAGGCACCCACACCCCGAACGCCGCCGCCGTTGCCCAAGTGGTCGCCAAGGCACGTGACAAGGGTCTGATCCTGCTGTCCTGCGGCACCTACGGCAACGTCCTGCGGATCCTGGTTCCGCTGACCGCCGAAGACGCGCTGCTGGACAAAGGCCTGGCCATCATCGAAGAGTGCTTCGCTGAACTCGCCTGATCTGTGACGCGTTAGAGAAAAACCCGCTTCGGCGGGTTTTTTTTCATCTCCGGGATGAACTTTGGGCGCTAAGGTTTCTCAAGGGTTACAGGAGATGTACCGGAAGGTACGCTGGACCGCGTCATGGTTGTAAGGAGATCCCGATGACTGCTGTAGACCTCGCTGCCGCGCCCAAGGTGATGATCGCCGAGGGAGATCCGTGGGTGCGGGACATGCTCACCCAGATGTTGCTCAGTGTGCGCTGCGATGCCGATGTGCGGGTGTGTGCCAATGGCAACGAAGCGCTGGACGGCCTGGCCGGCAAGCCCGACCTGATCATCGCCGCCCGCGAACTGCCGGGCCTCGATGGCCTGGACCTGCTGCGCAAGGTGCGTGCGCGGCCGCGCACGCCGGCGTTGCCGTTCATCCTCATCAGCAGCCGCAGCGACGTGACCAGCGTGCGCGAGGCACTGCCGCTGGCGCCGACGGCGTACCTGAGCAAGCCGCTGAACCTCGATCTGCTGCGCCAGCGCCTGGAAGAGCAATTGCTCAAGGTGGGCGAGTCGATCGCCTGCGAAGTGCCGCCGTTGCGGGCTGGCCTGACCCTGTCGCGTTTCATCGAGGAGCACCGCGCCACCGCCGATGGCGGGCCGTTGTTCGCCGATGTGCAGCAGGCGATCAAGCGCGCGCTGAATCCGCAGGGGCTGGACTTGCGGCTGCTGGAGGAGCAAGTGCGCGCGGACCCGCAGATCACCGCGGTACTGATCGCCGCGGCCAACAGCGCCGCCCTGCACCGCGAGGGCAACGTGCAGACGTTGCTGCAGGCGCTGAACAAGCTCGGGAGTACCCAGAGCATGAACCTGATCCTCGGCCTGGCGCTCAAGCGCAGTGCCAGGCTCAGTGATCCCCTGCTGGGCCGCTATGCCGAGGAATACTGGAACCTGTCGCTGCGCTGCGCCGAGTACGGTCGCAACCTGGCGCAGATGCTCGAACTGGATCAGGAGCGCTGCTACTGCGCCGGGCTGCTGCATTGCCTGGGTGACCTGGCGTTGCTGCGCTGCCTGCAGGAATGGCGACTGGGCGGTGGCGAGCTGGACGAGAACGAGATCGAGCTGGCGCTGAAGCAGTCGGGGGCGGCCTATGGTTCGGCGTTGCGCACCCGCTGGCGCTTGCCGCTGGAGCTGCGCGAGTTGATTGCCGCGGTTTATCAGTTGGGTGGCGGGGTGTATTCGCGGGAAGACTTGGTGATGAACCTGGCCGGGCAGCTGGCGCGGTTGGGGCCGGAGGACGGGCTGGAAGAGATCGCCGCCGGGAAGACCGCCCGGTTGCTCAAGGTCGGGCGGGCGGAGCTGGCGCGGTTGCGCAAGGAGTAGGTACTGGCGCCGCGCAATCCTCTGTAGGAGCTGGCTTGCCTGCGAAAGGACCGCGCAGCGGTCCCAAAATGGTGAAGACTCAGAGTTTTTGGGACCGCTGCGCGGTCCTTTCGCAGGCAAAGCCAGCTCCTACGGGGCTTTCGCAGGTAAGCCAGCTCCTACGGGGCCTTCGCAGGCAAGTCGGCGCATACAGGCGTTTCGCAGGCCGGTCAGCCCAACACAATCTGATTCTTGCCCTGCCGCTTCGCCTGGTACATCGCCGCATCCGCCCGGGCGAACATATCGTCCAGCAGGCCATCGTCGTCGCTCATCCCGGTCAGCCCCTGGCTCACGGTCACGCCATAGGTCTGCCCGTCATGGCTGAAGCTCAGGCGCTGGATCTCCCGCTGCAGGCGCAGCGCCACCTGCATCGCCATCTCCGGCGGGCAGCCGGGGAACACCGCGGCGAATTCCTCGCCGCCAATCCGCCCGAACAGATCGCCCCGGCGCAGCGCCGCCTTGCCGCTGTCGGCGATGCGCTGCAGCACCTGGTCGCCCTCGGGGTGGCCGTAGGTATCGTTGACCTGCTTGAAGTCATCGATATCCAGCAGCAGGAACGAAAACGGCGCGCCGTCGCCCCGGGCTTTCTCGAACGCCTGCTCGGCGCATTCGAAGAAGTGCCGGCGGTTGCTGCTCTGGGTCAGTACATCGGTAGTGGCCAGGCGCTGCAGCTCACCTTCGAGCTGCTTCTTCTCGGTGATGTCCTCGGCCATGCCGACCACGATCACCCGCTGCCCCTCGGTCTGGTTGATGAAGCACTTGTCGCTGAGCCAGCGCACCTGGCCGTCGGCGGCGATGATGCGGTATTCGCGATCCTCCACCGCACCCTTGACCAGCACATCGGCCAGGCTGCGTTCGGCGTAGTCGAGGTCGTCGGGGTAGATCGCGTCGCGCCACTGGTTGTAGTCGGCCAGCAGCAGGCTCGCCGGGCGACCGAAGATGCGCTCGTAGGCGGGGCTGACGTACAGCACCTGGCGCGTCTCCCAGTCGAAGGCCCAGAGCACCGCGTTGACGCTGTCCAGCAGCGAGCTGAACAGCTGCTCGCGCTCGCTCAGGCGGGCAACTTCGCCTTGCGCGTGCATCAGGGCCAGCAGTGTCTGGGCAGCCTCGGGAGGCGGAGTGAACGGCGGGGTGTTCTTGACCATGTTCGCAGTACTTCTAGTAAGGCGGGAACGTGTGGCCACGACCCGGCCCGCCAGGCGGGCGACATATCTGGTATGAACTTGATCGGGGAGGGAAGTTCCAGAACGGGCGCCCCGTGGTGGGGCGCTCCGATCAGTGGCCGTCAGGCCAGGGCAGGGCGCAGCGAGTAGGTCTTGAGCTGCGCGGCGAATTCACGCAGCGAATGGATGCCACTGGCCTCGGCCTCGTGCACCCAGTCCTTGATCGCCGCGAGCATGTCGTGGCCGTTGGCGCTGGTGCGGGCCCAGATCTGCTGCAGGGCGAGGCGCTTCTCGTAGATCACCTTGAGCGCCTGGCTGTGCTCCAGCATGGTCTGGATGCGCTGGTGATGACGCTCTTCCAGCAGGCTGGTCTCCCGCGACAGCAGGCGCTTGGCCCGGCGGAACTGGTGGCGTACCGAGTCGTCCACCCTGGCCAGCTCCTGCTTCACCAGCGGGGCGATCACCAATTTGCGGTACTGGGCCATGATCTGGAAACGGTTGTTGAGGATCGCCATGGCGGTGTCCATGTCCAGCTGGCCCTTGCCCTCGACGCGGTGGGCGATCGGCGCGACCCGTTGCACCTTGGCCAGGCGCAGCCAGGTGAACAGCTTGATCCAGGCCCAGCCCATGTCGAACTCCCAGCGCTTGACCGAGAGCTTGGCCGAGTTGGGGTAGGTGTGATGGTTGTTGTGCAGCTCCTCGCCACCGATGACGATGCCCCACGGCACCAGGTTGGTGGCGGCGTCGCGGCATTCGAAGTTGCGGTAGCCCACGGCATGGCCGAGGCCGTTGACCACCCCGGCGGCCCAGAACGGAATCCACATCATCTGCACCGCCCAGATGGTGATGCCGATGGTGCCGAACAGCAGCAGGTCGATCACCGCCATCAGGGCGATGCCGCCGAGTTTGTAGCGCGAATAGAGGTTGCGCTCGATCCAGTCCTCGGGGCAGTTCTTGCCGTAGATACGCAGGGTTTCCGGGTTGCGCGCCTCTTCGCGGTATAGCTCGGCGCCCTTGCGCAGCACCGTGGACAGGCCCTTGATCACCGGGCTGTGCGGATCGTCCTCGGTTTCGCACTTGGCGTGGTGCTTGCGGTGGACGGCGGTCCACTCTCGGGTGTTCTGCGCCGTGGTCAGCCACAGCCAGAAGCGGAAGAAATGCTTGAGCCCGGCGTTCAGTTCCAGGGAGCGGTGCGCCGAGTAGCGATGCAGATAGACCGTGACCGCGACGATGGTCACATGGGTCATCAGCAGGGTGACCGCCAGCAGTTGCCAGGCCGACAGGTCGAGTAAACCGTAGTACCACATGGGTGGAAGTGCCCTCTCAGAGCGGATGAACAGCGATCGACATTATTACCATGATGTCAAATAAAACCAGTCTGCCTTTTAGATAAGAGGTCAACGGGGAAAAGTGTCCCTATAATGCCCCATCTTTTGATGTGGGCATCCGAGACGCTATGTCTGTTTCCGCACGAGACGCCTTGCGCATGGCTGCGCTGTACCTGGTGCTGTCGCTGTTGTGGCTGGTCGTATCTGATCAAATATTAAGCAGTGTTTTCGATGATCCGGGGGAAAAGGCCAGCTGGCAGCTGATCAACGCCTACACCTGGGCGGCCTGCAGTGCCGTGCTGATTTTCCTGTCCCGGGTGCGCCTGCTCAACTTCATCGGCCTCGGCGCGCGCCTGCGTCGTGAAGACCGCGAGCGCCTGCGCATGGCCGCGGCGGTGTTCGACAGCACCCTGGAAGGCGTGCTGGTCAGCGACCGCGACGGCATCATCGTGCATGTCAACCGCGCCTTCATGAACATCACCGGCTACCAGCGCGAAGAAGTCATCGGCCAGCGGCCGAACAAGTTCAAGTCCGGTCGCCACGACCAGACCTTCTACCAGGCCATGTACGCCGCCCTGCACGACAAGGGCGAGTGGAGCGGCGAGGTGTGGAACCGGCGCAAGAGCGGCGAGGTGTACCCGCAGTGGCAGACCATCTGCGCGATCCGCGACGATGGCGGCGAACTGACTCACTATGTCGCCGTGTTCAGCGACATCAGCGCGATCAAGCACACCGAGCGCGAGCTGGCCTATCTGGTTCACCATGACCCGCTGACCCACCTGCCCAACCGCCTGTTGTTCAACGACCGTGCCGAGCAGGCCCTGGCCACGGCCCAGGCCAACAAGCGCGGCTGCGCCTTGCTCCTGCTCGACCTCGACCACTTCCAGAGCATCAACGACAGCCTTGGCCACAACATCGGCGACGAGTTGCTCAAGGCCGTGGCCGATCGCCTCAAGCTGGTGATCGACCCGGGCGTCACCCTGGCCCGCCTGGGCGGTGACGAATTCGCCATCCTCAGCGAAAACTGCTCGCAGGTGGGGCAGGCGGCGGACCTGGCGCAACTGATCGTCAATGTGCTGAAAGAGCCTTACGAACTGGAGAATCACCGCCTGTTCAGCAGCGTCAGCATCGGCATCAGCCTGTTCCCCAGCGATGCGCAGAGCGCCGAGCAACTGCTGCGCAACGCCGACGCGGCGCTGTTCAAGGCCAAGAGCAATGGCCGGGCCGGCTACGCGCTGTACACCGAAGAACTGACCGCCCATGCCCAGCAGCGGGTGGAAACCGCCAGTGAACTGCGCCGGGCCCTGGAGCAGGGCGAGTTGCGTGTGTACTTCCAGCCGGTGCACGACCTGTTCAGCGGCAGGATGATCGGTGCCGAGGCCCTGGTGCGCTGGCTGCACCCGCAGCGCGGGCTGGTGCCACCGGGCGAGTTCATCCCGATCGCCGAACGCACCGGGCTGATCGCCGACATCGACATGTGGGTCATGCGCCAGGCGTGCCAGCAGATGGTCCGTTGGCTGGGCGATGGCAAGGTGCTCGATTTCGTCGCGGTGAACGTGTCCAGTCGCCTGTTTGCCCATCGCGAGATGTACAAGCAGGTCGCGCAGGTGCTCGACGACACCGGGCTGGAGCCGTCGCGGCTGGAGGTCGAGGTGACCGAGAGCGCGGTGATGGACGACCCGGAAGTGGCGCTGGAGCAGTTGCACCGCCTGCGCGACCTGGGGCTGCGCCTGGCGATCGACGACTTCGGCACCGGTTATTCGTCGCTGCTGCGGCTCAAGCGCCTGCCGGTGCAGAAGCTGAAGATCGACCAGGGCTTCGTTGCCGGATTGCCCGGTGATGACGACGATGTCGCGATCGTCCGGGTGATCATCGCCCTGGCGCGGAGCATGGGCATGGCGATTCATGCCGAGGGCATCGAGCAGTCCGAACAGGCGCGCTTCCTGCTGGAGCACCAGTGCGACATGGGGCAGGGCTACTGGTACGGGCGGCCGGTGCCGGCGCAGGAGCTGCGTTGGTAAGCCGCGTCCCCCCCTTACCGTAGGAGCGCGGCTTGCCCGCGAAAGGACCGCGCAGCGGTCCCACAAATGATTCACCAGGATGGGACCGCTGCGCGGTCCTTTCGCGGGCAAGCCGCGCTCCTACAGGCTCTGATAATTCGGTTATATAAAAATTCTTAAATAGTATTTTTAAGAATATTCAGCCCCTCATAAGATTGCTCCCACACCAGGCGCAGTCACCTTCCTACATGCTGCTCCCGGGCCCCCACTATCAAAGGAGCACGAGCATGAGCGCATCTCTGCGTAGCGTTGACGGTCAGGACGAAGCCACCATCTTGCGCGAAATCCAGAGCGCACTGCGTGACCTGCGTTTCGGCGCGGTGGAGATCACCGTGCACAACGCCCAGGTCGTGCAGATCGAACGCAAGGAAAAATTCCGCCTGCAGAACTCGGGCAACAAACCGAGCTGAAGCTCGCGTGCCCAGGTCTACCTATTAGAAAAAAGCCAATCGGGAGCTTCACCATGTCTATCCGCCGTTATGCCCTGGCCGCACTCGCCAGTGCTGTTTTTGCCGGTTCCGCCATCGCCAAGGACTACGAGCTGTTGAACGTGTCCTACGACCCAACCCGCGAGCTGTATCAGCAGTACAACGCCGAGTTCATCAAGCACTGGCAACAGGCCAACCCCAGCGACAAGGTGAAGATCCAGCAATCCCACGGTGGTTCGGGCAAGCAGGCCCGCGCCGTGATCGACGGCCTGCGCGCCGACGTGGTGACCCTGGCCCTGGCCGGTGACATCGACGAAGTCGCCAAGCTCGGCAAGACCCTGCCGGACAACTGGCAGACCCGTCTGCCGCAAGCCAGCACTCCGTACACCTCGACCATCGTGTTCCTGGTGCGCAAGGGCAACCCGAAAGGCATCAAGGACTGGGGCGACCTGATCAAGAAAGACGTCTCGGTCATCACCCCGAACCCGAAAACCTCCGGCGGCGCCCGCTGGAACTTCCTCGCCGCCTGGGCCTACGGCCTGAAAGCCGGCGGCAGCGAAGCCAAGGCCCAGGAATACGTGAAGGAGCTGTTCAAGCATGTGCCGGTTCTCGACACCGGTGCCCGCGGCTCGACCATCACCTTCGTCAACAACGGTCAGGGCGATGTGCTCCTGGCCTGGGAAAACGAAGCCTTCCTGGCACTGAAGGAAGACGGTGGCAACGACAAGTTCGAAATCGTCGTGCCGTCCCTGTCGATCCTCGCCGAACCGCCGGTGGCCGTGGTCGACAAGAACGCCGAGAAGAAGGGCAACGAGAAGATCGCCGAGGAATACCTCAAGTACCTGTACAGCCCGGCTGGGCAGAAGATCGCCGCCGACAACTTCTACCGTCCGCGTGACGAGAAGGTCGCCGCGCAATACGCCAACCAGTTCCCGAAACTGGACCTGGTGACTATCGACAAAGACTTCGGTGGCTGGAAGACTGCCCAACCCAAGTTCTTCAACGATGGCGGTGTGTTCGACCAGATCTACTCTGCACAGTGATTTTTTGGGGCCGCTTTGCGGCCCTTTCGCAGGCAAGCCAGCTCCTACAGGATTCACGTGGTCCTTGTAGGAGCTGGCTTGCCTGCGAAAGGGCTGCAACGCAGCCCCCGAACACCCCGTATGAAAACCAGCTAGACCAAGGACCTTTATGTCACGTCGTATATCCCCCGTCATACCCGGCTTCGGGCTGACGCTGGGCTACACCTTGGTGTACCTCAGTCTGATAGTGCTCATACCGCTGGGGGCGATGTTCGTGCATGCCGCCCAGCTCACCTGGGAGCAGTTCTGGAACATCGTCAGCGCACCGCGGGTACTCGCCGCGCTGCAGCTGAGTTTCGGCACCGCCCTCTGCGCCGCCATCATCAACGGCATCATCGGTACCCTGCTGGCCTGGGTCCTGGTGCGCTACACCTTCCCCGGACGCAAGATCATCGAGGCGATGATCGACCTGCCGTTCGCCTTGCCCACCGCGGTCGCCGGCATCGCCCTGACCGCGCTGTACGCGCCGTCCGGCTGGGTCGGCCAGTTCGCCACCGACCTCGGCTTCAAGATCGCCTACACCCCGCTCGGCATCACCCTGGCACTGACCTTCGTCACCCTGCCGTTCGTGGTGCGCACGGTGCAGCCGGTGCTCGCCGACATCCCCCGGGAAGTCGAAGAGGCCGCCGCCTGCCTTGGCGCCAAGCCGTTGCAGGTGTTCCGCCACGTGCTGATGCCGGCCCTGCTGCCGGCCTGGCTGACCGGCTTTGCCCTGGCCTTCGCCCGTGGCGTGGGCGAGTACGGTTCGGTGATCTTCATCGCCGGCAACATGCCGATGAAGACCGAGATCCTGCCGCTGCTGATCATGGTCAAGCTCGACCAGTACGACTACACCGGCGCGACCGCCATCGGCGTGCTGATGCTGGTGGTTTCCTTCATCCTGCTGCTGCTGATCAACCTGCTGCAGCGGCGCATCGAAACCCCTTGAAGGAGGCCTGAGCATGTCTGCATCCGCAATTGGCGCGGCCGCTTCGGCCAACGCCGCCCGCCGTGGCAGCGCCACTGCCCGGCGCATCCTGATCGGCCTTGGCTGGCTGATCTTCGCCCTGTTCCTCCTGTTGCCGCTGGTGATCGTGGTGTCCCAGGGCCTGAAGATGGGCCTGGGCACCTTCTTCGAGGCGATCTTCGAAGCCGATGCCCTGTCCGCCCTGAAGCTGACCCTGATCGCCGTGGCCATCTCGGTGCCGCTGAACCTGGTATTCGGCGTCAGCGCCGCCTGGTGCGTGAGCAAGTACAACTTCCGCGGCAAGAGCGTGCTGGTCACCCTGATCGACCTGCCGTTCTCGGTCTCGCCGGTGATCGCGGGTCTCGTCTACGTGCTGATGTTCGGCGCCCAGGGCCTGTTCGGGCCGTGGCTGCAGGACCACGATATCCAGATCGTCTTCGCCCTGCCGGGCATCGTCCTGGCGACCATCTTCGTCACCGTGCCCTTCGTCGCCCGTGAACTGATCCCGCTGATGCAGGAGCAGGGCACCCAGGAAGAGGAGGCCGCGCGCCTGCTCGGCGCCAACGGCTGGCAGATGTTCTGGCACGTGACCCTGCCGAACATCAAATGGGGCCTGATCTACGGCGTGGTGCTGTGTACCGCGCGGGCGATGGGCGAGTTCGGCGCGGTGTCGGTGGTGTCCGGGCACATCCGCGGCGTGACCAACACCCTGCCGCTGCATGTCGAGATCCTCTACAACGAATACAACCATGTCGCGGCGTTCAGCGTGGCGAGCCTGCTGCTGATCCTGGCGCTCTTCATCCTGCTGCTCAAGCAGTGGAGCGAGAACCGCATTAACCGTCTGCGCCACAGTGCGGCGGAGGAATAATTCATGTCGATCGAAGTTCGTAACGTCAGCAAGCGCTTCAACAGCTTCCAGGCCCTGGACAACATCAACCTGGATATCAACAGCGGCGAGCTGGTGGCCCTGCTCGGCCCGTCCGGCTGCGGCAAGACCACCCTGCTGCGCATCATCGCCGGCCTGGAGACCCCGGATAATGGCAATATCGTCTTCCACGGCGAAGACGTGTCCGGCCACGACGTGCGTGATCGCAACGTCGGTTTCGTGTTCCAGCACTACGCGCTGTTCCGCCACATGAGCGTGTTCGACAACGTCGCCTTCGGCCTGCGCATGAAGCCCAAGGGCGAGCGCCCGAGCGAGAGCAGGATTGCCGAGAAGGTCCATGAGCTGCTGAACATGGTCCAGCTCGACTGGCTGTCCGATCGCTACCCGGAGCAACTGTCCGGCGGCCAGCGCCAGCGCATCGCCCTGGCCCGCGCCCTGGCGGTGGAGCCCAAGGTGCTGCTGCTCGACGAGCCGTTCGGCGCGCTCGACGCCAAGGTGCGCAAGGAACTGCGCCGCTGGCTGGCGCGGCTGCACGAGGACATCAACCTGACGTCGGTGTTCGTCACCCACGACCAGGAAGAAGCCATGGAAGTGGCCGACCGCATCGTGGTGATGAACAAGGGCGTGATCGAGCAGATCGGTTCGCCGGGCGAGGTCTACGAGAACCCGGCCAGCGATTTCGTCTATCACTTCCTCGGCGACTCCAACCGCCTGCACCTGAGCGAGAACCACCACGTGCTGTTCCGTCCGCACGAAGTGTCGCTGTCGCGGCATGAAATGGAAGGGCACCACGTCGCCGAGGTGCGCGATATCCGTCCGCTGGGCGCGACCACCCGGGTGACCCTGAAGGTGGAAGGGCAGAGCGAGCTGATCGAGGCGGAAGTGGTCAAGGACCATGACAGCCTGAGCGGTCTGGCGCGGGGTGAGACTTTGTTCTTCAAGCCGAAGGTGTGGCAGAAGGTCGAGAATATCTGAGGCCGTTGGGCCTGCTCCGCAGGCCTTCGCAAGCAAGCTCGCTCCCACAGGATCACTCCATGCTTGTGGGAGCGAGCTTGCTCGCGAAGGACCGCAACGCGGTCCCCACCTACACCGCCATCCTCTCCAGGCTTGCCCCGTCCTCGGCCTGATCCACCAGCAGAATCTCCCCGACCATCGCCTCCGCCAACGGCGACAATCTCTGCCGGGCCCGGCTGACGATCGCATACCGCGCCTCCGGCACCTCGACCCCGCTCACCTGCAACCGCACCAGCCCGCCCCCGTCATGGCTGACCCCGATCGCATCCGACCCGGCCACCAGCGCCTGCAAGCCTTCCGCGCATTCGATCGTCGCACCCAGCTCGACCAGGCTCGGCTCCCCGGCGGAAATGGCCAGCGGCCAGGCCTTCAGGTCCTCTTGCGTGATGCGGGCCTGTTCGGCCAGCGGATGCCCGTGGCGAACGAAGAACTGCCAGGCCCTCGGCTTCAACCGCAGAACCTGGAACGCAGAATCCCCATCGAAACCACGACTGTCGGCCACGAAGAACTCCAGCTTATCCGCCAGCAAGTGCTTGCCCAGTTCTGCTGTCTGGACACATACCCGTGCCTTCGGATACCGCCCGACGAACCCGGCCACGGCCCGCGTCACCAGCCCGCTCGCCGGCGCATGGCCAAAGCGCAGCTCTCCCGTCTCCAGATCATTGAACTGGCGAATCTCGTTGCTCAGCTGATGCGCGCCACTGACCAGCCGCCGCGCATGCTCCAGCACCACCAGCCCTTGCCGGGTCGGCGTCAGGTCCTTGCTCGCGCGGTCCACCAGCTGGCAACCGACACTGTGTTCGAGGGCCTGGATACTGCGGCTGAAAGCGGACTGGGAAAGACGCACCGAACCCGCCGCGGCAACGAAGCTGCGGTGTTCGGCGAGGGCGAGGAGGTGGCGCAACTGGCGCAGGTCGATGTGCATGGCACACCTTATAAAGGCAATCATTTATTCAGTAAAAGCATGTAAAAACATAAATAAATAACTGAAATGCATATGATTTCGGTCAGGCAAAGCCCCGATTTTCCATGCCTTTGGCGAATATTTTTAATGCCGCAAAGGCATCAGAAAATACCGTCGCCGCTGCAGGCCTTGATCTGCAAGGGCTGTAGCGATCGGTGAAAACAATATATTCCCAAAAATTCTATCTATAACTTTAAAGATTACTTTCAGAGATAAGCGTCTGACCCGGATCATTCCAGCCAAGCGAAGGCCCACCTTATCCCCTTCGATGGAATGCACCGAACCCCCAGGAGTTTATCAATGGGTAATGTCCAGACCGCCGCCAGTGCCGTTGACGTGCTGTGGCGCCCGACGCCGGGCGAACTGGTCGATCTCGGCCGGCCGCACCGTTCGCCGCTCGGCCAACAGCGCCTGCAGCGGGCGCCGCGCAGTGCGCTGAAGCGCCGCGAGAAAGTCCTGCTCGGCGTCTTCGCCCTGGTTCTGCATGGCGCGGCCGCGTACTGGATCAGCCAGAAACCGACCCCGGTGCTGCCCGTGGTGCCGCCGGAAATTCCACCGATGACCATCGAGTTTTCCCAGCCCGCACCGCCGGTGATCGAACCGCCACCACCCGTGGTCGAGCCCCCGCCGCCGGTGGTGGAGCCGCCACCGCCGGTGGAGGACGAACTGGCGGTGAAACCGCCGCCGCCCAAACCGGTACCGAAACCCAAACCGAAGCCCGTGCCCAAGCCAACGCCCAAGCCCGAGCCGAAACCGGTGGAACAGCCGCCAACCCCGGCCCCGCCGGTCGCCGCGCCGCAGCCGCCCGCGCCACCCGCGCCGGCACCGGTGACGCCGGCCTCGGCCAACGCCGCGTACCTGAAGAACCCGGCACCGGAGTACCCGTCGCTGGCCCAGCGTCGCGGCTGGGAAGGCACGGTGCTGCTGCGGGTCAAGGTGCTCGCCAGCGGCAAGCCGGGCGAGATCCAGATCCAGCAGAGCAGTGGTCGCCAGCAACTCGACGACGCCGCGCTGGCCGCGGTCAAGCGCTGGAGTTTCGTGCCGGCCAAGCAGGGCGATGTACCCCAGGAAGGCTGGGTGAGCGTGCCCATCGACTTCAAGATTCGCTAACCCAAATTCGCGCAACGAGAGAGAGAACACATCATGAGCGTATTGGCTTCCCCCCTTGAATCCATCGAAAGCGCGGTGATCTGGCTGCTGGTCGGCTTCTCCGTGGTCACCTGGGGCCTGGCCCTGGTCAAGACCGTGCAGTTTGTCCGTCTGAAGAACCAGGACAAGCGTTTCCACAAGCAATTCTGGGCCGCCTCCAGTCTCGACTCGGCGGCTGAACTGGCCCACTCGCAACCAGGCTCGGCGGCCCGTGTCGCCCAGGCCGGTTACGCCGCCATCGCCGTCGGCGAGCCGGGCCAGGCCACCGACCTGAGCCACGCCATCAACCACCAGGATCGCCTGGAGCGGGCCCTGCGCCAGCAGATCGTGCGGGAGCGTCGCTCGCTGGAAACCGGCCTGGCCGTGGTCGCCAGTATCGGCAGCACCTCGCCCTTCATCGGCCTGTTCGGCACCGTGTGGGGCATCATGGAAGCACTCAAGGGCATCAGCGCGGCGGGCTCGGCGAGCCTGGAAACCGTGGCTGGGCCGATCGGCGCGGCGCTGGTCGCCACTGGCGTGGGTATCGCCGTCGCGGTGCCGGCGGTGCTGGTTTACAACTACTTCCTGCGTCGGTTGAAGCTGACCGCCGCCGACCTCGACGACTTCGCCCACGACTTCTACAGCCTCGCGCAGAAGAGCGCCTTCCGCGTCATCGCCCACCCTACGCTGCTCAAGGCCGGTAACGCCGCGGGCCAGCCCGTGAAAGAGGCGGTGTGACATGGCCTTTTCGACCCAGGACAGCGACGAGGTACTCAGCGAGATCAACGTGACCCCGCTGGTGGATGTGATGCTGGTGCTGCTGGTGGTGTTCATCGTCACCGCGCCGCTGCTGACCAACGCCATCCCGATCAACTTGCCCAAGACCGAGGCCGTGGCCCCGGTGGAACAGAAGGATCCGTTGGTGGTGAGCATCGACGGGGCAGGGAAGCTGTTCATCAACAAGGATGAAATCCAGCCGGATCTGCTGGAAACCAACCTGCAGGCGGCGAAGGCCAAGGACCCCGAGGTACGGGTGCAACTGCAGGCGGACGATGGAGTGAATTACGGGGAGGTGGCGCGTGCCATGGCTTCCATTGAACGGGCGGGGATCACCAAGTTGTCGGTGATCACTGCACGCTGAGCAACACGCAACTCAGGCACATTTGAGGCCGGTCCTGTGGCAGGGGCTGGCTTTTTTTTCGGTTGATGGCGTTTCAGTGGGAAAGATAATTCGGAAATACCGAATTTTTTCAGTGGCTGGTCCTCAAGAGCATGGGTATCTCCGCAAACCCCAAAGCCTGACATTGAACTGCATCAGGGCTGACAGGTGCTCGCCTTGACAGGTGCAGCGCCCTCCAGATCGAGCGCCGCCCGCGCGGCGCATCGCGGGCAAGGCCCGCTCCCACATCGGTTGCAACGTACCTATGCCTGACAGGCCATGGTTGACCGCCTTGTTGGTTCGACGCGATACCGAGTCGAGCCCAACAGCCTCCCCGCGATGCATTGCCGAAAAAACAAAGGCTGACAACTCAAATCCAACAGGCCATGGCACGTTGCAAAAGATGTGGGAGCGGGCCTTGCCCGCGATGCGCCGCGCGGGCGGCGCTCGATCTGGAGGACGCTGCACCTATAAAGGCGAACACCTGGCAGCCCTGATGCGATTCCGCTCCCACGCCGGCTTCGGCAAGCCGGGAGATCACAGATTTCCAAACACAAAGCTGCTGGCCGGGTCTGGGCTGGAGGGATACCGTTTCCTGGCTCAATGGCTGCTGCATGGGTGAGGCGTAATGGCCTGCCGGGGTTTGTCCTTACCCCTCGGTTTTCCACCGCCTATGCAGTGGCCACCTTCCGGGACCGCTTTACGGTCCTTCGCGGGCAAGCCTCGCTCCTACCGGGGGAGGGCAATCAACCGCGATATTTCGTATGACTGTACCTCCGTAGGAGCGTGGCTTGTCGTGTGACGAACCACCGCGAAGGCCTGCGCAGCAGGCCCATTCCAGACACCTGCAAACATAAAGTTTGTGGAAGCTGAAAATCCTAGGACGTAACCTACGCGTTCTGTCGATCCTGTCTTCCTTGCCCATGGAAACCCCACCTTCTAGTCTTCTCCGTTCGCTGATGCACTGGCGAGTGGGTGTGGAAACCCATTGGGAATCACTTGGAAGACAGCCTCTACGGCGGCTGTGCGCGGGAGACCTTTGGGTCTGCCGGGTTTTCCAGTGACCCGGTTTTCCACCCCGCGTGCAGCTGCCACCCAATTCGTGTGGAAACGATCGGGTGTCGGTCCCAACCATCACTGGAGGTATCGATGAAAAAAATAGTCCCCGACCCACCTTTGGCCCCAACCTGCGCCCGCCCCTTCGGCACATGCCCCACCCACCCGCCACTCTTCTCCGTAAACCCCGGCATCGACCCCCACAGCACCCTGATCCACATCTCCATGTTCCTGCGCTGCGCCTACGAATCCACCCAGCTCTCCCTCACCCCGGAACCCGGCACCAGCAGCTTCCCCTGGCTGACGATGCATGCCGTGGAAGCGGCGAAGGGCCTGGTCGACGCCTTGATCGACGGCTACGAAAGCCGCGACTGGCAGCAGCCCACCGCCTGACGCCTGGCGGGACCCGCAGTGGTCCCGCTTTCAATATGGTTATTAATAAATAGCTTCTTATTCCTTTACGGATATAACTCCCTCGCCAATACTTCCTCGCATGCAAGCAACCGCAGCAGGAGGCAGTTCCCCATGCGCAACGAGTCGATCCGTTACCTGATTGTGCCGGGCTGGCAGGGTTCGCCAGAGCAGCACTGGCAAAGCCATTGGCACCGGACGCTGCCCAACAGCGCCCGTGTCGAGCAGGCCGACTGGCTGACGCCGACGCGCGGGGACTGGGTCGCGGCGCTGGAAGAGGCGATTGCCGCCGACGCGGCGCCAGTGATCCTGATCGCCCACAGCCTGGGTTGCATCACCGTCGCCCACTGGGCCGCGCAGGCCAGCCCGGCCTTGCTGCGCCGGGTCCGTGGTGCGCTGCTGGTGGCGCCGGCGGATGTCGAGCGACCGGCCTGCTCGCCGGCTCTGCGCAACTTCGCGCCGATTCCCATGAACCTGCTGCCGTTCCCCAGCCAGGTGGTGACCTCCGACAACGACCCGGCCGTCAGCACGCCGCGTGCCATGCAACTGGCCCGCGCCTGGGGCGCCGAAGCCGGGGTGCTCGGTGGTGCCGGGCATATCAACGTCAAGTCCGGCCACCAGCGCTGGGAACAGGGCTTCGCCTACCTGTACCGCCTGCAGAGTCGAATGGAACAGGGCGCCCTGCGTCGCGCCTGATCCGCCACCGCCTTTCTTCATCTTTCTCTTCGTAACGCCCGGGCCAGGAGCCCGGGCGGGAGCTTTGCCATGACTGCACAAGACACCTTCGGCCAGCCGCTGCTGACCTTTCCCGAACTCGACAAGAGCCCGCTGAGCATTCGCGCCAAGGCGCTGGTGTTCGTCGATCCGCGCTCGCGCCAGTTGCGCGAGGAACTCGAACTGCTGGCGCCGCTGGCCCTGCCGGTGCTGATCCGCGGTGAAAGCGGTACCGGCAAGGAATTGCTGGCCCGGCAGATCCACCGCGCCAGCGACCGCGGCGGCCTGTTCGTCTCGGTCAACTGCGGGGCGATCAGCCCGACCTATGCCGATGCCGAGCTGTTCGGCTACACCGCCGGTGCCCACAGCGGCACCGCCAGCAGCCGCGCCGGCTGGTTCGGTTCGGCCAATGGCGGAACGCTGTACCTGGATGAGATCGCCGACCTGCCGCTGGCGATCCAGGTCAAGCTGCTGGCCGCCCTGGAGAACCGCGAGGTCTATCGCGTCGGCGCGCAGCAGCCGCACCCGGTGGACGTGCGCCTGGTCGCCGCGTCGAGCATCGACCTGGCCGAGGCGGTCGCCGCCGGGCACTTCCACCCACGGCTGTTCGACTACCTGCACGAAGGTCGCCTGGAGTTGCCGGCCTTGCGCGAGCGGGTCGGCGACATCCTGCCGCTGGCCGAATACTTCGTCGGCATCTACAGCCCGAAACTCAACCGCCCGGTGCCGCTGCTCAGCGAGGAAGCCCAGCGTGTGCTGGAACTGCACGACTGGCCGGGCAATACCCGCGAACTGGAGAACGTCATTCACTTCGCCCTGCTGCAGGGCAGTGGCGACGAAATCCTCGCCGAACACCTGAACCTGCCGACCCCGCTGCATGCCCTGGCCCAGCGCCTGGAGCGCCTCAGCGAGTTGGGCGATGCCCAGGAGCGACGGGCATTGCAGAAGCTGCTTGAGCAAACCTTGTTGCGCCTTACGCAAGACGTGATCTAGCGCGTTGCGCTTCATGCATCGAGGGGTTTGTGAAAAAAAGGAATAAGTGACTAACCAAAAGATATTGTTCGGGAATAAAAAATCCCGATATTGTCCGCCTCACGCCGGGCAGCACGGGCCTGGCGAACCAACACATCGACGCCCACGAGGCGCGGAATACCAATAAGGACTGCACATGAAAAAAGCTCTGTTGATGACTGCCCTGGCTGCCGCGCTGTCGGTTGCCGGTTTTGCCCATGCGGGCGAGAAACTGGTGGTGGCCGCCACCCCGGTGCCGCATGCCGAGATCCTGGAGCTGATCAAGCCGACCCTGGCCAAAGAAGGCGTGGACCTGGAGATCAAGGTCTTCACCGATTACGTGCAGCCTAACGTGCAGGTCGACCAGAAGCGTCTGGACGCCAACTACTTCCAGACCCTGCCGTACCTGAAGAACTTCAACGAAGGCAAGGGCACCCACCTGGAAACCGTGATCGGCGTTCACGTCGAGCCGTTCGGTGGTTACTCGAAGAAGGTCAAGAGCCTGGCCGAGCTGAAGGAAGGCGCCACCGTCGCCATCCCGAACGAGGGCAGCAACAGTGGTCGTGCCCTGCTTCTGTTGCAGAAGGCCGGCCTGATCACCCTGAAGGATCCGAAGAACGCCCTGGCGACCCCGAAAGACATCGCCGAGAACCCGAAGAAACTGAAATTCCGCGAACTGGAATCGGCCATGCTCCCGCGTGTGCTGGACCAGGTTGACCTGGACATGATCAACACCAACTACGCGCTGGAAGCGGGTCTGAACCCGGCGAAAGACGCGCTGGTGATCGAGGGCAGCGACTCGCCTTACGTGAACTTCCTGGTGGCCCGTCCGGACAACAAGGACAGCGAAGCGATCCAGAAGCTGGCCAAGGCCCTGACTTCGCCTGAGGTGAAGACCTTTATCGAGAAGAAGTACAGCGGCGCGGTATTGCCGGCGTTCTGATTCGTCTCTGAATACGCTGTTTGGGGCTGCTTTGCAGCCCTTCGCGAGCACGCTCGCTCCTACAGGATTCGCGTGACTCTGTAGGAGCGAGCGTGCTCGCGAAGGGCCGCAAAGCGGCCCCAATTGCTTTAGCCCTGACAGTTCTGCCAGTTATGAGCCGTTCGGCCTGTCTATACACTGCGAACATGCTTGTTCCACGGGAACCAGGGTGCGCGATGGCGGTTCGAAACGATGACTCCAGGGTGGTCTTGTTCGCCTGCGACTCACAGCAGAGCGTGCTGGCGGCGCGATCCGCCGAAGCACACGACGCTACCGCCTATTCGCCCTACGGCCAGCGCCACGCGCGGTCGCATGTCGCGCAACCCGGGTTCAACGGCGAACTGCCCGAGCCTGCCACAGGCCTTTACCTGCTGGGTAACGGCTACCGTGCCTACAACCCCGTGCTGATGCGTTTTCACCAGCCGGACAGCTGGAGTCCGTTCGGAGCGGGTGGTTTCAATCCCTACGTGTACTGCCTGGGCGATCCGATCAACTTTCGCGACCCCACCGGCCACATGGCCTGGCTCGGCGGGGTTGGGCTGGAGGCATTGATGTTGCTGGCTTCCCCGGGCTCGCGGGCGGATACGTCGACGCAGGGAGAAAGTGGAGGAGGATCGTCGCTATGGATGTGGCTTTCCATCGGTCTTGGTGTGGCCTCGATGGTGGGTGTCGGGGGCATGTTGGCTGCTGGAAGGAGACGACGTTCGGCGTCTCCTCAAACCCACCCGCTGGACCTGTCCTCGTCAGCTCCGCAAACACACCCACTGGACCTGTCCGTGCCAGCTCCGCAAACACAGCCTATGGATCTGAGCTTGCCTAAAGGCGGGGATCCATTGTCGCGACTCGCCTCGCTTGCGCGCGCCCCCCGTCAGCCTTTCCCGGAACCCACTTTGTCGCCCCCTTATCCCGGAAGGAGAGGCGATGGCGAATGGATGAAGGCTGTGATCGATAACCTCGACAGCGCGACGTTATCCCGATACGCCAGAGAGGGCCCCAATAGACCGAATGTATTGCGAAAAATGAAAGAGCACCTACCGACATCAAGTCCGCAGGCGAGAGCGAGAACGAGATTCGATGAGTTCAAAATGAAAGATTTGCGCACGTTGCAGCGGTCTCAGCCAGGTTCGGAACTATACGAATTCCTCGAGAGAATGGTGTCCACTGTTCGTGGAAACAGGTAAGGAGGGCATCGTTAGGATCCGACGTGCATATCAATATGCAATAACGGTATTTAAATAATTATTTTTATACCTTTAGAGTCTTTCCCCAGTAAGGCTTACCCGCCTCGAAACCTGTGGACACCACCCGTCTACCCCCGGGTCGGTTCGGAAAAGACTCCATCCCATGAGCTTCGACTTCACCTTCATCCTCGGCACGCTCCCCGCCTTCCTCAAGGCCGTCGGCGTGACCCTGCAGGTCGGTCTGATCACCATCGCCACCTCGCTGCTGGTTGCACTGATCAACGCGCCGATCCTGCTTTACCGCACCCCCGTCCTGCATCGCCTGGTCGCCCTGTACGTCGAGCTGGCGCGCAACACGCCGCTGCTGATCCAGCTGTTCTTCGTCTACTTCGCCTTGCCGGCCCTGGGCGTGAAAGTCTCCGGCTTCGCGGCGGCGATCATCACCATGACCTTCCTCGGCGGCGCCTACCTCACCGAGGTGCTGCGTGCCGGTGTCGAGGCGGTGCCCGCCGCGCAACTGGAGTCCGGGCGCTCCATCGGTCTTTCCGAAGGCCAGCTGCTGCGCCATGTGATCCTGCCCCAGGCCGGCCTGCTCAGCCTGCCGGCGCTGTTCGCCAACTTCATCTTCCTGCTCAAGGAAACCACGGTGGTCTCCGCCGTGGCGGTGCCGGAAGTCCTCTACACCACCAAGAGCTACATCGCCCTCTACTACAAGACCTACGAAATGCTCGCGGTGATGACGCTGATCTGCGTCCTGCTGTTCCTGCCCCTGTCGCTGCTGCTGAGCCGTCTGGAAAGGAGGCTGCAACATGGCCAGTTCGGGTCTTGAGCTGCTCGTGGTGTCGTTGCCGCAACTGGGCAAGGGCGCCGCGCAAACCCTGGCGATCTCCGGCCTGGGCATTCTGTTCGCGACCCTCGGCGGCGTGCTCTACGGCGTGCTGGCGACCCTCGGCAAGGGCGGTGTGAATGCGCTGCTGCGCATCTACCTGGAGCTGTTCCGCGCCATCCCGGTGCTGGTCTGGCTGTACCTGCTGTTCTTCGGCCTGCCGATCTTTTTCAAGATCAGCCTGCCGAGCTTCTGGTGCGCCGTGCTGGTTTTGGCCCTGTGGGGCGCCAGCGAGGTCGGCGAGGTGGTGCGCGGGGCGTTGCAGTCGCTGCCGCGCGGCCAGCGTGAAGCCGGCCTGTCCATCGGCCTGTCCGCCTGGCAGCTGTACGGCTACGTGCTGCTGCCGCAGGCGCTGAAGCGCATGACCCCGCCGACCATCAACGTCTACACGCGGATCATCAAGACCAGCTCCCTGGCGGTGCTGATCGGCGTGGTCGACGTGATCAAGGTCGGCCAGCAGATCATCGAGCGCACCTACGAGTCGGTGCTGATCTACGGCGCGCTGTTCCTGTTTTTCTTCTTCATCTGCTACCCGCTCTCGGCGGCCTCGAAGGCCCTGGAGCGGCGTTGGACGCACGCATGAGCGCACTGATCGAATTCAAGGGTTTCAACAAGTTCTTCGGCGAGCAGCAGGTGCTCGCCGACCTCGACCTGAGCGTGCAGGCCGGCGAGGTAGTGGTGATCCTCGGCCCCAGCGGCTGCGGCAAGAGCACCCTGCTGCGCTGCCTCAACGGCCTGGAGGCCGCCCACAGCGGCAGCCTGCGCCTGGAGGGCCGCGAACTGCTCGACCCGAAGACCGACTGGCGCGAGATCCGCCAGCAGGTCGGCATGGTGTTCCAGAGCTATCACCTGTTCGGCCACATGAGCGTGCTCGACAACCTGCTGCTCGGCCCGCTCAAGGTGCAGAAGCGCGAACGCCACGAGGCCCAGGCCCAGGCCGAGGCGCTGCTGGCCCGGGTCGGCCTGCTGGACAAGCGCGACGCCTACCCGCGCCAGCTCTCCGGTGGCCAGCAGCAACGCATCGCCATCGTCCGTTCGCTGTGCATGAACCCGCGGATGATGCTGTTCGACGAGGTCACCGCGGCCCTCGACCCGGAAATGGTCAAGGAAGTCCTGCAGGTGATCCAGGGCCTGGCCCGCGACGGCATGACCCTGCTCATCGTTACCCACGAAATGGCCTTCGCCCGCGCGGTGGCCGATCGCATCGTGTTCATGGAGTCCGGCAGGATCCTTGAACAGAGCCCCCCCGAGCGCTTCTTCACGAACCCGCGGACCGCACGCGCGCAGCAGTTCCTGGAGAAATTCTCCTACGTCGAAAACCTGCCGGAGCGACCTCAAAAGGAACTGATATGAAAACTGCCAAGACCTCGAAACTGTTGTTGTCCCTGCTCGGCCTGGCCTTGCTCGCCGGCTGCAACAAGGCCGAAGAACCGCCCAAGGCCGCCGCCGCGACACCCGCGCCGGCCACCTCCAGCTACCTGGAAACCATCAAGGCCCGCGACAAGCTGATCGTCGGCGTGTTCACCGACAAGCCGCCGTTCGGCTTCGTCGACGAGACGGGCCGCTACGTCGGCTTCGATACCGATATCGGTCGTGCCTTCGCCAAGTCGCTGCTGGGCGACGAGAACAAGGTCGAGTTCGTCGCCGTCGAACCGGCCAGCCGCATTCCGTTCCTGCAGAGCGACAAGGTCGACCTGATCCTGGCCAACATGACCGTCACCCCCGAGCGCAAGGAAGCGGTGGAGTTCACCAACCCCAACCTGCGCGTCGCCGTGCAGGCCCTGGTGGCGGACGGCAGCAGCGTGCAGAAGCTCGACGACCTGGCGGACAAGACCACCATCGTCACCACCGGCACCACCGCGGATATCTGGCTGACCAAGAACCACCCGGACTGGAAACTGCTCAAGTTCGAGAAGAACAGCGAGTCGCTGCAGGCCCTGGCCAACGGCCGTGGTGATGCCTACGCGCAGGACAACCTGATCCTGTTCAGTTGGTCCAAGCAGAACCCGGGCTACCGCGTACTGCCGCAGCTGCTGGGCGAGGAAGCACCGATCGCACCGGCGGTGAAGAAGGGCAATATCGAGCTGCGCGACTGGGTCAACGCCGAGCTTTCGCGCCTGGGCGAGCAGAAGTACCTGCTCAAGCTGTACGACCAGTACGTGCGCAAGGAACTGAGCGACGACACCAAGCCGGAGAGCGTGATCGTCGAAGGCGGCAAGTGGCAGGGCTGAACCCTTACCTGACAGTTCTGCCAGCTAGGCGGCTCGGTATGGAAGGGTAACCTGTGGTCAATCGATTCCCGGTTGACCACAGGTTGCGTCCATGTCGAACGACCGCCCCGTCCTGCTGGCCTGCGATCCGCATCAGACCCCTTTGCAGGCGGTTGCGGATGGGCAGTGCCAGGCGCTTGCCCATGGCCCCTATGGCCATCGTCCTGAACACCCCGGCCTTGCTGGCAGCGGCTTCAACGGCCAGTGGCGCGAGCCGGAGACTGGGTGGTACCTGCTGGGCAATGGCTACCGTGCCTACAACCCGGTACTGATGCGCTTCCACCAGCCGGACAGCTGGAGTCCGTTCGGCGGTGGCGGCCTCAACCCCTACGTGTATTGCCTCGGCGACCCGATCAATCATCGCGATCCCACGGCACACATGGCCTGGTTCGGAGCGTTGGGGCTGGAGGCACTGGGGGGGATGGCGGCAAGAGCGCCGGTGGGGGCGGCAGAGGGCGGTTCGGCGGAGGCTTCGCCGTGGTCATGGATTTCCATCATCCTTGGCGTGGCTGCGGTAGGTGCCATCGCCGGCGTTGGGGCCGGACTGAAGGACAAACTCAAGGGACTCTCCCCCAGACGTCCGCAGTCACCGCCTTTGGACGTGCGGCGTGAAACCGTGATCAGTTTCGCCCCGAGGGTCTCGCAGCAGCAGGTGCCCTCGACCTCCTCTGCACCTCATCGGACCTCCACGATGGTCCAAGGACGTGCTGCTTGGACCAAAGAGAGGCAGGGTGCTGATTTCCCGAAAATCGCGGCTGCCATCGACGCCAGGAACGTCACGGATTTCAAGGCGCTTTACAGCCGCTATGGCAACAAGGGGGAAGCCAGGAAAATGCTGCGCGAGAGACTACCGTCGACCCCTTACTACAGAAAAGAGGCTGAACTACGAGTACCAATAAAAAAGAAGGATCTGGAGTGGCTGGCGGCCAACGCGGACCCAACAGACAGGGATTTCGTCAGGGGCATCAAGGACGCTTTTCCCGACTGGTAGTGCCTTGCTCAAGACTGTCGGAGCGGGTCGATCTGTTCGCCATCGTCGCAGCGTTTGCCGGTCGTGCCGATCAGTGTCCCGATCCTGCTTTGCCGTGCCTCCGTCCGGCCTCTCCCGGGGGCATCAGGCCCGCTCGCGCCATCGTCAAGGGCGGCACCTGACAGTTCTGCCAGCTAGGCGCCACGGGCAGGAGGGGTAACCTGTGGCAATCGCGTTTCAGTTGATCCGGGTTCCCGTCCATGTCGAACGACCGCCTCGCCCTGCTGGCCTGTACCCTTCATCAGAGCCCATTGCGGGCTGTGGCGGGCGGGCATCTGCAGGACATTGTTCATGGCCCCTACGGCCATCGTCGCGAACCCCACGGCCTGCCCGGCAGCGGTTTCAATGGCCAGTGGCGCGAGCCGGAGACTGGGTGGTACCTGCTGGGCAATGGGTATCGGGCCTACAACCCGGTGCTGATGCGCTTCAACAGTGCGGACAGCCTGAGCCCGTTCGGGCGGGGTGGGTTGAATGCGTATGGGTATTGCCTGGGGGATCCGGTCAATCGGCTCGATCCCGATGGGCATGCGCCGGTGTTCGCTTTCCTGAGGCAGATCAGCCGAGTGTTGAATCGCTCCTCGCTGCGGCGTGGCATCAAGCACAAGCGCTTGCCGAGCGAGGGGAACTCGCCCTTGACGAGCACAACCAGCTTGGCGTCTGGAAGCTCGCCCTCGACGAGCATGACTGCCTTGTCGACTGGAAGCGCGCAGGCGATGAGTACGAATGATGACGGGGCACTGGGCGCTTCCACTCTGCAGTCTCTGCACACTGCAGCGGGTGTCCAGGCTACGCCAAGCGAAACGCCCGGCCACCGACCCGTGCCGACCAGGCCTGCATCACAGGCCGATGTCACGATGCTGGGTCCGTTGCCAGTGTTGCCGCGGTCTTCCAATCCGTCTCCATTCTCGCGCACCGTCTTGGCACTCCGTGACATGTCTCTTTCACCTCGCAGTGACGGCACGCCGCGCAGAACGCTGTCAAACCCATTAGCGACGTGGCATGGCAAACAAGCATTTAAAAGGCACCGGGAATTGACCGCCCCACCGCCGCTCTCGCCATTCGATTCAGGTGCTACCCATGATGGATAACCACTCTGCTCTGCTGAGCTGCAACCTCCAGCAAACGCCCCTGGCAGTCCTTGTGGATCGTCAGCGCCAGAGCATTGCCCATGGTCCTTACGGCCATCGCTCCGAATGCCCCGACCTGCCCGGCAGCGGTTTCAACGGCCAGTGGCGCGAGCCGGAGACTGGGTGGTACCTGCTGGGCAATGGCTATCGGGCCTACAACCCGGTGTTGATGCGCTTCAACAGCCCGGACAGCCTGAGCCCGTTCGGGCGGGGTGGGTTGAATGCGTATGGGTATTGCCTGGGCGATCCGGTCAATCGGACCGACCCCGATGGGCATGTGCCCCTCCTGCGGCTGTTCACGCAACTCAGGAAGTTTCTCGGTCGTTCCGCCCGCCGTATTACCGGGAGCAAGGGCAGGCCGGCTCGGCAGAAAGCGCTCCTGGATAAGCGAGACTCCACTTCGTCGGCACATAGCGAAAATCTGCCGGCAGGGCCCGCGGTGTCAGGAGTCATGGCGTCAGAGCCAAATACCAGCTTGCCCCCTGGACCTGTAAAAGGGCCTGTGGGACTCAGTAATCCGTCGAGTCATGTGCAATCTCCGAAGGGAGCACCGAGGACAGTGCCGGTCTTTAGCGCGTCACAGGTGAAACTGGTGAAGCGGTTAACACCGTTGGGAGGAAGTGGGAGTAAAACGCATGCTCATTTGCCTGATGCAGTCAGAGATATGATTCGGAGAAGAAACAAAGCGCTGAACGCAGACGAGGTCGATACCAATCCGTCCAGCCCCCTCTGACCTGCTACCCGGATTTGCAGACTGATGGCGGAACGATTTTCCAATGGAGAGGTGCCCGACATGATATGGACCCTGCTGCTGGCATGCGATCAGCAGCAGTCGGTACTGCGGGCGGGAAGCGACGCCGTCGTCTATACCCCGCACGGGCATCACGCCAGCCTCTTTCGCGCCGAACTGCCTGCCTTCAACGGCGAACTGCCGGAGTGGCGGACCGGCCATTACCTGCTGGGCAACGGCTATCGCGTCTACAACCCGGTGCTGATGCGTTTCCACAGCCCGGACAGTTGGAGCCCGTTCGGACGGGGTGGGTTGAATGCCTACGCTTTTTGCCTGGGCGATCCGGTCAATCTGCTCGATCCCGACGGGCATGCTCCCTTGTCCGGCTTTCTTGCTGGACTGAGGAAGTTCTTTGGCCGTGTCCTGCGCCGGCGTGCCTCTGAGGGGGGCGAGGGCGGCAGGCGTATGCTTCCGGCGCGGTCGCCAGCGCCGAGCCAGCGGGGTGCTGCGACGCGTGGCTCAGGTGACGCCAGTTCGTCCCGTGCGAGGTTGCCTGGGGTGTTCCGAGGTTTGCTGCGCAGACGCAAGGTAAAGCCGCAGCGAAAATATTCGGCGATGGAAGTGGCGATTTTTCTCGACCGGCAGCGGAGCATGAGGTCGATCAGTCCCGCCGAAACGACACCGCGCGGTCCGACCCCCTTTGGTCTGCCTGAGCAGACCCTCGGCAAGATAGATTCCCAACATGGCCCGACCATGCCCTGGGACAAGCACGACGATCCTTCGGCCGTCGTCGACATGGCAACTCGGCTCAGGGAGTTCCGCCGTGGCATGGGTTCCAGCTGAGCGGTCCGCTCAGGATTCAGGCCGGCTCGTCGAGCGTGACCCTATCAGTTCTGTCAGTTATGTCTTCGCCAGCGTGTTTGTATGCTGACGGCAATGTGCATCCAAAGGGACTCCGAGCATGAACGAGACCGTGCTGCTGGCCTGCGATCCTCGACAGTCGGTGTTGCGAGCAGGGTGTCGGAGCTTCGCCTACATGCCCTATGGGTACCGCGATCGCCTGCTTCGCCGTGGCTTGCCTGGTTTCAACGGCGAATGGCCCGAATCGCCGACCGGGCATTACCTTCTCGGACACGGCTACCGCGCCTACAACCCGATGGTGATGCGCTTCAACAGCCCGGATAGCGAGAGTCCCTTTCGGAGAGGAGGCTTGAACGCCTACGGGTATTGCCTGGGCGATCCGGTCAACCTGACGGATCCGGACGGGCATGCCCCTTTCTTCCGCCTTCTGGCGCGGGTGGGGACACTCCTGCGCCGGGCCCGGAAACGACCGGCACAGCGCCCGCCCAGCTACCAAGGGTTGCAGGGCTCGTCATCGAGTCTGGATACCCTGGGTTCCACGGGGGAGCGTCTCGATTCGAGCGAGGTGCCCCTTACGAGCGCGGCACTGCGGGCAAGAACGCGGCCCGAAGGTGCTGGCGTCTCGTCCGGCAGCGGCAATAACGCTGCTCCCGAGGTGCCGGCTCCATTGAAGGATGCGCCTGTCGGGGCCGGCAAGGGGGTGTTGTCGAGGACCGGATCATCGCGGGTTACCGCAATCGCCTCCAGTCCCGATACGCGGAAGAGCCCAAGTCCTGTGCGTCAACAGTTGGCCGCGGAAACCGTCAGCGCGGTGGATAGATTTCTGACCAAAGAGTACAAGAAGATCCGCAAACGGCCTTGAAACAGCGCTTGCCCTGCCTGTTCCGATGATCTCCCTCTCATTCCGGCCAGTTCCACGCTGGCTCATCGAGCATCCCCTGACCCACCACCCGGGTCTGTCCCAGATGTTTCTCCAGCACAATGGAGTTGCACGTCGCATCGCCCTCAAGCGCCTCCATCAACGCCCGCGAGTGGGACACCACCCACATCTGGCAGTGCTGCGACGCCTTGATGATCAAACGCGCCAGGGCCGGGATCAGGTCCGGGTGCAGGCTGGTTTCCGGTTCGTTGAGGACCATCATGGTCGGTGGGCGCGGGGTCAGCAGCGCCGCCACCAGCAGCAGATAGCGCAGGGTGCCGTCCGACAGTTCCGCCGCCGACAGCGGGCGCAGCAGGCCTTCCTGGTGCAACTGCACGCTGAACAACCCGCCCGGCACCGCATCGATGTCCAGGCGCGAGCCGGGGAAGGCATCGGCGATGGTGTCGTGCAGCGCCTGTGCATCGCCCACTTCGAGGATGGTCTGCAACGCCGCCGCCAGGTCGCGGCCATCGTGGTGCAGCACCGGCGTGCGTGTGCCCAGGCGCGGGTAGCGCACGGGCGCCTGGGCATCGGTGCGCAGGTGGTCGTAGAAACGCCAGCCACGGATCTGCTCGCGCAATACCAGTACCTCGGGCGACGAGCGCAGGTTGCCGACCTGGTCGAACAGGCTGTCGGCACAGGACGCATGCTGCGCCAGCACCTCCCATTGGCGGCCTTCGCGCGCCTTGATCAGCGCAGCGCGACGGTCCACCAGCAGGCTGGCGGGGCGACACAGCGGCCCGGCCCAGAGGCTCTCGCGCTTGATCTCAGGGTCGAGGGCGAAGCGCGTCACGGACGACGGTGTCGGCAGGCCGAGGCCGATGGCGTAGCCGAAATCCTCGCTGGCGAAACCCAGCCACAGGCGCTTTACCTTCTGCCGCGGGCCACCCTCGATGTCCACCTCGCCCTGGCTCATGCGCCGGGTGATGCGTTCCGGCCCGGCCCAGAACGTCGACTCCAGCCCGCCCTCGGCGGCCAGGGCATTGACCACCCCGCCATGGGCGGTTTCCGCCAGCAGGCGCAGGGCCTTGTACAGGTTGGACTTACCGCTGCCGTTGGGCCCGGTGATCAGGTTCAGGCGCCCCAACGGCAGCACCAGGCGGTTGATCGAGCGGTAGTTGGCGACGGCCAGGGTGGTGAGCATTACGGGCTTCCGCGGGAGGAAAAGGGCTCAGTATCGCTGATCGGTACTGTCAGTTCTGTCAGTTATCGCTTCGGTCGGCGGCTTGTATGCTGACACGGGTCCGTCTTGTCATGGACAGGTAGCGAAGATGAACACCACGCGACTGCTGGCCTGTGATCACCCGCAATCGGTGCTGCGGGCCGGGCACCAGGCCATTGTCTACAGTGCCTACGGACATCGCCATCCGGTCTTGCCCGTGGCGGTGCCTGGCTTCAACGGCGAGCTTCCGGATGCCTTGACCGGACACTATCTGCTCGGCAATGGCTACCGCGCCTACAACCCGGTGCTGATGCGCTTCAACAGCCCGGACAGCTGGAGTCCGTTCGGCCGGGGCGGGTTGAATGCCTATGGTTACTGCCTGGGCGATCCGGTGAACCGGCGCGATCCGGGTGGGCATTTCTCGGCTCGCCGGGAAGCAGTGCCGCAGGAAGGTTCAGCTATGGAGAAGGGGCTGCTCACGGGCCTGATCATTCTGGGCGGGGTGTTGCTGGGAATCGGTGTAATCGGTGGCCTGGTATCGAAGGTCGACGAATTCATGAAGCTGTCGCGCAAGGCCCTGACCCGAGGCCCGGGCGTGAACCAACTGCCGGCAAGCCGAGCCATCATCGAGAACGGCCTTGCAGCCACCCAGAATCCTTCATCGTTCACCAAGGCACTGATCTTGACCAACCGCAACCTGGGCAGTCACAACAACACGGATCTCACCGTGGCTCATGCCCACCGATATGTGGGAACTGCACGGGAGGTGGAGGCCGGAACGCTCTCGAATACCTCGGCGCATTGGCGATCGGCTGTTCTGTGGATGAAAACCCCCGGTACCAGTGGTGCCGTTGGCGGCGCATTCAACCTGGTGGCAACCGTCGTCTCTGGCGGGATAGATGCGTCGGAGAGGAAGTCGGGGCAGGCGCTCCGACGGCGCTCGCTATAGTCATCGCAAAGCGCCCCGGAGAGAAAACCGAAGTGAACCAACGACCTGCGGGCAGCATCGATTTATATCGACTCCGTTGTAAGAGAGTTCTCGTCATGGCGTGGGCAGTATCCAAACCCTGATCTACGCTAACAAACGCATAAATCACATTCCCCTGTGCAACCGGCGCATGCAAAGGAGCCCGCATGAAGCTGTCGCGTTCTTGTTCATTCGTGTGCCTGGGCCTGGCGCTGGTGCTTGCGGGTTGTCGCGAGAAGCCGGCGCAGGAGCCGCAACGGCCGCGGGTGGCGGTGCAGAAGGTCGAGGCAGTGGACTTCGCCGCGCGGGTGACCCTCACGGGCGATGTGCAGGCCCGGGTGCACAGCGACCTGTCGTTTCGCGTGGGCGGCAAGATCGTGTCGCGCAGCGTGGACGTGGGCGATCACGTAAAGGCCAACCAGGTGCTGGCGCGCCTCGATCCCAAGGACCTGCAGACCAACGTCGACTCGGCCAACGCCGAGGTGCTGGCGGCACGGGCGCGGGTGACGCAGAGCGCGGCGGCCTTCGTCCGCCAGCAGAAGCTGCTGCCCAAGGGCTACACCAGCCAGAGCGAATACGACTCGGCCCAGGCCGCGCTGCGCAGCAGCCAGAGCGCGCTGAAGGCGGCCGAGGCGCAGTTGGCCAACGCCAGGGAACAACTCAGCTACACCGAACTGGTGGCCGATGCCGCCGGGGTCATCACCGAGCGCCAGGCCGAAGTCGGCCAGGTGGTCCAGGCCACGATGCCGATCTTCGGCCTGGCCCGCGATGGCGACCGCGATGCGGTGTTCAACGTCTATGAAGCACTGTTGCTGACGCCGGACAAGGCCAAGGCGATCACCGTCAGCCTGCTCGACGACCCGAAGGTCCAGGCTGTTGGCCATGTCCGGGAAATCACCCCGACGGTGTCGGCGCAGAGTGGCACGGTGCAGATCAAGATCGCCCTCGACAAGGTTCCGGACGGCATGCAACTGGGCTCGGCGGTCAGCGCCAGCGGCGAGCCCCAGGGCAAGCCGGGGATCGAGCTGCCGTGGTCGGCGCTGACCAAGGCGCTGCGCGAGCCGGCGGTCTGGGTGGTGGGCGAGGGCAACGTGGTCAGCCTGCAGCCGGTCACGGTCACGCGTTACCTGACGGGCAAGGTGGTGGTCAGCGAAGGGCTGCACAGCGGCCAGTCGGTGGTGGTGCTCGGCGGCCAGTTGATGCACCCCGGCATGCAGGTGGAAATCGTCGATAACGCGGGAGCGAAGCCATGAAGGGGGCCGGGGTGTTGGCGGGGTGCCTGTTGCTGGTCGCCTGCGGCGGGGAAAAACCGGCGCCGGAGGTGATCCGCCCGGTGCTGTCGATGCAGGTGCAGACCCGCGACGCCCTCGACCTCGGGCGCTTCGCCGGGACCATCCAGGCCCGCTACGAAAGCACCCTGGGCTTTCGTGTCGGCGGACGTATCGCCCGGCGCTGGGTGGATGTGGGCGCCACGGTGAAGCCGGGGGATATCCTCGCCAGCCTCGACCCCACCGACCAGCGCAACCAGTTGCGCGCCGCCGAGGGCGACCTGGCGAGGGTCGAGGCGCAGTGGATCAACGCCCAGGCCAATGCCCGCCGCCAGCAACAGCTGTACGACCGTGGCGTCGGCGCCCAGGCGCAACTGGATATCGCCCAGACCGACCTGAAGACCACCGGCGCCACCCTCGAACAGGCCAAGGCCGCGCTGCAGCAGGCCCGGGACCAGCTCGGCTATGCCGAATTGCACACCGACCATGGAGCGGTGGTCACCGACTGGAAGGCCGAGGCCGGGCAGACCGTGACGGCTGGCCAGGCGGTGGTGACCCTGGCGCGGCCGGACGTCAAGGAGGCGGTGATCGACCTGCCGACCTCCCTCGCCGATGCCCTGACCCAGGGCGTGGAATTCACCGTGATGGCGCAACTGGACAACAGCATCAGGACCCGCGCCGTGGTCCGCGAGGTCGAGCCCCAGGCCGACGCCAGCACGCGCACCCGGCGCACCCGCCTGACCCTGATGGACACCCCGGTGGGCTTTCGCCTCGGCACCTCGATCAGCGTCGCCCTGAGCTCCGCGGTGACGCCGCGCAGCGAGATTCCTCCCAGTGCGTTGCAGGAGGTGGAGGGCAAGACCCGGGTGTGGATCGTCGATACCCAGCAGAAAGTGGTCAACCCGCGGGATGTGCAGGTGCTGCAACGAGGGCCGGATGTGGTGGTGCTGGCGTCGGGGGTGCAGCCCGGCGAACGGGTGGTCACCGCTGGCGTGAACAGCCTCACGCCGGGGCAGAAGGTCATGGTCGATGAGGGCGAAACTCGATGAAAGGAAGCTTCAACCTCTCCGAATGGGCCCTGCGCCACCAGTCGTTCGTCTGGTACCTGATGTTCGTCGCCCTGCTCATGGGGGTGTTCTCCTACCTCAACCTCGGGCGTGAGGAAGACCCGGCCTTCACCATCAAGACCATGGTGATCCAGACCCGCTGGCCGGGCGCGACCCAGGAAGAAACCCTGTTGCAGGTCACCGACCGCATCGAGAAGAAACTGGAGGAGCTGGACTCCCTCGACTACGTGAAGAGCTACACCCGGCCCGGCGAGTCCACGGTCTATGTCAACCTGCGCGACACCACCAAGGCCGCGGACATCCCGCAGATCTGGTACCAGGTGCGCAAGAAGGTCGAGGACATTCGCGGCGAGTTTCCCAAGGGCATCCAGGGGCCCGGTTTCAACGACGAGTTCGGTGATGTGTTCGGCTCGATCTACGCCTTCACCGCCGACGGCCTGAGCATGCGCGAGCTGCGCGACTACGTGGAGCAGGTGCGCGCGGAAATCCGCGAGGTGCCGAACCTGGGCAAGGTCGAGATCATCGGTGCCCAGGACGAGGTGCTGTACCTGAACTTCTCCACGCGCAAGCTGGCCTCGCTGGGCATCGACCAGCGCCAGGTGGTGCAGGCCCTGCAGGCGCAGAACGCGGTGACCCCGGCGGGGGTGATCGAGGCGGGGCCGGAGCGGATTTCCGTGCGTACCAGCGGCCAGTTCGCCTCGGAAAAGGACCTGGCCGAAGTCAACCTGCGCCTGGAAGACCGCTTCTATCGCCTCGCCGATATCGCCGAGATCCGCCGCGGCTATGCCGACCCGCCCACGGTGCAGTTCCGCTACAACGGCCAGAACGCCATCGGCCTGGCGATCGGCATGAAGTCCGGCGGCAACATGCAGGTGTTCGGGCAACTGCTGCGCGAGCGGATGGACCAGATCATCACCGACCTGCCGGTGGGTATCGGCGTGTACACGGTGTCCGACCAGGCGGTGGTGGTGAAGCAGGCCGTTGGCGGGTTCACCAGTGCGCTGTTCGAAGCGGTGGTGATCGTGCTGGTGGTGAGCTTCGTCAGCCTTGGCATGCGCGCCGGGCTGGTGGTGGCCTGCTCGATCCCGCTGGTGCTGGCGATGGTCTTCGTGTTCATGGAGTACAGCGGCATCACCATGCAGCGGATTTCCCTCGGTGCGCTGATCATCGCCCTGGGCCTGCTGGTGGACGATGCGATGATCACCGTGGAGGTGATGGTCACCCGCCTGGAAATGGGCGAGACCAAGGAGCAGGCGGCGACGTTCGCCTACACCTCGACGGCCTTCCCGATGCTCACCGGGACCCTGGTGACCGTGGCCGGCTTCGTGCCCATCGGCCTCAATGCCAGTTCGGCGGGGGAGTACACCTTCACCCTGTTCGCGGTGATCGCCGTGGCGTTGCTGGTGTCGTGGATCGTCGCGGTGCTGTTCGCCCCGGTGCTGGGCGTGCACCTGCTCAGCGCCCAGATCAAGAAGCATGAGGCCGAACCGGGACGGATCGGCAAGGCGTTCCATGGCGGCCTGGTGTGGTGCATGCGCCATCGCTGGCTGACCATCGTCGGCACCGTGCTGCTGTTCGCCCTGGCGATCTTCTGCATGCGCTTCGTGCAGAACCAGTTCTTCCCGGCGTCTGACCGCCCCGAGCTGCTGGTGGACCTCAACCTGCCGCAGAACGCGTCGATCGAAGAGACGCGCAAGGTGGTCGACCGTTTCGAGGCGACCTTCAAGGACGACCCGGACATCGTCCACTGGAGCACCTATATCGGCCAGGGCGCGGTGCGTTTCTACCTGCCGCTGGACCAGCAGTTGCAGAACCCCTACTACGCCCAGCTGGTGGTGGTGAGCAAGGACTTCGAATCGCGGGAAGTGCTCAAGGCGCGGCTGGAGAAGCGTCTGCGGGATGACTTCGTCGGTATCGGCAGCAACGTGCAGTCGCTGGAGATGGGCCCGCCGGTCGGGCGGCCGATCCAGTACCGGGTCAGTGGCAAGGACATCGACCTGGTGCGCAAGCATGCCATCGACCTGGCCACTCTGCTCGACAGCAACCCGCATATCGGCGAGATGATTTACGACTGGAACGAGCCGGGCAAGGTCCTGCGGATCGAGATCGCCCAGGACAAGGCGCGTCAGCTCGGGCTGTCGTCGGAGGATGTGGCCAATGTGATGCAGGCCATCGTCAGTGGCGCGCCGGTGACCGAGGTGAACGACAACATCTACCTGATCAACGTGGTGGCGCGGGCCGAGGACAGCGAGCGGGGATCGCCGCAGACCTTGCAGAACCTGCAGATCGTCACCCCCAGCGGGACCTCGATCCCGTTGCTGGCCTTCGCCACGGTGCGTTACGAGCTGGAGCAGCCGCTGGTGTGGCGGCGTGACCGCAAGCCGACCATCACCATCAAGGCGTCGGTGCGCGACGAGATCCAGCCCACGAACCTGGTCAAGCAACTGCAGCCGCAGATCGACGCGTTCGCCAGCAAGTTGCCGATCGGCTACGAAGTGGCGACCGGCGGTACGGTGGAGGAGAGCGCCAAGGCCCAGGGGCCGATCGCCAAGGTGATTCCGTTGATGCTGTTCCTCATGGCGACGTTCCTGATGATCCAGCTGCACAGCGTGCAGAAGCTGTTCCTGGTGGCCAGCGTGGCGCCGCTGGGGCTGATCGGCGTGGTCATCGCCCTGGTGCCGACGGGCACGCCGATGGGCTTCGTGGCGATCCTCGGGATTCTGGCGCTGATCGGCATCATCATCCGCAACTCGGTGATTCTGGTGACCCAGATCGACGAGTACGAAGCGCAGGGTTATGCGCCGTGGGATGCGGTGGTGGAGGCGACCAACCACCGGCGCCGGCCGATCCTGCTGACGGCGGCGGCGGCGAGCCTGGGCATGATCCCGATTGCCCGCGAGGTGTTCTGGGGGCCGATGGCCTACGCGATGATCGGCGGGATCGTTGTCGCGACCTTGCTGACGTTGCTGTTTTTGCCGGCGTTGTATGTGGCGTGGTACCGGATTCGGGAGCCAGAGAACTCGTAGGAGCGAGGCTTGCCCGCGAAGGACCGCAACGCGGTCCCGGACCTCACCGTGATCAGGGACCTCACCGTGATCAGGGACCTCACCGTGATCAGGGACCGCTAGCGCGGTCCTTCGCGGGCAAGCCACGCTCCTACGGGGGTGGGTTTCGACAGGCCTATCGCTTGTTCAACCGCCGAGCCAACCGGTCCCCACTCACCTGGATCAACGCCACCAGCACCACCAGCATGACGATCACCGTCAGCATGATCTGGCTGTCGAAACGCTGATACCCATACCGATAGGCAATATCCCCCAACCCACCCGCGCCAATCGCCCCCGCCATGGCCGACGAGTTGATCATGGTCACCAGGGTGATGGTGAACCCGCCGACGATCCCCGGCAGCGCCTCCGCCAGCAACACATGCCAGACGATATGCCAACGCCGGCACCCCATCGCCTGCGCCGCTTCGATCAAGCCATGATCCACCTCGCGCAGGCTCACCTCGGCAATCCGCGCGAAGAACGGCGTCGCCGCGATGGTCAGCGGCACCACCGCCGCCCACACGCCATAGGTGGTCCCCACGATCAGGCGGGTAAACGGAATCAGCGCCACCATCAGGATCAGGAACGGAATCGAACGGAACAGATTGACGAACGCCCCCAGCACCCGGTTCACGCCAGGCGCTTCGAAGATCCCGCCCTTGCCGCTGGTGACCAGGATCACCGCCAGCGGAATCCCCACCAGCAAGGCGATCAGCGACGACACGCCGACCATCAGCAGGGTGTCGATCACCCCCTGCAACAAACGATCAAACCACATGGCCAAGCACCTCCACCTGCGCCGCCCAGTGCCGGGCGCGCTGGACGATTTCATCATGCGAATGGGGCGAGCCGGCCACGGAAATCACCAGTTGCCCCAGCGCCCGCTCCTGGATCGTCTCGATGCCGCCCTGCAACAGGCTGACCCGACCACCCAGCGCGGCGAACAGCGCCGCCAGGTCCGGCGCCTCGCTATCCTCCCCGCTGATGCGCAAGCGCAGCACCAGCGCCGACCGTGCATCCGCCGCGCTCGGCAACAGACGCGCCAGCAGCGCTGGCGGCAGCGCCGGCTGCAACGGTGCCAGCAGGGTCTTGCTCACCTCATGCCGAGGATTGCCGAACACCCGCCAGACCTCGCCCTGCTCGACGATGCGTCCACGCTCCAGCACCACCACGCGGTGGCAGATATCGCGGATCACCGCCATCTCGTGGGTGATCAGGATGATGGTCAGCCCCAGGCGCCGGTTGATATCGCGCAGCAGGTCGAGAATCGACGCCGTGGTTTCCGGGTCGAGCGCCGAGGTGGCTTCGTCGCAGAGCAGGATCGCCGGGTCATGCACCAGCGCCCGGGCGATGCCGACACGCTGTTTCTGCCCGCCGGACAACTGCGCCGGATAGACGTGGTGCTTCTCCTGCAACCCCACCAGCTCCAGCAGTGCCTCCACCTTGCGCCGCCGCTCGGCCTTCGCCACCCCGGCCACCTTCAGCGGCAGCTCGACGTTCTGCCACACGGTCTTGGCCGACATCAGGTTGAAGTGCTGGAAGATCATGCCGATGCGCCGGCGCAGGCCGACCAGTTTGTCCTCGTCGTACTCGGCGATATCCACCTGGTCGATCAGCACCCGCCCGCCGCTGGGTTGTTCCAGGCGGTTGATGGTGCGGATCAGCGACGACTTGCCGGCGCCGCTGCGACCGATGATGCCGAAGATCTCGCCGGGCTGGATGTTCAGGTCGATATCGGCCAGGGCCGGGGTGTCCTGCCCCGGGTAGGTCTTGTGCAGGCCGACGAAGCGCACATGGGCGTTGTTCAGCTCGGGATGCAGGGCCCGTTGCCGGGTCGTTCGCAACTCGGCAACAGGTGGCGCATCCAGCGCCACGCGGGCGTTGGCGGTACTCATCTCAACTCTCCCAGCCCGGCTGGTAGAGCTTGCCGTAGGTCTTGTCGAGGGCGGCGCGGACCACCGGCGAGTGCTGGTAGATATCGATGAACTTCGCCAGGCGCGGATCGTCCTTGCTCTTCGGTTTGATGACGAACTGGATCACGTATTCCTTGTGGTCGATGCCGTCGAACAGCAGTGCCGACTCGGCATCGAAGGTCTTGGCCAGGCGGATGTAGTGGGGATAACCCTGCACCAGGTCGGCGTCGTCGTAGGCGCGCACCAGTTGCACGGCCTCGACCTGGAGGATCCTGATCCCCTTCGGATTGGCGACGATATCCTCCTCGGTGGCCTTGTAGCCGACCCCCGGCTTGAGCGTGATCAGTCCGGCCTTGGCCAGCAGCTGCAGGCCGCGACCGCTGTTGATCGGGTCGTTGGCGATGGCCACGGTGGCGCCCTTGGGCAGTTCGTCCAGGGATTTGTACTTTTTCGAATACAGCCCGACGTTGTTGATGATCCCCGGCGCGTAGGGCACCAGGTCGAAGCCGCCGGCGGCCTTGGCGTTTTCCAGGAAGGGGATGTGCTGGAAGAAGTTCACATCGATGTCGCCGGCATTCAGGCTGACGTTGGGTGCGATCCAGTCGCTGAACTCGATCAGTTCGACCTGCAGGCCCTGTTTCTTCGCTTCGGAAACGGCGGCTTCCAGCGGCGCGGCGAAGGCGGCGGTGGTGCCGACTTTCAGCGCCTCGGTGGCATGGCTGGCGCCCGCCAGGCCGAGGGTCAGGGCAAGGGCCGCCACGGGGCGGGCAAAGAGGGTCTTAAGCATGCTGGAGCGCTCCGGTCGGTTGGGTGTCTTGCGTTGAGTGGCGATAACTGGCGCCGGGATGGTCGGCGGGCAGGTGGGCGGTGCCGGCGGGGAACAGCTTCTGGCGCAGGCTGCCGTGGTCGTAGGCGGTCTTGTACGAGCCGCGTCGCTGCAGCTCGGGGATGACCAGGTCGATGAAGTCTTCGTAGCTTTCCGGGGTCACGGTGCGGGCCAGGTTGAAACCGTCCAGGCCGGTCTCGGCGATCCAGCTTTCCAGCTCGTCGGCGATCTGCTGTGGCGCACCGATCAGGGTGATGTAACGCCCGCCAAGGGCGTGCTGCTCCAGCAGGCGGCGACGGGTCCAGTCGTTGTTCTGCAAATGCTTGGTGGCCGACTGGATGGCATTGCTCTTCACGTACTGGATCGGCTCGTCCAGCGCGTAGGCGGAAAAATCGATGCCGGTGGAGCTGGAGAAGTGCGCCACCCCGGCTTCGGCGCTGGCGTGGCGCAGGTATTCGGCATGCTTGGCCCGGGCTTCTTCTTCGCTGGCGGCGACGATCACCGTGATGCCCATGAACACCTTGATCGCCTCCGGATCACGGCCGGCCGCCACGGCGGCGGCGCGCACCTTGTCGACCTGGGCGCGGGTCGCGGCCTTGGTCTGGCCACTGATGAACACGCATTCGGCATGCTGCCCGGCGAAGCCCAGGCCGCGTTCCGAGGCCCCGGCCTGGAACAGCACCGGGGTACGCTGCGGCGACGGCTCGCAGAGGTGGTAGCCCTCGACCTTGTAGAACTCGCCGTGATGGCGAACCTTGTGCACCTTGTCCGGCCGCGCATAGATGCGTTGCTGGCGATCCTCGATCACCGCGTCGTTTTCCCAGCTGCCTTCCCACAGCTTGTAGAGCACTTCCAGGTACTCGTCGGCCTGGTCGTAGCGGCGGTCGTGCTCGGGTTGTTCGTCGAGACCCATGGCCTTGGCCGCGCTGTCCAGGTAGCCGGTGACGATGTTCCAGCCGACCCGGCCACGGCTCAGGTGGTCGAGGGTGGAAAGGCGTCGGGCGAACAGGTACGGCGGCTCGTAGGTGAGGTTGGCGGTAAGGCCGAAACCCAGATGTTGCGTTACCGCGGCCATCGCCGAGACGAGCAGCAGCGGGTCGTTCACCGGCAGCTGGATCGACTCCTTCAGCGGCACGTCCACCGACTGCTGGTAGACGTCGTAGACGCCGACGATATCGGCCAGGAACAGGCCGTCGAACAGCCCGCGCTCCAGCAGTTTCGCCAGGTCGGTCCAGTATTCCAGGGTCTTGTACTGGCTCGACGTGTCCCGTGGATGGGTCCACAGGCCATGGTTGATATGCCCGACGCAATTCATGTTGAAGGCGTTGAGGAGGATCTTCTTCTTCGCCATCAGATGGTCCCCCGCAATGGAGGGTTCTGCTCGTTCAGGTAGTAGTTGCCGATGGCGTGGTACTTCCAGCGCACCGGGTCGTGCAGGGTGTGGGTGCGGGCGTTGCGCCAGTGACGGTCGAGGCCGTGCTCGGCGAGGGTGGCCTGGCTGCCGGCCAGTTCGAACAGGGTGCTGCCGGCGGCCAGGGAAATCTCGGTGCTGATCGCACGGGCTTCGGCCACGGCGATGGAGGCGGCGGCCACGGTGTCGGCGTTGGCGTCGGCCTGGGCGCGGTCGAGGAATTCGCCGGCGCGCTCCAGCAAGGCTTCGCAGGCGTGCAGACGGATCGCCAGGTGGCCGAAGGATTTCAGGGTCAGCGGGTCTTCGCTGGCCTTGTCGTTGCCGGCGTCGATCCATGGCCGGGTGCGGGTGCGCACGAAGTGCAGGGCATCCTCGTAGGCGGCGCGGGCGATGCCGGTGTCGATGGCGGCGTGGAGGATCTGGGCCAGCGGGCCGACCGGCGTCGGCCGTTCGAAGGCGCTCTGGAACGGCACCACGTCGTCGTCCGTGACCCGCACGTTGTCGAACAGCACCGAGCCGCTGCCGGTGGTGCGCTGGCCGAAGCCGCTCCAGTCGTCGATGACCTTCAGGCCATGGCTGTCGGCAGGCACGAAGGCCAGTTGCTGCACGCCGTTTTCATCCACCACCGAGGTCGGGATGCGCTGGGCGTAGAGGGCGCCGGTGGCGTAGAACTTGCGGCCGTTGATGCGCAGACCGTCGCCGTCGCGGGTCAGGGCGGTGGTGCGCTCGTTGGCGGTCCTGGTGCCCAGCTCGGCGAGGGCATTGCCGAAGCGCACACCGGCCAGGACCTCGGCATACAGGCGCTGTTTCTGCGCCTCGGTGCCGTTCACCCGCAGCACTTCGAGGGCATAGAAATGGTTCTGCGGAATCTGCCCCAGGGAGCTGTCGGCCCGGGCGATACGGGCGATCACCCTGGCCAGGGTGACGTTGGACACGCCGGCGCCGCCATAGGCTTTCGGCACGCTGATGCCCCACAGCCCGGAGCGCGAGAACAGCTCCAGTTCGGCATGCGGCAGGCGCCGTTCGCGGTCGCGCAGGATGCTGTCCTGCTGCAGTTGCCCGGCGATCCGTTCGGCGACGGCCAGGGCCTGGGCGTCGTCGGCGATCACCGGCACGTTGTAGTGCGGAAGGGAAACATGACTCATGAGACGGGCTCCAGTGGTCTGGTCAAATCCAGGAATGCCGGGCGGGCAGGGTGCCGTTGAGGTGGTACGCGCCCACCGCGTGGTACTTCCAGCGCACCGGGTCGTGCAGGGTGTGCACCCGGGCGTTGCGCCAGTGGCGGTCGAGGTTGAATTCGGCGAGGGTCGCGCGGCTGCCGGACAGCTCCAGCAGCTTCTCGCTGGCAAGCAGGGAAATTTCCGTGGTCAGCACCTTGGCTTCGGCCACGGCGATCGAGGCGCGGGCGGCGGAGGCGGCATCCACCGGCGCGGCGTTGACTTCGTCGAGCACCTTGCCGGCCCTGACCAGCAGGGCCTGGGCGGCGTGCAGTTCGAGTTGCAGGCGACCGATATCGGCGATCACGTAGGGATCGTCACCGGCTTTCTCGACGCCGGCATCGACCCAGGGCCGGGCGCGTTCGCGGATGAAGGCGATGGCGTCGGCGATGGCGTTTTCGGCGATTCCGGCATCGATGGCGGCCTGGATCAACTGCGACACCGAACCTTGAATGTTCGGGGTTTCGCCGAGGCGCCAGTTCTCCACCACCAGCTCGGCGTCCACCGGCACTTCATTGAGCAGCACGGTGCCGCTGGCGGTGGTGCGCTGGCCGAAGCCGGACCAGTCGTCGACGATGCGCAGCCCCGGGCTGGCGCGGCGAATGAAGGCCATGACCTGGCGGCCTTCCTCGTTCAGCGCCTTGGCCGCGACCCAATGGGCGAACAGCGCGCCGGTGGAGTAGAACTTCTGGCCGCTGATGACATGGGTGTCGCCCTCGCGGACGATGCGCGCCTTGAGTTCCAGGGTGTTCTTCGTGCCGCGCTCGGGCCCGGCATTGCCGATGCGCCAGCCGTCCAGCACGGACTTGAACAGCACCTGTTTCTGCCGCTCGCTGGCGGCGCCGCGGAGCATCTGCAGGAGGCCGAACTGGTTTTGCGGAATCTGGCCCAGCGCCGGGTCGGCGGCGCTGATGATGCGAAAGACCTCGGCGAGGGTGACGAAGGACACCTCGGGGCCGCCGTATTCGCGGGGAATGCTGATGCTGCCCAGGCCGCTGCGGGTGAACTGCTCGACTTCGGCCCACGGCAGCTTGCGTTGCTGGTCGCGCTTGCCGGCCTGCAGGCGGGCGCTGGCGGCCAGTTCGTGGGCGGCGGCGATGGCTTCGGCATCGTTGCGCAGGACCTTGGCGGGAAGCAGCAGTGGCGCAGTGTCCAGATCGCTGTGGACGGTGGTGGTGGCGAGAGTGGACATACCTGACCTCATTGTTGGATGGCGGTGGTGCAATGGGGTCCGGTGGTCCGGTTCATATACCGTAATCGTGTATAAAAATTATTTGAACTAACGATTAGGAATATGGATAGAAATCGGGTTGTTGGCTGGGCAACACAGAATCAACAGCGGGTTCGGGGTCTGATGAGAACTCGTAGGAGCGTGGCTTGCCCGCGAAAGGACCGCGCAGCGGTCCTAAACTCGCTCTGGCAACACCATTTTTGGACCGCTGCGCGGTCCTTTCGCGGGCAAGCCACGCTCCTACAGCGGTTGACGCGGCATCGCCAAAGCGGCCGCAAAATTTGTGGACCTAACCTAATTCGAAAAAGTTATTTATTTTTGATTTATTAGATCAATTAGTCTTTCAACCACTCACTACCGAACCCGCCCGCCAGGAGTCCACCCATGACCTTCTTCGCCCCGTTGCGCCTGTTTTCCGCTCTGGCCCTGGCCGGTGCCGCCATGTTCGTGCAGGCCGCCGACCTCACCGTGGCCTACCAGACCACCGTCGACCCGGCCAAGGTGGCCCAGGTCGATGGCCGCTACGAGCAGGCCAGCAAGGCCAGCATCGACTGGCGCAAATTCGACAACGGCGCCGATGTGATCACCGCCGTCGCCTCCGGCGACGTGCAGATCGGCTACCTCGGCTCCAGCCCGCTGGCCGCCGCCGCCAGCCGCAAGCTGCCGGTGGAAACCTTCCTCATCGCCACCCAGATCGGCGCCGCCGAAGCCCTGGTCGCCCGCGACGGCGCCGGCATCGCTTCGCCGCAGGACCTGATCGGCAAGAAAGTCGCCGTGCCCTTCGTCTCCACCGGCCACTACAGCCTGCTGGCCGCGCTGAAGCAGTGGAACATCGACCCGGCCAAGGTGCAGATCCTCAACCTCGCGCCACCGGCGATCACCGCCGCCTGGAAGCGTGGCGACATCGACGCCACCTACGTCTGGGACCCGGCCCTGGGCGTGGCCAAGGAAAACGGCAAGGTGCTGATCACCTCCGGCGAGCTGGCGCAGAAAGGCGCGCCGACCTTCGACGCCTGGATCGTGCGCAAGGACTTCGCCGCCAAGCACCCGGAGGTGGTCAAGGCCTTCGCCAAGGTGACCCTCGACGCCTACGCCGACTACCGCAAGGACCCGCAAGCCTGGCTGGCGGACAAGGCCAACGTCGACAAGCTGGCCAAGCTGTCCGGCGCCAAGACCGGCGACATCCCCGGCCTGCTGCAGGGCAACGTGTTCCCGCTGGCCGCCGACCAGGTCGCCGCCCTTGGCGCGCCGACCACCCAGGCGATCACCGAGACCGCGAAGTTCCTCAAGGAGCAGGGCAAGGTCGAGGCGGTGCTGCCGGACTACTCGCCGTACGTCAGCGCCAAGTTCATCACCAACTGAGCCCCCCGGAGTCGTCATGGCCCTGTTACAGCTGGAGCGCATCAGCGCACAGTACCCCGGCGCCGCCACCCCGGTGCTCGCCGACATCTCACTGAGCCTGGGCCCGCAGCAATTGCTGGTGGCCCTCGGCCCTTCCGGCAGCGGCAAGACGTCGCTGCTCAACCTGATCGCCGGCTTCGTCAGCCCCAGCGCCGGGCGCATCACCCTCGACGGGGTGCCGGTGCAAGGGCCGGGCGCCGAGCGCGGCGTGGTGTTCCAGGACGATGCCCTGCTGCCCTGGCAGGACGTGCTGGCCAACGTCGCCTTCGGCCTCGAACTGGCCGGCGTGCCGCGGGCCCAGCGCGAGCGCAAGGCGCGGGAAATGCTCGCCCTGGTGGACCTCGTCGATTTCGCCGAACGGCGTGTCTGGCAACTTTCCGGCGGGCAGAAACAGCGCGTCGGCCTGGCCCGGGCGCTGGCCGCCGATCCGCGGGTGCTGCTGATGGACGAGCCGTTCGGCGCCCTCGATGCCTTCACCCGCGAACAGATGCAGGAGCTGCTGCTGCAGGTCTGGCAGCGCACCGCCAAGCCGGTGTTCCTGATCACCCATGACATCGAGGAAGCGGTGTTCCTCGCCACCGATCTGGTCCTCCTCGCGCCCAATCCCGGGCGGGTGGTGGAGCGCCTGCAGCTGGACTTCGGCCAGCGCTACGCGGCCGGCGAGTCGGCGCGTTCGATCAAGTCCGATCCCCGTTTCATCGAAACCCGCGAGCACGTGCTGGCGCGGGTCTTTTCGCAACGCAGGGAGTCCGCATGAGCAGCCTCGAACTGCCGGTAACGGCCAAACCGACCGTCGCCGCGCCTCGCGCCCGACGCACCTTGAGCACCCGCTGGATCAGCGGCCTGACCCTCGGCGGCCTGCTCGCCCTGTGGTGGCTGGTGACCGCGGCGGAGTGGATCGAGCCGCTGTTCCTGCCCTCTCCGGAGGCGGTGCTGGGCAAGGCCTGGCTGCTGCTGACCGAGGGCTACATGGAGTCGACCCTGTGGCAGCATCTCGCAGCCAGTCTCGGCCGTATCGGCCTGGCCCTGGGTGCGGCGATTCTCACCGCGATCCCGATCGGCATCGCCATCGGCCACAACCGCATCGCCCGCGGCATTCTCGATCCGCTGATCGAGTTCTACCGGCCGATCCCGCCGCTGGCCTACCTGCCGCTGATCGTGATCTGGTGCGGCATCGGCGAGCTGTCCAAGGTGCTGCTGATCTACCTGGCGATCTTCGCCCCGATCGCCATTGCCACCGCCACCGGCGTGCGCACCGTCGACCCGGCCAAGCTGCGCGCCGCGCAGTCGCTGGGGGCGAGCAGGGTGCAGCTGATTCGCCATGTGATCCTGCCCAGCGCCTTGCCGGACATCCTCACCGGCGTGCGTATCGGCCTCGGCGTGGGCTGGTCGACCCTGGTCGCCGCCGAGCTGATCGCCGCCACCAGCGGCCTCGGCTTCATGGTCCAGTCGGCGGCGCAGTTCCTGGTCACCGATGTGGTGGTGCTGGGCATCCTGGTCATCGCCCTGATCGCCTTCGCCCTGGAAATGGGCCTGCGCGCCCTGCAGCGCAAGCTGGTGCCGTGGCACGGCCAGAGCCACTGAAACGAATTCACGAGTGAGACAGACATGAGCCTGATCATTACCCCGCTGAGCCCCGCGCTCGGTGCCCATATCAGTGGCGTGGACCTGAGCCGCGCGCTCGACGCCGATACCCGCGATGCCATCGAGCAGGCCCTGCTCGCGCACCAGGTGCTGTTCTTCCGCGAGCAGGCGATCACCCCGCGGCAGCAGGCCGATTTCGCCGCGCGCTTCGGCGACCTGCATATCCATCCGATCTACCCGAACGTGCCGGAAACCCCGCAGGTGCTGGTGCTGGATACCGCCGTCACCGACGTGCGCGACAACGCCATCTGGCACACCGACGTGACCTTCCTGCCGACCCCGGCGCTGGGCGCGGTGCTGGCAGCCAAGCAGCTTCCCGCGTATGGCGGCGACACCCTGTGGGCCAGCGGCATCGCGGCCTATGAGGCCTTGTCGGCACCGTTGCGGCAGTTGCTGGATGGGCTCACCGCGACCCATGACTTCACCAAGTCCTTCCCCCTGGCGCGCTTCGGCAGCACCCCGGAGGACCTGGCGCGTTGGGAAGCGGCGCGCAAGGCCAACCCGCCGATTTCCCATCCGGTGATTCGCACGCACCCGGTGAGTGGGCGCAAGTCGTTGTTCGTCAGTGATGGGTTCACGACGCGGATCAATGAGTTGAGCGAGCTGGAGAGCGAGGCGATTTTGAAGTTGCTGTTCGCCCATGCGACCCGGCCGGAATTCACCATTCGCTGGCGCTGGCAGGAGAACGATGTGGCGTTCTGGGATAACCGGGTGACCCAGCATTACGCGGTGGATGACTACCGGCCGCAGCGGCGGGTGATGCATCGGGCGACGATTCTGGGGGATGTGCCGTTTTAAAGGGGATGCGCGTTCCTCTGTAGGAGCGTGGCTTGCCCGCGAAGGACCGCGCAGCGGTCCCGGACCTCACCGCTATCGGGGACCGCTTTGCGGTCCTTCGCAGGCAAGCCAGCTCCTACAGGTTCTTCGCGGGCAGCTCCTATGTACGGTTGGTTCGCGCACGGCTTTAGATGATCCGGGCTTCAGCGCTGGCCGGCTTCAACTGGATCGCCACGAACTTCGACGTCGGCGTATGGCTGCCATCGCCGACACTCTCCAGCGGCACCAGCGGGTTCACCTCCGGATAGTAGGCCGCCGCCTGCCCCGCCGGGATATCGAAGGCCAGCAGGGTAAAGCCCTTCACCCGCCGCTCCAGACCATCCCCCCACAGCGAGACGAGGTCGGCCTTGTCGCCCGGGTTGAAGCCCAGGCGGATGATGTCGGCCTCGTTGGCGAACAGCACGTTACGCTGCCCCTTCACCCCGCGGTAACGGTCATCCAGGCCGTAGATGGTGGTGTTGTACTGATCGTGCGAGCGCATCGACTGCATGATCAGGTCCGGCAACTGGCCGCTGGCGCGCACGCTTTCGTGGAGCAGGTCGTCCGGCAGGCGGTTGGCCTTGAAGTTGGCCTTGCCGCTGGCGGTTTTCCAGATGCGCTTGCCGGCGTTGTTGCCCAGGTAGAAGCCCCCCGGATGCTGCAGCCGTTCATTGAACTGCTCGAAGCCCGGAATGGTGTGCATGATCAGGTCGCGGATCCGCCCGTAGTCGGCGATCAGCCAATTCCAGTCCACCGGATGCTTGCCCAGGGTCGCCGCGGCGATCCCGGCGATCACCGCCGGCTCCGAGCGCATGTGCCGCGACAGCGGTTTCAGCTGGCCGTTGGAGGCGTGGACCATGCTGAACGAGTCTTCCACGGTCACCGCCTGCGGGCCTTCGCCCTGCTGGTCGATGTCGGTGCGGCCCAGGCACGGCAGGATCAGCGCCTCCTTGCCGTGGATCAGGTGGCTGCGGTTGAGCTTGGTGCTGATGTGCACGGTCAGTTCGCAGTTGCGCAGGGCCTGCGCGGTGCGGTCGGTATCCGGAGTCGCCTGGGCGAAGTTGCCGCCCAGGCCGATGAACACCCTGGCCCTGCCTTCGAGCATGGCGTGGATCGCCTCGACGGTGTTGTGGCCGTTATGACGCGGCACCGGGAAACCGAAATGCCGCTCCAGCGAGTCGAGCAGCGCCACCGGCGGACGCTCGTTGATGCCCATGGTGCGGTCGCCCTGCACGTTGCTGTGGCCGCGCACCGGGCACAGGCCGGCACCCGGCTGGCCGAGGTTGCCGCGCAGCAGCATGAGGTTGGCGATTTCCTGGATGGTCGGCACCGAATGGCGGTGCTGGGTGATGCCCATGGCCCAGCACATGATGACTTTCTTCGCCTTCACGTACATCCGCGCGGCCAGTTCGATCTCGCCGCGGGGCAGGCCGGATTGCGCTTCGATCTGCGCCCACGGGGTGGCATCGACCACCGCCAGGTACTCGTCGACGGTGGCGGTGTGTTCGGCGATGAAGGCGTGGTCGAACACCGGCTCGCTGCCGTTGGCCTGGGCCTCGCGTTCCCACTGCAGGAGGAACTTGGCCATGCCGCGCATCATCGCCATGTCGCCCCCGAGGGCCGGACGGAAGAACGCAGTGTTGGTCGGACGGTCGCCGTTGGTCAGCATCTCGATCGGGTGCTGCGGGTGCTGGAAGCGTTCCAGGCCGCGCTCCTTCAGCGGGTTGATGCACACCACCTGGGCACCGCGCTTCACCGCCTCGCGCAGCGGTTCGAGCATGCGCGGGTGGTTGGTGCCGGGGTTCTGGCCCCAGACGAACAGGGCGTCGGCGTGCTCGAAGTCATCGAAGGTCACCGTGCCCTTGCCGACCCCGACGCTCTGCCCGAGGGCCACGCCGCTGGCCTCGTGGCACATGTTCGAGCAGTCCGGGAAGTTGTTGGTGCCGTAGGCGCGGACGAACAGCTGGTACAGATAGGCCGCCTCGTTGCTGGCCCGGCCCGAGGTGTAGAACTCGGCCTGGTCGGGGCTGGACAGGCCCTTGAGGTGACGGGCGATGACGGCGAAGGCCTCGTCCCAGCCGATCGGCTTGTAGCGGTCGCTGGCCGGGTCGTAGACCATCGGTTCGGTCAGGCGGCCCTGGTATTCGAGCCAGTAGTCGCTCTGGCCAAGCAGCGAGGTGACGCTGTGACGGGCGAAGAAGGCCGGGTCGACACGGCGCTTGGTCGCTTCCCAGTTCACCGCCTTGGCGCCGTTCTCGCAGAACTTGACCATGCCGTGTTCCGGCGAGTCGCCCCAGGCGCAGCCGGGGCAGTCGAAGCCGCCGTTCTGGTTGGTCTTGAGCAGGGCGCGGATGTTCTTCAGGGCATTGTCGCTGCCGATCCAGGCCTGCGCGACGCTGCGCAGCGCGCCCCAGCCGCCGGCGGCGCCGTGGTAGGGCTTGTAGCGCGGAACGGGTTTCTGGTCGGCTTGATGATGCAGGCTCACGATCGCTTCTCCCGCGCCGGGCTGTAGACCCGTGGCGCACTGTGTTGCGGCAGGTGGATGAGGTTCAGGTTGTGCCGCCGGGCCCACTGCAGGGCCAGACCGGTGGGCGACGACAGGCTGACCAGGGTCTGGATGCCGGCGCGCAGGACTTTCTGGATCAGTTCCAGGCTGCAGCGGCTGGTGACGATGGCCAGGCCGCCATGGGTGTCGATGCGCTGGCGGATCAGGGCGCCGATCAGCTTGTCGAGGGCGTTGTGCCGGCCGATGTCTTCACGGCCGAGCAACAGTTCGCCGGTCGCGTCCATGAACAGGGCCGCGTGGACCGCGCCGCAATGCTGGCCGAGGGGCTGGAAGGCGCTGATGCGCTGGCGCAGGCCCACCAGCCATTCGGCGGGAGGCAGCGGTGCGCCGGGCAGCGCCTTCAGGTCGGGCAGGGCCTGCTCCACGGCTTCGACGCCGCACAGCCCGCAACCGCTGGTGCCGGCCAGTTGGCGACGCTGGGTCTTGAGGTTCCAGAACGCGCGGCTGGCGATTTCCACCTGGGCGTGCAGGGCCGAACCGCTGCCGGCCAGCTTGATGTCATAGATGTCGTCGGCGCTGTCGACGATGCCGCTGCCAATGCTGAAGCCGACCACGAAGTCGTCGAGGTCGGTGGGACTGACCAGCATCACCGCCTGGCTGATGCCGTTGTAGGCGATGGCCAGGGCCACTTCCTCGGCGAGGTCGGCGCTGGCGGGGGAGCAATCTTCTAGCTGGCTGTATTCGTATCGCACGCTGGCGGCAGGGGCTTCCAGGGTCGTGGAAGCCGCGCAAACCGGTGGTTTGCTGCTCATTCATGGGTACCCGAGGGGCTGATCAGTCCTTAGCCTAGGCCTGTGCTCGGGTATCGTCTAATCGCTTGTACCGATGTCTTGATAGACCCCGTCGATCATGCTTCGTCGCGCAGTTTCCGGTATTCGGCCAGGCAGGCTTCGGCCAGTGCCGAACGTGGCGCGGTACGGCGCATGATCAGGCCCAGCGGGGCCAGGGTGGTGGCCTGTTCGATGGGGTGCAGGCGCAGCCCGCCGGTGACCGCTTCGAGTCCGTTGCCCAGCGGCATCACCGCGCAGCACAGGCCGCCATGTACCGCCTGGACCAACTGATGGACGGCATCGGTCTGCAGCAGCAGGCGCGGGACCAGGCCGCGGCTGTGGAAGTTGTGGTCCACCGACTGGCGAAAGTGCATGCCGGCGGTGAGCAGGCCCAGCGGCAGTTCGGCGAGGGCTTGCCAGTGCAGCGGGGCGTCGGCGAACTGAAAGTGCGCCGGGTCGTACAGCAGGCCCATGCGCGATTCGCCCAGGGGCAGGGCTTCGAAGCGCTCCTGATCGAGGCGTTCGAGGTAGGACAGGCCGAGGTCGAGGCGGTTGCTGGTGAGCTGTTCGAGGATCTGCTCCGAGCTGAGCGCGCTGAGTTCGAACGCCAGGTCCGGGTGCTGGCGGTGCAGGCGTTGCAGCAGCGGCAGCGGATCGAAGCTGGACAGCGGCACCATGCCCAGGCGCAGGGTTCCGGCCAGGTGCCCGCGACAGGCGGCGGCCTCGGCCTGCAGGCCGTCGTAGGCGGCGAGGACCGCGCGGGCCCAGGCCAGCACCCGTTCGCCCTGGGCGGTGAAGCCTTCGAAGCGCTGGCCGCGGTTGACCAGCTCCAGCCCCAGTTCGCGCTCCAGGTTGCGCAGGCGCATCGACAGGGTCGGCTGGGTCACGTGGCACAGCGCGGCGGCCTGGCCGAAGTGGCGGGTTTCGTCCAGGGCGATGAGGAATTTCAGCTGTTTGATGTCCATCGTCGTCTCGGGGCGGGCGGGCGGGGCATTCTAACCTGTCCTAGACTTTGGGCTCCGAGATTCCTTTGAAAGGGAGAGCGACATGAGTCTGTTCAGTTTCGTGAAAGAAGCAGGAGAAAAACTCATCGATCTGCTGACGCCGGGCAATGCCAATGCCGCCGATCAGCTCAAGGATCACGTAGCGAAGGTGGGCTTGGGCAACCCCAACATCCAGACCACGGTCAATGGCGACACGGTCACGGTGACGGGCGAGGTGAGCAGTCAGGAAGAGAAGGAGAAGATTCTTCTGGCCCTGGGCAATATCGCCGGCGTGGCCTCGGTGGACGACCAGATCGTCGTGACCGGCCCGATCGCCGCCGCGGCGCGGTTCGTGGTGGTGAAGAAGGGCGACACCCTCAGCGCCATCTCGTTGGAGGTCTATGGCAATGCCAATCTGTACAACAAGATCTTCGAAGCGAACAAGCCGATGCTGAGCCACCCGGACAAGATCTATCCGGGGCAGTCGCTGCGGATTCCGTAGGAGCGTGGCTTGTCGTGTGACGAACCACCGCGAAGGACCGCGCAGCGGGCCCAGATAGCAGTGAGGTCCGGGACCGCTGCGCGGTCCTTCGCGGGCAAGCCACGCTCCTACGGGAGTCTTGCGTCCAGTCCTTCGAGAAGCACCCGGTAGTCTTCCTGCGCCGCGAATTCTTCGGTATCGCGCGCAGGTTTGCGGCTGTCCGGCTGGCGCACCGCGAGCAGGTGGGCGACGCCGAACGCGCGGGCACTGCGCAGGATCGCCAGGGTATCGTCGATGAACAGGCTGCGCGCCGGGTCGAAACCGGTATCGGCCTGCAACGCGCTCCAGAACTGCTGGTTCTCCTTGGGAAAACCGTAGTCGTGAGAGCTGATCATGCGCTCGAAATACGGCGCCAGGGCCACCCGCTCCAGTTTCAGCGACAGCGAATCACGGTGCGCGTTGGTGATCAGGATCACCCGCTTGCCGGCGGCGCGCACGGCGCCGAGAAAGGTGTCGGCGTCCGGGCGCAGGGCGATCAGATTGGCGGTTTCCAGCTTCAGTTCGCGCACCGGCAACTTCAGTTCGGCGCTCCAGAAGTCCAGGCAGTACCAGTTCAGCGAGCCGGCGTTGCGTTCGAACAGCGGCTGCAGTTCCAGCTCGGCCATGGCCCGGCTGATGCCGTGGTGTTCGGCGTAGCGCTGCGGCAGGTGTTCGAGCCAGAAGTGGTTGTCGTAGTGCAGGTCGAGCAGGGTGCCGTCCATGTCCAGCAGGACGGTATCGATGTCGCGCCAGGCAAGGGCAGGCATGTGCAAGATTCTCGTTCGGTCAGGCTGCGGTGGGCGGTATAGTACCCCGTTACCGCCAAGGAGCCGCCCCCTCATGCGCCAGAAACCCACCGTCCTCTCCAGCGAAATCGTCGCCAGCAGCCGCCTGTTCCGTGTCGAAGCCGTGCAGTTGCGCTTTTCCAACGGCACCGAGCGCACCTACGAACGCCTGGTCGGGCGCGGCAACGGCTACGGGGCGGTGATGATCGTGGCGATGCTCGACAGCGAGCATGCCGTGCTGGTCGAGGAATACTGCGGCGGTACCGACGAATACGAGCTGTCCCTGCCCAAGGGCCTGATCGAACCGGGCGAGGACGTGCTGGCGGCGGCCAACCGCGAGTTGAAGGAAGAGGCCGGCTTCGGCGCCAACCAGCTGGAGCACATCACCGAGCTGTCGCTGTCGCCTGGCTACATGAGCCAGAAGATCCAGGTGGTGCTGGCCACCGACCTGTATGAAGAACACCTGCCGGGCGACGAGCCGGAACCGATGCGCGTCGACCGCGTCAGCCTGCGCGAGCTGTCGGCCCTGGCCCAGCACCCGCAGTTCTCCGAAGGGCGGGCGCTGGCGGCGCTGTACCTGGTGCGCGACCTGCTGACCCAGCGTGGAGTGTTCACGGTATGAACGACGTCGACCTGATGCCTCACGTGGTGGCGCTGGCCCGTCGCGCCGGCGCGGCGATCCTGCCGTTCTGGCGCGCCGACGTGGAGGTGGTGGCCAAGGCCGACGCCTCGCCGGTCACCGCCGCCGACCTCGCCGCGCACCGGGTCATCGCCGACGGCCTGAAGGCCCTGGCGCCGGAGATTCCGGTGCTGTCCGAGGAAGACTGCGATATCCCCCTGGAACAGCGCCAGGCCTGGCAGCGCTGGTGGCTGGTGGACCCGCTGGACGGGACCAAGGAGTTCATCGCCGGTACCGACGAGTTCACCGTGAACATTGCCCTGATCGAGCAGGGCCGGGTGGTCTTCGGCGTGGTGGCGATGCCGGTCAACGGTCGCTGCTACTACGGTGGGCAGGATATCGGGGCCTGGCGTGCCGAAGCCGACGGCGGCGTCGAGCCGATCCGCGTGCGCCTGGCGCCACCGGCGGATGAGTCGTTCACCGTGGTCGCCAGTCGCCGTCATTCCAGCCCGCAGCAGGAGCGCCTGCTGGCCGGTCTCGGGGAGGCGCTGGGTGAACTGGAACTGGCCAATATCGGCAGTTCGCTGAAGTTCTGCCTGCTCGCCGAGGGCGCCGCCGATTGCTATCCGCGCCTGGCGCCGACCTCGCAGTGGGATACCGCGGCGGCCCAGGGCGTGCTGGAAGGGGCGGGCGGCGAAGTCCTCGGGCTGGATGGCGAGGTGTTCGTCTATCCGCCGCGTGAGTCCCTGCTCAATCCGTTCTTCCTCGGCCTGCCTGCCGCCGCACCGTGGCGCGGCAAGCTGCTGGCCCTCGCCTCAGCGATGTAGGACGTACTGCCCGTCGAACTCGACGGCGGGCGCCTCGGCGTCTTCGTTGAAGATCCGCGTATGCAGGCTCAGGCGTGCGCGGCCATAGCGCTGGTAGGTGCTGACGAAACGCTTCCAGACCTTGTCCTCCGGCGCCTCGCACACCGCGATGGCCGCGCCGGTGACCGGCAGTGGATAACTGATCGCGCCTTCCTGGATGACGATGTGCCCGTCGTCGATGCCGGCCTCGCGCAGGCGCAGGTGCAGCCAGCCCCAGCCAACCAGGACCGCGCCGCAGTACAGGCTGCCGCCGAACATGGTGCTCTTGTGGTTGACGTTGGGTTCCAGCGGCAGGCGCAGGCGCAGGCATTGCGCCTGCCAGTCGAGCACCTGCAGGCCCATCTCGTGCGTCAGCGGGATGTCCCGATGCAGAACGCTTTCCAGGTAGTGGCTGGCGCTGCTCATCAACGGCTTTCCTCCAGGTCATCGGTGGCGCTGGCATTGCTGTCGGCGAAGCTCAGGCCGTGCTTGCGCAGCTTGTCGTGCAGGGTCTTGCGCGGGATGCCGAGGGCTTCGGCGAGGCTGCGCATGGAGCCGTGCGGGCGGGCCAGTTCGGCCGCGATCAGCGAGCGCTCGAAGTGTTCGACCTGCTCGCTGAGGTTGCCGTGGGCCGGCGGCAGTTCCTGCGCCGCGCTGGGGCTGTCCGCCTGGCCGTCCAGGGCCAGTTCCAGGCCGAGGGCGAAGCGTTCCGCGGCGTTCTGCAGTTCGCGCACGTTGCCCGGCCAGGCGTGGCGCAGCAGCATGGCGCGATGCGCCGGCTGCAAGGCGTGCGCGGGCAGGCCGTGGCGCTCGCTGGCGGCATCGGCGAAGTGCTGGAACAACACGAGAATGTCGTCGCCCCGTTCGCGCAGCGGTGGAATGCGCAGCGGCGCGACATTCAGGCGGTAATACAGGTCGGCGCGGAAGCGGCCCTGGTCGGCGGCCTGGCGCAGGTCTTCCTTGGTCGCGGCGATCACACGGATATCCAGGGGAATCTGCTGGTTGCCGCCCAGACGCTCCAGCACCCGCTCCTGGAGCATGCGCAGCAGCTTGACCTGGACGTCCAGGCTCATGCTCTCGATCTCGTCGAGGAACAGCGTGCCGCCGTTGGCGAATTCGAACTTGCCGATGCGGCGCTTCTGCGCACCGGTGAAGGCGCCGGGCTCGTGACCGAACAGCTCGCTTTCCACCACCGACTCGGCCAGGGCGCCGGCGTTGATCGCCACGAACGGGCCGTCGCGGCGTCCCGACAGGTCGTGCAGGGCACGCGCCACGACTTCCTTGCCGGCACCGGTCTCGCCGAGGATCAGCACGTCGGCGCGGGTCGCGGCGAGGGCGCCGATCTGTTCGCGCAGACGCAGGATCGCCGGCGATTGGCCGACCAGGCGCCCGCTCAGTTCCTGGCGATCGCTCAGCGCCAGGCGCAGGCTGCGGTTGTCCAGCACCAGGCGGCGCAGGGCCAGGGCGCGGCGCACGCTGTCGAGCAGGGCATCGCTGGCGAAGGGTTTTTCCAGGAAGTCATAGGCCCCGGCGCGCATCGCCTGCACCGCCAGCGGCACGTCGCCGTGGCCGGTGATCAGCAGCACCGGCAGGTCCGGGTCCTGGCCGTGCAGTTGTTCCAGCAGTTGCAGGCCGTCGATGCCGGGCATGCGGATATCGCTGACCACCACCCCGGGCCAGTCGGCCTCGATGCGCTGGGCCAGGCCCTGGGCGTCGCTCAGCGGCAGCACGCGCAAGCCGGCGAGGTCGAGGGTCTGGCTCAGGGCCTGGCGCAGGTGCGGGTCGTCGTCGACCAGGATCACCTGGGTGCGGCTGTCGATCAGGGGCTCTGCACTCATGCCGAGAGGTCCTCCGAAGTCTGAAGATTGGCGCCGGGCTTGGCCACGCGCAGTTGCAGGGTCAGCAGTGCGCCGCCTTCCGGGTGGTTGGCCAGCAGCAGCTCGCCGCCCAGGGCGCGCATCAGCGTGTCACAGATCGCCAGGCCCAGGCCAAGGCCCTGGGTGCGGGTCTTGGTGGTGAAGAAGGGTTCGCGGGCGCGGGCCAGGGCCTGGCTGGTGAAGCCGGGGCCGTTGTCGCGGATCGTCAGGTAGACGCAATCCTCGCGGCGCTCGGCACTTATCCACAGTTTGCGCGGGTTGGCCTTTTCGGTCAGGGCGTCGAGGGCGTTGGCCAGCAGGTTGCCGAGCACCTGGCGCAGACGGGTTTCCCCGGCCTGGACCCACAGCGTGGCCTCCGGCAGGTCGCGCACCAGCTCCACGGCCATCGCCCGGCGTCGCTTGGCCAGCAGCGCCAGGGCGTCATCCAGTGCCGGCTGCAGGGCCACGCTCTCCGGGGCGTGGCGGTCGCGGCGGGCGAAGGCGCGCAGGTGGGCGATGATCGAGGCCATGCGCCCGGTCAGCTCGTTGATCAGCTTGAGGTTGCCGCGGACATCGTCGATGCGCTGGTGATCGAGCAGCACCTCGGCGTTTTCCGCGTAGCTGCGGATCGCCGCCAGGGGCTGGTTGAGTTCGTGGCTGATGCTCGCCGACATGGTGCCGAGTACCGACAGCTTGCCGGCCTGGACCAGTTCGTCCTGGGCGCGGGCGGCTTCCTGCTGGGCCTGTTCGCGTTCCAGCACCTCGGTTTTCAGGCGGCTGTTGAGGCCTTCGAGGTCGGCGGTGCGCTCGGCCACGCGTTTTTCCGAGTCGTGACGGGCGCGGGCTTCGAAGTCGATACGGTCCATGTAGTGGCGACGCCGCTGCATCACCAGGCCGACCAGCAGCATCACCACCAGCAGGGTGGCGCCGCCCACCGCCATGACCGTGCTGACCGAGCGATCCACCAGCACCCGCGGGGCGAGGATATTCACTTCCCAGCCGGTCTCCGGGATCGAGCGGGTCTGCACCAGCCAGGCCTGGCGGTTGAGGTTGAGCGGCCGGGGTTCCTGGGTCGGGTAGGGCTGGATCGCGGTGATCGCCTGGCGTTCTTCCGCGCTCAGCGGACGGGTGGCGCGGAAACGCCAGTCCTGGCGCGAGGTCAGCACCACCACGCCGTTGCTGTCGGTCAGCAGCAGTTGTTCCGGGCTCTTGCCCCAGAGCGTCTCGGTATGGTCGAGATCGACCTTGACCACCAGCACGCCGATCACCGTGCCGTTGTCCCACACCGGCGCGCCGAAGAAGTAGCCGCGCTTGGCCGAGGTGGTGCCCTGGCCGAAGAAGCGGCCCAGGCGCCCGGCGATGGCGTCGCTGAAATACGGGCGGAAGGAGAAGTTGCGCCCGATGAAGCTGTCTTTCTTGTCCCAGTTGGAAGCGGCCAGGGTGTTGCCCTTGGCGTCCATCAGGTAGATGACTTCGGCGCCGGTCTGCGCGCTGATGTCCTTGAGGCGTCGGTTGGCGTTGGTCTGGTGTTCCAGGCGCAGCGGGTCGGCCAGCACGGCGCGCAGTGTCGGCAGGTCGCCGAGGATCTGCGGCAGGGCTTCGTAGCGGTGCAGGGTGCCGAGCAGGTTGGCGACGTAGAGGTCGAGGGTCTGGCGGTTCTGGTTGGCCAGTTCTTCCTGGTAGTAGTGTTCGGCGAGGTGCTTGAGCGGCCACAGCAGTGGCGCCAGGCACAGGGCCAACAGGGCGAGACTGCGCCAGCGGGGGCGGCGGGGAAGGCTGGGGGTCATGGTCATCGCGGAAAAATGCGCCAGAAGGATCTGGCGCATTATGCGCTACTTCAGGCAGTCGATCAGTGCCTGATGCCAGTCCGGCTGGCTGACCTGCCACTCGCGTTGCAGACGGCTGCAGTCGAGGCGCGAGTTCAACGGCCGGCGCGCCGGGGTCGGGTATTCGCTGGACGGGATCGGCAGCAGGTGGGCGCAGGGCTTGCCGCGCGCCTTGAGCTGTTCGCCGATGGCCTGGGCGAAGCCGAACCAGGAGGTTTCGCCCTGCGCGGTCAGGTGGTAGGTGCCCCAGGCGCCGGCCTGGCCGGATTGCCAGCGCTCGATCAGGCGGCGGGTGCTGGCGGCGATGGTGCCGGCCCAGGTCGGCGCGCCGATCTGGTCGGCGACCACGCGCAGTTCCGGTTTTTCCTGCAGCAGGCGCTGCATGGTCAGGAGGAAGTTGCGGCCGTGCTGCGAGTAGACCCAGCTGGTGCGCAGGATCAGGTGCTGGCCGCCTACCGCGGCGATCGCCTGTTCGCCGGCCAGCTTGCTCTGGCCATAGACGCCCAGCGGGTTGGTCGCATCGTCTTCGCGGTAGGGCGTGGCCTTTTCACCGTCGAAGACATAGTCGGTGGAGTAATGGATCAGCGGAACGCCCAGGCGCGCGGCTTCTTCGGCGAAGACTCCGGGCGCCCGGGCATTGATGGCGAAGGCCAGCTCCGGCTCGCTTTCGGCCTGGTCCACCGCGGTGTGCGCGGCGGCGTTGATGATCAGGTCGGGGGCGAGGGCGCGGACCTGATCGGCGATGCGTTCGGGATGGGCCAGGTCGAGCTGGTCGCGGCCCAGCAGGTGCAGTTCGCCGAGGTCGCCCAGGGCCGTTTGCAGGGCCTGGGCGACCTGGCCGTTGCGGCCGCTCACGAGGATCTTCATGGGAACAGGTCCGCCTCGCTCAGCCGTTTGCCGTTCTGGTCCTTGGCCGAGAGCAGCGGCTGGCCGTCGAGCTGCCAGTCGATGGCCAGGTCCGGGTCGTCCCAGCGCACGCAGCGCTCGGCGGCCGGGTTGTAGTAGTCGGTGGTCTTGTAGAGGAATTCCGCGTAGTCGCTGAGGACCACGAAGCCGTGAGCGAAGCCTGGCGGAATCCACAGCTGGCGGTTGTTCTCGGCGGATAGGCGCACGCTGGTCCAGCGTCCGAAGTTCGGCGAACTCCGGCGCAGGTCGACGGCGACATCCAGGACTTCGCCGGCCACGACCCGGACCAGCTTGCCCTGGGCATTTTCGATCTGGTAGTGCAGACCGCGCAGCACGCCCTTCTGCGAGCGCGAGTGGTTGTCCTGGACGAACTGTGCGTTCACCCCGGTCTGCTCGGCGAAGGCGCGGGCGTTGAAGCTTTCGTAGAAAAAGCCGCGGGCATCCCCGAACACCCGTGGCTCGACAATCAGGACCTCGGGCAGTGTGCTGGCAATCACCTTCATTTGCTCATCAATCCAAGCAGGTACTGACCGTAGCCGGTTTTGCTCAGGGCCTCGGCCCGGGCGGTGAGTTGCGCTTCGTCGATCCAGCCCTGCTGGAAGGCGATCTCTTCCAGGCAGGCGACCTTCAGGCCCTGGCGATGCTCGATGGTCTGCACGTACTGCGACGCTTCCAGCAGGCTGTCGTGGGTGCCGGTGTCGAGCCAGGCGAAGCCGCGGCCGAAGCGTTCGACCCGCAGATCGCCACGCTTGAGGTAGGCATTGTTGACGTCGGTGATTTCCAGCTCGCCACGGGCCGACGGTTTGACCGACCTGGCGATTTCGATCACATCGTTGTCGTAGAAATACAGCCCGGTGACCGCGTAGTTGGATTTCGGTACCGCCGGCTTTTCCTCGATCGACAGCACGCGGCCGTCACTGTCGTACTCGACCACGCCGAAGCGCTCGGGGCCCTTGACCCAGTAGCCGAACACCGTGGCGCCGTGGCTGTGCGAGGCGGCCCGCAGCAACTGCGCGGTGAAGCCCTGGCCGTGGAAGATGTTGTCGCCCAGGACCAGGCATACCGGGTCGTCGCCGATGAACTCCTCGCCGATCAGGAAGGCCTGGGCCAGGCCATCGGGGCTCGGCTGTTCGGCGTAGCTGATGGCGATGCCGAACTGGCTGCCGTCACCGAGCAACTGACGATACTGCGGCAGGTCCTGGGGGGTGGAGATCAGCAGGATCTCGCGGATCCCGGCAAGCATCAGCACCGAGATCGGGTAGTAGATCATCGGCTTGTCGTAGATCGGCAGCAGCTGCTTGGAGACGCCGAGGGTGATGGGGTGCAGGCGGGTGCCGGAGCCGCCCGCCAGGACGATACCTTTGGTCATGCAATGAGGTCCTTGAAATCGGAGTTGCCCAGGCGCTGTCCCTGATAGCTGCCGTCCTGTACGTGGCGGCACCACTCCAGGTTGTCCAGGTACCACTGGACCGTCTTGCGCAGGCCGCTCTCGAAGGTTTCCTCGGGAACCCAGCCCAGTTCGCGTTCGATCTTGCTGGCGTCGATGGCGTAGCGCAGGTCGTGGCCGGGACGGTCCTGGACGTAGGTGATCAGCTCGGCGTAGCTGGCCACGCCTTGCGGTTTGCCCGGTGCCAGCTCTTCGAGCAGGGCGCAGATGCCGCGCACCACGTCGATGTTCTTCTGCTCGTTGTGGCCGCCGATGTTGTAGGTCTCGCCGACCACACCCTCGCTCACCACCTTGAGCAGGGCGCGGGCGTGGTCCTCGACGAACAGCCAGTCGCGCACCTGCAGGCCGTTGCCGTAGACCGGCAGCGGCTTGCCCGCCAGGGCGTTGAGGATCACCAGCGGAATGAGTTTTTCCGGGAAGTGGAACGGACCGTAGTTGTTCGAGCAGTTGGTCAGCAGCACCGGCAGGCCGTAGGTGCGGTGCCAGGCACGGACCAGGTGGTCGGACGCGGCCTTGCTCGCCGAATACGGCGAACTCGGCGCGTAGGGGGTGGTCTCGGTGAACAGGTCGTCGACGCCGTGCAGGTCGCCATACACCTCATCGGTGGAGATGTGGTGGAAACGGAAGGCTTCGCGCTCCCCGGCCGGCAGTTTCGACCAGTAGCCGCGGGCGGCCTCCAGCAGGCTGTAGGTCCCGACGATGTTGGTCTGGATGAAGTCCGACGGACCATCGATGGAGCGGTCGACATGGGACTCCGCCGCGAGGTGCATGATCGCCTGGGGCTGGAAGCGCTCGAGTACCGCGCTGACCGTGGCCTGGTCGACGATGTCGGCCTGGACGAATTCGTAGCGGGTGTTGGTCGCGATGCGGTGCAACGACTCCAGGTTGCCCGCATAGGTCAACTTGTCGAGGTTGAGGACGTCGTGGTCGGTGTTGTCGATCAGGTGGCGCACCAGCGCGGAGCCGATGAAGCCGGCTCCGCCTGTGATGAGGATTCGCATGTCGGGTTGCCTATCTCGCATAACTGACATTGAGCAAAAGGACCATAGCTTGTGTGCAGGCGCGCAGTGGTGCAAGCAGATTGCGCTGGATAGCCCGGCTTGTCCTGTTTTACTCAACGAAACCTGGAAAAATTGTGCGGAATTTTAACCACTGCCCTTGCGTAATGGCAGAGCAGATGGCGATATAACTGCAAAAAAACCGAGGCCTCGACCATGCCCCTCAGCACCCTGATCCACCGCGCCAGCCAACCGTGTCCGACCCTCAGCGAACGGCAGGCGCGCGCCCTGCTCAACCAGCATTACGGCCTGGACGGGGGCTTGCAGGCGCTGGGCAGCCAGCAGGACCTGAATTTCCGCGTCGACAGCGAACAGGGCCGCTATGTGCTGAAGGTCTGTCATGGGGCCTATTCGGCCGTGGAGCTGGAGGCCCAGCACGCGGCCCTCGGTTATCTGCGCGAACGCGGGGTGGCGGTGCCGGCGGTGCGCGCGGCCCTCGGCGGCGAGCAACTGCTGTCCCTGGATATCGACGGCCAGGCGGTGCGCGCGCGGGTGCTGGACTACATCGACGGCCAGACCCTGACCCGCCTCAAGCATATGGACGCGCGCCTGATCGCCGAACTGGGCGCGCTGTGCGCCCGAGTCGACCAGGCCCTGGCCGACTTCGCGCATCCGGGGCTGACCCGCACCCTGCAGTGGGATCCGCGGCATGCCCAGGCGCTGATCGCCCACCTGTTGCCGGTGCTCGCCGACGGCCCGCGCAAGGTGCGCGTGGAGGCCGCCGCGACCCAGGCGCAACAGGCCCTGGCGGCACTCCGGGAGCACCTGCCGATGCAGGCGGTGCACCTCGATATCACCGATGACAACGCGGTCTGGCAGCGTGACGCCGAGCGTCAGTGGCAGTTGCAGGGCGTGATCGACTTCGGCGACCTGCTGCACACCTGGCGCATCGCCGACCTGTCGGTGACCTGCGCCGCGCTGCTGCACCATGCCGAAGGCGATCCGCTGCGCATCCTCCCGGCGGTGTCCGCCTACCACGCCATCAACCCGCTGGGCGAGGCCGAACTCAAGGCCCTGTGGCCGCTGATCGTGGCCCGGGCCGCGGTGCTGGTGCTGAGCAGCGAGCAGCAACTGAGCATCGACCCGGACAATCAGTACAGCCGTGACAACCTGGCCCATGAGTGGGAAATCTTCGAGGTTGCCGACAGCGTGCCGTTCGCCCTGATGGAAGCGGCGATCCTCCAGGCCGCGGGCCTGACCCCGGCCCCTCTGGATCTGACCGGTTGCGGCCCGCTGCTGCCGGGCCTGAGCGGCCAGGCTGTGACCCGGGTCGACCTCGGCGTGCTCAGCGAGCATTTCAGCGCCGGCAACTGGGAGGCGCCCGGCATCGACCAGCAACTGCTGCTGCAGCATGCCGCGCCGGCGTCGTCGCTGTACGGCCAGTACCGTCTGTCGCGCACCCATATCGATAACCCGCGGGAGCCGGAAACCTTCGCCTTGCAGGTCGAACTGCACCTGGTGCCGGGCAGCGAACTGCGCGCGCCGTTCGCCGGGGTCTGGCAGGTGGACGGGCCCAACAGTGGCTGCCTGCAGGGCGAGCAGATCGGCCTGTGGCTCTGGGGCCATGGCGGCGACCTGGCCGACGGCCAGGCGATCGAGGCGGGGCAGGTGCTGGGGCATGGCGGCAGCAATGCCACCGTGCAGTTGTGTCGGGTGCCGGGCCTGCGCCCGCCCGCCTTTGTCGTGCCCTCCCGCGCCGCGGCCTGGCAGGTGGTGTCGCCGTCGCCGGCGGCGCTGCTCGGCTTCGACTGCGACGCCGAGCCGCTTGGCGATGCCCAGGCCCTGCTGGAGCGCCGCGACGCCAGTTTCGCCCGCTCGCAGAAGCACTATTACCAGCAGCCACCGCAGATCGAGCGCGGCTGGCGCAACTACCTGATCGACCTGCAGGGCCGTTCCTATCTGGACATGCTCAACAACGTCGCGGTGCTTGGTCACGGTCATCCGCGCATGGTCAGCGAGGCGGCCAGGCAGTGGTCGCTGCTCAACACCAACTCGCGTTTCCACTACGCGGCCATCGCCGAATTCTCCGAGCGCCTGCTGGCCCTGGCGCCCAAGGGCATGGACCGGGTGTTCCTGGTCAACAGCGGCACCGAGGCCAACGACCTGGCGATTCGCCTGGCCTGGGCCGCCAGTGGCGGCCGCGAGATGCTCAGCGTGCTGGAGGCGTACCACGGCTGGTCGGTGGCCACCGATGCGATTTCCACCTCCATCGCCGACAACCCGCAGGCCCTGACCACCCGCCCGCAATGGGTGCATCCGGTGACCGCGCCGAACACCTACCGCGGCAAGTACCGCGGCAGCGCCAGCACCGCCGACTATGTGCGTGATGTCGACGCTACCCTGGCCGAGGTGGACGCCAGCGGTCGCCAGCTGGCCGGCTTCATCTGCGAGCCGGTGTACGGCAATGCCGGGGGCATCCCCTTGCCACCCGGCTATCTGGAGCAGGTCTACAGCCGTGTGCGCGAGCGCGGCGGCGTGTGCATCGCCGACGAGGTGCAGGTCGGCTACGGGCGCATGGGCGAGCACTTCTGGGGCTTCGAGGAGCAGGGCGTGGTGCCGGACATCATCACCATGGCCAAGGGCATGGGTAACGGCCATCCCCTGGGCGCGGTGATCACCCGTCGCGAGATTGCCGAGGCGCTGGAAGCCGAGGGCTATTTCTTCTCCTCCGCCGGCGGCAGTCCGGTGAGTTGCCGGATCGGCATGGCGGTGCTCGATGTGATGGCCGAGGAGGGCCTGTGGGAGAACGCCCGCGAGGTGGGCGGCTACTTCAAGGCGCGTCTGCAGCAATTGGTCGATGAATATCCGCTGGCGGGGGCGGTGCATGGCTCGGGCTTCTACCTTGGCCTGGAGCTGGTCCGCGACTCGCGGAGCCTGGAGCCGGCCACCGCGGAAACCATGATCCTGTGCAACCGCCTGCGTGACCTGGGCATCTTCATGCAGCCCACCGGCGACTACCTGAACATCCTCAAGATCAAGCCGCCGATGTGCACCACCCGGGCCAGCGTCGATTTCTTCGTCGACAGCATCGCCCAAGTGTTGTCGGAAGACCTGTAACGCCGGGAGTTGTAGCCGGTTAAATCGATTCTTATCGGTTTAACCGGCTTTTTTATTGCCTGAAAAATTGATGCTTCGCTTTTAATGCAGATATTTATCGGCTATAAAGTTCGCCATAGCGATCACATTCTGTACAACCACCGCCCTGTGCCGGGCACAACCAAGGTTCGACCATGAAGACTCTGACCACCACTCCCCGTGCCGATGGTTTCCACATGCCCGCCGAATGGGCGCCACAGACCCAGGTCTGGATGATCTGGCCAGAGCGTCCGGACAACTGGCGCCTGGGCGGCAAGCCGGCGCAGGCTGCGCACACCGCCGTGGCCCGGGCCATCGCCCGTTTCCAGCCGGTGACCGTCGGGGTGTCCGCCGCCCAGTACGAGAACGCCGTATCGCGCCTGGCCGACGAGCCGAACATCCGCGTGGTCGAGCTGAGCAACGACGATGCCTGGGTGCGTGACACCGGTCCGACCTTCGTCATCAATGACAGTGGCGAAGTACGCGGCGTCAATTGGGGCTTCAACGCCTGGGGCGGCTTCAACGGCGGCCTGTACGCACCGTGGAACCGTGACGAGCAGGTCGCCGGCAAGATCCTCGGCCTGGAGCGCTGCGCACGCTACGTCACCGAGGATTTCGTCCTCGAAGGCGGCTCGATCCACGTCGATGGCGAAGGCACCCTGATCACCACCGAGGAATGCCTGCTCAACGCCAACCGCAACCCGCACCTGAACCGCGAGCAGATCGAAGCGATCCTGCGCGAGAACCTGGCCGTCGACACCATCGTCTGGCTGCCGGACGGCCTGTACAACGACGAGACCGATGGCCACGTCGACAACTTCTGCTGTTACGTCAGCCCGGGCGAAGTGTTACTGGCCTGGACCGATGATTCCAAGGACCCCAACTACAGCCGTTGCCGCGCGGCCCTGGCGGTGCTGGAAAGCCAGCGTGACGCCAAGGGACGTTCGTTCGTGGTGCACAAGATGCCGATTCCGGGTCCGTTGTACGCCACCCAGGACGAGTGCGACGGCGTCGATCTGGTCGCCGGCAGCCAGGAGCGCAACCCGTCGGTGCGCCTGGCCGGCTCCTATGTGAACTTCCTGATCGTCAACGGCGGCATCATCGCGCCGAGCTTCGACGACCCCGCCGATGCCGAGGCCAGAGCGATCCTCGCGCGCCTGTTCCCGAATCATCAGGTCGTCATGGTGCCCGGTCGCGAGCTGCTGCTCGGTGGCGGCAACATCCACTGCCTGACCCAGCAACAGCCGGCAGCGGTAAAACGTTGATCAGCCAGTGAAAAAACAGCCCGTCTCGCGACGGGCTTTTTTTGCCCGGACGACAGCCGGCTCCCCCGCGTGGCACATCTTTTGTATTAACTCGTTGGTTAGCGAAAGGATGGGTAGACCGTGTGGCCCACGGTTCTGTCACAAATCCTGAGTAATTTTGTCAGCTCACGCTTCTGGGGGAGTACGTGTGAAATGAATGCTGCACGTGAGTTGGCTTCGCACCCGACAGTCATGAGCCATGAAGCGCTGCGAGTGTTGGCGCAATGGTTGAAACACAATGGACCAATCCGGGTCAGGAAGACCGATCCACGGCGTCTGCTGGCGGAGCGTTATCCGGCAGGGCTGATCACCGAGGCGGAGCTCGATGCTCTGGCGGGGATCTGGCAGGGCTGAAAGGACAGCGGTTGAAATGAAAGAAGGGCGCCACCGAGTACGGTGGCGCCCTTTTTCGTTGGGTTTGTGCATGACCTGCGTAAGAGCGCGGCTTGCCCGCGAAAGGACCGCGTAGCGGTCCCACCCAGGGGATAGGAAAATGGGACCGCTGGCGCGGTCCTTTCGCGGGCAAGCCGCGCTCCTACAGGTACAGCGCAGGCGGGTATGCCGTCAGAAGCTGTAGGTGCCCGTCACCACCAGGCTGCGTGGATCGCCGAACTGGATCTGCGCGGCACTGGTGCCCGAGGCGTAGTAGGTCTTGTCGGTGATGTTGCTCAGCGCCGCGCGCAGGTCCCAGTCCTTGGTCCGATAGCCGGCCAGGGCATCCCAGGTGCCGTAGCCCGGCAGGACGATGCTGTTCTTCGTGTCGGCGTAGCGCTGGCCGACGAAGGTCAGGCCGGTCTCGGCGTACCAGCCCATCTCCGGTTTCCAGGTCAGGAACACGCTGCCGTTGCGCTTGGCCACGTCGGCCACGCGGTTGCCGGCATTGCCTTCGGTATCGTCGACGATGGTCGCGTCCTGCAGGCCGATGCCACCGCGGACATACCAGTTGCCACCCAGTTTGCCGGTCGCGGTCAGCTCGACGCCGCGCGAGCGTTGCAGGCCGGTGAGGATCACCCGGGTACGGTCCAGCGGATCGAGGTTGCGGCGGTTGTACAGTTCCAGCTCGTAGATCGCCAGGGTGGTGCTCAGGCGCTCATCCAGCCAGTCGCTCTTGACCCCGATTTCCTTCTGCCGGGTGGTTTCCGGATCGGTCTCGTTGGTGTTGCCGGTCGCGCCCGGGGTGATGCCGATCAGGCCACCGCCTGGCGGCGAGAAGGTCTTGCTCCACGAGGCATAGAAGGAGTGCTCCTTCCACGGCGAATAGACCACGCCGAGGCGCGGGCTGGTGCCGGTGCTGTCCTGCTTCTCGGTCTTGCCGCTGACGCGGCTGCTGGTTTCCACCTCGAAACGGTCGAAGCGCACGCCGGCGAGGAGCTGCCACTGATCGTTCAGGCGAATCTGGTCCTGCAGGTACAGGCCGCTGCTGCTGACGTCGGTGTGGTTGTTGCTGGACACGGTCATGCGGCCGGTGTGCTGCAGACGATGATTGGGGTTGTAGACGTTCACCGACGGCACGCTGGTGCCACCGCTGTGCAACAGCGAGTTGCGCCGTTGTTCGCCCAGTTCCAGGCCGACCAGCAGGGTGTGTTCCAGACCGTAGGTGTCGAGGCGGCCTTCGGCTTCGAGGTTGTTGAACAGGTTGCGGGTTTCCAGGTCCTGCTGCCAGCGCTGCCGAGTCACCAGGCCGGTGGCCGGGACGTAGCCGGTCAGGTAGGTGTTGTCGAAGGTGCTGTCCAGGGTGATCAGGCCGAGGGTGTGGCGCAGTTGCCAGTTCTCGTTCAACTGGTAGTTCAGGCGCGAGCGCAGCGACTCGGTCTTGTCGTCGATGTAGTCGCGGTGGGTGTCGCCGTAAGTGGTGCTGCGGCTGACGTCCACCGGGCGGCCGGTCAGCGGGTTGCCGGGAATGCCGCGGTCGGGGGTGCGGTTGAAGCGGCTGTACTCGTACTGCACCAGCCAGTTCAGGTCCGGCGTCAGTTGCCAGCTCATCGACGGGGCGAACAGCTGGCGGCTGCCATCGATGCCGTCGCGGAAGCTGTTGTTGTCCCGATTGCCCATGTTCAGGCGCAGGCTGATGGTGTCGCTGGGGTCGGTGCTGAGGTCGGCGTACAGGCTGCGCAGGTCTTCGCTGCCACCCTGGGCTTCGATGCTGGAGCGGCGGCCGGCCTCCGGGGCCTTGCTCACCCGGTTGATGATCCCGCCCTGGCTGCCACGGCCATAGAGCACCGCCGCCGGGCCCTTGAGGACCTCGACCCGCTCGATGTTGTGCAGGTCGCGCACGTACTGGCTGTCATCGCGGATGCCGTCCAGATAGAAGTCGTTGCTGGCGTCGAAGCCGCGAATGCGCACGCTGTCGAAACGGGTGTCGGCACCACTGCTGACGTTGGGCAGGCCGCTCAGGGCCTTGCCCAGCTCGTTGGTGCCGTAGTCCAGCACGTTTTCGGTCTTGATCGAGTCGACGGCCTGCGGCACGTAGCGTACCGGGGTCGAGGTACGGGTAGCGGTGGTGACCTCCTTGACCCGCGGATCATCGCGCTCGCTGTCGCTTTCGGCGGTGACCGACAGCTCCGGCAGGGTGGTGCTGGCGGCCATCGCCAGGCTGGAACCGAACAACAGGGAAAGGCCCAGGGACAACGGGAAAAGGCGGCAGGGGGAAGGCATTTGAATGAATATCCGAAGATGGTGTTGAGTGTTATGCAAGGCGCGCGAATGATAATGCTTGGCATTTACAAACGTTAACCTTTTAGTCGTACTCTCTTTGGATATTTGTTTCTAAGTGTGTCGAGAATGATTCTTGAATTCTTGCGGGGAAAACCCGAACAAATCGCAGGCATTTGCGCTGTATGGGTGGGTTTTGGCTTTTGGCGCACTCAGCCGAATCGGTCGTATTCGTAGGAATTCATGAGGTAAATCACGAAAAACATGAAACTTGCCACCATATGTTCACGATTTTTTGACATGCCGTTCCACCCGCGGCTAGGATTCGGTCCAACGCCTGTAGGCCCATCGGCCGTGACTCGAAAAATAAAAGGCCCGCTGCGATCGCTCGCACGCGGGCTTTTCATTTGCAGTCCGTGAGCGTCAACCCACGCAGGGGGCGTGGTCTGGCGTTTGGCCACAGCGCGTATCAAATCACGTAATAAGGAAAACAAGATGTTGAAAACCCGGATCAGTCTGCTCGCACTGGGGCTCATGGCCGCTACTCAAGCAATGGCCAACGACCAGGCCGCCTCCAAGGGCTTCGTCGAAGACAGCAGCGCCACTCTGCTGCTGCGCAATGCCTACATGAACCGTGACAAGAAGCACGGCAACCCTGACCAGATGCAATGGGGCCAAGGCTTCATCGGCAAGTTCAGCTCCGGCTTCACCCAAGGCACCGTCGGTGTCGGCGTTGACGCTTTCGGCCTGTACGGCGTGCGTCTGGATGGCGGCAGCGGTCACAACACCGGTGGCGGCATCGACTTCTTCAAGCGTGGCGACAGCGGCAATGCCCAGCACGACATCTCCCGTGGTGGCGCAGCGGTCAAGTTCCGCGTCTCCAACACCGTACTGAAGTACGGCGACCAGATGCCTGCGCTGCCAGTACTGCAATACGACGACGCCCGTCTGCTGCCAGAGAGCTACACCGGTACTTCGATCAACTCCAAGGAAATCGAAGGCCTGGAGCTGAACGCCGGTCGTTACACCCGCGAAGCGCGCAAGTCCACCGAGCAGCGTGACAGCGGCCTGAAGTCGATCAACGTCTTCGGCGGTAGCTACAAGTTCATGCCGAACCTGACCGCCTCGCTGTACACCTCCGATGTCGAAGACGTGCTGAAGAAGCACTACCTGGGCCTGAACTACGTCCACGCCATCGCCAAGGACCAGTCCCTGACCCTGGACTTCAACGGCTACAAGTCGGACATCGACAAGAAGTACGTACAGAAGGCAGGCCTGACCGGCGACGACAACACCATCTGGAGCCTGGCGGCGACCTACGCCTTCGGTCCTCACTCGGTGACCCTGGCGCACCAGCGCAGCACCGGCAGCACCGGCTACCAGTACGGCTGGTACCAGAACCAGGGCGGCGTGGGTGACGGTGGTTCGACCATCTACCTGGCCAACTCCTACTGGTCCGACTTCAACGCTGAAGACGAGCGTTCCTGGCAGATCGCCTACGGTCTGGACTTCGGCGCCTTCGGCGTACCGGGCCTGACCTACAACATCGCCTACGTGCGTGGTGACAACATCAACACCCACGGTCTGGGTGAAGGCACCGAGCGCGAAATCTTCAACCAGGTCAAATACGTCGTTCAGGAAGGCCCTGCCAAGGACCTGAGCCTGAAACTGCGTGGCTCCTGGCTGCGTACTTCGGAAAACGTCCGCGTCAACGGCTACAACGACGACGGCAACGAAGTCCGTATCTTCGTCGAGTACCCGATCAGCATCTTCTGATTCTGATGTCGTACAAAGAGGGGCCGCTTATGCGGCCCCTTTTTTTCCGGTCTTTGGTGAGGTTGGAGTCATCGCCGGTTACAGCGCTCTGATGCCCGTGCGGGCTGACGAATACCGCAGCCGCGACCTGCACCCGATCTTCTTATGACGGCAATCCGTTACTTCGGGCGGCACCCTCCGCACCTGCACTGCTGCTCACGATCCGATAGCGTGTACTACGCCCCCCACCCGGCAACTTTTCCAGCACACCTTTCGCCAGCATATCCGCCAGATGCCGTGTTGCCGTCGCCTTGCTCACCTTGGCAACGACCTGGTACTGCGCGGCGCTGATCCCGTCTTCGAAGCCTTTGGCGCCGCCATCGAGCAAGCGGTTCACCACCTTCAACTGTTCTGCCGACAACGGCGTCTGCCGATGCGTCTGCCAGAAACGCGCCTTGTCCAGCACTCGGTCGATGGTGGCCAGCGACTGTTCCATCGCCGCCAGCAGGGTCTGCAGGAACCACACCAGCCACTGCGTCACATCCAGCGTGCCTTTCTGGGCCTGTTCGAGGATTCGGTAGTAGCCCTGGCGGTTGTCGAGAATGCTCGCCGACATGGCATAGAAACGAATCGCCTGGCGCTCGCCCTGGGCCAGAGCCAGATCGGTGAGGGCGCGGGTCAGGCGGCCGTTGCCGTCGTCGAAGGGGTGCAGGGTGACGAACCAGAGGTGGACGAGGCCGGCGCGCAACAGCGGCTCAAGCGTTCGTGAGTCGTCGTTGAACCAGTGGATGAATGTGTTCAGCTGCTGCTCCAGGCCCTTGCGCGGCGGGGCCTCGAAATGCACGACCGGGCGGTCCAGGCGGCCTGAAACCACCTGCATCGGTTCGTCGCCGCGCAGGCTGCCGACACGCAGGGGACGGTGCGCCAAGGTCGTCTCCTGATTCGGGAACAGCAACTCGTGCCAGTGCAGCAGACGTTCCAGCGTCAGGGGTTGGTCGGGTTGGGCGATGGCGTTGAGCATCAGCTCGGCAAGGCCTTCGCTGCGTGCGGTGGTCTGGTTCACGTCGGGTTCATCCACACCCAGCCGGCGGGCCAGAGAGGAGCGCACCGAGTTGGCATTGAGCGTCTCGCCTTCGATGGCGGAGGACGTGACGATGTTCTGCAGCAGGGCATCGAGCATGCTCTGGCGGCATTGTGCATCGCCGACCGAGCCCATCTTGCCGAGCAGATGGCCTTGTTGATGAATGCATTGACGCAGAAGGTCAGCAAGTTGATCCACCTGCCAGTGAAAGGCTGGCCAGTGCGGCTGTTGCCAGATCCAGAACGGTACCATCGCTACCTCCGAGCCGAATAAACTCCTTATTCGGCTCATTACGTGAGCCGAATAAGGAGTTTATTCGGCTCACGAGCGTTGGCAAGGGATGCTCGGCCCATTCGTCTTCCGATCAGCCATTCTGGCTGAGTGCTTCCTGGAGCGAACGGCCTTGGGCAGTGAGGCGATAGCGTTGCAGGCGACTGCGGGGCCTGTCGGGTATTGTCATTTCGATCAAGCCATTGGTCAGAGCAGGTTTCAAGTACGCAGTCCGAAAGTAGTCCTCATGTTTGAGACCGAGGGCATCCTGCATATCCGAGCGTTTCATCTCGCCGCGCAAAGTCCGGACGAGCCTCGCGACTTCCCCGGTGACTTCCCCGGTGACTTCCCCGGTGACTTCCCCAGTGACTTCCCCAGTGACTTCCCCGGTGGGAAGGGGAGAGTGGCTTGAACGCTCGGCATTCATCAGCAGATCTGCGGGTGTTTCGCCAGGCCAACGATAGCGGGTGCCTTTGCCATGGCCCTGCTTTACCAGCCATCCCGCATTTGCCAACTGGCTCAGATGCTCACCGATGACGCGAGGGTGTTCCGAGCGTTGGGGCTGGAGGTCGAGATTGCGTACTTCGCCGAAGCTGTGCGCGATGATCAGGATGGTTCGGCTCAAATCGTCCAGCGCGGGATACGCATCGCCGACTAATGCCCGTAATTCGCGTTCGACGTCTTCTGGAATCATGCTTGCCAGCGGCAGATTGATTTCCGTCATTTCCAGGCCAATCAGCTCGGAGACCAGTGGAACCAACCAGTTCTGCTCGCGCCATGCCCTTACGATGCGTTGGAATCCTGATCCGGCACGTTCGCCAAGCCCCAGCAACTGGAACATTTTCAACAGATCGGGGTTGCGTGGATCGCTCACGCCTCCTTGGTAGAGCTGATCACGGGGAACTCGTAACAAGCCGGGGTTGCTGAAGACGAACGAGTCTGATCGGCGAATGACGGTAATGGGGCGGCTGGATTGGTGGTCGGCGTGGACCAGGCTATTGACCAGCGCTTCGCGCAATGCCTCATGAACATGGGTTTCGCCTTGACGAGTGCCGAGACGATCAGTCTTGAAGGGCACGTCCAACTCTTTGCTGAGGCGCGGGAATACGCCGTAGTAGAAGTTGAACAGATTAGGTATCCATTTGCCGTCAGGTGTCAGTCGATAGGTCCAGCGTACGTCAGGGTCGCTGGTCAGTTGTTCCTGATAATCCAGTTGATAATGCGGCAGTGCATCCAGCAGGCTGCGTTCCTTGCCGAACATCAATAGCCCGGCAAGTGTCACGCCCTCTTGTCCGCTCTGCCGATCACGGCGCCAGGCGCCCAGGCTTTCGAGAAAGGTTTTTTCATCTTGAGCCAGGAAAGGATGGTCTGGGTCGCGAGCGGAAAAGCGATTGCGAAACGCGGCCAAGGTGGCATCGTCCAGGTCCTGGCGCTGGAAGCCAGTCAGCAGCCTGGCGTCCTGAGCTTCGTCCGAGGCGTCACGCAACATCTGTTTGACCTCGGCTTCAGAGCACCGATAGTCACCTTCATGGTTGCGCTTGTAACTGCCAACCAGCGGATTGCCATTGAGGTACACAGGACGTTGCTGCCGCTTTGCGCGGGGGACCTGGATGATGAGCACTTCACCATCCCCGCTGGGCAGGACGGTCAGATCGCTGTCTCGACACAATGGGGCGCTGAGCTTTTGCGGGTTGTTGTGCAAGTCCCAGAATGCCTTGCGCAAAGCACTGGTATCTCGCAGCGGTTCCAGGACGCAGGCGCCTCGGCGCTCTACGACGCCCAGGACAATGCAACCCCCTTCGCTATTGGCCATGGCCGAAAACGTTTCCCATAACGACTTGGGCAGGCCGCCGCTGGCGGACTTGAACTCGACTTCCTGATCTTCGCCAAGCTGCAGCAGGTTCAGCAGCGCATCCAGAGTCATGGAGGCTTGCGGCATTAGGTTCTCCTCGGGCGGCTGCTTTTTTCGCAGGTTGATGGGTAACGATACCTCAACGATGCCGATGGCAGCGTTTCCTTGCCTCATCCGGGGTTGGACGGTAGGCTTTCGCGGTCGCTGCGGTTTGGCGATCGGGTTTGGTCGCCCGGCTGACAAAAATGCTATCGCTGTTCATCCACGTGTACGGGCGTTCTACGTCTGTAGGTTCGTGCTATGGCGGCTGTGCGTGGGAGGCATTCGTGCCTGCCGGGTTTTGCCTTTTTGTCTCGGTCGACCAACCTGCGCACAGTCGTCACCAACCTGTTTGGTCGCAGGCGGTGACTTCTTCTTAAAGACATAAAAGGAGATTCACCATGAACAAGATCGTTCCAGATCCCCCCTCCGCCATCTTTGGCAAAACGGCCATGGTCGCCTTCGGCCACTGCAAGGCCGGACACCATCCCATGTTCACCGTCCGCGCGGGAATCGAGGCGGAAGACGCGCTCGTCCAGGCATCCCTGCTGATCAAAGGGATCCACGACACCCTCCAGCAACTCACTGAATTCGCCGAAGAGGTGCCCCGGAACGGGATGCTCTTCTCGTCGATGTATTCGGCGGAAATGGCGAAGGGATTGGTGGATGCGGTGCTCGACGGCATCGAGATGGGGCGTCTGGGTGTGAGCAACTAGCGCTTCGTTGCGGGGAGGCTCACCGCGAGGTGGGCCTTTTGAGTCAGGCCTGGGCCAGTTTTTCGAGAAAGCGCATCAGCAGGCTCTCCTCTTCCCGCAGCCCCTTGCGCGCCGCGGCCATGCGCAGGCCGGCCAGTTCTCCGGCGTGGAAGGCCTCGATCAATGCCGGGTGGATATAGCACTTGCGGCACACGGCCGGCGTATTGCGCAGCTCGCGGGCGACTTCCTTGATGATTGCCACCACGTGTTTTTTCGCCGTGGTTTCCGGCTGCCATTCCAGTTCACGCAGCAGAGTCAGGGCCAGCGCGCTGCCGGCCCAGGTGCGGTAGTGCTTGGCGGTGAATTCGGCGCCGGTCAGTTCCTGCAGATAGCGATTGATATCGCTGGACGTGACGCTGTGGCGTTCGCCGTTCTCGTCCAGGTACTGGAACAGCTGTTGGCCGGGCAATTCCAGGCAGCGCTTGATGATGCGCGCCAGTCGCCGGTCGTTGACGCTGACCTCATGCTCGATGCCGCTCTTGCCGCGGAAGTGGAAGCGAATGGTGCTGCCGCTGACATCGACATGACGGTTGCGCAGGGTGGTCAGGCCGTAGGAGCGGTTCTGCTCGGCGTAGCGGGTGTTGCCGATGCGGATCAGGGTTTCGTCGAGCAGGTGGATGACCGTGGCGAGAACCTTTTCGCGACTGTGCTCGGTCAGGGCCAGGTGTTGCTGCAGGGTTTCGCGCAGGCTGGGCAGGGCCTTGCCGAAGGCCAGCAGGCTGGCGTACTTGTCCTCGTCGCGAATCTCGCGCCAGCGTGGGTGGTAGCGGTACTGCTTGCGGCCCCGGGCATCGCGGCCGGTGGCCTGGAGATGGCCGTTGGGGTCGGGGCAGATCCACACGTCGGTGTAGGCGGGGGGAATGGCCAGGGCGTTGATGCGCTGGATCTCTTCGGGGACGCGGATGCGTTGGCCCAGGGTGTTGAAGTAGGCGAATTTGCCGCGGAGCTTGCGGCGGGAGAGGCCCCGGGTGGTGTCGTCGACGTAGTGGAGGCCGGCGGGGAGGATTTGAGGGTCGCTCACGGAAGGGCTCGCTCGGGTTTGGAAGACGATGGCGACCTCACAGTCTTGCGATTTCGCTATTCATATGGATTAGCCCGTTGTCAGATGCATTAAGTTCCAGTGATTTCCAACCGACGGCACCTTGCGACGCATCTGCACGCCGACAACTATCCCCTGCGTAGCCTCCTCGCCGCTGTGAAAGTCGTTGTCTTTAACGATGCAGAAATAACTGTGTATGATCGTGAAAATTTATTAATCCAGTCCTCATCTTTCCATGAAGCATGCCGGCCCCTTCCCAATGTCGAAGCGTCTAGTCTTTACGTTTGCGTTTTGCTTGACCGTAGTTATCGGATTTTCGCTGGTCTATCACCTGGGCTTTCACGCTATGGCAGTGCGTGCCGATGCAGCCCCTGAAAGGCTGCGGGACTTCACATTCCCTGTTTGGCACAGCGAGTCGCTGGCCCAGCACGGTTTCCTGACTTTCCTGACCGCCGATGCCTATGCCAAGCACGAGGCCTACGCCAACCACTCGACCGTTTATCTATGGTTCATGAGAGGCCTGTTCCAGCTACAGCAATGGGCGCCAGCGCTGACCATGCGGATGACCGGCGCCACCCTGGCCATGCTGGCTTCGCTGGGCGTTATCTGGTTTTCGGTGCGACGTCCGCTTTTGGCCATCAGTGATTGGCGTCGCGGTCTGCTGGTACTGGCCGCCTTCCTGTATTTCCTGACTTTGCCGGGGTTCTGGATTTCGCTGGGGAAATTCAATGTCGATAATGGCTTCGTCTTCGTCTTTCCCTTGCTGATGCTGACCAGCGTTCTGCTGGAGCGTGACAGTGCCAAAGGGAAAGCGTTCTGGATCAGCAGCTTGTCACTGTGCCTGGTCATGCCGATGGCCTCGGCGCTCTTCAGTGTGTTCATGCTGGGCATGGCGCTGCTGGTTCATCGCGGCGAGAAGCGCAGGATAATGGCCTCCCTGATACTGATGGCGGTTTCAATCGTGGTTTATCTGCAACCGGTACTGGTGGCCAAAGCACTGGGGTTTTCCAGCGAAAACAGCACGTGGCTGTTCCGTTCCGGTCTTGATGGAGATATGCGTTTCTACGGGAACTTCATCGATTCGGTTGTAGCACCGCAATTCAATCGTCCCTTTTACCTGATCGCTATTCCTGTACTTCTGCTGTGCGTCCAGTTCGCCTATTGCCGCTGGCAGTCGGCTGTGAGCGCTCTGGCATCGCACCAGGTGAGCGATACGCACGGCATATTGCAACTGTTCTCGGTCTACCTCCTGATGCTGTTGTTCTGGCCCCAGGCGGTTTCGATTCACCCGTATCTATATGACGCGCTGCTGGTAGGGCCCTTGGTGGCATGGGCAGTGATCAACTTCGCTACTCGAGAAGCATTTTCCAGTCACTATCTGGTTTGGCTGTTTGTCCTGGCGTTTCTGATCCAGTTCAACCTGACCAAAATTGCCCAGGCGGGGAATTGCACGGATTGTTATTTCCCTGCGTGGGGCATGCTGGGCGCGCGGGCGGGATAAAAAATGGGCAGAGAGAAATCAATTGCGATTCTGCAATCGAACTACATTCCCTGGAAAGGTTATGTGGATATGATTGCGTGCGTGGACGAGTTCATCTTTTACGACGAGATGCAGTACACCAAGAATGATTGGCGCAATCGCAACAAGATCAAGACGCCACAGGGTTTGCAATGGTTGAGCGTTCCCGTGGGTGGAGCTATCCATCGGCGTATCTGCGATGTGACCGTCAGCGATTCGCGCTGGGCAGTACGACACTGGAATACTCTGGAAGCGAACTATCGCCGTAGTCCCTTCTTCGACGAGATCTCGGGCTGGTTGCGCCCACTCTATACCTCTGGTCTCGACAACCTGTCCGAGATCAATCAAGCCCTTCTGGGGGCTATCTGCAATTATCTGGGTATCTCTACCCGACTGAGCCGTTCGACCGACTATGTGCTCGAGGGGGACAAGACCGAAAGACTGATCAACCTGTGCAAGCAAGCCGGGGCCACGGAGTATGTCACTGGTGGTGCGGCGCGCGCCTACCTCGAAGAAGGGCTGTTCGCCAGGGAAGGAATCAAGGTGACCTATTTCGATTACTCTGGCTATCCCGACTACGCCCAGTTGTGGGGCGACTTCGTGCATGAGGTCAGCGTGCTCGATCTGTTATTCAACTGCGGCCCTAATGCTGCCACCTACATGAAGTTCGTGCAGAAATGAAACTTTCCATCGTAGCCACCCTGTACAAGTCCGCGTCCTTTCTCGCCGAGTTCCACCGTCGTGCCAGTGCGGCGGCGGTTGCGTATGCCGGTGATGACTATGAACTCATTCTGGTCAACGATGGGTCGCCCGATGACTCGCTGGCGCTGGCGATGGCACTGGCGGACGCTGATCCCCGCGTAGTGGTGGTGGACCTGTCGCGTAACTTCGGACATCACAAGGCGATGATGACCGGGCTGGCGCACAGCACTGCGGACCTTGTCTTCCTGATCGACAGCGATCTGGAAGAAGACCCCGAGTGGCTTTCACCCTTCGCTGACGCCTTGGCACAGGGGCAGGCCGATGTGGTCTACGGCGTCCAGGAGGCCCGCAAGGGCGGTCTGTTCGAGCGCTGGAGCGGGAGCTGGTTCTGGAGCATGTTCAACGCGCTTACCGATATGTCCCTGACGCCCAACATCGTTACAGCACGGCTGATGACCCGCCGCTATGTCGACGCGCTGGTGCGCCATGAGGAGCGCGAAGTGTTCATGGCCGGCCTCTGGCATATTACTGGCTTCAAGCAGATACCTTTCGTGGTCCATAAGCTCAGCCGTGGAGCATCCACCTATACGTTGCGACACAAGATCGCGCTGCTGGTCAATTCCATCACTTCATTTTCCAACAAGCCATTGACTGCGATCTTCTATATCGGTGCATTCATTTCGGCGCTGGCGCTGGCGGCCAATGTGTATCTGGTACTGAACTGGCTCTTCTTCAGCCGTACGCTCAGCGGCTGGACATCCTTGATGGCGTCCATCTGGCTGATCGGCGGGATGTTGATATCTTCGGTAGGGGTCATCGGTATCTATCTGTCGAAGATCTTTTCCGAAGTGAAGCAGCGTCCGTATTCCATCGTTCGCCAGATTTATCAAGGGCATAAAAAATGATACGGATTGCTTTTCTCTGCTCCGGTGGCGGAGGCAACCTGCGCTTCATCTCCGAGGTCATCCGACTTGGCGTACTACCGGCACAGTTGGTATCGGTCATCACCGACCGGGAGTGCCTGGCCAATCGCTTTGCACTCGAACACCATATTCCCAGCGAGGTCATCGATTTCAGCGAGCCCGGGCAGGTGAGTCTGGCGCGAATGCTGGATGCGGCAGGCCCTGACGTAGTCATTACCAATGTGCATCGCATCATCGTGCCGGAGGTGGTCGAGGCTTTCGCAGGTCGCCTGCTGAATCTGCACTATTCCCTGCTGCCGGCCTATGCCGCAACGATCGGAACCACACCGGTCGCCGCAGCCCTCGAGGCGGGCAGTCCATTTACCGGGGTGACGGCCCATCTGGTCGATAGCGGCGTGGATACCGGTCGCCCCCTGGTGCAGGGCGCTATTCCGTTGCAACCGGGCGACGCTGTTGCCTCGGTGATGGATATCGTTTTCCGCGCTGGCTGCCTGAGTCTGCTCAACGCGATTCTCCTGCATGGCGGTTCTCCTGCCTTGCCGTGCAGTACTCACCAACTGGGTGGCCGCCCTGTTTTCGTCAATCCGGACGTCGCGTTGGATCACGGGCTTCTAGATCAAGCCATGTGGCAACGCATCGCCGATTACCCCGGTTCTGCGCATTGAAAACCGTACACGCGGAAAGTTATCCATGAAATATTACTTGCTCATCCTGCCCGTCGCCTTACTGGTCAGCTACAGCCAGCTGATTGTGAAATGGCGTGCCCAGGCCACCCCGGCGGCGCCCTCCGATCAAGTGATCGATCGCTTGATGGCGTTCCTGAAAGATCCGGTTCTGATGTCGGGCTATGCCGCTGCCCTTATCGCCTCCTTCGTCTGGTTGTTCGTCGTGGCCCGCATGCCGCTGGCTGTCGCCTTTCCGGTCTATATCGGTACTACCTTCCTGCTGGTGCTGGTGGGTAGCCACATGATCCTTGGTGAGGCACTGGGTTGGGCGAAGATTATGGCCGCGTTGCTGATTCTGGGCGGTATCCTTCTGGGGATGTCCTCCGATGCTTGAGTCGATCCTCGAAGGCATGCAGCAATGGTTCGCGCACTTGCGTGCGCGTATGCCCGATGCAGAGGCGCAGACCCTGTTCGACACGTATGCGGAAGAGGCCTTGTTCGGCCGGCGTCTGATTGCGCCTGACCTGGAGCACCTGCCGGCCGGCAGTGCCATCCTTGAAGTAGGTGCTGGCGCAATGTTGCTTAGCAGTCAACTGACCCGGGAAGGCTTCAAGGTTACGGCGCTGGAGCCTACTGGAAGTGGCTTCTCGCATTTCGAGCGCATGCGCCAGGTTGTGCTGGAGAGTGCGGGCGAGGGGGGCTTCGAGCCAACGTTATGTGCCATTCGCGCCGAGCAGTTGGATCAGCCAGACACTTTCGACTATGGATTCTCCGTCAACGTAATGGAGCACGTGGATGATGTCGGCGCTACGCTGGAGCGTGTCGCGGATAGTCTGAAGGCTGGCGCGACTTATCGTTTCACATGCGCCAACTATCTGTTCCCCTACGAGCCTCACTTCAACTTGCCCACCCTGTTTTCCAAGAGGTTGACCGAGAGAGTGCTCGGACCCAGGATTTTCAACAGTAGAAGGGTTACCGATCCCGTTGGGACGTGGCGGTCGCTGAACTGGATCACCGTGCCGCAGGTTGCCGGTATTGTCCGTCGGTCGGGACGGATGCAGGTGAGATTCGACCGCAGCATGCTGGTCTGCGCCTTTGAGCGCATATTGAGCGACCCACTGTTCGCTCGTCGCCGTTCCCCTCTTGTGTGTTCTCTGATCACCGCGATGGTGAAGGTGCGTTTGCACAAGCTCTTGAGCTTCATCCCCGCGAGCATGCAACCCATAATCGACTGCCGAATCAGCAAGACCCAATCACGGAAGAGACCATGACGTTCAGCTTATGCGCGAGATCATGGAACAGCTCGGATCTTCATTCTCTAACTGAGGCTGGTAACGATGGCTGACCTTATCCCCTTCAATAGTCCCTACATGACAGGCAAGGAGTTGTTCCACATTGCCGAGGCGAAATTTCAGAACAGGTTGGCGGGGGACGGTGGTTTCACCAAACGTTGTCATCAGTGGCTGCAGGAGCGCACGGGCAGCAGCAAGGCGCTGCTGACGCATTCGTGCACAGCGGCTCTGGAGATGGCCGCCTTGTTGCTGGAGTTGCAACCGGGGGATGAAGTAATCCTGCCTTCGTTCACGTTCGTCTCGACCGCCAATGCCTTCGTGCTGCGCGGCGCAGTCCCGGTATTCGTCGATATTCGTGCGGATACGCTCAATCTCGACGAGTCCTTGGTGGAAGAAGCCATCACGCCGAGGACCCGCGCCATCGTACCTGTGCACTATGCCGGTGTGGCCTGCGAGATGGACCGCCTCATGGAGATCGCTGGTCGTTACGGCCTGAAGGTGGTCGAGGATGCGGCACAGGGGGTGATGGCCAGTTACAAGGGACGTGCGCTGGGAGCCATAGGTGACTATGGTGCATTCAGTTTTCATGAAACCAAGAACGTGATTTGTGGTGAAGGTGGCGCCTTGCTGGTGAATTCACCGGAAAGCGCGTTGCAGGCGGAAATCATCCGTGAGAAAGGGACTGACCGCAGTCGTTTCTTCCGTGGCGAAGTCGACAAATACACGTGGCAGGAAGTGGGTTCGTCATTCCTGCCTGGCGAAATCACGGCGGCTTTCCTCTGGGCGCAATTACAGGAGGCTCAATGGATTACCAACGAGCGTCTGGCCATCTGGCAGCGATATGACTCCGCACTAAAGCCGCTGGAGGCCACTGGTGCCATTCGCCGCCCCGTCATACCAGTCGAATGCCAGCACAATGCGCACATGTATTACGTTTTGCTTTCTCCAGAATTGGATCGTCCGGCTGTGCTCGACTATCTCAAGGCGCAAGGTGTGCAGGCAGTGTTCCATTATGTACCCCTGCATGATTCGCCTGGCGGGCGCAGGTATGGCCGGGTGCAGGGTGCTCTGGAGGTTACCGTCAACCAGGCGGCCAGGCTGATCCGTTTGCCGCTTTGGGTCGGGATGACTGCTGAGCAGCAAGCGCGAGTTGTGGATGCGTTGGAGCGAGCTGTGCGCTGACGGTGCGAGCCGTTTCGGATCAACTTCGATTTAGCCACCTCACAAGACAAAGGCCCGCAGCAGTGTGGGCCCTTGTCTTGTGAGCTGCGGTCGACGCCATCGAAAAAGCTTGTGCTTGCACTCTCTGACCTTGCCGTGCGGCAGTCGGTGTCTATGAGCGGGGCGGTGGTCCGGCCATCAGGATGCTTTCCAAAATCGAACTGGAAATACCCTTATGAGCTGTGGCTCCCCTCGAAATCCGACGGAACGCCAAAACGAAAAAACCCGCCATAAGGCGGGTTTTTCGGGGGTTCCAGAGATTTTGAAAGCTTTCTATGGAACCTTGAATGGTGCCGGCACCAGGAATCGAACCCGGGACCTACTGATTACAAGTCAGTTGCTCTACCATCTGAGCTATACCGGCAAGGTAGGCGCGCTATTATAGCGATCGGTTTGGTTCTGTAAACCTATTCGTTGTGATCCTGTTGGAAGCCCCGTATTTCGGGGCTTTCGGTGTTTTTGGGTGGTGGGTTTTGGGAGGTCTGGTACCCAGGTGGGATCAGGCAGATTCGGGATTCAGGTTTTACGACGGCTGCGCCGCCGATCGCGGATGAATCCGCTCCTGCACTGACCGCGGTGCACTCCCACGCAGAAGCCGACACGACACCCCACCCAACCCGAATCTGAACTACCCCCGCCTAATTCGCTTTAACGCTTATGCACAAACCACATCGATCCCTTGCACCCCATGCAAGTGCGCTGCCTCGCCGCATTGACGCCTGTGCAAACGGCTGTTTTCTCAGGCGTTTAACAGGTGCGGAAATATACATTCAATCCGTGGACCCGCTCAGCAACGCGACTTTTCAGCCCGGAACGGTGAAGTTGCTCACAGAGTTATCCACAGGTTGTTCCGCCAGCAACAGCAGGTTGCGGGGTGTCAGTTGGTGCGGGCAGAAGGTGCCGAGGCGGACGTTGTAGCCCTGTTCGCGCAGATACAGCGCACGGTCGAGGACGAGCCAGAGTTCCAGCGGGCGACGGAACAGGTTGCGCACCCGCTCCAGGTTGCGCACCTGGGCCAGACGCTGCCAGCCGGCGGCTTCCAGAGCCGGCCAGTCAGGAGCGTTCGTCACGGTCAGGCCCTTGAGGGCGGCAAGGTCGTGGCAGTAGTCGGCGAAGGACTTCTGCAGCCAACTGCTCGGCAGTGACGGGGTCGGCAGATAGTCGTCGCTCTGCCGCAGTTGGCGCTGCAACAGGTCGAAACCCAGGCGCCAGGCCATTGACTGGTCCCGCTGCCGACGCACGCGGTTGCCGGCGGTGACGGTTTCGCTCAGGGGCAGGCCGAGGTCGTCGAGGTCGAGGCGCAGTGTCGAGGTGCGAGCGGCGCTGGATAACGGTGTGTACCCGGGGCCGCTGGTGCGGTTGTAGCAGCAGGGCGCGATCGCCAGTTGCTGGCAGCCGTTGGCGCTGGCGAGCTGGATCAGGCGCACATGCAGATCGCCGCACGCATGCAGGGCCACGGGGGTATGGTCCGCGCTGAGCTGGGCGGCAGCGCTTTCGGCCATGACGTCCTGCAGGCGGTGCTCGGCCGGCAACTGGTGGTGCCGGCTGAGGTGTTCACCGGCGGCGACCAGCGCGCTGTCGTGTTCCAGGCAGGTGAGGCGCTGTTCCTCGCCCAGCAGGCGGCGGCCGAGGTGGCCCTTGCCGGCGCACCAGTCGAGCCAGTGGCGCGCGCGCCGGGCGAAGTCGAGGTGGCTGGCGAAGGCTTCGATCTGCTGCCATTTGCGCCCGGGAACGTCGACGTTGAGGCGCGGGCTGGCGGGGGCGAGGGCAGTTGTGGATAAGTCGCCCACGGTCGCCAGGGCCTGGGCCTCGGCTGCCAGTTGTGGATAGGGGGCCGGGGCGAGAACGTGGCAGGGATCGTTATGGGCGGATTCGGCGTCGGCGAGGGTTTGGCCGCGCAGCCATTCGGCCAGTTCCGGGTGGGTGGTTTCCCAAGGCAGGCGCAGGCTGGTGAACGGGCGCGGGTGCCAGAGGTGATGGTGGTCGCGCAGGAATTGGTCCAGGGCCTGGAAGCGGGGGAGAAGTTGGTCGTTTTCCAGGTAGGCGGTCATGGGCGGGCCCGGGGGATCGAGGAGGGAGGGGGTAGCCGCTTTGCGGCCATTCGCGAGCAAGCTCGCTCCCACGGGGATTGTGGTTGCCCATGAAATCGGGGCCGCCTGCGCGGCCCCGATTTCAGCTTACCGACCCTGGGTCGCGTCCACCCGCAGCCGGCGCTCCAGCAGCTTGAACGCCTGCACCAGGACGAACGAGATCACCAGGTAGAACACGCCCGCGGCGAAGAAGATCTCCACCGGCATGTAGGTCCGGGCGATGATCGTGCGGGCCATGCCGGTGATGTCCAGCAGGGTCACGGTACTGGCCAGGGCACTGGCCTTGAGCATGAGGATCACTTCGTTGCTGTACGCCGGCAGGCCGATGCGCGCGGCGCGCGGCAGCAGGATGTGCAGCATCGCGGTGGCGCGGGACATGCCCAGTGCCCGCGCCGCTTCGATCTCGCCACGCGGGATGGCCTGCAGCGAACCACGCAGGATCTCGGCGATATAGGCCGCGGTGTGCAGGGTCATGGTCAGCGCGGTACACCAGAACGGGTCGCGCAGGTACGGCCACAGCGAGCTGGAACGGACCGCGTCGAACTGCGCCAGGCCGTAGTAGACCAGGAACAGCTGCACCAGCAGTGGCGTGCCACGGAAGAAGAAGATGTAGCCATAGGGCAGTGCGCGCACGTACCACAGCCGCGAGGAGCGGGCGATGCCCAGCGGGATGGCGATGATCAGGCCGACGATGACGGCGATGGCCAGCAGTTCCAGGGTCAGGGTCGCGCCCTGGGCCAGGCGCGGCAGCCATTTGATGATGACTTCCCAATTCATGAGTTGGCCCTCGCGAAGCCGCGTCCGGCGCGTTTTTCCATGAAGTGCATGCCGGTCATGGCGAGGATGGTCAGGCCCAGGTAGATCATGGCCGCCACCATGTAGAAGGTGAACGGTTCCTTGGTGCTGGTCACGCCGTTCTGCGACTGGCGCATGATCTCTTCAAGGCCGATCACCGACACCAGCGCGGTGTCCTTCATCAGGATCATGAACAGGTTGCCGAGGCCAGGCAGGGCGATGCGCCACATCTGCGGCAGCACCAGTTTCGAGAAGATCCGCCCCTTCGACAGGCCCAGCGCCAGGCCCGCTTCACGGTGGCCCTTGGGGATCGCCAGCAGCGCGCCGCGGAACACTTCCGTGGCATAGGCACCGAAGCACAGGCCGAGGGCGATGACGCCGGCGGCGAAGGCGCTCAGTTCCAGGCCGGGGATGCCCAGCAGGTCGCCGAGTTGGCTCATCAGGGTGACCGAGCCGAAATAGATGAAGAGTACCCAGAGCAGTTCCGGTACGCCGCGAACGATGGTCGAGTAGCTGCCGCCGACCCAGCGCAGGGGTTTGTACGGCGAGGTCTTGGCCAATGCACCGAGCAGGCCGAGGGCCAGGCCCAGGCACAGCGCCGACAGCGCCAGTTTGACGGTCATCAGCGTGCCAGCGGCAAGCGCCGGCCCGAATCCGTGTAGATCAATATTCATGGGCAGGAGTGTTCAAGGGACCGGCACCGCGCAGGGCGATGCCGGTCGGGGCGAATCAATAGATGCTGAACGGGAAGTACTTGTCGTTGATCTTCTTGTACGTGCCGTCGGCGATGATTTCGTCCAGCGCGGTGTTCAGCTTGTCGACCAGCTGCTTGTCACCCTTGCGCACGGCGATACCGATTTCGTCGCTTTCCACCACGGGTTCGCCCTTGAACTCGTAGTTCTTGCCGGCATCGGACTTCAGCCAGTCGTAGTTCACGTACTTGTCGGCCAGCAGCGCGTCGACACGGCCGGAGGTCAGGTCGAGGTAGGCGTTTTCCTGGGTGTCGTACAGCTTCACTTCAATGTCGCTGCCGTAGGTGTCTTCCAGCCAGGTGGCGGACAGGGTGGCGCGCTGGGTACCGATGACCTTGCCTTTCAGGGCGTCCTTGTCGGTCTTGAAGTCGACGTTCTTCGGCGCGATGAACTGCAGCTTGTTCGAGTAGTAGCGCTTGGTGAAATCGACGGCCTGCTTGCGCTCGTCGGTGATCGACAGCGACGAGACGATGAAGTCGAACTTCTTGGCGTTCAGGGCCGGGATGATGCCGTCCCAGTCGGAGGTGACCACTTCGCACTCGACCTTCATCTTGGCGCACAGGGCGTCGCCGATGTCCTTGTCGAAGCCGACCACCTGGCCACTGGCGTCCTTGCTGTTGAACGGCGGGTAGGCCGCCTCGATACCCATCCGCAGTTTTTCCGCGGCCATGGCATTGGCCGAGAACACCAGCGTGGCGGCAGCGGCCAGGAGGAATTTCTTGTAGGTCTGCATGCGTGTTGCTCCGTTAGCGGTTGCTGGACATGAATTGCTTACAACGCGCCGAGGTCGGGTTTTCGAAAACCTGCTGCGGCGTTCCCTGCTCTTCGATCAGGCCCTGATGGAGGAAGACGACTTCGCTGGACACCTGCCGGGCGAAGCTCATTTCGTGGGTCACCAGCAGCATGGTGCGGCCTTCTTCGGCCAGCGCGCGGATGACGTTGAGGACTTCCTGGACCATTTCCGGGTCCAGTGCGGAGGTCGGTTCATCGAACAGGATGACCTTGGGCTTCATCGCCAGGGTGCGGGCGATGGCCGCGCGCTGCTGCTGGCCGCCCGAGAGTTCGCTGGGGTAGCTGTGTCGCTTGTTGTGGATGCCGACCTTGTCCAGCAGCGCTTCGGCATGCTCGATCGCCTCGGCCTTGCTCTGGCCCAGTACGCGGCGTGGCGCCTCGATGATGTTGTCGAGGATGGTCATGTGCGGCCACAGGTTGAAATTCTGGAAGACGAAGCCGATTTCGCTGCGCATGCGGTTGATCTGCTTGCCGTCGGCGGCGACCAGCTCGCCATTGCGCGCGACCTTGAGCTTGAGCGCTTCGCCGGCGACGAGGATTTCGCCCTGGTGCGGGTTTTCCAGCAGGTTGATGCAGCGCAGCAAGGTCGATTTGCCGGAACCGGAGGAACCGAGGATGGAGATCACGTCGCCGTCGCGGGCGGTGAGGGAAATGCCTTTGAGAATCTCCTGTTCACCGTAGCGTTTGTGCAGGTTGCGGATTTCCAGCGCGGGCGTGGCCTGGGCCATGTGCGGTCCTCATATGTTCTGTGCGTTCTGCTTGTTGGCGGCCGTCCTGGCGAGGCGCCACGCTAGCATAGCGCTCGGATCGCAGCCAAGAAGGTCGAGCAGTGTGGTCGGCCATGGGGGCGGCGGGTGTCGCATCGTCGCAGGGGACTGTCGCGTCGCTGTCCGCCATTCCGCTTCGCGGGGCCGGAGCCGGCATGAAAAAAGGCGCGATGGTGCCATTTTTGGCCGCCGCTGGAAAGTTGTATTTGGTCGCGGCGATGGCGGGTGGCGCCTGTGTGAAGCACTTTCACGCCTTAAGGTTGCACCTTTTTGATTCGTAAAGTTGCACTGGGTGTTACCTGTGTTCGGTTATGGCGCACCCATTTCTAATTGTAAGTGGGTATTTCAGTAATCCGGCGAAGTCTGGCAAGTTTGGCGGCCTTTCGGCCAATGGCTGGCTGAAAGCGCCGCAGGCCTTGTCTGTCGTGGTTACGGGGTATTTCGACATAAACGGTTCATCAACCTGGCCCGCTTATTGCCATCCACCTCTCACGAGACCCAGGGCGCCCCAAAAGGGCATGCGGCCTCGAACGCGGGAAGATCCCCCATTCTTTGCATAGGTAGTTTTATGAGCGGTAAGCACAATTCCAATGACCTCGCTCAGGGGCTCAAGCAACGGCATGTGACCATGCTGTCCATCGCTGGCGTGATCGGTGCCGGTCTGTTCGTCGGCTCCGGCCATGCCATCGCCGCCGCCGGTCCGGCCGTGCTGCTGGCCTACGCCGCGGCGGGCACGCTGGTGGTACTGGTGATGCGCATGCTCGGCGAAATGGCCGTGGCCTCGCCGGACACCGGTTCCTTCTCCACCTACGCCGACCGTGCCATCGGGCACTGGGCCGGTTTCACCATCGGCTGGCTGTACTGGTGGTTCTGGGTGCTGGTCATCCCACTGGAGGCCAATGCCGCCGCGACCATCCTGCATGCCTGGTTCCCCGATGTGGCGATCTGGGTGTTCACCCTGGTCATCACCCTGCTGCTGACCGCGACCAACCTGTTCAGCGTGAAGAACTACGGTGAGTTCGAATTCTGGTTCGCCCTGCTCAAGGTGGTGGCGATCATCGGCTTCATCATTCTCGGCCTGGCGGCGATCTTCGGTTTCATGCCGAACAGCCAGGTCAGCGGTGTCAGCCATCTGTTCGACACCCAGGGCTTCATGCCCAACGGCCTCGGCGCGGTGCTGGGCGCCATGCTGACCACCATGTTCTCGTTCATGGGGACCGAAATCGTCACCATCGCCGCCGCCGAGTCGAAGGATCCGGGCCGGCAGATCAGCAAGGCGACCAACTCGGTGATCTGGCGGATCTTCCTGTTCTATCTCGTCTCGATCTTCATCGTCGTCGCCCTGGTGCCGTGGAATGCCGGCGAGCTGGCGGAAGTCGGTTCGTACCAGACCGTGCTGCAACTGATGGGCATCCCGCATGCCAAGCTGATCGTCGACATCGTCGTGCTGATCGCCGTGACCAGTTGCCTGAACTCGGCGCTGTACACCTCGTCGCGCATGCTGTTCTCCCTGAGCAAGCGCGGCGATGCCCCGGCGCTCGCCCAGCGCACCAACGCCAGCGGCACGCCGCACTGGGCGGTGCTGCTGTCCACCGCGGCGGCGTTCCTCACGGTGTTCGCCAACTATGTGGCGCCGGCGCAGGTGTTCGAGTTCCTGCTGGCCAGTTCGGGCGCCATTGCCTTGCTGGTGTACCTGGTGATCGCCGTGTCGCAACTGCGCATGCGTCGTCAGCGCATGGCCCGTGGCGAGAAGATCGCGTTCAAGATGTGGGCATTCCCGGTGCTGACCTGGGCCACCATCTTCTTCATCATTGCTGTGCTGACCCTGATGCTGGTGCGTCCGGACCATCGTGCCGAGGTGATTTCCACCGGGCTGCTGAGCATTGCCGTGGTGGCCGCCGGTCTGCTGGTGGCGCGCAAGCGCAAGGCGGAGAAGGCTGGGCGGTTGGTGCTGGATAACTGATCGAGCTGGAAATGCAAAAAGGCCGCGACTGGATCGCGACCTTTTTCATTGGCACGAGAACGTCCGTTGCAGGAGCGCGGCTCTGCGTGGGTCAGGCAAACTTCTTCTGCTTCGACACCAGCTCCGACGCCGCCACATAGGCGTCCTGGAACTCCTCGCTCTCCAGCCAGGCCATGGCCTCGGCTTCCTCGGTGCCGTCCAGCCATTTGCGGTAGGCGCAGAAGACCATGCAGATGTAGTCGGTCGCGTGCTCTTCCTTGTGGCCCTTGAGCACCAGGGTCAGCAGCGGGTCGACCATGAACACGGCGATCATCGCTTCCAGGCTGGTCTCCTGGGCTTTCTTCATCTTGTCGAACAGCCCGGCGTAGCTGTTCGAACTCATCGCCTTGTCGAATACCTGCTGGACACTGGCACTGGAGGCTTCGCCACCGCCCTTGACTGCCTGGCCGCTGCGCACCATGCGGTTCTCGCGGGCCTTGGTGGCGGCGCGTTTGGCGCGTTTCTGTTGTTTGGTGTTCGAGGCCATGGGGATTCCCTTGTGCGAAGTCAGTCAAATGGCGCGTATTGAAGCGCAGTTGACCGGGAAACCCAAGCCGGCGAGGGGATTAACGGACCGCAGGCAGCGGCGCCCGGCATGCCGGGCGCACTGCAGGCTTCAGCGCGGCAGCACCAGGGAGCTGACCCGGCTCTGCAGTTGCACGTCTTCCTCGTCGCGACGGTCTTCCTCGATCTCACGCGAAGCACGGCCCACCAGCAGCGGGTCGGGTTCGTGGGCGACGCGGAAGTCCTTGCCCGGGTAATCCAGCGAGTGCAGGAAGTGGCGGATGCAGTTGAGCCGCGCGCGCTTCTTGTCGTCCGACTTGATCACGGTCCATGGCGCATCGGCGGTGTCGGTGTGGAAGAACATGGCTTCCTTGGCCGCGGTGTACTCGCCCCACTTGTCCAGCGACTTGATGTCGATGGGCGACAGCTTCCAGTGCTTGAGCGGGTCGTCACGGCGCGAGATGAAGCGGCGCAGTTGTTCCTCGCGGTTCACCGAGAACCAGTACTTGAACAGCAGGATGCCGCTGTTGCACAGCATGCGCTCCAGCTCCGGGGCCTGGCGCATGAACTCCAGGTACTGCAGCGGCGTGCAGAAGTCCATGACCCGCTCGACGCCGGCGCGGTTGTACCAGGAGCGGTCGAAGAAGACCATCTCGCCCGCGGTCGGCAGGTGCTGGATGTAGCGCTGGAAATACCACTGGCCCTTTTCCTGCTCGGACGGTTTTTCCAGGGCGACGATCCGCGCGCCGCGCGGGTTCAGGTGCTCCATGAAGCGCTTGATGGTGCCGCCCTTGCCCGCGGCATCCCGGCCTTCGAACAGGATGACCACGCGCTGGCCGGTTTCCTTGACCCAGTTCTGCACCTTCAGCAGTTCGATCTGCAGCGCGTGCTTGGCCTTGTCGTACTCGGCGCGGCGCATGCGCGTGCTGTACGGATAACTGTGCGGCAACTGCGCCGACGCGCTGTCTTCGTCGGTGCCATGCGGTGCATGGGCGATTTCGAGGGCGGCCGGGCTGTTCGGCTCGATATCGGTCTCGACGATCGGCGAAGGCTTGCGTGAGCGGCGTGGCGGGCGCGGGGTGGCGGGCTTGTGGGGTGTGACGTGGTGCGTGCTTACCCCGGGCTCTGGGAGCGGCAGGACGGGGGTTTCTTCACTCATGGGATCGGGCCTTCTGTTCCTTCGAATGTCCAACCCACAACTTACATAGATCGAGTGATGGCGTATTGATATCGATCAATGCGCGGGTGGTTTTTCGCGCACGAACAAAAAACCTGAATCCGGCATTAGTTTTCGGCCGTGAGTCGACTCATCTCAATTGCAAGCTTCGAGCCTTTGCGCCATTCAACAGCTTTCCATCCGAAGCTTCTTGCTGTCCGGACGTTTTCGGTGGAGTCATCAATCAGGTAGATCTGCTCTGGCGACATGGACTCGCGTTATTCATCTTCATGTACCTTGGTCTGCTTCCGAGCAAAGGCCGCATTCGACTCTACCGTTACAACATCAATCCAGCCCTCGGGGTGTATGCAGTCCGACTGGTTGGTAACTCGCCATCCGTAAGTCACGGTTCCATTTTTTTTTCCGCTGATATCACACTTCTGGGTTCGACCCTGATAGCAAATATAAGTTTTTGGCGAGTGAAAGGCTCCTGGAATGTCCTGTATTACATAGGGGCAGCCCTGGGCTTCAATATTCACCTTTTCGTTGTTTGGTGACTTGGCTTTTGAGTTATTCCCTTCCGAGGCCCACGGGTTGCTTGCAGGATCATTGGCGGCATCGGCAGCGACTTTATCGATGGATTTACTCTTTTTTTCGGGAGGATTACTGGGGGGCGAAGGCTTGGATATGGACTCGGTTATCACCTTGCTCAAACAGCTCTGCAGCGTGCTAACCATCAATGCTGCCAGCTCAACAGTCGCCTCGCACTCTTCAGAGTTCAATACGCTTGAGCAATCTTGCGCACGACTTTGATCCAGGCCTAATTGAGCGTTGGCCAATGCGTTCGCGCCATAGGTATTGATGAAGCTTCGTAGATCAACGGATCCACTTGCCGTATTTAAAACATCTGGACAGCTATCGGCTAAAGCAATAGGTGTACCTGCAAAGGCAAGTACAAGAACGAGAAGCGATTTCATTTAATCCTCCAATCATCATTCATGAACGTCGGGCGTTCATGTTTTTTGCAGCGTCGATAATGCTGGACTAACCTGAACATTAGCTCAGCCAAGTGTCAGAGGCTCGATTTACTGGCGTTAATTGGTAAATCATCATCAGTAGGGGGCTCTGTGAAAAAGCCAATCGCCTTTATCTGTTTCATTTCCTTAACACTGTTGATACATGGCTGCGCAACAGATCAGGGCTGGGAATACTGGGATGCGAAGCGTGCTGAGCTAGAGCGTACCGGCGTACCCAAGGAAGGTGCACCGGACCTTGATGCCGTCACCCAAAGAGTCGAAAGCGAATATCAGGAACACTGTGTCAAGGGAACGAGCGGAGCAGATTCTTTTTGCCTGAAAGCCGAAGAGCTACTTCCGAAGATGTTCTTTAATCAGCGCGCCCACGCCAAATCCCTGTTTTTCCTGTACGCGCTCAAGAAAAGGAACATGAATCAGGCGGCTACGGCCAGTTGGGCTCCTTCTGAAAGTACCTGTTTTGAAACCTGTCAGTTGATTTACATGAATCAAGTCAGATTGGAGCGAAAACCCACCTCCGAAGAGTTTTATTCCGCCTGGATGGACGCTATGGAGCGGTTGTATTACGGTTACAGAAGGGAGTATTGCTGTGAGGGGTTGGCCCGATTTGAATCGACTGATGAGTTTGTCAAGGATGCGCACAAATATCTGCCTCCTGCAGAGGCGTATTATGCTGAGTCTTTTATTGCCAACGTGATCATCAAGATGAAGCAGCAGCATGAAATTATTGGGCAAAAGAGCGGCTTCACATCGGGAGTTACTCCAACGCCTGAGCAAATGGATCGGTCGGATGGCTATTATGCCGCTCTCTATAAAAATGCGATCGACTACATGAGAAAGAATGATTTCCCGCAACGATACGTAGACTTCGTAGGCAATCTCTACGCGACGGTTAAAAGCGCTCATGAAAATAGATAGCTTCTTCGTGCGGATGCGAGTCGCTGGGGTGGCCGTAAGTCAGTATGTGGCTTGATCATTCTCACTGCGTCACAGGTGGCTGCGGATGTTTGCGCTGCCAGCGCCAGGTTGACGTCAGCTGGAAGACGAAAACTCTTGAGCTCGACTTGATGGATTCGCATCAGGCTCTCCGTGAGCTATGGCGTGTCCGTTCGACTTGCTGACGTTGCCATGCTCGCACAAGGGAGAAGGAGATTCTTTGCTCTGGAATGCATGCGCTGGAGTGGCAGCGAGAGGCGCCTTTTGAGGTTCGGTGCCGAGATGTCCGGAACGACTCTGGAGGGCTGGCGACCACCCGCCCCACGCAACGGTCCAGAAGTGGTTCATGCACTCTGAAATCGCAGGCAAGAAAAAACCCCAAGGACACAGGGTTCCTTGGGGTTTCTCGGTATTTGGTGCCCAGAGACGGAATCGAACCGCCGACACGAGGATTTTCAATCCTCTGCTCTACCGACTGAGCTATCTGGGCAACGGGGCGCATTAAAAGGGTTTTTCAGGTTTGCGTCAACAACAATTTCAAAATTTTTTTAATTAATACCGACGCTTACGTTCCCAGGGGGTCATTCGCTGGGCGGAACGTAGCCTTCGGCCTTCTCGAATGCCTCGCCGGAGAAGAACTTGTCCATCTCGCCCTGGATGAACTTGCGGTCCTCGGCGTTCATCATGTTCAGGCGCTTTTCGTTGATGAGCATGGTCTGCTCCTTCTGCCAGTCGGCCCAGGCCTTCTGCGAGATGTGTTCGTAGATGTCCAGGCCCTTGGGGCCCGGATACGGTGGGCGCTCCAGGCCTGGCAGCTCTTCTTTGTACTTGCGGCACATAACGGTGCGGGTCATCGCGACTCTCCTGCAGTCAATACGTCGGCCGCGCGCTTGAGCAGCTTCTTGACCGGGGCGGCGAGCCCCAGGCGCGGCGGGGTGGCGAGGTTATACCAGAGCCAGTCGGCCTCGGCCACGCGATCGCCCTGCTGGCCGACGCGTACCAGCCACGGCTCGATGGCCAGCTGGAAATGGCTGAAGGTGTGGGTCAGGCCACTGAGCTCGTGACGGCTTTCGATGTGCAACTGGTGCTGTTCGGCGAGGTGCTGCAGATCGTCCAGGTCATCCAGTTCCGGCAGGCTCCACAAGCCGCCCCAGAGTCCGCTGGACGGCCGCCGGTAAAGCAGGATGGCGCCTTCGTCGTTGGCCAGCAGCGGCATCAGCGTGCGCTTGCGTGGCAGTTCCTTGCGCGGCTTGGGCAGCGGGTAGCGGATCTCCTGGCCGAGCATGTGCGCCTCGCAGCCACGCTCCAGCGGGCACAGCAGGCAACTGGGCTTGCTGCGGGTGCAGAGGGTGGCCCCGAGGTCCATCATCGCCTGGGTGTAGTGGTTGACCCGGGCATGCGGGGTGAAACGCTCGGCATTGGCCCACAGCGCCTTCGCCACCTTCGGCTCGCCGGGATAACCCTCCTGCGCGGTATAGCGGGCCAGCACGCGCTTGACGTTGCCGTCGAGGATCGGCGCGCGCAGGCCCATGCTGATGCTGGCGATCGCGCCGGCGGTGGACAGGCCGATGCCGGGCAGTTCGGTGAGTTTCTCCACGTCGCGGGGAAACTCGCCGCCGTACTGCTCGACGACGATCCTCGCGGTCTTCTGCAGGTTGCGCGCGCGGGTGTAGTAGCCGAGTCCGGTCCACAGGTGCAGCACTTCGTCTTCCGGCGCCGCGGCCAGCGCCTGGACGTCCGGCAGGGCGTCCATGAAGCGGCTGAAGTAGTTGAGCACGGTGCTGACCTGGGTCTGCTGCAGCATGATCTCGGAGACCCACACCCGGTACGGGGTGATGCCCTGTTGCCAGGGCAGGTCGTGGCGGCCGTGGCGGTCGAACCAGTCGAGGACCGCGGTGGAAAACTGCTCGGGGGTCATCGTTTGAACAGGCCCTTCAGTGCGTCTTTGAGCTCGGGACTGACCTTGTCACCGAGCTTTTCGTCGAGTTTTTCATTGAGTTTTTCGTTGATGCGGTTGCCCAGCGCCTGGCCGGCCAGCTTGCCGACGCCTTCCTGGTCGACCCGGCAGGCCCGCGCGCCCAGCTCCAGCGGGCCACGGCAGCGCAGCGGGAATTCCAGGCCGGCAAAGCGCTCGTTGACCTGGCAGGCCGGGTCCGGCATGTCGCGCTTGTCGCCTTCGACGATGACCCCGACGCGGTAGTCCATGCCCAGCACGCGCAGGTCGATGTCGCCGTTACCGTTGACGGTGAGGCCGGGGATGCGCACCTTCAGGTCCGGGTTGCTGGCCACGCCGTTGCGCAGTACCAGGCTGCCTTTCAGTTCCTGGAACGGGGTGTCCTTGCCGCGCGGCTCGCCGCTCAGGGTCTTGCGGTTGAGGGTGGCGATGCCCTGGCACAGTTGCTGTTCGAGGTTGGCGTTGATCAGCACGCCGTCGTTGATGACGAAGCTGGCGTTGCCGTTGAGCGTGTCGATCAGGGCTTTCTGGCTGTTGCCGCTGGCGGTCAGGTCGCTGTTCAGGGTGAGCAGGCCCTTGAGCGGCGGGGTATCGCCATCGTGCTTGATGAAGTGTTCCACCGGCACCCGGTCGATCTTGCCGGTGATACCGATCTGCGGGATGTCCGGACGCACGTCGAGGGTGCCGCGGGTGTCGAAGCTGCCGTTGTACAGCCCGCCGCGCAGGGCCTGGAGGGTGATCAGGCCACCCTGGCCGCTGGCTTTGAGCTCGGCATTCCGGATCGGCAACTTGTCCAGGGTCAGCATGCCGAAGCTCAGGTCGGCCTGCAGGTCGAGGGCGCGCAGGCGATCCACCGGCAGCAGCTTGTCGCTGCTCCAGGCGACCTGGGTCGGCGCCTCCGGCAGCGGCGAAGTGCTTGGGCCGGAGAGGGCGCTGCTCTCGTTGCTCTTGACCTCGGCCTGGCGCGCGGCGCTGGCGCTGGCCGCGGCTTCGCTTTTCGCCAGCAGGTAGCGGTCGGCGTCGAACTTGTCGTTCTTCAGCTGGATGCGCAGGGCCTGCCTGGCGAAGTCCTCCACCGCGAGGCGGCCGGTGAAGGTGCTGGCGTCGAGCTTCAGGGCCAGGTCTTCCAGGGCCAGGCTGGTTTTCGTGCCTTCCAGGCGGCCGACCAGTTCGACGTTGGTCAGGGTGCTCGGGTCGTTCATCGCCGGCAGGGCGACGCCGACGCTGTCGAGGAACTTGCGCAGGTCGAACTGGGCGATGGAAATGCCGCCGGTGAGTTTCGGCTCGCTGTTCAGGTCGCGCACATGCAGCTCGCCGAGGGCGCGCAACTGGTTGGCGGAGAGCTTCAGGCCGTTCCACTCGGCGACGTTGGCGGCCAGGTCGGCGAGCAACTGGCCCTGGGCGGAAAAGGTCATGCTCTTCTGCTGCAGCGGCTCGCCGGAGAGCTCGCCGCTGAGCTTCATGTCTTCCAGCTGGTAGCGGCGCAGCGCGCGGTCGAAGCGGGCCTCGCCGTTGAGCTCGATGCGTGCGCGCAGTACCGGTTGGCCGGAACTGAGGAAGGCGGTGAGTTTCAGCGGGATGTTGACGCCGTCATGCACGGCCTCGGTGCTCAGCTGGATGCTTTCGGCGCTGAAGCTCTGGCCGCTGCGCGCGTCGTTGTACTGCACGCGGGCGTTGTTGACGGTGAGGCTGTCGATGTCCAGTTTCAGCGGACGCTCGCCGGCCGCCGGTTTGCTTTCGCTCGGCGTGGCGGGTGGCGTGGCGGGCGCGGTTTCGCCGCTGGCCGCCGGGGTGCTGGCCGGCAGTGGCTTGCCGATATCTTCCCAGTTGCCGTGGCCGTTTTCGTCACGGCTGAGGGTCAGGTTCAGCCCTTCCACGCGCACGTCGCTCATCTGCACTTCGCGGCGCAGCAGCGGCAGCACGCGCACCGACAGGCCGAGCATCTGCAGGTCGGCGAACGGTTCGGTGGGCTTGTTCAGCGTGGCAATGCTCGCTTCGTGCAGCTCCAGGCCGAGCCAGGGGAACAGGCTCCAGCCGATGTCGCCGTTGAGGGTCAGCTCGATATGAGCCTTGTCGCGAGCCAGTTGGCGGATCTCGTCTTTGTAGTCGTTGGGATCGAAGAGGTGGGTGAGGGCGAAGCCTCCTGCCACGACGATCAGCAACAGCCCGAGAACCACCAGTCCCAGGATTTTGCCAAACGCTTTCATGGGCGAGTCCTTGTAGTCCGATGTCTGAAAATTCAGCCGCAGAGTATAGCCTTGCGACCTTGGCGACTGCGATTAGTCCTGGGTGTGGGGGAAATGGATAAAGCCTGTCGGATCGGGTAGCGCCACCCTGTACGCCAAGGCATCAGCAGTTGGCCATTTCGACCCTGCATCGAGCGACAGTTCCGCGAAGAGGGTCTCAGTTGCGTGCAATTCTGCGATATCAGTTTGACTTCTGTTAGCAAGCTAAGTGCTACTCTTGCCCGGTTCCCGGGTCTTGCTGCGACGGTTTGTCGCGACAGGGCCGGCTGCCTGCAAAAGAACGACTCGCTGCCTGCGTGCGCCAAAGTCGATGGGTGTCCGGTTCGACAGGGGAACCCTACCTATCTACGAGGGCAACAATAATGAGCAGCATCACCGCGGGAGCCGTCGACAGCACGCCGGGCTTCCTCTCCAAGGAGCGCATCGTCGCTCGCAGCGGGTTCAACCGCTGGCTGGTTCCACCGGCCGCCCTGGCCATCCACCTGTGCATCGGCATGGCCTACGGCTTCTCGGTGTTCTGGCTGCCGCTGTCCAAGGCCATCGGCATCAGCGCGCCGGTCGCCTGTTCGGCGGACATCGGGTTCTTCGCCCAGGTCTTCTCGTCCAGCTGCGACTGGCCGATCTCGATGCTGGGCTGGATCTACACCCTGTTCTTCATCTTCCTCGGCTGCTCGGCGGCGATCTGGGGTGGCTGGCTGGAGCACGCCGGGCCGCGCAAGGCCGGTGTGGTCTCGGCGCTGTGCTGGTGCGGCGGTCTGCTGATTTCCGCGCTGGGCGTGTACACCCACCAGATCTGGCTGATGTGGCTCGGTTCGGGGGTGATCGGTGGTATCGGTCTGGGCCTGGGCTACATCTCGCCGGTCTCGACCCTGATCAAGTGGTTCCCGGACAAGCGCGGCATGGCCACCGGCATGGCGATCATGGGCTTCGGCGGCGGCGCGATGGTCGGTGCGCCGCTGGCGGCGGCACTGATGAACCACTTCGCCAGCCCTGAAGGCGTCGGCGTGTGGCAGAGCTTCGTGGTGATGGCGGCGATCTACTTCGTGTTCATGATCGGTGGCGCCCTGGCCTACCGCGTGCCGCCCACCGGCTGGAAGCCGGAAGGCTGGATCGCCCCGGCGAAGAAGGCCAGCAACGCGATGATCACCCACCGCCATGTGCATGTCAGCGTGGCCTGGAAGACCCCGCAGTTCGCCCTGATCTGGCTGGTGCTGTGCCTCAACGTCTCGGCCGGCATCGGCATCCTCGGCATGGCCTCGCCGCTGCTGCAGGAGGTCTTCGCCGGCAAGCTGCTGGGCAACAACCTGACCTTCAGTGAGCTGGACGCCGCGCAACTCGGCCAGATCGCAGTGATCGCCGCCGGCTTCACCGGCCTGCTCAGCCTGTTCAACATCGGCGGGCGGTTCTTCTGGGCCTCGTTCTCCGACTACATCGGGCGCAAGAACACCTACTTCGCCTTCTTCGCGCTGGGCTTTGCCCTGTATTCGCTGGTGCCGAACATGGGTCACCTGGGCAACATCGCCCTGTTCGTCGCGGCGTTCTGCATCATCCTGTCGATGTATGGCGGTGGTTTCGCCACGGTGCCGGCGTACCTGGCCGACCTGTTCGGTACGCAGATGGTCGGTGCCATCCATGGCCGCCTGCTGACCGCCTGGGCCGCGGCGGGTGTGCTCGGGCCGGTGCTGGTCAACTACCTGCGCGAGTACCAGTTGAAGATTGGCGTGGAGCGGGCCGCAGCCTACGACATCACCCTGTACATCCTCGCCGGTCTGCTGGTGCTGGGTTTCATCTGCAACGCCCTGGTGCGTCCGGTGGCCGACAAGCACTTCATGACCGATGCCGAACTGGCCGCGGAGCAGGCGCTGGGCCATGACAAGGGCGCCGACAGCAGCACCGTGCTGGAGTGGTCGGCCGCGCCGGCGAGCAAGCCGCTGGTGATCGCCGCCTGGCTGGCGGTGGGCATTCCGCTGGCGTGGGGGGTGTGGGTGACGCTGCAGAAGACGGCGGTGTTGTTCCAGTAGACCCGTTGCTCGGGCGCGGTAGCGCCCGCTTTTCGTAGGAGCGTGGCTTGCCCGCGAAGGCCTGCAAGGCAGGCCCGATCCGGTTGATACCGTTTTGGGACCGCTGCGCGGTCCTTCGCGGGCAAGCCACGCTCCTACGGGATTTTCGCGGGTAAAGCCCGTTCGAGATTCTTTGCCGGCAAGACCTGATCGCCATATGTCATCTTCGTTTCAAGATGCGACGTTCTCGGCCTATAATGACCGCCTTTTTCGCCCAATGATTTTGCGGAGCTGGTGATGGTCGAACGTAAGGCATCCGTCGAGCGCAATACCCTGGAAACCCAGATCAAGGCCTCGATCAACCTGGATGGCACTGGCAAGGCCCGATTCGATATCGGCGTGCCTTTCCTTGAGCACATGCTGGATCAGATCGCCCGTCACGGGCTGATCGACCTGGACATCGAGTGCAAGGGCGACCTGCATATCGACGATCACCATACCGTCGAGGACGTCGGTATCACCCTCGGCCAGGCCTTCAACCAGGCCATCGGCGACAAGAAAGGCATCCGCCGCTACGGCCATGCCTACGTGCCGCTGGACGAAGCGCTGTCGCGCGTGGTGATCGACTTCTCCGGTCGTCCCGGCCTGCAGATGCATGTGCCGTACACCCGCGCCAGCGTGGGCGGCTTCGACGTCGACCTGTTCCAGGAGTTCTTCCAGGGCTTCGTCAACCACGCCAACGTCACCCTGCACATCGACAACCTGCGCGGGCACAACACCCACCACCAGATCGAAACCGTGTTCAAGGCCTTCGGCCGCGCGCTGCGCATGGCCATCGAGCTGGACGAGCGCATGGCCGGGCAGATGCCGTCGACCAAGGGATGCCTGTAATGCAGACCGTCGCCGTTATCGACTATGGCATGGGCAACCTGCACTCCGTGGCCAAGGCCCTGGAGCACGTGGGGGCCGGCAAGGTGCTGATCACCAGCGATGCCAGCGTGATCCGCGAAGCTGATCGCGTGGTGTTCCCCGGTGTCGGTGCGATGCGCGACTGCATGGCCGAGATCCGCCGCCTGGGCTTCGACGCCCTGGTCCGCGAGGTCAGCCAGGACCGGCCGTTCCTCGGCATCTGCGTCGGCATGCAGGCGCTGCTCGATCACAGCGAGGAGAACGACGGTGTCGACGGCATCGGCCTGTTCCCCGGCAAGGTGCGCTTCTTCGGCAAGGACCTGCATGAGGATGGCGAGCACCTGAAAGTGCCGCACATGGGCTGGAACGAAGTCAGCCAGGTGGTCGATCACCCGCTCTGGCACGACATCCCGGACCGCGCGCGCTTCTACTTCGTGCACAGCTACTACATCGAGTCCGGCAAGCCGTCCCAGGTGGTCGGTCGCGGTCACTACGGCGTCGATTTCGCCGCGGTACTGGCCGAAGGCTCGCGCTTCGCCACCCAGTTCCACCCGGAGAAGAGCCACACCCACGGCCTGCAGCTGCTGCAGAACTTCGCCGCCTGGGATGGCCGCTGGTAATGAGCCGCTCCAGGAACAAGACCCCGGTCATGACCCTCAGCTCCGAACAGGAGCGTGAGGCGCTGGACACCCTCAAGCGCTTCCTCGAAGACCGTTTCGAGCTGCAGTTGGGGTCGTTCGAGGTGGCCGAGGTCCTGGAACTGATCGGCAAAGAAATCGCACCGCACTACTACAACAGGGCGATCTTCGATGTTCAGGCGCAGCTCAAGGAGCGCTTCGAGAGCATCGAGAGCGACCTGTGGGCGCTCGAGAAGAACTGACTTCCCGGGCATCACTGTTTACCGAATAGACAGGTTTTCCAGATGCTGATTATCCCCGCTATCGATCTCAAGGACGGTGCCTGCGTACGTCTGCGCCAAGGCCGCATGGAAGATTCCACCGTGTTCTCCGACGACCCGGTGAGCATGGCCGCCAAATGGGTGGAAGGGGGCTGCCGCCGTCTGCATCTGGTCGACCTCAACGGCGCCTTCGAAGGCCAGCCGGTCAACGGTGAAGTGGTCACCGCGATCGCCAAGCGCTATCCGAACCTGCCGATCCAGATCGGCGGCGGCATCCGCTCGCTGGAAACCATCGAGCACTACGTCAAGGCCGGCGTCAGCTACGTGATCATCGGCACCAAGGCGGTCAAGCAGCCCGAGTTCGTCGCCGAAGCCTGCCGCGCCTTCCCGGGCAAGGTCATCGTCGGCCTGGACGCCAAGGACGGCTTCGTCGCCACCGACGGCTGGGCCGAGGTCAGCTCGGTGCAGGTCATCGACCTGGCCAAGCGTTTCGAGGCCGATGGCGTCTCGGCGATCGTCTACACCGACATCGCCAAGGACGGCATGATGCAGGGCTGCAACGTGCCCTTCACCAAGGCCCTGGCCGAAGCCACGAAGATCCCGGTGATCGCCTCCGGCGGCATCCACAACCTGGGCGACATCAAGGCCCTGCTGGACGCGAAGGCCCCGGGCATCATCGGCGCCATCACCGGTCGCGCGATCTACGAAGGCACCCTGGATGTCGCCGAGGCGCAAGCCTTCTGCGACAGCTACAAAGGCTGAGGAGAACGCCATGGCCCTGGCCAAACGCATCATCCCTTGCCTGGACGTGGACAACGGCCGGGTCGTCAAGGGCGTCAAGTTCGAGAACATCCGCGATGCCGGCGATCCGGTGGAAATCGCCCGTCGCTACGACGAGCAGGGTGCCGACGAGATCACCTTCCTCGACATCACCGCCAGCGTCGATGGCCGTGACACCACCCTGCATACCGTCGAGCGCATGGCCAGTCAGGTGTTCATCCCGCTGACCGTGGGCGGTGGCGTGCGTACCGTGCAGGACATCCGCAACCTGCTCAACGCCGGGGCCGACAAGGTCTCGATCAACACCGCGGCGGTGTTCAATCCGGAGTTCGTCGGCGAAGCGGCGGCGCATTTCGGTTCGCAGTGCATCGTCGTCGCCATCGACGCGAAAAAGGTTTCCGGCCCGGGCGAAACCCCGCGCTGGGAGATCTTCACCCACGGCGGGCGCAAGCCTACCGGGCTGGATGCGGTGGAGTGGGCGAAGAAGATGGAAGGCCTGGGCGCCGGCGAAATCCTCCTGACCAGCATGGACCAGGATGGCATGAAGAGCGGCTTCGACCTCGGCGTGACCCGGGCCATCAGCGATGCCCTGGGCATTCCGGTGATCGCCTCCGGTGGCGTGGGCAACCTGCAGCACCTGGCCGACGGCATTCTCGAAGGCCACGCCAGCGCGGTGCTGGCGGCGAGCATCTTCCACTTCGGCGAGTACACGGTGCCCGAGGCGAAGGCCTATATGGCGCAGCGTGGGATTGTCGTTCGCTGACATTTGAATGGGACCGCGTTGCGGTCCTTTCGCGGGCAAGCCACGCTCCTACGGGTGATCGGTGGTGCCCGCTTCTTGTAGGAGCTGGCTTGCCTGCGAAGGGCTGCAAAGCAGCCCCAAATCTCAGGGTTCAACCTATGCTCACCCGCCTGGCGCTATTCCTGCTGCTCTCCTTCTCTGCCACAACCCAGGCCAGCGAACCCCTGGTCCTGCTCACCGAAAACTTCCCGCCGTACAACATGTCCAGCGACGGCAAGAGCTTCGCCCGCGAGCCTGAAATCCAGGGCATCGCCGCCGATCTGGTGCGCGAGATGTTCCGCCGCGCCGACATCCCCTACAGCATGACCCTGCGTTTCCCCTGGACCCGTGTCTACCAGCAGGCCAAGGACACGCCGAACCACGGCGTTTTCGTCCTCGCCCGCCAGGCGGACCGCGAGCCGCTGTTCAAATGGGTCGGTCCGCTGGGCCCGGACGACTGGGTACTGCTGGCCCGCGCCGGCAGCACGCTGCAGCTGGACAACCTGGAACAGGCCAAGGGCCTGCGCATCGGTGCCTACAAGGGCGACGCCATCGCCGAAAGCCTGCAGAAGAGCGGCCTGAAGCCGGTCCTGGTCCTGCGTGACCAGGACAACGCGAAGAAACTGTCCAGCGGCGAGATCGACCTCTGGGCCACCGGCGACCCCGCCGGCCGCTACCTGGCGCGGCAGATCGGCATGACCGCGTTCAAGACCGTGCTGCGCTTCAACGGCACCCAGTTGTACCTGGCGCTGAACAAGAGCGTGCCGGACGAGGTGGTGAACAAGCTGCAGGCCTGCCTGGAGCAGATGCGCGAAGACGGCTTCGTCGACGCCACCTTCGCCCGCTACCTGTAGATCCCGCCCTTGCCGTGGGCGGGCATGGCGCGATTGCTGCGCTCGCCGATCATCTGATGCAGTTCGATCAACTCGACACCCTGGGCCTTGAGCCGCGGCAATTCGCGCTCCAGCACGTCCAGGGTCTGGGCATAAGGGTGCCCGATCGCCACCGCGGTGCCTTGCTTGCGGGCCAGCTCCACGGCCAGGCGCAGTTGCCCGGCAATCGCCTCGGGCGTGCGCACGTCATCGAGGAAGACATCCCGCGACACACTGGCCAGGCCAATGGCCTGGGCCTTGGCCGCCGCGACGGTGGCGGCGCTGGTGCGGCTGTCGACGAAGAACAGCTCGCGACGCTGCAGTTCGCCCATCAGCCAGGCCATGGCCTCCGGCTGCGCGGTCATGCGGCTGCCCATGTGGTTGTTCACGCCGGCGGCGTAGGGGACCTTGGCCAACGCCGCATCCAGGCGCCGCTCCAGCTCCGTCGGTGCCAGGTCCGGGTGCCAGGCGTAAGGGCCGGTGGCCGGGTCCATCGGCATGTGCAGGATCACCGTGCGCCCGGCCTTGTGCGCCTGGCGGGCGAAGTCGGTGGCATGGGGTGTGTCCGGCATGATCGCCATGGTGACCGGGCCGGGCAGGGCGAGGGTGCGCGAATCCTTGGCCGGGCTCTGGCCAAGGTCGTCGATGATGATGCTGAGGTAGGCCTTTTGCGTCGTGGCCGGTGCCGCGTGAACGGCACCGGCCAGCAGGCAGAGCAGGGCGAGGCAGAACGCGCGCATCACTTGTCGCGGGTGATGCTCAGACCCTTGAGCAGGCTGAGGGCCTGGCTGAGCTGGAAGTCGTCGTCCTGCGGACGCTCCTTCTTGCTCGTGCCGCTGGCCTTGCTGCTGGATGGCCGGTCGGCGCCACCGTTGCCGTTGCCGAGATGGCCCTGCAGGTCGGCTTCCTTGAAGTTCTCGGTGTCCTGCTCGCGGGTGATCTTGGCCCGGCTGACCTCGATGTCGGGGACGATGCCCTGGGCCTGGATCGAACGACCGTTGGGGGTGTAGTACAGCGCGGTGGTGATCTTCAGCGCGCGGTCGTTGTTCAGTGGCAGCACGGTCTGCACCGAGCCCTTGCCGAAGCTGTCGGTGCCCATCAGCACGCCGCGTTTCTGGTCCTGCAGGGCGCCGGCGACGATTTCCGCGGCCGAGGCGCTGCCGCCGTTGATCAGCACCACCAGCGGCACACCCTCGCTGGCGTCGGCCGGATCGGCGGAGAAGCGCAGTTCGGAGTTGGCGATGCGGCCCTTGGTGTAGACGATCAGGCCCTTGGTCAGGAAGTGGTCGGCCACTTCCACGGCCGACTGCAGCACGCCGCCGGGGTTGTTGCGCAGGTCGAGGACCAGGCCGCGCAGCTTGCCGTTGTTGTCCTTGCGCAGTTTCGCCAGGGCCTTGCCGACTTCCTCGCCGGTCTTGACCTGGAACTGGGTGATGCGGACGTAGCCGTAGCCGGACTCCAGCAACTGGCTCTTCACGCTCTTCACCTGGATCACCGCGCGGGCCAGGGTCACGTCGAACGGCGTGCCGCCGTCGCGGACCAGGGTCAGGGTGATCTTCTCGCCGATCTTGCCGCGCATCTTGTCCACGGCTTCGGTCATGGTCTGGCCGCGGGTCGGCGCGCCGTTGATCTTGACGATCAGGTCGCCGGCCTCGATGCCGGCGCGGGAGGCCGGGGTGTCGTCGATCGGCGAGACCACCTTGACGAAGCCGTCCTCCATGCCGACCTCGATGCCGAGACCGCCGAATTCGCCGCTGGTGCTTTCCTGCAGCTCCTGGAAGTCCTCGGGGCCGAGGTAGGCGGAGTGCGGATCGAGGTTGCTGAGCATGCCCTTGATGGCGTTTTCCAGCAGGGTCTTGTCATCCACCGGCTCGACATAGGCCGCCTTGACCCTGTCCAGCACCTCGGCGAAGGTGCGCAGCTCGTCCAGCGGCAGCGGCGCCTTGGCGCTGACCGTGGTCGGCGCGACCGCCGCCGCGGGCTTGACCGGCTCGGCCGCGAAGGCCAGGGACGCGCCGCTGACCAGGGCGACGGCCAGGGCCAGCGAAGTAAGGCGAGGCGAATGCAGCATGTCGAACGAACTCCTGATCCTGTGTGAGCCCCGTGAGGAGCCTCGCGCCGGTCACCGGGTGACTGGCGCGTGAAAAAAGGTGAAGCCTATCCTTGGCCGCGGCACCACTGCGTGGGGTCGGTCGGCCGGCCCTGCTGGCGGATGGCGAAGTACAGCGCCGGCGTGCTCTGGCCACCGCTGTTGCCAACGGTGGAGATCGCTTCACCGGCCTTGACGATATCGCCAGCGTCCTTGAGCAGGGTCTGGTTGTGACCGTAGAGGCTGAGGTAACCGTTACCGTGGTCGAGGATGACCAGAAGTCCGGCCCCGCGCAACCAGTCGGCGAACACTACGCGTCCGCCGTGCACCGCATGCACCTGGCTGCCGGCCGATGCACTGATCATCACCCCGTCCCATCGGGCCCGGGCATCGTCGCCACGGGTTTCACCGAAGCGTGCCAACAATCGACCATTGACCGGCCATGGAAGTTTTCCCTGTGCCGCGGAAAATGCGCCGCCGTACACCGCGCCGTCGCTGGACACCAGCGGGCCCGGGGTTTTCACCGGCTTCTTCGGTTCGTCGTCCCGTGCTTCGCGGGCGGCGAGGGCGGCCTCGCGCTGGCGTTTCTTCTCGGCTTCCTGTTCGGCCAGCAACGCACGCTGGCGCGCTTCCTCGGCTTCGCGGGCCTGGCGGGCGAGGGTTTCCTCGATGGTCTTGAGCACCTTGCCCAGCTCGGCCTGCTCCTGTTCGCGGGCGGCGAGCTTCTGGTCGTTGTTCTTCAGGTTGCTGTTGACCTTGGCGAGGATCTCCTGGCGTTCGGCGCGGACCTTTTCCAGTTCCTGGCGCTGGGCGTCGAGGGTGCCTTGCTGGACCAGGAGCTGGGCCTGCTGCTGGGCGATGTCATGCTCGACGTTGGCCAGCTGGCGCAGGGTTTCGTTGAAGCTGCGCAACTGGGCCAGGCGGGCTTGGCTCAGGTAGTCGTAATAGGTCAGGGTCCGGGCGAACTTCTCCGGGTTCTGCTGGTTGAGCAGCAGCTTGAGGTATTCCTCGCGGCCGTTGTTCTGGTATGCGGAGCGGGCCTGGATGGCGATCAGGCGTTGCTGTTCGAGGCGGGCGGACTGGAGTTTCTTCTTTTCAGTGTCGAGGCGCTCCAGTTCGCCCTCGCTCTTTTTTAGTTCTTTCTGCAGGTCCTCCACCTGCTTCTCCAGCTTGCCGATGTCGGTTTCGGTGCCGCGCAGGTCCTTCTGCACGCCGGATTTCTCTTCCTGCAGCTGGCCGAGCTTCTTTTTCAGCTCGGCGATGTCCTGGCGCGTGGCGTCCAGTTGTTGCTGGGTTTGCGCGCGCTCGTCGGCGAAGGCCGGGCCGAGCAGGCAGGTCAGGGCTAGAACGATCAGGGCGCGAAGCATGGAATGGCGATAACCAGGGGATGGAGACTGGCCTAGTATGCCCGCCGCTGACCGCAAAAAAAACGCCCTGATAGGGCGTTTGTCTGGAAATCCGGGGCCTCTGGCCCAATGCATGACCATTGTAGGAGCTGGCTTGCCTGCGAAGGCCCGCAAAGCGGGCCCGGATCTCACCGCCATCGGGGACCGCTTTGCGGGCCTTCGCGGTGGTTCGTCACACGACAAGCCACGCTCCTACAACATTCGCGCAAGCCTGTCAGGCATCAACCAGAATGCTGGTACCGGTCATCTCCTGCGGAATCTCCATGCCCATCAGCGTCAGCATGGTCGGTGCCACATCCGCCAGCACACCGCCTTCGCGGACTTTCAGGTCACGCTTGCCGTAATAGATGAACGGTACCGGTTCGGTGGTGTGGGCGGTGTGCGCCTGGCCGGTGCATTCGTCTTCCATCTGCTCGACGTTGCCGTGGTCGGCGGTGATCAGGGCTTCGCCGCCGACCTTGTCCAGCGCCTCGACGATGCGTCCGACGCAGCCATCCAGGGCTTCCACGGCCTTGACCGCGGCCTCGAACACACCGGTATGGCCGACCATGTCGCCGTTGGCGTAGTTGACCACGATCACGTCATAGCGCTGCTGCTCGATGGCCTCGACGATGCGGTCGGTGACCTCCGGGGCGCTCATTTCCGGCTGCAGGTCGTAGGTGGCGACCTTCGGCGACGGGATCAGGATGCGCTCTTCGCCTTCGAAGGGCTCTTCGCGCCCGCCGGAGAAGAAGAAGGTGACGTGGGCGTATTTCTCGGTCTCGGCGATGCGCAGCTGGGTCTTGCCGTTGTTCGCCAGGTATTCGCCGAGCACGTTGTGCAGGCTGGACGGGGCGAAGGCCGCGGGTGCCGGGATCTTCGCCGAGTACTGGGTCAGGCCGATATAGGCCGCCAGCTTCGGCAGGCGCGCACGCGGGAATTCGTTGAAGTCGGCTTCGACGAACACGCGGGAGATCTCGCGGGCGCGGTCGGCGCGGAAGTTCATGAAGATCACGGCGTCGCCGTCCTCGACCTTCACGGCTTCGCCGATACGGGTGGCCTTGACGAATTCGTCGCTTTCGTCGCGGGCGTAGGCTGCTTCCAGGCCGGCCACGGCGGTGTCGGCGCTGTATTCGGCGACGCTGTCGACGATCAGGTTGTAGGCGGCGCTGACGCGGTCCCAGCGGTTGTCGCGGTCCATCGCGTAGTAGCGGCCGATCAGGCTGGCGATGCGGCCCTTGCCCAGCTTGGCGAAGGTGCTGTCGAGCAGTTCGATGGAGGATTGCGCGCTGCGCGGCGGGGTGTCGCGACCGTCGAGGAAGGCGTGCAGGTAGATGCGCTCGGCACCCCGTTGCGCGGCCAGTTCGGCCATGGCCACCAGATGGTCCTGGTGGCTGTGCACGCCGCCGTCGGAGAGCAGGCCGAGGATGTGCACGGCCTTGCCGGCGCCGACCGCCTTGTCCACCGCGCCGGTGAGCACGGGGTTGGCGAAGAACTCACCGTCGCGAATGGCCTTGGTCACGCGGGTGAAGTCCTGGTACACGACCCGGCCGGCGCCGAGGTTCATGTGGCCGACCTCGGAGTTGCCCATTTGCCCGTCGGGCAGGCCGACATCCATGCCGGAACCGGAGATCAGTCCGTGCGGCTGGGTAGCGCGCAGGCGATCGTAGACCGGGGTGTTGGCGGCATAGATGGCGTTGTACTCGGGGCTTTCGCTGTGACCGAAACCATCCAGGATGATCAGGACCAAAGGCTTGGGCGTGCTCGTCATCAAAATCTACTCACGGTTGTAGATGAGAAAGGACCGCATTTTAGGGCAAATTGGTCAGCCGTGACGAATTCCGCGTATCGCCGGGGCGACGGGCTGCAGCACAGGGATGAGAATTGCTGTCAACAACCCCCGTTGACGGGCTTTGGCGGCCCATGGCTGCTGTGTATACTGGCCGCCATTTTCTATGACCTGGAACACCCTCCGATGGTTGCTCATCTGATTGAATTCGCGACAAATCACTACCTGCTGGTTGCTCTCTTCCTGGTTCTGCTGGTTCTGCTGATCGTCTACGAAGCCCGCAAGGGTGGCCGCAGCCTGAGCAACGGCGAGCTGACCGCGCTGGTCAACGGCGACAAGGGTCTGGTGATCGATATCCGTCCAAGCAAGGATTTCTCCGCCGGCCACATCGTCGGTGCGATCAATATCCCGCAGGACAAGTTCGCTGCCCGTACCGGCGAGCTGGAAAAGCACAAAGGCAACAAGACCCTGATCATCGTCGACAACATGGGCCAGCACTCTGGCGCCATCTGCCGCGATCTGCTCAAGGCCGGCTTCACCGCCGCCAAGCTGTCTGGCGGCGTGTCCAGCTGGAAAGCCGACAACCTGCCGCTGGTGAAGTGACATGACCCAGGTCATCGTCTACTCCAGCGACTACTGCCCTTATTGCATCCGCGCCAAGCAGTTGCTGGCGAGCAAAGATGTGGCCTTCGAAGAAATCAAGGTCGATGGCAAACCCCAGGTGCGCGCGGACATGGCCCAGAAGGCCGGCCGCACCTCGGTGCCGCAGATCTGGATCGGCAATACCCACGTCGGTGGTTGCGACGACCTCTATGCGCTGGAGCGCGCCGGCAAGCTCGACGCCCTGCTCAACGCCTGAAATTCCAAACCCTCTAAGACCCTGCAAGGAAGGATCTGCCATGACCGAGCAAAACAACGGCGCTGCCGAAGACAACGCACCACAATTCTCCCTGCAGCGCATCTACGTGCGTGACCTGTCGTTCGAAGCGCCGAAAAGCCCGGCGATCTTCCGTCAGCAGTGGGAGCCGAGCGTTGCCCTGGACCTGAACACCAAGCAGAAAGGCCTGGAAGGCGACTTCCACGAAGTGGTCCTGACCCTGTCGGTCACCGTGAAGAACGGTGAGGAAGTGGCCTTCATCGCTGAAGTCCAGCAGGCCGGCATCTTCCTGATCAAGAACCTCGACGCCCCGTCGATGAGCCACACCCTGGGTGCGTTCTGCCCGAACATCCTGTTCCCGTACGCTCGCGAAGCCCTGGACAGCCTGGTCACCCGCGGTTCGTTCCCGGCGCTGATGCTGTCCCCGGTCAACTTCGACGCCCTGTACGCGCAGGAAATGCAGCGCATGCAGGAAGCCGGCGAAGCGCCTTCGCTGCAGTAAGCGATGCCGGAATGAAAGAAACGCCCTTCGGGGCGTTTTTTTATGCAGGTGGGGTCTGTGGTGAAACTGACGGCCTCATCGCGGGCAACGCCCGCTCCCACAGGTCTCGCGTACACCACCGGACCTTGTGGGAGCGGGCGTTGCCCGCGATGTTCTTTCAGGCGAAGCCCTGCTGGCGCCAGGCCTCGTAGACGGCCACCGCCACGGTATTGGACAGGTTCAAACTCCGGCACCCCGGCCGCATCGGCAGGCGCAAGCGCCGCCCGCTCTCCAGCGCATCCAGCACCTCCGCCGGCAACCCGCGGCTCTCCGGCCCGAACAGGAACGCATCGCCCGGCTCGAACGCCACCTCGTGGAACGGCTGCGAACCCTTGGTGGTAAAGGCGAACAGGCGCGGCCGCCCGAGGCTTTCCAGGCACGATGCGAGGTCGGCATGACGCTTGAGCGGGGCGTACTCGTGATAATCCAGGCCCGCGCGGCGCAGGCGCTTGTCGTCCAGCTCGAAGCCGATCGGCTCGATCAGGTGCAGATCGCAGCCGCTGTTGGCGCAGAGCCTGATAATGTTGCCGGTATTCGGCGGAATTTCTGGTTGAAAAAGGATCACGTGAAACATGCACGGCTCCGAGCATAAAGATGACGCGCATTCTACTCCTGACGAGCCGGAACCGCGTTCGAAATACTGGCCCCGCTTCCTCTTCTCCCTGGCCCTGTTCGGCATGCTGGTGGGGTTGATGATCGGCCGCCTGACCACGCCGGAGCCCCGCGAGCTGGAACGCATCGAGGTGGTCGCGGGTGGCCTGGACCTGTGGTTCAACGAAGAGCCGAAACTGCATGGCGAAGTGGTGGATGGCAGCGTGGCGCTGCTGTTCGATGCGCAAGGGAAGCCGGCGAAAGGCCAGTTGAGCTTCGGCGACAAACCGGTGAGCTGGCGAGTGCGCAAGACCGATGGGGGATTGTTGTTGAGCCTGGTGGCGGCCCGTCCACTGCAGGCCCGCTGGGCGGGTGAGTCAGTGGAGGACCGCTGGCGAGTGCAGGTGAGACTGCACGAATAAAAGAGGGGATTCCCCGGCCTGCCTGTACCAAGGTCCCCAAAACTGGAGATGTCTGTATTAATGCAGGCGCTGTGCCAACTTTGTGAAGTCCAGTAAATACAAGGCTTTCAGGGGGGCTGGCGGAGAATTCCGGTGCTGTTTCCAGGGTTTTTGCCTTGCGGCGGTGCGCGGCGGGCATTTTCGGTTCAGGAATGGGGCATTCATGCCGTTGCCCGGCTGAAACGACCGCGGGGCCGGGCCTGCTCACGATCATGTCGTGGCAGGCGCCGGCCCCGCGTCCTTTCAGCTGGCGAATCAGGACTCTTCGTCTTCTCCCTCGTCGCCGCCATCCACCTTCATGCCCAGCTCCTTGATCTTGCGGGTCAGGGTGTTGCGTCCCCAGCCCAGCAGCACGGCGGCGTCGCGACGGCGACCGGCGGTGTGCTTGAGGGCGGTCTCGATCATGATCCGCTCGAAGCTCGGCACGGCGCTGTCGAGCAGGCTCGACTGGCCGCGGGACAGCGCCTGGTCGGCCCACTGGCGCAGCGCCTGCTCCCAGTTGGTCACTGGCGCGGCGTCCTGCGGCAGGCTCAGCAGCTCCGGCGGCAGGTCGCCGATATGCACTTCGCGACCCGAGGCCATCACGGTGATCCAGCGGCAGGTGTTTTCCAGCTGGCGCACGTTGCCCGGCCACGGCAGGTTGCGGATGAACTCCTCGGTTTCCGCCTTGAGCAGCTTCGGCTCCACCGCCAGCTCCTGGGCGGCGCGGCCGAGGAAGTGGCGGGCCAGGGTCGGGATGTCCTCGCGACGATCGGCCAGGCGCGGGATATGGATGCGGATCACGTTGAGGCGGTGGAACAGGTCTTCGCGGAACTTGCCGGCCTGGACCAGGGTTTCCAGGTTCTGGTGGGTCGCGGCGATGATGCGCACGTCCACTTTCACTGGGGTATGCCCGCCAACCCGGTAGAACTCGCCATCGGCCAGGACCCGCAGCAGGCGGGTCTGGGTGTCGGCGGGCATGTCGCCGATCTCGTCGAGGAACAGGGTGCCGCCATCGGCCTGTTCGAAGCGGCCGCGGCGCAGGTTGGCGGCGCCGGTGAAGGCGCCTTTTTCATGGCCGAACAGTTCGGACTCCATCAGGTCCTTGGGGATCGCCGCCATGTTCAGGGCGATGAACGGTGCCGCGGCGCGTGGGCTGTGGCGGTGCAGGGCGTGCGCCACCAGTTCCTTGCCGGTTCCGGATTCGCCGTTGATCAGCACGGTGATGTTGGAGTGGCTGAGACGACCGATCGCGCGGAACACCTCCTGCATCGCCGGCGCTTCGCCGATGATTTCCGGGGTGCGGGTCAGGGTCGGGACGATGTCCATGCCCTGTTGTTCCTGGGCGTGCTGGTTGGCGCGCTTGACCAGCGACACCGCTTCGTCGACGTCGAATGGCTTGGGCAGGTATTCGAACGCGCCGCCCTGGTAGGACGCCACCGCGCTGTCCAGGTCGGAGTGGGCGGTCATGATGATCACCGGCAGCCGTGGATGCTGCTCGCGGATCTGTGCCAGCAGGTCCAGGCCGCTGGCGCCGGGCATGCGGATGTCCGAGATGATCACGTCCGGTTGCTGGCGGGCCAGGCGGCTCATGACACCATCGGCACTGTCGAAGCTTTGCGTGGTCATGCCTTCCTGCTGCAAGGCTTTTTCCAGGACCCAGCGGATGGAGCGGTCGTCGTCGACGATCCAGACAGTTTCACTACGGCTCATGAGGAAGCGGCTCCTTGTTCCAGTGGCAGGAAGATCGAGAAGGTGGTGTGACCCGGATGGCTGTCACACTCGATCAGGCCCTGGTGCTGGCTGATGATGTTCTGGGTAATGGCCAGGCCCAGTCCGGTGCCGTCCGGGCGACCGCTGACCATGGGATAGAAGAGGGTGTCCTGCAGTTCCGCGGGAATGCCGGGGCCGTTGTCGATGATCTCGATCCGGGCCACCAGGCGATGGCGGATATGGCCGATGGTGAACTGGCGCATGGCCCGGCTGCGCAGGGTGATGCGGCCCAGGCGCAGTTCGTTCTGCGCGCTGATGGCCTGCATGGCGTTGCGCACGATGTTGAGCACGGCCTGGATCATCTGTTCGCGATCGATCAGCACGTCCGGCAGGCTCGGGTCGTAGTCGCGGACCAGGGTGATGCCGCCCTGGCTCTCCGCCTCGACCAGGCTGCAGACCCGTTCCAGCACTTCGTGGATGTTGGTCGGTGCGAGCAGCGGCAGCTTGTTCGAGCCGAGCATGCGGTCGACCAGGTTACGCAGGCGGTCGGCTTCTTCGATGATGACGTTGGTGTAGTCCTTCAGCCCCTCGTCGGGCAGTTCCCGGGCCAGCAGCTGGGCGGCGCCGCGGATGCCGCCGAGGGGGTTCTTGATCTCGTGGGCCATGCCGCGCACCAGCATCTTGGTGGTTTCCTGCTTGGACAGCTGGGCTTCCTCCTTGGTGATGCGCAGCAGGCGGTCACGGGGATGGACTTCGAGCAGGAGCAGGGTGCGTCCGTTGTTGAGGATCGGCGTGACGGCGTAGTCGACGGTCAGGCTCTGCCCGGTCAACGAGGTGAGCTGGGCCTCGCGCTTGGTGAACGGGTGCGCGTGCTCCACCGCCTGGCGCAGCGAGTTGAGGGCCTCGGTGGATTCGGTGAACAGCTCGCTGATGAATTGACCATGGCTGCGCTGGCCGCTGATGGCCAGGAGCATTTCCGCCGCCGGGTTCATGTACTCAAGGCGCAGGTCGGCGTTGAGCAGGATGGTGGCGGTGGTCAGGTTGTCCAGTAGCAATCGGTGCAGTGCATCGCTGATGGTCATGCGGCTTCTTTGACCTCTTTTGGCACATGTCGGACCTGGCAATGGCCAGGGGCGCGAACGCTGGTAATCCGCTGAACCCGGGAAAATGCAAAAAGCAAACCAAGGCTCCGAAAAGAAGCGGAAACCCCGGAAAAACCCCTGTATCTGCCCGAAAAAGGCCTACAAAGACCTGAATTTCAGGAATTCGTGACCCAAAATGGGCTGAGTTGCGCCAGCGAACGCAAGTTTGCGCACCAATATAGAGCATAGGCGGGGCGCGTCAGGTGTCTTCGCAAAGACGTCCGCTCGCCCGGGTCAGCGCCACCCGCCGCAGCGGGTCGCTGCCGCGTTGTTGCAGGGCTTGCGCCAGCACTTGTTCGCAGCGTGGCGGCTTTTGCTGATCGAAGGCTGCCAGGAGGGCCAGCAGTTCATCGCGCAGGTGGTCGAGGCGGGGGCGTAGCTGGCTGCCGAGATCGCGGCGCGGAACATCCGGTGCGCGGCCCTCGGCGTGCCAGTCCGACAGTGCACCATATTGAAGCAGCTTGTTGGCTTCGATCTGATCGGCGAAGAAATCCGCGGCGCGTTGCTCATCCAGGCCATGGCCGGAGGACTGCCGTCGGGCCTGATCCACGACCTGGCGCTCGCGTAAGGCGGCCTGCACGGGCTGGTCGTGGTCCCATTTGTACAGGGCCACTGCCTTGGCCATGTCGAGGCGCTGGTCGATGCTGTCGAGCAGGGCGGTCAGGATGGTGGGGGCCGCGGTGGAAAAGGTCTGGCCGCTGGCGGGGGCCTGCTGCTCCTTCTCCGCCAGCGGCAAACCCGGGGTTCCGGCGTAGAACACGATCAGTTCGGCGCCCTGGCTGCCGCTGCGCCCGCGGTGCACGCGATCCATCACTTCGGCCAGGGCTTCGCCGGCCCGCACCCGTGTGCGCTGGCCCTCGCGGGTTTCCACCTGCAGTTCACCCGTCAGCAGGTAGCCGGCGTTGGGCGACGGATGACGATGCCAGTCCAGGGTGGTGTCGGGCGGGATGCGGATCTTCAGCAGGCTCAGTTCGGGCGTGCCGGTCGAATAGCTAGGGTAGGGCGAGCCGTCCCAGGCGGCGCTGGCGCGCAGCAGGACTTGGGGCTCGGTGGTGTCGCCGGAGAGCGTGGTGCCGCAGGCACTGACGAGGGCCAGCAGGCAGAGGAGGGAGAGACGGCGAATCATGGCGTGGCCTCGCTGAAGGAAGAGCGGGCCAGCATGGGTGACCTGGAAAGGCTGAACTATCAGCCGGGGAGTCACCGCCTGTAAGAAAAAGGCCTCCCGAAGGAGGCCTTTTCCGATTACGTCGCTTGCGCGAGCGTCACTGGATCAGCAGCTGTAGTACAGATCGTATTCCAGTGGGTGTACGAAGGTGCGAACCTTGATTTCTTCTTCGGATTTCAGCGCGATGTAGGCATCGATGAAGTCGTCGGAGAATACGCCGCCCTTGGTCAGGAACGCGCGGCCCTTGTCCAGCTCTTCCAGGGCTTCTTTCAGGCTGCCGCAGACCTGCGGGATTTCCTTGGCCTCTTCAGGCGGCAGGTCGTACAGGTTCTTGTCGGCGGCGTCGCCTGGGTGGATCTTGTTCTGGATACCGTCCAGACCGGCCATCAGCAGGGCAGCGAAGGCCAGGTACGGGTTGGCGGCCGGATCCGGGAAGCGTGCTTCGATACGACGGGCTTTCGGGCTGCCGACGTAAGGAATACGGATCGAGGCGGAGCGGTTGCGTGCCGAGTAGGCCAGCATTACCGGAGCTTCGAAACCTGGAACCAGACGCTTGTAGGAGTTGGTTGCCGGGTTGGTGAAGCCGTTCAGGGCCTTGCCGTGCTTGATGATGCCGCCGATGAAGTACAGGGCGGTGTCGGACAGGCCGGCATAGCCTTCGCCAGCGAAGGTGTTCTTGCCGTCTTTCCAGATCGACATGTGGACGTGCATGCCCGAGCCGTTGTCGCCGTACAGAGGCTTCGGCATGAAGGTCGCGGTGCGGCCGTAGGCATCGGCAACGTTGTGCACGACGTATTTCAGGGTCTGAACTTCGTCAGCCTTCTTCACCAGGGTGTTGAACTTGACGCCGATTTCGTTCTGGCCGGCAGTCGCCACTTCGTGGTGGTGAACTTCGACGGACTGACCCATCTCTTCCAGTGCGTTGCACATGGCGGTACGGATTTCGTGGTCGTGGTCGAACGGAGGAACCGGGAAGTAGCCGCCCTTGACGCCTGGACGGTGGCCCTTGTTGCCGCCTTCGACGTCCTGGTCGGACATCCAGGAGCCTTGCTCGGAGAAGATCTTGAACATCGAGCCGGAGATGTCGGATTTGAACTTCACTTCGTCGAAGATGAAGAACTCAGGCTCTGGACCGGCGAACACGGTGTCACCGATCAGGGTGCTTTTCAGGTATTCCTCGGCGCGCTTGGCGATCGCACGTGGGTCGCGATCGTAGCCTTGCATGCTGGAAGGTTCGATGATGTCGCAGACCAGGATCAGGGTCGGCTCTTCGGTGAACGGGTCCAGGACGGCGGTGTCGTCGACCGGCATCAGGATCATGTCGGACGCTTCGATGCCTTTCCAGCCAGCGATGGAGGAACCGTCGAACATCTTGCCGACTTCGAAGAAGTCGTCATCCAGCGCATCACGGGCTGGCATGGTCACGTGGTGCTGAGTGCCGCGGGTGTCAGTGAAGCGCAGATCAATCCATTTAACGTCATGATCTTTGATGAGTTGAACCGACTTCGACATAGTGTCCTCCGGGTGGGGTAGAGCGTGCCTGTGCAGCCCTTCAATTTGGGTGATGCCGGGCGCGAATAGTCGGCCAGGGCAACCTGCATCACAAGGGAGCAAATTGCATGCCAGTGCCCGGAAATGGGATTTATGCCCCGTTTTCTCGCGTTTCAGTCCTTTCTGTAGGAAATCTCGATTTTTTCTGCACTCTTTAGATGCGCAAAAAAGCCATTGCGCACCAAATTGATGCATTGCAAAGCGATCGGACAAAAGTTGGTCAAACCTTGAGCAATTTCCGCTATAATCCGCGCCCCCCTTTTTCGGCTGGCCGCTCGCGCGCTGTTTTCCATGAAACTGATCGTCAAAGTCTTTCCAGAAATCACCATCAAGAGCCGCCCGGTCCGCAAGCGGTTCATCCGTCAGCTCGGCCGTAACATCCGTGCCGTGTTGCGTGAGCTCGATCCCGAGGTCAAGGTCGACGGCGTCTGGGACAACCTCGAAGTGGTCACCCGGATCGAGGACGAGAAAGTACTGCGCGAGATGACCGAGCGCCTGACCTGCATGCCGGGGATCGCGCATTTCCTGCAGGTCGACGAATACCCGCTGGGCGACTTCGACGACATCGTCGCCAAGTGCAAGGCGCACTTCGGCCACCTGCTGGCCGGCAAGCGCTTCGCCGTGCGCTGCAAGCGCGGCGGCCACCACGATTTCACCTCGATGGACGTCGACCGCTATGTCGGCAGCCAGCTGCGCCAGCAGTGCGGCGCCGCCGGTATCGACCTGCGCACCCCGGAAGTGGAAGTCCGTATCGAAGTGCGCGACAAGCGCCTCTACGTGATCCACAACCAGCACAAGGGCATCGGCGGCTACCCGCTGGGCGCACTGGAGCAGACCCTGGTGCTGATGTCCGGTGGCTTCGACTCCACCGTGGCGGCCTTCCAGATGATGCGCCGCGGCCTGATGACCCACTTCTGCTTCTTCAATCTCGGCGGCCGCGCCCACGAGCTGGGGGTGATGGAAGTCGCCCACTACCTGTGGAAGAAGTACGGCAGCAGCCAGCGCGTGCTGTTCGTCAGCGTGCCGTTCGAGGAAGTGGTCGGCGAGATCCTCGGCAAGGTCGACAACAGCTATATGGGCGTGACCCTCAAGCGCATGATGCTGCGCGCCGCTGAACGGGTTGCCGACCGTCTGGAAATCGACGCACTGGTCACCGGCGAGGCGATTTCCCAGGTGTCCAGCCAGACCCTGCCGAACCTCGCGGTGATCGATTCGGCCACCGAGAAACTGGTGCTGCGCCCGCTGCTGGCCAGCCACAAGCAGGACATCATCGACCAGGCCAACCAGATCGGCACCGCCGAGTTCGCCAAGCACATGCCCGAATACTGCGGCGTGATCTCGGTGAACCCGACTACCTGCGCCAAGCGCCACCGTGTCGACCACGAAGAGAAGCAGTTCGACATGGCCGTGCTGGACCGCGCCCTGGAGCGCGCGCGCTACATTTCCATCGACAACGTGATCGACGAACTCGGCCAGGACATCCAGGTCGAGGAACTGAGCGAGGCGCTGCCGGGTCAGATCGTCATCGACATCCGTCACCCCGACGCCCAGGAAGACGAACCTCTGCTGCTCGACGGCATCGAGGTCCAGGCCGTGCCGTTCTACGCCCTGAACAGCCGCTTCAAGCACCTGGATGGCAACCGTCAATATTTGCTCTATTGCGATAAAGGTGTCATGAGCCGCCTGCATGCTCATCACCTGCTCAGTGAGGGACACGCCAATGTGCGCGTTTATCGCCCCGCCTAGGAAGCACGATGGCGACCGTTCTCGCCATCGTCCTCCCGACCGGATTTCCTGCTCCGTTTACTGAAACCCGCTGCCCTGGCGGCGGCACCGAATACCTGAGATCGAGATACACACAGTGATTGAGAATCTGCGCAACATCGCCATCATCGCCCACGTTGACCATGGCAAAACCACCCTGGTCGACAAACTCCTGCGCCAGTCCGGCACCCTGGAGCGTAACGAGCTCAACGACGAGCGCGTCATGGACTCCAACGACCAGGAAAAAGAGCGCGGCATCACCATTCTGGCGAAGAACACCGCCATCAACTGGAATGGCTACCACATCAACATCGTCGACACCCCCGGCCACGCCGACTTCGGTGGTGAAGTAGAGCGTGTGATGTCGATGGTCGACTCCGTGCTGCTGCTGGTCGACGCCCAGGACGGCCCTATGCCGCAAACCCGCTTCGTGACCAAGAAGGCCTTCGAAGCCGGTCTGAAGCCGATCGTCGTGATCAACAAGGTCGACCGTCCGGGCGCGCGTCCTGACTGGGTTCTGGACCAGATCTTCGACCTGTTCGACAACCTCGGTGCCACCGACGAACAGCTGGACTTCAAAGTCGTCTACGCCTCGGCCCTGAACGGCATCGCCGGTCTGGACCACACCGAGATGGCCGAAGACATGACCCCGCTGTACCAGTCGATCGTCGACAACGTGCCAGCTCCGGCCGTTGACCGCGATGGTCCGTTCCAGATGCAGATCTCCGCTCTGGACTACAACAGCTTCCTCGGCGTCATCGGTGTTGGCCGTATCGCCCGTGGTCGCGTCAAGCCGAACACCCCGGTCGTCGCCATCGACACCGACGGCAAGCGCCGCAACGGTCGTATCCTCAAGCTGATGGGCCACCACGGCCTGCACCGCATCGACGTCGAAGAAGCCCAGGCTGGCGACATCGTCTGCATCAGCGGTTTCGACGAGCTGTTCATCTCCGACACCCTGTGCTCCCCGGACGCGGTCGAAGCGATGAAGCCGCTGACCGTCGACGAGCCGACCGTTTCCATGACCTTCCAGGTCAACGATTCGCCGTTCTGCGGTAAAGAAGGCAAGTTCGTGACCTCGCGCAACATCAAGGAGCGTCTGGACAAAGAGCTGCTGTACAACGTTGCACTGCGCGTTGAAGAAGGCGACTCGGCTGACAAGTTCAAGGTTTCCGGTCGTGGTGAGCTGCACCTGTCGGTTCTGATCGAAACCATGCGTCGCGAAGGTTTCGAGATGGCCGTGGGCCGTCCTGAAGTGATCATCCGCGAAGTCAACGGCAGCAAGCACGAGCCGTTCGAAAACGTCACCATCGACATCCCTGAAGAATCCCAGGGCAAGGTCATGGAAGAAATGGGTCTGCGTAAGGGCGACCTGACCAACATGGCGCCGGATGGCAAGGGCCGTGTTCGTCTGGAGTACAACATCCCTGCTCGCGGTCTGATCGGTTCCGTAACCAGTTCCTGACCCTGACCAACGGTGCAGGCATCCTGACCTCGATCTTCGATCGCTACGACACCATGAAGTCCGGCCACATGTCCGGCCGTCTGAACGGTGTTCTGGTTTCGGTCGAAACCGGCAAGGCCCTGACCTACTCCCTGGAAACCCTGCAGGCGCGCGGCAAGCTGTTCGTCGAGCACGGCCAGGAGATCTACAACGGTCAGATCGTCGGTCTGAACAGCCGTGACAACGACCTGGGCGTCAACCCAACCAAAGGCAAGAAGCTCGACAACATGCGTGCTTCGGGCAAGGACGAGACCATCGCCCTGGTTCCGCCGGTTCGTTTCACCCTGGAACAGGCCCTGGAATTCATCCAGGACGACGAGCTGTGCGAAGTCACGCCGAAGTCGATCCGTCTGCGCAAGAAGATCCTCGACGAAGGCGAGCGTACCCGCGCTGCCAAGAAAGCCAAGGCCAACTAAGCCCGGCTTGAAATGAAAAAGCCCCCGGTCGAAAGGCCGGGGGCTTTTTTCTGGGCTTCGCGCGGGCCTTGTAGGAGCTGGCTTGCCTGCGAAAGGACCGCGCAGCGGTCCCGGACCTCACCGCTATTTGGGACCGCTGCGCGGTCCTTCGCGGGCAAGCCACGCTCCTACAAGTCCTTTCGCGGGCAAGCCACGCTCCTACAAGTCTTTCGCGGGCAAGCCAGTTCCTACAGTGGAAGCGCTAGCGAGCCACCGGCTTCGGCTTGTAGGCGCAATACCCCGGCCGCGGCCCCACCCGTGGGTGGTTGCGGCAGGTGTCCGGGCGCTTGTCGTAAATGGTGCACAGGCGGGTCTTGCGATCCAGATAGAGGCAATCGTCATTGCTCATCCGGGTCAGGGTGAAGATCCCCGACTTCTGGTTGAAGCGTTCGACGATGCCGTCCTTCTGCAAGCGCTTGGCGATATTCTTCGGCGGCTCGCCGACTTCGAATTCATCCACCACGCCAATGCGGATCAGGTCTTTCAGCTTCACTTCCACCGGCAGGGTGCAGCAGGTGGACATGCAGCCGCCGCACATATGGCTGGCGTACTTCTGCCACGTTTCGAGACGGTCGAGCTCGGCGGCGGCGATCAGGGTCGGTTTCATCAGGGGTCAGGCATATAGGTATAGGAAGGCGCGCGATCATACCGGAGTTGATCAAATTGTGAACAACCATTTGCGAAATAGCCCCGGGGCGGTCCCGCTTTTGCAGGATGACCGGCGAACCAGCGCCAACGCTCTGTGTCGAACCGTCTAGGCTGTCTGATCTCCATCCGCAATCGCCAAACTCGCCCGAGGACACCGCATGTCTCAGGAATCGAATGCTCGTGAAGCAGAGGTGGCGGCATTTCGCACCGCTGTGCTGGAAAAACTGACCTATGCGGTCGGCAAGGACCCGGAACACGCCTTCGACCACGACTGGTTCGAAGCCATCGCCCTGGCGGCCAGGGATCACATGGTCGATCACTGGATGGACCACACCCGGCAGATCTATCGCAAGAGCCAGAAGCGCGTCTATTACCTCTCTCTCGAATTCCTCATCGGCCGTCTGCTGTACGACAGCCTGAGCAACCTTGGCCTGCTGGAGGTGGCCCGCGAAGCCCTGGAGGGGCTGGATGTCGATCTCGAACGCATCCGCCTGCTGGAGCCGGACGCGGCGCTGGGCAACGGTGGCCTCGGTCGCCTGGCGGCGTGCTTCATGGAAAGCATGTCGACCCTCGGCATCGCCGCCCACGGTTATGGCATCCGCTATGAACACGGCCTGTTTCGCCAGGCGGTAGTGGATGGCTGGCAGCAGGAGCAGACCGAGAACTGGCTGGATTTCGGCAACCCCTGGGAGTTCGAGCGGGCCGAGGTGATCTACCCGATCAGCTTCGGCGGTCGCGTCGAAACCGTGAGCAGCGGCGACGGTGAGCCGCGCCAGGTCTGGTGGCCGGCGGAAACCGTGCGCGCGGTGGCCTATGACACGCCGGTGGTCGGCTGGCGCGGCGCCAGCGTCAACACCCTGCGGCTGTGGCGCGCGCGGGCCCTGGAGGAACTGCACCTGGAGCGCTTCAACGCTGGCGACCACCTTGGCGCGGTGGCCGAAGTGGCGCGCGCCGAGAGCATTTCCCGGGTGCTGTACCCGGCCGACAGCACCGAGGCCGGCCAGGAGCTGCGCCTGCGCCAGGAGTACTTCTTCGTCTCGGCCTCGCTGCAGGACCTGCTGCGCCGCCACCTGAACATGCACGACAGCCTGCTCAACCTGCCCGAGCAGGCGGCGATCCAGCTCAACGACACCCACCCGTCGATCGCCGTGGCCGAGCTGATGCGTCTGCTGGTGGACCAGCACGAGGTGCCGTGGGACACCGCCTGGCGCCTGACGGTGAACACGCTCGCCTACACCAACCACACCCTGCTGCCGGAAGCGCTGGAAACCTGGGCGGTAGGCCTGATGGAGCGCATGCTGCCGCGGCACATGCAGATCATCTACCTGATCAACGCCTACCATATCGACGCCCTGCGGGCCAAAGGCATCCACGACTTCGACGTGCTGCGCGCGGTGTCGCTGATCGAGGAAGACAACGGCCGGCGGGTGCGCATGGGCAACCTGGCGTTCCTCGGCTCGCACAGCGTCAACGGGGTGTCGGCGCTGCACACCAAACTGATGCGCAGCACCGTGTTCGCCGAACTGCACAAGCTCTACCCGGAGCGGATCAACAACAAGACCAACGGCATCACCTTCCGCCGCTGGTTGTACCAGGCCAACCCGCCACTGACCCACATGCTCATGGATGCCCTGGGCGATGACGTGCTGGACAACCCGGAAACCAAGCTGCGCGGCCTCGAACCCTTCGCCGACAAGCCGGCGTTCCGCAAGAAGTTCGCCGAGCAGCGCCTGCACAGCAAGCGTGCCCTGGCGAGCATCATCCAGGAACGCCTGGGCATCACGGTCAATCCGGAAGCGATGTTCGACGTTCAGGTCAAACGGATCCACGAGTACAAGCGCCAGTTGCTCAACCTGATGCATACCGTCGCCCTGTACCAGGCGATCCGCGCCGAGCCGGGCACCGACTGGGTGCCGCGGGTGAAGATCTTCGCCGGCAAGGCGGCGGCCAGCTATCACCAGGCCAAGCTGATCATCAAGCTGGCCAACGACATCGCCCAGGTGGTCAACAACGACCCGACCGTGCGTGGCCTGCTCAAGGTGGTGTTCCTGCCCAATTACAACGTCAGCCTGGCGGAAAGCATCATCCCGGCGGCGGACCTCTCCGAGCAGATCTCCACCGCCGGCTACGAGGCGTCGGGCACCAGCAACATGAAGTTCGGCCTCAATGGCGCGTTGACCATCGGCACCCTCGACGGTGCCAACGTGGAAATGTGCGAGCAGGTGGGCGCCGAGCACATGTTCATCTTCGGCCTGACCGCGCAGCAGGTGGAAAGCCGCAAGCGCAACGGCGACTTCGGCGCCAGCCCGATCATCGGCGCCTCGCACCGGCTCAACGATGTGCTCCAGGCGATCCGCGGCGGGGTCTTCTCGCCGGACGATCCGGCGCGTTACGTCGGCCTCGTGGACTCGCTGGTGGCCTACGACCGTTTCCTGCTCTGCGCCGATTTCGATGCCTATTGGGAAGCGCAGCGGCGGGTCGACGAGCTCTGGCACGAGCCCAACCGCTGGTGGCGCTCGGCGGTGCTCAATACCGCGCGGATGGGCTGGTTCTCCTCGGACCGGACCATCGGCGAGTACGCCCGGGAGATCTGGACCGCCCTGGAATGAACGGCCGCGGCGCGGCGGGCGGCGGGAACCAGACGCCGAATGTGTCGTCTGATCGGGCAGGGCTGTCCTACTGCTCGCCCGCGCCGTGCTCTCCCTGTAAACTGCGTGGGATTTTTTCCTCCCCAATCCTCCGGAGCCATACATGTCCCGCGTTACCCTGAGTCGCTATCTGATTGAGCAGACCCGTAGCAACAGCACCCCTGCCGATCTGCGCTTCCTCATCGAAGTGGTGGCGCGCGCATGCAAGGAAATCAGCCACAACGTGTCCAAGGGCGCTCTCGGCGGCGTACTGGGCAGCATGGGCACCGAGAACGTGCAGGGCGAAGTCCAGAAGAAGCTGGACGTGATCTCCAACGACATCCTCCTCGAAGCCAACGAGTGGGGCGGTCACCTGGCCGGCATGGCCTCGGAAGAGATGGACAATGCCTACCAGATTCCCGGCAAGTACCCGAAAGGCGCCTACCTGCTGGTCTTCGACCCGCTGGACGGCTCGTCGAACATCGACGTCAACGTTTCCGTCGGCACCATCTTCTCGGTGCTGCGCTGCCCTAACGAGTACCTGAGCCAGAACGAAAGCCTGAACGAAAAGGCCTTCCTCCAGCCGGGCACCAAGCAGGTTGCCGCCGGTTACGCGATCTACGGTCCGCAGACCATGCTGATCCTGACCCTGGGCAATGGCGTCAAGGGCTTCACCCTGGACCGCGAGCTGGGCAGCTTCGTCCTGACCCACGAGAACATCAAGGTGCCGGAAACCACCGCCGAGTTCGCCATCAACATGTCCAACCAGCGTCACTGGGAAGCCCCGGTCAAGCGCTACGTCGGCGAACTGCTGGAAGGCGAGACCGGCCCGCTGAAGAAGAACTACAACATGCGCTGGATCGCTTCGATGGTTGCGGACGTGCATCGCATCCTGACCCGCGGCGGCCTGTTCATGTACCCGCGCGACGCCCGTGAGCCGGGCAAGCCGGGCAAACTGCGGCTGATGTACGAAGCCAACCCGATGTCCTTCATCATCGAGCAGGCCGGTGGCGCGTCCACCGACGGTACCCAGCGCATCCTCGACATCCAGCCGGACAGCCTGCACCAGCGCGTGGCGGTGTTCCTCGGTTCGAAAGAGGAAGTCCAGCGCGTCACCGGTTATCACCAGGAGTAAACAGCCATGCTCGCACCTTGGCAGCCGTTGCTGGAGTGGTGGTTCGGATGGGGCACCAGTCCCCAGGACGTAGCTGACGAGAAGAGCGCGCTGTGGTTCGGCAAGCACCACGACGCCGAGGCGCAGGAGCGCTTCGGCCCGCTGGTCGAGCAGGCGCTGGCCGGTGGTCTGGACGAGTGGTTGCAGAGTCCGCAGGGCTGGCTGGGGCTGGTCCTGTTGCTGGATCAGTTGCCGCGCATGATCCACCGCGACACGCCGCGCGCCTTCGACGGCGATCGTCGCGCGCAGGTGCTGGTGATGCAGGGCCTGGACCGGGCCTGGGATTACCAGCTGCTGCCGCTGCAGCGGGTGTTCATCCTGCTGGTGCTGGAGCATGCCGAGGTGCTGGACTGGCAGAACATCTGCGTCGAGCGCTACCAGACCCTGCTGGCGGCGCAGCCGGCGGCGGATCGTCGGTTGTTCGAGGGCTTTCTCGACTATGCCGAGCAGCACCAGCGGGTGATTGCCCGGTTCGGTCGGTTCCCGCACCGCAACCTGGTGCTGGGGCGGCCGAGTACCAGTGAAGAGATGGATTTCCTGCTGGAGCCGGGGTCCAGATTCTAGGGGCCGCGCTAACCTGGTAGGAGCGTGGCTTGCCCGCGAAGGACCGCGCAGGCAAGCCAGCTCCTACAGGGCGGCGCAGGCCTTGAGTGGCATCAGATCCTGAAACTCCCCACCAGATGCTTCAACCGCTCGACCTGATGCTCCAGGTCGTTGCAGGCCCGCAACGTCGCCTGCAGGTTTTCCACACCTTCCTGGTTCAGCGTATTGATCTCGGTGATGTCGACATTGATCGACTCCACCACGGCGGTCTGTTCCTCGGTGGCGGTGGCGACCGACTGGTTCATCCCGTCGATCTCGCCGATCCGCTGGGTCACGCTGCCCAGACGCTCGCCCGCCTGGTTGGCGATGCCCACGCTGTGCTGGCTGTGGTGCTGGCTCTCGGTCATGGTGCTCACCGCTACCTGGGCGCCGGACTGCAGTTCCTCGATGATCCGCTGCACCTGCTGCGCCGAGTCCTGGGTGCGGTGGGCGAGGTTGCGCACTTCGTCCGCCACCACCGCGAAACCGCGACCCGCCTCGCCAGCCCGCGCCGCCTCGATGGCGGCGTTGAGCGCCAGCAGGTTGGTCTGCTGGGAGATGCCGGCGATCACTTCGAGGATCTGCCCGATGTTCACCGTATTGGCGTTGAGCGTCTCGATATTGCCGCAGGAGTCGCTGATCTTCGCCGACAGCTGGTTCATCACCTCGATGGTCTGCTCGACCACCTGCTGACCGTCTTCGGCCAGGCCGCGTGCGTCGCTGGAATGCTGCGAGGCGAGGGCGGCGTTCTGGGCGATTTCCTGGGCCGCGGCGCCCAGTTCGTTGATCGCCGCGGCCACGCTGCTGGTGCGGCTCGACTGCTGGTCGGCGTTGTGGATCGAGGCATTGGACGCGCTGATCACGCGCAGGGCGACCTCGTTGACCTGGCCGGTGGCCGAGGACACTTCGCGGATCGATTCGTGAATCCGCTCGACGAAGCGGTTGAACGACTGGCCGAGGGCACCGAATTCGTCGTGGGCGTGGATGTTCAGGCGTCGGGTCAGGTCGCCCTTGCCCTCGGCGATGTCATGCATGGCCCGACCCATCACATGCAGCGGTTCCATCAGCACGCGGATCAGCACGCCGAGCAGGGCGATGATGATCAGCACCGCGGCGATGGTCGCCACCACCGCCGAGCTGCGCAGCTCGCCGAGCATGGCGAAGGCGGCGTCCTGGTCGAGGACCAGGGCGACGTACCAGTCCGCCGACGGCACGCCGTCGACATGGGTGAAGCTGATGAACTGCGCGCGGCCGTCGATCTCGACTTCCTTCATGCCCTTGCCGATCACCGGCGTGCCCTGTGGATAAGCCTGCGCCAGGGTTTTCAGGGCCAGGTCGCCGTTGGGGTGGATGAGGATCTTGCCGTCGCCGTTGACGATGAAGGCGTGGCCGTGGCCGTCGAAATTCAGCGAGTTGATGATCGCGCTGATGGTGTCCAGGGCCGTGTCGGCGCCGGCGACGCCGATCTGCTGGGCAGCCTGGCGCACCGGGGTGGCGATGGTCACCACCAGCTTGCCCATGGAGGCGGAGATGTACGGTTCGGTGACCACGGTCTGGCCGGCGGCGCTGGCGCTCTTGTACCAGCCGCGCACCCGCGGGTCGTAGTCGGCGGGACGATTGCCGGCCGGCACCGACTGCATGGCACCGTCCTTGCCGCCGAAGTAGGTGAGGGCGAAGTTGCTGGCGTACACCGGCAGCGCCAGGCTGCGGTTCAGGGCGTCCTTGCCGGGGCCGTCGACGGCCACCTGCTGGGCGAAGGAGTCGAGGATCTGGATGCGGCTGTCCAGCCAGCTGCGGATGTTGCCGGCGGTCAGGGTGCCCAGTTCCTGCATCGAGGCTTCGGTACCGGCCCGCAGGGACTGGCGTTGGCGGTAATCGTTGAACAGGACGAAGCAGGTGAAGGCCAGCACCACAATGAGGGCGGCCGCCAACAGGATCTTGTGGCTGAATTTCAGGTTCTTGGTCATTTCGAGGTCACGCAATTCACGGAAGGGGCGCGGCAATCCGCCGCAGCGCCCCCTTTGTCGTCCGTTGCACGAAAAAGATTAATCGGTTCCGCCAACAACCGACCAAAGGTGAGCGATTGCGCGGGATTGAAAGCGAGGGCCTTCGGGAACCGGAGTGAGATTTATCCTTCTAAGCTGTCGGCAGTGATCTGGCCCTGTCACCTTCATTCCCAGGAGTACCCCTTCATGTCGTTGCGTTCCGTCGCCCTGTTGTCCCTGTGCGTGTTGCTGGCTGCGTGCAGCAAGCTCAACCAGGAAAACTATTCCAAGCTCAAGACCGGTATGAGCAAGGCCGAGGTCGAAAGCCTGTTGGGGAGCCCGACCGAATGTTCCGGCGCCCTCGGTGTGTCCAGCTGTACCTGGGGGGATGAGAAGACCTTCATCAGTGTCCAGTACGCAGGTGACAAGGTGTTGATGTACGCGGGGCAGGGGCTGAAATGATTCGTCGTTCGCTGCTGGCATTGGGTGCGGCGTTGCTGCTGGGTGGTTGTGCGACCCAGGACGTCGGACCGGTGCCGCCGAAGACGGTGGATCACGTCGATTTCAAGCGTTACCAGGGCAAGTGGTATGAACTGGCCCGGCTGCCGATGTATTTCCAGCGTGATTGCGCGCAATCCGAAGCGCACTACAACCTGCGCGTCGATGGCAGCGTCGGGGTGCTCAATCGCTGCCTGACCCTCGAGGGCAAATGGCAGGAAGCCAGCGGCAGCGCCACGCCGCAGGTGCCGGGCAAGACCGACAAGCTGTGGGTGACGTTCGACAACTGGTTCATGAAGTTGCCCGGGGCGCCCAAGGGCAACTACTGGGTGCTCTATGTGAGCAGCGACTACCAGACGGCGCTGGTGGGGAACCCGGACCGCAAGTACCTGTGGATTTTGTCGCGGACCCCGACCTTGCCGGCGGTGGAGCGCGAGAACCTGCTGGCCAGGGCGCGGCAGCAGGGGTATGACACGACGCGACTGGTGTGGCGGGTTGCGGATCGGGATATGGCCCGCAAACCTTGATCGGGACCGCTTTGCGGTCCTTCGCGGGCAAGCCACGCTCCTACACCGGGAACGCGAACTCCCTGTAGGAGCGTGGCTTGCCCGCGAAGGCCTGCAAAGCAGGCCCAAAATCAGCCAAGCAGATCTTTCAGGACTCCGGTAAACGCAACGGCACTGTCCTCTTCGTCGGCATGGCAGCCCTGCCTGACCACCCACCGCCCATTCACCATCACATCCCGCACCTGCCGATCCCCACCGGCAAACAGCCAGCGATTGAGAATGCTGTCGCCTTCCGCCGTGGCGATATACGGATCCACCCCATCCAGCACCAGCCAGTCCGCACGCTTGCCCACCGCCAGTTCGCCAATGGCCTGCCCCAGCGCCTGCGCGCCACCGTCCAGCGCCGCATCGAACAGCGTCCGCCCGACCATCGGCTGCGCCGCGCCATACAGGCGGTTGCGCCGCTGATCGCGCAGGCGCTGGCCGTACTCCAGCCAGCGCAGTTCTTCCACCACGCTCAGCGACACATGGCTGTCCGAGCCGATGCCCATGCGCCCACCCTGGGCGAGGAAATCCACGGCGGGGAAGATCCCGTCGCCCAGGTTCGCCTCGGTGGTCAGGCACAGCCCGGCAATCGCCCGGCTCCTGGCCATCGCCGTCACTTCATCGGCGTGCGCATGGGTGGCATGCACCAGACACCAGCGCTGGTCCACCTCGACGTTGTCGTACAGCCACTGGATCGGCCGACGTCCGCTCCAGGCCAGGCAGTCGTCGACTTCCTTCTGCTGTTCGGCGATGTGGATATGTACCGGGCAGGCCTTGTCGCTGGCGGCCAGCACGCTGGCGATCTGCTCCGGCGTCACCGCGCGCAGCGAGTGGAAGCACAGCCCCAGACCCTGTGCCGGTTGCGCGGCCAGTACCGGTTGCAGTCGCGATTGCAGATCGAGGTACTGCTCGGTGCCGTTGATGAAGCGCCGCTGGCCTTCGTTCGGTGCCTGCCCGCCGAAGCCCGAGTGGCTGTAGAGCACCGGCAGCAGGGTCAGGCCGATGCCGCTCTGGCTGGCCGCGGCGCTGATGCGGCGGGACAGTTCGGTCGGGTCGGCGTAGGGTTTGCCCTGCGGGTCATGGTGTACGTAGTGGAATTCGGCGACCGAGGTGTAGCCCGCCTTGAGCATCTCGATGTACAGCTGGCGGGCGATCACCTGCAGTTGCTCGGGGCTGATCTTGCCGACCAGGCGGTACATCAGCTCACGCCAGGTCCAGAAGCTGTCGTTGGGATTGCCGGCGACTTCCGCCAGGCCGGCCATGGCGCGCTGGAAGGCATGCGAGTGCAGGTTGGGCATGCCCGGCAGCAGCGGGCCGGTGAGTTTTTCCGCGCCGTCCGACGAAGCGTCGGCCTGGATCGAGGCCAGCAGGCCATCGGCGCCGACCTCGATCCTGACGTTTTCAGCCCAGCCACCGGGCAACAGAGCGCGTTCGGCAAAATAGACGGACATCGACACGGCACCTCGTTCTGTTTATTTGTATATACATATACAGACGTTTGCCTGCTGGGTAAACTCCGGCAAGCTACCGTTCATTCAATAGAACAAGGACTTTTCCAGTGCCGAAACCTCCTGTCTCCAAGCTGGTTGCCCAGATGGGCGAGGGGCCGGCGCCGCTGTATGCCCGGGTCAAACAGATGATCGTCCAGCAGATCGAGAGCGGCACCTGGCCGCCGCACCATCGGGTGCCCTCGGAAAGCGAACTGGTCAACGAACTGGGCTTCAGCCGCATGACCATCAACCGTGCCCTGCGCGAACTGACCGCCGAGGGGTTGCTGGTGCGCATGCAGGGCGTTGGTACTTTCGTCGCCGAACCGAAGACGCACTCGGCGCTGTTCGATGTGCACAACATTGCCGACGAGATCGCCGCCCGTGGTCACCAGCACAGTTGCCAGGTGGTGACCCTGGCCGAGGAAGTCGCCGGTTCCGAGCGTGCGGTGGCCCTGGACATGCGCGAAGGCCAGCGGGTCTTCCATTCATTGATCGTGCACTACGAAGACGGCGTGCCGGTGCAGATCGAGGACCGCTACGTCAACGCGCAGATCGCCCCGGACTACCTCAACCAGGATTTCACCCGGCAGACGCCTTACGCCTATCTGTCCCAGGTCGCGCCGCTCACCGAAGGCGAGCACGTGGTCGAGGCGATCCTCGCCGATGCCTATGAATGCAGCCTGCTGCAGATCGAACACAGCGAGCCCTGCCTGCTGATCCGCCGTCGCACCTGGTCGGGCCGCCTGCCGGTCACGGCCGCGCGGCTGATCCACCCCGGTTCCCGCCATCGCCTCGAAGGACGCTTCAGCAAATGACCGAGTTGACCCTGTTACGCGCCGCCGACTACCCGCGCATGCCGTGGAAGAATGGCGGCGGCAGCACCGAAGAGATCACCCGCGACGCCGGCCAGGGCCTCGAAGGCTTCGGCTGGCGCCTGTCGATCGCCGACATCGGTGAGTCCGGCGACTTCTCCAGCTTCGCCGGTTACCAGCGGATCATCACCGTGCTGCAGGGCGACGGCATGGTTCTGCAGGTCGATGGTCAACCGAGCCGCGCCCTGCTGCCGTTCGATGCCTATGTGTTCAGCGGCGAAAGCCAGGTCAGTTGCCGCCTGCTGGGTGGGCCGATCCGTGATTTCAACCTGATCTACGCGCCGCAGCGTTACCGCGCGCGCCTGCAGTGGTTCAGTGGCTACAGCCGGGTGTTCAGCTCCGCCTGCACGGTGCTGCTATTCAGTGCCCAGTCGTCGTTGCAGATCGGCGTCAGCGGTCATCCGGAGCAGACGCTGGGTCTGTACGACTGCCTTTATCTGCAGGACAACGAGCAACTGCGCACTCTGGATATCACCGGTCGCTGCTGCCTGATCGAACTCATCGCTGTTTCCGGGTAACGCACCACTCGCGCACACTTTGTTACCGAATGCCCCAAGGTGGCGCAATGCCGCCTTGGTCCCCAGCGCTCCCTCCCGTCTTCTCCATTCTCCTCTGCAAGATTTCCCGGCCTTGTTCCACAAGGGCTGTAGGCATGCGCCGAGTTTTTTCATGAAGCCACTTCAAGGGTTGGCAATCCAATTGCATATGCTTGTATGTACAAGTAAAGATGTGTGCGTATGAGTGGATAGGCCGTCCCCTCCGCGCTGTTCGTAAACGCCGCTGGCCCACCGCCTGGTTGGGATTGGATAGATCGCTCGAGGAGCCCTTTCGTGACTGACAACAACCTGAACAAATTCCGTGACGTCGAAATCCGCGCCCCCCGCGGCAACAAGCTCACCGCCAAGAGCTGGCTGACCGAAGCCCCGCTGCGCATGCTGATGAACAACCTCGACCCGGAAGTGGCGGAGAACCCGAAAGAACTGGTGGTCTACGGCGGTATCGGTCGCGCGGCACGCAACTGGGCGTGCTACGACAAGATCGTCGAGAGCCTGACCCACCTGAACGACGACGAGACCCTGCTGGTGCAGTCCGGCAAGCCGGTCGGCGTGTTCAAGACCCACGCCAACGCCCCGCGCGTGCTGATCGCCAACTCCAACCTGGTACCGCACTGGGCCAACTGGGAACACTTCAACGAACTGGATGCCAAGGGCCTGGCCATGTACGGCCAGATGACCGCCGGCAGTTGGATCTACATCGGTAGCCAGGGCATCGTCCAGGGCACCTACGAAACCTTCGTCGAGGCCGGTCGCCAGCACTACGACGGCAACCTCAAGGGCAAATGGGTACTGACCGCCGGCCTCGGCGGCATGGGCGGCGCCCAGCCACTGGCCGCGACCCTGGCCGGCGCCTGCTCGCTGAACATCGAATGCCAGCAGAGCCGCATCGACTTCCGCCTGTCCAGCCGCTACGTCGACGAGCAGGCCAAGGACCTCGACGACGCCCTGGACCGCATCGCCCGCTACACCGCCGAAGGCAAGGCCATCTCCATCGCCCTGCTGGGCAACGCTGCGGAAATCCTCCCGGAACTGATCAAGCGTGGCGTGCGCCCGGACATGGTCACCGACCAGACCAGCGCCCACGACCCACTGAACGGCTACCTGCCGGCCGGCTGGACCTGGGAGCAGTACCGCGACCGCGCGAAAACCGAGCCGGCCGCGGTGGTCAAGGCCGCCAAGCAGTCCATGGCCGTGCATGTGCAGGCCATGCTGGACTTCCAGAAGCAGGGCATCCCAACCTTCGACTACGGCAACAACATCCGCCAGATGGCGAAAGAAGAGGGCGTCGCCAATGCCTTCGACTTCCCCGGCTTCGTCCCGGCCTATATCCGTCCGCTGTTCTGCCGCGGCATCGGGCCGTTCCGCTGGGCCGCGCTGTCGGGCAACGCCGAGGACATCTACAAGACCGACGCCAAGGTCAAGGAACTGATCCCGGACGACGCCCACCTGCACAACTGGCTGGACATGGCCCGCGAGCGCATCAGCTTCCAGGGCCTGCCGGCGCGTATCTGCTGGGTCGGCCTGGGCCTGCGCGCCAAGCTGGGCCTGGCATTCAACGAAATGGTCCGTCGCGGTGAGCTTTCCGCGCCTATCGTTATCGGTCGCGATCACCTCGACTCCGGCTCGGTCTCCAGCCCGAACCGTGAAACCGAAGCGATGCAGGACGGTTCCGATGCCGTGTCCGACTGGCCGCTGCTCAATGCCCTGCTGAACACCGCCAGCGGTGCCACCTGGGTGTCCCTGCACCACGGCGGTGGCGTGGGCATGGGCTTCTCGCAGCACTCGGGCATGGTCATCGTCTGCGACGGTACCGACGAAGCCGCCGAGCGTATCGCCCGCGTGCTGACCAACGACCCGGGCACCGGTGTGATGCGTCATGCCGACGCCGGCTACCAGATTGCAATCGACTGTGCCAAAGAGCAGGGCCTGAACCTGCCGATGATCACCGGCTGATCCGCGTCGCGGGGGCCGTGCGCGGTCCCCGTCGCGGCGTTTCATGGAAGGGACGACCGGGCGCCTGGCCCAAGGGCCGCTGAACTGCCGATATCCACTTTCCTGTTTGGGAGCGTCATGCAATGAAAACCAACAAGACCCTGCTTGCGTCGCTGTGTGCCCTTGGCCTGTTGAGTCTGTCGGGCGGTAGCCAGGCCGCTGGCTGGTGCGAATCCGGCAAGGCGGTGAAATTCGCCGGACTGAACTGGGAAAGCGGGATGCTGCTGACCGACGTCATGCAGTTCGTCCTGAAGAATGGCTACGGCTGCGAAACCGACAGCCTGCCGGGCAACTCCATCACCATGGAGAACGCCCTGGGCACCAATGACATCCAGGTCTTCGCCGAGGAGTGGGTCGGCCGCAGCGAGGTGTGGAAGAAGGCCGAGGCCGCCGGCAAGGTGGTCGGCGTCGGCGCGCCGGTGGTCGGTGCCGTCGAAGGCTGGTACGTGCCGCGCTATGTGGTCGAGGGTGACGCCAAGCGCAAGCTGGAAGCCAAGGCGCCGAACCTCAAGGCCATCGCCGACCTGGGCCAGTACGCGGCGGTGTTCAAGGACCCGGAAGAACCGTCCAAGGGGCGTTTCTACAACTGCCCGGCCGGCTGGACCTGCGAGCTGGACAACTCAGCGATGCTCAAGGACTACGGCCTGGAAAGCAGCTACACCAATTTCCGCCCGGGCACCGGCCCGGCCCTGGATGCGGCGGTGCTGTCGAGCTACAAGCGCGGCGAGCCGATCCTCTTCTATTACTGGACCCCGACCCCGCTGATGGGTCAGGTGGACCTGATCAAACTGGATGAAAAGCCCGGTGTCGACAAGAGCGTGAGCATCAAGGTCGGCCTGTCGAAAGCCTTCCACGAAGGCGCTCCAGAACTGGTCGCGGTGCTGGAGAAGGTCAACCTGCCGATCGACCTGCTCAACCAGAACCTGGCGCGCATGACCAAGGAGCGCATCGAGTCGCCGAAGCTGGCCAAAGCCTTCCTCAAGGAACATCCTGAAATCTGGCATGCGTGGGTCAGCGAAGACGCGGCGAAGAAGATCGACGCGGCGCTCTGAGCACCTTTTCCACCTGATGAGTGATGAGTGAACCCTATGTTCCCCGAAAACTTTACCTTCTCCATCGCCGACTGGGTCAACGGCTGGGTCGATGCGCTGGTGACCAACTACGGTGATGTGTTCCGGCAGATCTCCGACACCCTGCTCTGGGCCATCGTCAACCTCGAAGGCCTGCTGCGGGCCACGCCCTGGTGGCTGATGCTGGCGGTGGTCGGTCTCATCGCCTGGCACGCCACCCGCCGTGTGCTGCCCACCGTGGTGATCGTCGGCCTACTGTTCCTGGTAGGGGCGGTGGGGCTGTGGGACAAGCTCATGCAGACCCTGGCGCTGATGCTGGTGGCGACGCTGATCTCGGTGCTGATCGGCATCCCCCTGGGCATCCTCTCGGCGCGCAGCGACCGTCTGCGCGCAGTGCTGATGCCGCTGCTCGACATCATGCAGACCATGCCCAGCTTCGTGTACCTGATCCCGGTGCTGATGCTGTTCGGCCTGGGCAAGGTCCCGGCGATCTTCGCCACGGTGATCTACGCCGCGCCGCCGCTGATCCGCCTCACCGACCTGGGCATCCGCCAGGTCGATGGCGAAGTCATGGAAGCGATCAACGCCTTTGGCGCCAACCGCTGGCAGCAACTGTTCGGCGTGCAGCTGCCGCTGGCCCTGCCAAGCATCATGGCGGGCATCAACCAGACCACCATGATGGCCCTGTCGATGGTGGTGATCGCCTCGATGATCGGCGCCCGCGGCCTCGGCGAGGACGTGCTGGTGGGCATTCAGACCCTGAACGTCGGTCGCGGCCTGGAAGCCGGGCTGGCAATCGTGATTCTCGCGGTGGTGATCGACCGCATCACCCAGGCCTACGGCCGGGCGCGGCATGAGGTGAGCAAATGAGTACGGCTGCGATGAACAAGATCGAAGTGAAGAACGTCTTCAAGATCTTCGGCGAGCGTTCCGCCGAGGCGCTGCGCCTGATCGGCGAGTCGCACAGCAAGGAGCAGGTGCTGGCCAAGACGGGCTGCGTGGTGGGGGTCAACGACCTGTCGCTGTCCATCGGCGCCGGCGAGATCTTCGTCATCATGGGCCTGTCCGGTTCTGGCAAGTCGACCCTGGTGCGTCACTTCAACCGCCTGATCGACCCCACCAGCGGCGCGATCCTGGTGGATGGCGAGGACATCCTGCAGTACGACATGGAAGCCCTGCGCCAGTTTCGCCGGCGCAAGATCAGCATGGTCTTCCAGAGCTTCGGCCTGCTGCCGCACAAGACCGTGCTGGAGAATGTCGCCTACGGCCTCAAGATCCGCGGCGAGAGCAAGCAGCTGTGCGCCGAGCGCGCGCAGCACTGGATCACCACCGTGGGCCTGAAGGGCTACGAGAAGTCCTATCCGCACCAGCTCTCCGGCGGCATGCGCCAGCGCGTCGGCCTGGCCCGGGCCCTGGCCGCGGACACCGACATCATCCTCATGGACGAAGCCTTCAGCGCCCTCGACCCGTTGATCCGCGCGGAAATGCAGGACCAGTTGCTGGAACTGCAGAAAACCCTGCACAAGACCATCGTGTTCATCACCCATGACCTCGATGAAGCCGTGCGCATCGGCAACCGTATCGCGATCCTCAAGGACGGTCGGCTGATCCAGGTCGGCACGCCGCGGGAGATTCTCCATTCGCCGGCGGACGAGTACGTCGACCGCTTCGTCCAGCGCCGCGCCGCCACCGTATGAGGACCGCCATGCCGCAAGACAAGGTCGTTATCGCCGACGCCCCGCTGCGTTGGCAGGACATCGTCGCCGTGGCCCGCCACGGCGCCAGCCTCAGCCTGTCCTACAGTGCCTGGGCGCGGATCGAGAATGCCCAGGCCATCGTCCGCCGCATCGTCGAAAGCGGCGAGCGTGCCTACGGGGTCAACACCGGCCTCGGCGCGCTGTGCAACGTCGCCCTGCAAGGCGAGCAACTCAGCCAGCTGTCGCGCAACACCCTGCTCAGCCATGCCTGTGGTGTCGGTCCGGTGCTCAGCGACGAGCAGACCCGGGCGATCATCTGCGCCGCCATCGTCAACTTCAGCCATGGCAAGTCGGGGATCCAGCGCCCGGTAGTGGAAGCGCTGCTGGCCCTGCTGGAGCGCGGAATCACGCCGCAGGTGCCGTCCCAGGGCTCGGTGGGTTACCTGACCCATATGGCCCATGTCGGCATCTGCCTGCTCGGCGTCGGCAAGGTCAGCTATCGCGGGCAGATCGTCGATGCCGCCGCGGCCCTGGCCGAGGAAGGCCTGGCCCCGGTGCAACTGGGCGCCAAGGACGGCCTGTGCCTGGTCAACGGTACGCCGTGCATGACCGGTCTGAGCTGCCTGGCCCTGGCCGACGCCACGCACCTGCTGGAGTGGGCCGATATCATCGCGGCGATGAGTTTCGAGGCGCAGCGCGGACAGATCGCCGCCTTCGACGAAGACATCATCGCCCTCAAGCCCCATCCGGGCATGCAGCAGGTCGGCGCCAACCTGCGCGCGCTGCTCGACGGCAGCGAAGTGATCGCCAGCAGCAAGGGCATCCGTACCCAGGACGCCCTGAGCATCCGTTCCATCCCGCAGGTCCACGGGGCCTCCCGCGACCAGTTGGCGCATGCCGCGCGGCAGGTCGAGACCGAACTCAACTCGGCCACCGACAATCCGCTGCTGCTGGGTACCCCGGAGGATTTCCGGGTGATGTCCCAGGCCAACCCGCACGGCCAGTCCGTGGCCATGGCCGCCGACCTGCTGGCCGTGGCGGTGGCCGAGATCGGGGCCATCGCCGAGCGGCGCCTGGACCGTCTGGTCAACCCGCATGTCAGCGGGCTGCCGGCGTTCCTGGTCAGCGAGCCGGGGGTCAATTCCGGGATGATGATCGTCCAGTACGTCGCCGCTTCGCTGTGCGCCGAGAACCGCCAGTTGGCGCAGCCGGCGGTGGTCGACAACTTCGTCACCTCGGGCCTGCAGGAAGACCACCTGAGCCTCGGCACCAGTGCCGCGCTCAAGCTGCACAAATCCCTGGAAAACTGCACGCAGATCCTCGCCATCGAGTACCTGCTGGCGGCCCAGGCCTTCGAATTCCTCAAGGAGCAGCGTTTCGGCGCGGGCACCGGACGCGCCTGGCAACTGCTGCGCGAACGGGTTCCGGCCTACCTGCAGGACCGTTGGCTGGCGCCGGATATCGCCACCACGGCCGCGCTGCTCAAACAGCCGCAACTGCCCCGGCACGTCCTGCCGGCGCTGCTCTGAAACCACGACAAGGAGCCAGAACATGCACATTTTCAATTTGATCCCCGGCCAGGCCACCCTCGCCGACCTGCGCGCTGTCTACGAGAAGCCCGCGCGCCTGAGCCTGGTCGCCAGCGCCGCGGCGCAGATCGACGCCAGCGTCGCCTGTGTCGAACAGATCCTCGCCGAAGACCGTACCGCCTACGGCATCAACACCGGGTTCGGCCTGCTGGCCTCGACCCGCATCGCCAGCCACGACCTGGAAAACCTCCAGCGCTCGCTGGTGCTGTCCCACGCCGCCGGCATCGGCGCGCCGCTGGATGACGCCATGGTGCGGCTGATCATGGTGCTCAAGATCAACAGCCTGAGCCGGGGTTTCTCCGGGATCCGGCGCAAGGTGATCGACGCGCTGATCGCCCTGGTCAACGCCGAGGTCTATCCGCACATTCCGTTGAAAGGCTCGGTGGGCGCCTCCGGCGACCTCGCGCCGCTGGCGCACATGTCGCTGGTCCTGCTCGGCGAAGGCAAGGCGCGCTACAAGGGCGAATGGCTGCCGGCGGTTGAAGCCCTGGCGGTGGCCGGCCTGGAGCCGCTGACCCTGGCGGCCAAGGAAGGGCTGGCGCTGCTCAACGGCACCCAGGCCTCGACCGCCTACGCCCTGCGTGGCCTGTTCGAAGCCGAGGACCTGTTCGCCGCCGCCGTCGCCTGCGGCGGCTTGACCGTGGAAGCGGTGCTCGGCTCGCGTTCGCCGTTCGATGCGCGCATCCATGCCGCCCGCGGCCAGCGCGGGCAGATCGATGCCGCTGCCTGCTACCGCAACCTGCTCAGTGACGGCAGCGAGGTGTCCGCCTCCCACGAAAACTGCGGCAAGGTCCAGGATCCGTACTCGCTGCGCTGCCAGCCGCAGGTCATGGGCGCCTGCCTGACCCAGCTGCGTCAGGCCGCCGAAGTGCTGGCCGTCGAGGCCAACGCGGTGTCCGACAACCCGCTGGTGTTCGCCGAGCAGGGTGACGTGATTTCCGGCGGCAACTTCCACGCCGAACCGGTGGCCATGGCCGCCGACAACATGGCCCTGGCCATTGCCGAGATCGGTTCGCTGAGCGAGCGCCGCATCTCGCTGATGATGGACAAGCACATGTCGCAACTGCCGCCGTTCCTCGTGGAAAACGGCGGGGTCAACTCCGGCTTCATGATCGCCCAGGTCACCGCCGCGGCCCTGGCCAGCGAGAACAAGGCGCTGTCCCATCCGCACAGCGTCGACAGCCTGCCGACCTCGGCCAACCAGGAAGACCACGTGTCCATGGCCCCGGCCGCCGGCAAGCGCCTGTGGGAGATGGCCGAGAACACCCGCGGCATCCTCGCCATCGAATGGCTCGGCGCCTGCCAGGGGCTCGACCTGCGTACCGGGCTGAAGACCTCGGTCAAGCTGGAGCAGGCCCGCAAGGTGCTGCGTGATCGCGTGCCGCATTACGACAAGGACCGCTTCTTCGCCCCGGACATCGAGATCGCCGTGCAACTGCTCGCCGAAGCCCGCCTGACCGGTCTGCTGCCGGGCGGCGTGCTGCCAAGCCTGTCGTGAGCGAGGAAACCGGCATGAAGACCCTCTGGCGGCACTGTCATGTGGCGAGCATGGCCCAGGGCAACTACTCGATCATCGAGGACGCGGCGATCGTCAGCGAGGCCGGGCGCATCGTCTGGATCGGCCCGCGTCAGTCGCTGCCGGAGCTGGCGGTGGAACGGCAGGTCGACCTGGGCGGTGCCTGGGTCACCCCTGGCTTGATCGACTGCCACACCCACACGGTGTTCGGCGGCAACCGCAGCGGTGAATTCGAACAGCGCCTGCAGGGTGTCAGCTACGCCGAGATCGCCGCCCAGGGCGGCGGCATCGCCAGCACCGTGCGCGCCACCCGCGCGGCCAGCGAGGATGAACTGTACGCCAGCGCCCTGCGTCGGGTGCGGGCGCTGATGCGCGATGGCGTGACCACCCTGGAGATCAAGTCCGGCTACGGCCTGGATCTGGACAACGAGCGCAAGATGCTCAAGGTCGCCCGTCGTCTTGGCGCGACCCTGCCGCTGACCGTGCGCGCCACCTGCCTGGCGGCCCATGCCTTGCCACCGGAATACAAGGAGCGCAGCGACGACTACATCACCCATATCTGCGACGTCATGCTCCCGGCGCTGGCCGCCGAGGGGCTGGTGGATGCGGTGGATGCCTTCTGCGAGTACCTGGCGTTTTCGCCGGAGCAGGTCGAGCGGGTGTTCATCAAGGCACGGGAGCTGGGGCTGCCGGTCAAGCTGCATGCCGAGCAACTTTCGTCCCTGGCCGGCTCCAGCCTGGCGGCGCGCTATCACGGGTTGTCCGCCGATCATCTGGAGTTCATGACCGAGGACGACGCCATCGCCATGGCCGCCGCCGGTACAGTCGCCGTGCTGCTGCCCGGTGCCTTCTATTACCTGCGTGAAACCCAGTTGCCGCCGATGGACGCCCTGCGCAAGCACGGGGTGAAGATTGCCATCGCCAGCGACCTCAACCCCGGCACCTCACCGGCGCTGTCGCTGCGCCTGATGCTGAACATGGCCTGCACCCTGTTCCGCATGACCCCGGAGGAAGCCCTGGCCGGCGTCACCGTGCATGCCGCCACGGCACTGGGGCTGGGTGACAGCCATGGCTCGCTGGAGGTGGGCAAGGTCGCCGACTTCGTCGCCTGGGATATCGAGCGCCCGGCCGACCTGGCGTACTGGCTGGGTGGCGAACTGGACAAGCGCGTGGTGCGCCACGGCGTCGAACTGACTGATTGAGGCAACGACGATGGACAAGGTTCTGAGTTTTCACCAGGGCACGCTGCCGCTGCTGATCAGCATGCCCCACGCCGGACTGAAACTGACTCCGGCGGTGCGCGACGGGCTGGTGGCGCCCGCGCGCAGCCTGCCGGACACCGACTGGCATATCCCGCAGCTGTACGACTTCGTTCGGGAGCTGGGGGCGAGCGTGGTGGCGGCCGAGTATTCGCGATTCGTCATCGACCTGAACCGGCCCGAGGACGACCAGCCTTTATATGTGGGTGCGACCACCGGGCTGTATCCGGCGACGCTGTTCGATGGCAGCCCGCTGTTCGAGGAGGGCAGGGTGCCGTCCGTCGAGGAGCGGGCCGGTTACCTGGAAGGGATCTGGCGGCCGTATCACGACACCCTGCGCAACGAGCTGGCGCGGCTGAAAGAGAAGTTCGGCTATGCGCTGCTGTGGGATGCCCATTCGATTCGGTCCCATGTGCCGCATCTGTTCGACGGCAAGCTGCCGGACTTCAACCTGGGCACCTTCAATGGTGCGAGCTGCGACCCGCAACTGGCTGCGCGGCTGGAAGCGGTGTGCGGTGAGGCGCAGGGCTACAGCCATGTGCTGAACGGGCGCTTCAAGGGTGGGCATATCACCCGGCATTACGGTGATCCGGCGAACGATATCCATGCGGTGCAACTGGAGCTGGCGCAGAGCACTTATATGGAGGAGGTGGAGCCGTTCACCTATCGGGATGACCTGGCAGGGCCGACGCAGGTCGTCCTCCGGCAATTGCTGGAAGCAACCCTGGCCTGGGCCAAAGGCTGACGCGAACACGATTGCCCAACCCCCGTAGGAGCGTGGCTTGCCCGCGAAGGACCGCGCAGCGGTCCCTGTTCCTGATCTACAGACAGACCCATGCTCTCTCCTGGCGGCAGATAGGGAACCGGGACCGCTGCGCGGTCCTTCGCGGGCAAGCCACGCTCCTACAGAGCATCGCGGTCAGTCTGCAGAACAGTTGACCCATGGGGGCATGCTCAAAGCGCAATTCGGGTTTATGATGCCCAACGGCAGAATAATTCCCACACGGAGTGCGTAATGCAGACCTTGTACCCACAGATCAAACCCTACGCCCGGCACGATCTGGCAGTCGAAGCACCGCATGTACTGTACGTCGATGAAAGTGGTTCCCCGGAAGGTCTGCCGGTGGTGTTCATTCACGGTGGCCCTGGCGCCGGGTGCGATGCCCAGAGCCGCTGCTACTTCGACCCCACCGTCTACCGCATCATCACCTTCGACCAGCGCGGCTGCGGCCGCTCCACGCCCCACGCCAGCCTGGAAAACAACACCACCTGGCACCTGGTCGAAGACCTGGAGCGCATTCGCAAGCACCTGGGCATCGAGAAATGGGTACTGTTCGGTGGCTCCTGGGGCTCCACGCTGGCCCTGGCCTACGCCCAGACCCACCCCGAGCGCGTCCATGGCCTGATCCTGCGCGGCATCTTCCTCTGCCGTCCGCAGGAGATCGACTGGTTCTACCAGAGCGGTGGCGCCAGCCGCCTGTTCCCCGACTACTGGCAGGACTACATCGCGCCGATCCCCCAGGAAGAACGCAACGACCTGGTCCAGGCCTTCCACAAGCGCCTCACCGGCAACGACCAGATCGCCCAGATGCACGCCGCCAAGGCCTGGTCGACCTGGGAAGGCCGCACCGCCACGCTGCGTCCCAACCCGCTGGTGGTCGATCGCTTCTCCGAGCCGCAGCGCGCGCTGTCGATCGCCCGGATCGAATGCCACTACTTCGTCAACAATGCCTTCCTCGAAGAAAACCAGCTGATTCGCGACATGCCGAAGATCGCCCACCTGCCGGCGGTGATCGTGCATGGCCGCTATGACGTGATCTGCCCGCTGGACAATGCCTGGGAACTGCACCAGGCCTGGCCGAACAGCGAACTGAAGGTGATCCGCGACGCCGGTCACGCTGCCTCCGAGCCAGGCATCACCGACGCGCTGGTGCGCGCCGCCGACCAGATGGCCCGGCGCCTGCTCGACCTGCCGCTGGACGAAGCGTGAAGGGTTTGCTGCAACGCGTGCGGGGCGCACGCGTGGAAGTGGAGGGCGAGATCGTCGGTTCCATCGACCAGGGCCTGCTGGTGCTGGTCGCGGTGGAACCGGGGGATACCCCCGAGCACGCCGACAAGCTCCTGCACAAGTTGCTCAACTACCGGGTCTTCAGCGATCCGCAGGGCAAGATGAACCTGTCGCTCAAGGATATCGACGGCGGCCTGTTGCTGGTGTCGCAGTTCACCCTCGCCGCCGACACCCGCAGCGGCCTGCGCCCGAGCTTCTCCAGCGCCGCCTCGCCAGCCCTCGGCGCCGAGTTGTTCGACTACCTGCTGGCGCAGGCAAGGCTCAAGCACGGGACTGTCGGCAGTGGCCGCTTCGGTGCCGACATGCAGGTCCATCTGGTCAATGATGGTCCGGTAACATTTATGTTACAAATATGACGTCAAAAAACCCCCTGTTTGCAGGAAAACAAGGGGATTCACAGCAAAAATAGTTGGCCGGCCCTGATGCGTTGTAACGCAGCCTGCTAGATAATCGCGCGCTACGTGGGCCGACGTTCGACGGCCTGTTTCACTCTGACTCGAGAACTGTCCGGAACCGTTTGGGGAATCATTGAGCCCTTTCGGAGTCCGAACAGTGCTCGCCAACCCGGCATGTGTCGCTGGCCGTTGGTTCTTTAGATCTGTTTTCGGCGAGGGTTGCTCGTGATTGTAAGTCCCTTTGATGCTCCAAGAACGCCTGCCAATCGGCTGCGCAAGGCTCTGCTCGCAGGTTCGGCACTGGTCTGCCTGCTCGGCGCCGGCCAGCTCTGGGCGTTCAACCTTGACGACGTGGCGGCCAAGGCGAAGGACCTGGCCGGGCAGAAGTACGAAGCACCGAAAAGCAACCTGCCGGCGGTCTTCCGCGACATGAAGTTCGGCGATTACCAGAAGATCCATTTCCGCTCCGAGAAAGCCGAGTGGGCGGACGACAAGACGCCGTTCAAGCTGTCCTTCTATCACCAGGGCATGCACTTCGACACGCCGGTGAAAATCAACGAAGTCACCGCCACCACCGTCGAAGAAATCAAGTACGACCCGAGCCGCTTCGACTTCGGCGACCTGCAGTTCGACGCCAAGGCCACCGAGCAGCTGGGCTATGCCGGTTTCCGCGTGCTGTACCCGATCAACAAGGCGGACAAGCAGGACGAGATCATGACCCTGCTCGGCGCCAGCTATTTCCGTGTGGTCGGTAAGGGCCAGGTGTATGGCCTGTCCGCCCGCGGCCTGGCCATCGACACCGCGCTGCCGTCCGGCGAAGAGTTCCCGCGTTTCACCGAGTTCTGGGTCGAACGCCCGAAAGCCGCCGACAAGCACCTGGTGATCTACGCCCTGCTGGATTCACCGCGTTCCACCGGTGCCTACAAGCTGATCCTGCGTCCGGGCAGCGACACCATCGTCGACGTCGAGTCCAAGGTGTTCCTGCGCGACCACGTCAGCCGCCTGGGCATCGCTCCGCTGACCAGCATGTACCTGTTCGGCAGCAACCAGCCGTCGCGCGTGCCGAACTACCGTCCTTCGCTGCATGACTCCGAAGGCCTGTCGATCCATGCCGGCAACGGCGAGTGGCTGTGGCGTCCGCTGAACAACCCGAAACACCTGGCCGTGAGCAACTTCAGCGTGGAAAACCCGCGCGGCTTCGGTCTGCTGCAGCGCAATCGCGATTTCAGCTTCTTCGAAGACCTGGACGACAACTACCAGAAGCGTCCGAGCACCTGGATCGAACCGAAAGGCGACTGGGGCAAGGGTACCGTCGATCTGGTCGAGATCCCGACCGCCGACGAGACCAACGACAATATCGTGGCCTTCTGGAGCCCGGAAAAACTGCCTGAGCCAGGTACCCCGATCGAGTACCAGTACCGCCTGCACTGGACCATGGACGAGTCGGCATTCCACTCGCCGGATCTCGGTTGGGTCAAGCAGACCATGCGTTCCACCGGCGACGTCAAGCAGTCCAACCTGATTCGTCAGCCGGACGGCAGCGTGGCCTTCCTCGTCGACTTCGAGGGCCCGGTGCTGGCCAAGCTGCCGGAAGACACCGCGCTGCGCAGCCAGATCAGCGTTGGCGACAACGCCGAAGTGGTGGAGAACAACCTGCGCTACAACCCTGAAATCAAGGGCTGGCGCCTGACCCTGCGGATGAAGGTCAAGGATCCGGGGAAGGCTGTGGAAATGCGCGCCGCGCTGGTTCGCGACGTACCGGTCGAGCCGGTCAAGGCCGAACCGGCCAAGCAGGAAAAACAGGACAAACCCGCGAAGCATGACAAGGCCGCCGCCAAAGCCGCGAAAGCCGAAGCACCTGCCGAGCAGCCAGCCGCCGAAGCGGCGCCCACCCCCGAGGCCCCGGCCACCACCGAACAGGTGCTGACCGAGACCTGGAGCTATCAGTTGCCAGCCGATGAGTAACTCTTGCGCACGGCCAGAATCGCTTGCCGAATACCTGGCCCATCTACCCCTGAGCGACGAGCAGCGTGCCGAACTGGCCAGCTGCTCCTCGTTCAGCGAGCTGCACCAGCGCCTGTCCGCACAGTCGGGCGCCACCGCCGAGCCTGCCCAGGGCTCGGTCGGCGGCCGCCTGAACCTGCTCAGCGCTACTGATATGGAAGAGGCCGAGATGCTCGGTCTCGATGCCAGCGGCCGGGTCTGCCTCAAGGCGACCCCGCCGATCCGCCGGACCCGGGTGATTCCCGAGCCGTGGCGGACCAACATCCTGGTTCGCGCCTGGCGCCGGATGACCGGGCGCACCAATGCGCCGGCCCCGGAGAAGCGCGAGCTGCCGGCCGCGCGCTGGCGCTGGGTCGGCTCGATGCGCCGCTACATCCTGCTGGCGCTGATGGTCGGTCAGACCCTGGTCGCCGGCTGGTACATGAAGGGCATCCTGCCGTACCAGGGCTGGTCGTTCGTCGACCTCGACGAAGTCCTGCACCAGCCGCTGCTGCAGACCGCCACCCAGGTCTGGCCGTATGCGCTGCAGACCACCATCCTGATCCTCTTCGGCATCCTCTTCTGCTGGGTCTCGGCGGGCTTCTGGACCGCCCTGATGGGCTTCCTCGAACTGCTCACCGGACGCGACAAGTACCGCATTTCCGGGAGCAGCGCCGGTAACGAGCCGATCGAGAAGGGCGCGCGCACCGCGCTGGTCATGCCGATCTGCAACGAAGACGTGCCACGGGTGTTCGCCGGCCTGCGCGCGACCTTCGAGTCGGTGGCCGCCACCGGCGACCTCGACCGTTTCGACTTCTTCGTCCTCAGCGACACCAACGACACCGACATCGCCGTGGCCGAACAACAGGCCTGGCTGGACGTGTGCCGCGAGGCCAAGGGCTTCGGCAGGATCTTCTACCGTCGCCGCCGTCGTCGCGTGAAGCGCAAGAGCGGCAACCTCGATGACTTCTGCCGCCGCTGGGGCAGCGACTACCGCTACATGGTGGTCCTCGACGCCGACAGCGTGATGAGCGGTGAATGCCTCACCAGCCTGGTGCGCCTGATGGAAGCCAACCCGGACGCCGGGATCATCCAGACCGCGCCGAAGGCCTCGGGCATGGACACCCTGTATGCGCGCATGCAGCAGTTCGCCACTCGCGTCTACGGCCCGCTGTTCACCGCTGGTCTGCACTTCTGGCAGCTGGGTGAGTCGCACTACTGGGGGCACAACGCGATCATCCGCATGAAGCCGTTCATCGAGCACTGCGCCCTGGCGCCGTTGCCGGGCAAGGGTGCCTTCGCCGGCGCGATCCTTTCCCACGACTTCGTCGAAGCCGCGCTGATGCGCCGTGCCGGCTGGGGCGTGTGGATCGCCTATGACCTGCCGGGCAGCTACGAAGAACTGCCGCCGAACCTGCTCGACGAGCTCAAGCGCGACCGCCGCTGGTGCCACGGCAACCTGATGAACTTCCGCCTGTTCTTGGTCAAGGGCATGCACCCGGTGCACCGCGCGGTGTTCCTCACCGGGGTGATGTCGTACCTGTCGGCGCCGCTGTGGTTCTTCTTCCTGGTGCTGTCGACCGCGCTGCTGGCGACCAACACCCTGATGGAGCCGCAGTACTTCCTCGAACCGCGGCAGTTGTACCCGCTGTGGCCGCAGTGGCACCCGGAAAAAGCCATCGCGCTGTTCTCGACCACCATCGTCCTGCTGTTCCTGCCCAAGCTGCTCAGCGTCATCCTGATCTGGGCCAAGGGTGCGAAAGAGTACGGCGGACGGATCAAGGTCACCCTGTCGATGCTCCTGGAGATGCTCTTCTCCATGCTGCTGGCGCCGGTGCGGATGATCTTCCACACCCGTTTCGTCCTCGCCGCCTTCCTCGGCTGGGCCGCGACCTGGAACTCGCCGCAGCGTGACGACGACTCCACGCCGTGGAGCGAAGCGGTGCGCCGCCATGGTCCGCAGACTTTGCTCGGCGTGGCCTGGGCGCTGCTGGTGGCCTGGCTGAACCCGAGCTTCCTGTGGTGGCTGGTGCCCATCGTCGGTTCGCTGACCCTGTCGATCCCGGTCTCGGTGATCTCCAGCCGGGTCAACCTGGGCCTGCGCGCCAAGGACGAGAAGCTGTTCCTCATCCCCGAGGAGTACGCCACGCCGCAGGAACTGCTGGCCACCGACCAGTACACCCACGAAAACCGCTGGCACGCGCTGCACGACGGTTTCGTCCGGGCCGTGGTCGACCCGCAGCAGAATGCCCTGGCCTGCGCCCTGGCCACCGCCCGCCACGGCGTCGCCGAGCCGATCGAGGCGCTGCGCGCCGAGCGTATCGCCAAGGCCCTGCAGGTCGGCCCGTCCGGCCTCGACGGCGCGACCCGCCTGGCCCTGCTCAGCGACCCGGTCGCACTGTCGCGTCTGCACGACAGCGTCTGGGCCGAGCACAACGCGGCCTGGTTGGACGTCTGGCGTGCGTCGATCGCCAACGATCCGCACTCGCCACTGCTGCCGTTGCACCCAGAGCCGGTGCTGCAGCCGAGCCTGGCCAGCGCTTGATCCGCAACGGGGCGACTTCGGTCGCCCCGTTCGCTTTTTCTGGTATCAATAAGTAACAAAGTCGTCACGGACGCTAGGTCCCGTGCCGCTCATGCGTTAGCATCCCACCCCGACTATGGCGCGATCCCTGTAGGACTTTTCGCGCACACAATAAAATTAGAGCGTTTTCTTGTTGGGGGAACCTGGTGATGTTCAAAAAGTATCTGTCGATGCTGCTGGCCGGCGTCGCCGCCACTGTCGCGGTCAGCACCGCACAGGCCGGCGTGATCGATGACGCGGTCAAGCGCGGCACCCTGCGCGTAGGCATGGACCCGACCTACATGCCGTTCGAGATGACCAACAAGCGCGGCGAGATCGTCGGTTTCGAAGTGGACATCCTCAAGGCCATGGCCAAGTCCATGGGCGTCAAGCTGGAGCTGGTCTCCACCGCCTATGACGGCATCATCCCGGCGCTGATGACCGACAAGTTCGACATGATCGGCAGCGGCATGACCCTGACCCAGGAACGCAACCTGAAGCTGAACTTCAGCGAACCCTTCATCGTCGTCGGCCAGACCCTGCTGATCCGCAAGGAGCTGTCGGACAAGATCAAGTCCTACAAGGACCTGAACAGCGCTGAATACCGCCTGACCTCCAAGCTGGGCACCACCGGCGAAATGGTCGCCAAGAAGCTGATCGGCAAGGCCCAGTACCACGGCTACGACAACGAGCAGGAAGGCGTGATGGACGTGGTCAACGGCAAGGCCGATGCCTTCGTCTACGACGCGCCGTACAACGTTGTCGCGGTGACCAAGGTCGGCAACGGCAAGCTGGTCTACCTGGACGAGCCGTTCACCTTCGAGCCCCTGGCCTTCGGCCTGAAGAAAGGCGATCACGACAGCCTGAACTTCATCAACAATTTCCTGCACCAGATCAAGCACGACGGCACCTACGATCGAATCCACGACAAGTGGTTCAAGAAGACCGAGTGGCTGAAGGACATGGAATAAACGGCAACTGCAGGCCGTGAGTTTCGAATCGAGACGAACGATGCCGGTCAGTTGACATACTGGGGCTGCTTTGCAGCCCTTCGCGAGCAAGCTCGCTCCCACGAGGTCCGTGTGATCCTGTGGGAGCGAGCTTGCTCGCGAAGGGTCGCAAAGCGGCCCCAGTTGGCTTTTTAGGGGAACGCCTCACGTGATCAAACACAAGAAAGCCCAGTGGCCCTGGCACGGGCTGACCGCGCTGGTCCTGGTCGGACTGGCGCTGAGTCTGTATTTCGCCACCTCGATGATTTCCTACGAGTGGCGCTGGAACCGGATACCGCAGTACTTCGCCTACCAGGCCGAGGAGGCCCATCGTGCCGCCGGCTATGGCACCGTGCAGGAGATCGTGCGCAAGGGCGACACCGCAGTGGTGACCCTGCGTGACGAAGACGGCAACCAGCAGGTGCTGGAAGTCGATCCGGCCAGCGTGAAGCTGTCCCAGGGCGACGACGTGGCGGAAGGCGACGTCGTCGGCCTGACCCACCACTGGGCCGCCGGCCCGCTGGCCTGGGGGCTGTGGACCACGGTGTGGATTTCCGTGGCCTCCGGGATCCTCGGCCTGGTGATCGGACTGTTCGCCGGCCTCTGCCGCCTGTCCAGCAATCCGACCCTGCGCGACCTGTCGACGGTCTACGTCGAACTGGTGCGTGGTACGCCGCTGCTGGTGCAGATCTTCATCTTCTATTTCTTCATCGGTACCGTGCTCAACCTGTCCCGCGAGTTCGCCGGGGTGGCCGCGCTGGCGCTGTTCACCGGCGCCTATGTGGCGGAAATCGTCCGTGCCGGCGTGCAGTCGATCGCCAAGGGCCAGGGCGAGGCGGCGCGTTCGCTGGGCCTGAACGCCTCGCAGTCGATGCGCCACGTGATCCTGCCGCAGGCGTTCAAGCGTGTGCTGCCGCCGCTGGCCGGGCAGTTCATCAGCCTGGTCAAGGACACGTCGCTGGTCTCGGTGATCGCCATCACCGAACTGACCAAGAGCGGCCGCGAGGCGATCACCACCTCGTTCTCGACCTTCGAGATCTGGTTCTGCGTCGCCGGGCTGTACCTGCTGATCAACCTGCCGCTGTCGCATTTCGCCAGCCGGCTCGAGCGGAGGCTTGCGCAAAGTGATTGAAGTCCGTGATCTGACCAAAGTCTTCGACACCCGCGGCATGGTCGTCCGGGCTGTGGATAACGTCACCACCCAGGTGGCGCGTGGCGAGGTGCTGGTGGTGCTCGGCCCGTCCGGTTCGGGCAAGTCGACCTTCCTGCGTTGCCTGAACGGCCTGGAATCGTTCGACTCCGGTAGCGTCGCCATCGACGGTCTGCAACTGGCCGACCCGAAGACCGATATCAACGCCTATCGCCGCGAAGTGGGCATGGTGTTCCAGCATTTCAACCTGTTCCCGCACATGACCGTGCTGGAGAACCTGTGCCTGGCGCAGAAGGTCGTGCGCAAGCGCGGCAAGGCCGAGCGCGAGGCCAAGGCCCGGGCGTTGCTGGACAAGGTGGGTATCGGCCAGAAGGCCAACGAGTACCCGTCGCGGTTGTCCGGTGGCCAGCAGCAGCGCGTGGCGATCGCCCGGGCGCTGGCGATGGACCCCAAGGTCATGCTGTTCGACGAGCCGACTTCGGCGCTCGACCCGGAGATGGTCGGCGAGGTGCTGGACGTGATGAAGACCCTGGCCCAGGAAGGCATGACCATGGTCTGCGTGACCCACGAGATGGGCTTTGCCCGGGAAGTGGCGGACCGGGTGCTGTTCTTCGATCACGGCAAATTGCTGGAGGATTCGCCGCCGGAGCAGTTCTTCACGACGCCGAAGGATCTGCGGGCCCAGGCGTTTCTGCGGCAAGTCCTTTAAGTCCTCTGGGCCTGCTTTGCAGGCCTTCGCGGGCAAGCCACGCTCCTACGAGGATACGCGCTACCGCTGTAGGAGCGTGGCTTGTCGTGTGACGAACCACCGCGAAGGACCGCAAAGCGGTCCACACTCGCGACTACAGCCGGAACCGCGAAACCAACCCCTGCAAATGCGTCCCCAGCCGCGCCAGCTCGACGCTGGACGCTGCCGTTTCCTCACTCGCCGATGCTGTCTGATCCGACACATCGCGCACGTTCATCACGCTGCGGTTGATCTCTTCCGCCACCGCGCTCTGCTGCTCCGCCGCCGCGGCGATCTGCTGGTTCATCGACTGGATCGACGACACGGTCCGGGTGATGGTTTCCAGGGACACGCCGGCACTGCGGGTCAGTTGCACGCTGCTGTCGGTGAGGCTGCGACTGTTGTCCATCACCGCCGCCACTTGCTGGGTGCCGTTCTGCAGCCCGGCGATCAATTCCTCGATCTCCTCGGTGGACTGCTGGGTACGCTGCGCCAGGCTGCGTACTTCATCCGCGACCACGGCGAAGCCACGTCCGGCTTCGCCGGCGCGGGCCGCTTCGATGGCGGCGTTGAGGGCCAGCAGGTTGGTCTGCTCGGCCACCGACTTGATCACGTCGAGGACGCTGCCGATCTTGTCGCTCTCGCTCTTGAGCTGGCTCATGGCCTCGCTGGAGTTGCCCACTTCCCTGGCCAGACGCTCGATCTGCGCAATGGCCTCGGCTACCACGCGGTCACCCTCGCGGGCCTGGTTGTCGGCCATCTTCGCCGCCTCCGAGGCCTCCTCGGCGTTGCGTGCGACTTCATGCACGGTGGCCGCCATTTCGTTCATGGCGGTGGCGACCTGATCGGTCTCGACCTTCTGGTTGTTGACCCCGGCGCTGGTCTGCTCGGTGACCGCCGAAAGCTCCTCGGCGGCGCTGGCGATCTGCGTGACACCGTCGCCGATGCCGCCGATCAGCTCGCGCAGGCTGACGGTCATGCGCTGCATGCTGCGCTGCAACTGGCCCAGCTCGTCGCGGCGCTGCTCGTTGAGATCGTGGCTGAGGTCGCCGCCGGCGATGCGGTCCACGGCGGTGAGGGCGTGGCGCAGCGGGATGATGATCTGCCGGGTGATGGCCCAGGAGGCGAGGATGCCGAACAGCAGTGCCAGCACGGTGGCCAGGCCCAGGGTCGACTTGGCCTGCTGCGATTCGGCATCGCGGATCCTGGTCTGCGACACGCTCAGCTCGGTGCTCAGGTCGAGCAGGCGGGTGCCTTGCTGACCCATCTTCGTCAGGGCCTGTTCGCTGCTTTCCTGGGCGTTGCCGAACTGCACCACGGCGCCACGGTAGGCGGACAGCGCGTCGGCGGCGTCGGCGAGGTCGCCATGGTGTTCCGCCGGTACGCGCTCAGGCAGGCTCTTGAGCAGGCTCAGGGCCTGGTCGATGGCGGTCAGGGCGGTCGCCTGGTACTTGTTCGCGCCGCTGTAGGTGTAGCCGCGCACCTGGAAGCGCGCCTGCTGCAGCAGGCTGGCGGTCTCCACCGCGCTGTTGAACAGCTGGATGTCGCCGCCTTGCAGCAGCGCCTGCTGGACCTTGGCGATCAGCGCGGCCGCCTTGTCGGCGCTGGCACCGAGCACGACCCGCGCGGCCTCGCGGGCGTCGGCGGACTTCTTCAGCTCGGTGAAGTTGCGCTCGTACTCGCGCACCGCCTCGCTCTGCTGTACCAGGCGGCGATGGTCGTCGCCTTCGCTGATGAGCTTTTCCACCTTGCGCAGTTCGCCGTCCAGCGCGGTCAGGGCCTTCTCCACCTGAGCGATGGACTCGGCGTCACGCTTGTGCTCATAGGTCTGGCGGGAAATGCGCAGGACCTGGGTGGCCTGGTAGACCTCGGAAATCTCGCCGAGCTTGTCGCCACGGTCGATCACGCCGCTCAGCCCGGACCAGCCGGTGAGGGTGATCACCAGGGTCAGCAGCAGGACCACGCTGAAGCCGATGCCCAGTTTCAGGTTGACGCTCACATTGCCCAGGTGCTGGGCCATCCATCGGTACATGCTGGGACTCCATTTCGATCAGGCGGACAGGTTTTTATTAGAGGTGATCCTGCATCGGCGCGCGACGCCGAAACTGAAGGTAGAAACCTGTCTGAAACGGGCTTTCCAGACTAGCCAATAGTCTTATGCGGAGTGTGGATAATGGTCCGGAAAGATGTCGGATCTTTCCGGAGTGGCGCTAGAACAGACGTGCCAGCAGCGCCGTGACCGCCGTTTCCACACGCAGGATGCGCTCGCCCAGCTGCACCGGTGCCAGCCCGGCCTTGCCCAGCAGGTCGATTTCGTAGGGAATCCAGCCGCCTTCCGGGCCGATGGCCAGGGTCACTGGTTGGTTGACGCCGCGTGGGCAGGGCGGGTGGTTGCCGGGATGGCCGACCAGGCCGAGGGTGCCCTGGGCGATGGCTGGCAGGCGGTCCTCGACGAAGGGCTTGAAGCGCTTCTCGATGATCACCTCGGGCAGCACCGTGTCGCGCGCCTGTTCCAGGCCGAGGATGAGGTTTTCGCGGATCGCCTCGGGGGCGAGGAACGGGGTCTGCCAGAAGCTCTTTTCCACCCGGTAGCTGTTGACCAGCACCAGCTTCGCCACGCCCATGGTGGCGACGGTCTGGAACACCCGACGGAGCATCTTCGGTCGCGGCAGGGCGAGGATCAGGGTCAGTGGCAGCTTGGCCGGCGCTGGCTGGTCGAAACTCAGCGACAGCTCGGCTTCATGGCCTTCCAGGCGTTCGACCCGGGCCTGGCCCATCAGCCCGCCGAGACGGCCGACGCGCAGGCTGTCGCCGACCGCCACGCGGTGGATGTCCTGCATATGGGTAAAGCGGCGGTCGCTGAGGACCGCCCGGTCGGCCGCGGTGAAGTCGGCCTCCTCGAGCAGCAGCAGGTTCACTGTTGGGTCGCTGGCGGCTGGTCGTCAGGGGTATCGTCGCTGGCCTCATGCTCCTTGCTGCGCTTGCGCACCAGGCCGCCGAACAGCACGCCGACCTCGAACAGCATCCACATCGGCACGGCCAGCAGGGTCTGCGAGAAGATGTCCGGCGGGGTCAGGACCATGCCGACCACGAAGCAGCCGATGATCACGTAAGGGCGGATCTTGCGCAGGTACTGCACGTCGACCACGCCGATCCACACCAGCAGCACCACCGCGACGGGAATCTCGAAGGCCACGCCGAAGGCGAAGAACAGGGTCATGACGAAATCGAGGTAGCTGGCGATGTCGGTCATCATCGACACGCCTTCCGGGGTGGCGCTGGCGAAGAAGCCGAAGATCAGCGGGAACACCAGGAAGTAGGCGAAGGCCATGCCGGCGTAGAACAGCAGGATGCTGGAAACCAGCAGCGGCACGGCGACGCGTTTTTCATGGCGGTACAGGCCCGGGGCGATGAAGCCCCAGATCTGGAAGAGGATGTACGGGATCGCCAGGAACAGCGAGACGATCATGGTCAGCTTGAACGGCGTGAGGAACGGCGAGGCCACGTCGGTGGCGATCATCGTCGCGTTGGCCGGCAGGTGCGCACGCAGCGGCGCCGAGACCAGGGTGTAGATCTGCTGGGCGAAGGAGAACAGCCCGGCGAAGATCAGGAAGACCGCGGCGACGCAGCGCAACAGGCGGGTACGCAATTCGGTGAGGTGCGACACCAACGGCATCGGCTGGTCGTTTTCCGGGATATCGCTCATGGGGCTCGCGGCGGTTGGGTCGGTTCGGTGGGCGTCGCTGCCGCTGGCGCGGCTTCAGGCGTCGCGGCGGGCGGCACGGGCGTCGCTTCGGCGGACGGGCTGCCCGGGGTGTTGGCCGGGTCCGGGATCACGCTCTGCGGATTGAGGATGCGCCGGGCCTCCTGCTCCATGGACAGGATGTGCTCGTTGTGCAACTGCCGGCGAATCTCGTCGGCACCGATCTCGCGCTCCACTTCCTGCTTGATCGCGTTGAAGCTGCGCTTGAGCCGTCCGACCCACAGGCCGGCGGTACGCGCGGCGCCGGGCAGGCGCTCGGGGCCGAGCACCACCAGGGCGACCAGGCCGACGAGCAGCAACTCACTGAAGCTGATGCCGAACATGGAATCACTCTTTCCTTGCAGGTTCCTGGACCTTCTGCGCCTGGCCGTCGATGGTGTGCGGCTGGTTCAGCGGGGTGCCCTGCGGTTGGACCGGCTGGGAAGGTTGTGCGTTCTGGACGTTCGGGTCCGCCGGTTTTTCGTCTTCGTTCATGGCCTTGCGGAAGCCCTTGATGGACTCGCCGAGGTCGCTGCCGAAGTTCTTCAGTTTCTTGGTACCGAATACCAGTACCACGACGACCAGCAGAACGATCCAGTGTTTCCAGTCAAAAATACCCATGGTGCTTTCCTCGAATGGTGTTCAATCAGGCCGAAGGCTGGCGCGCGGCCTTCTCGTCATGGCCGGACAGGCCGAAGCGCCGTTCCAGCTCGTCCAGCACGGCCTGCGGGTGCTGGCCCAGGGCACTGAGCATGACCAGGCTATGGAACCACAGATCGGCGGTTTCATAGATGACATCGCTGTAATCCCCGCTGGCGGCGGCATCCTTGGCGGCGATGATGGTTTCCACCGACTCCTCGCCGACCTTCTCCAGGATCTTGTTCAGGCCCTTGTGGTACAGGCTGGCGACGTAGGAACTGTCGGGGGCCGCGCCCTTGCGGGCTTCCAGTACTTCGGCCAGGCGGCTCAGGGTGTCGCTCATGTCAGTGTCCTGCGTGGTAGATGGCATTCGGGTCCTTGAGGACCGGATCGACGGTTTTCCACTGGCCGTCCTCGAAGACGCGGTAGAAGCAACTTTCGCGGCCGGTATGGCAGGCGATGTGGCCCAGTTGCTCGACCATCAGGATGATCACGTCGGCGTCGCAGTCCAGGCGCATTTCGTGCAGTTTCTGCACATGGCCGGACTCCTCGCCCTTGCGCCACAGTTTGCCACGGGAGCGCGACCAGTAGATGGCGCGCTGCTCGGCGGCGGTCAGGGCCAGCGACTCGCGGTTCATCCAGGCCATCATCAGCACGCGCCCGGTCTTGTGGTCCTGGGCGATGGCCGGCACGAGGCCGTCGCTGTTCCAGTTGATCTCGTCCAGCCAGTCTTTCATGTTCGACTCCAAATCAGGCCACGGCCCCGCGCCGATGCCGGCGGCTAGTGTGCCAGCGGTTGACGCGGCTGGCTATCGGCGCACCACCAGATAGAGGCCCGCAGCCAGCATCAGCCAGGCCGGCCAGGAGGTCACGGCGGTCAGGGGTTCGGCGCCGGCGGCCAGTGTGGCGCCACCACCGAGCAGGACGGCACCGAGCAGGCGCAGGGCCCAGTGGTCCTGCTGCTGCCACGGCGCGGGTGGGTCGTTGCGGTGCGGCTGCGACATGCGTTCGAGCAGGTCGCGGGTCATGTTGGCCAGGTGCGGCACCTGCTCGACCTGGCTGTGCAGGTTCTGCAGCAGTGTCTTCGGGCTGACCCGCTCGCGCATCCAGCGTTCCAGGAACGGCTGCGCGGTGCTCCACAGGTCGAGGTCCGGGTACAGCTGGCGGCCCAGGCCTTCGATGTTGAGCAGGGTCTTCTGCAGCAGCACCAGTTGCGGCTGCACTTCCATGTTGAAGCGCCGCGCGGTCTGGAACAGGCGCATCAGCACCTGGCCGAAGGAGATGTCCTTGAGCGGTTTTTCGAAGATCGGCTCGCACACGGTGCGGATCGCCGCCTCGAATTCGTTGAGCTTGGTCTGCGCCGGGACCCAGCCCGAATCGATGTGCAACTGCGCCACGCGGCGGTAGTCGCGCTTGAAGAAGGCGAACAGGTTGCGCGCCAGGTAGTCCTGGTCTTTCGGGGTCAGGCTGCCGACGATGCCGCAGTCGATGGCGATGTACTGCGGGCTCCACGGCTTCACGGTACTGACGAAGATGTTGCCGGGGTGCATGTCGGCGTGGAAGAAGCTGTCGCGGAACACCTGGGTGAAGAAGATCTCCACGCCACGCTCGGCCAGCATCTTCATGTCGGTGCGCTGGTCGGCGAGGGTTTCCAGGTCGGTGACCTGGATGCCATAGATGCGCTCCATCACCAGCACCTTCGGCCGGCACCAGTCCCAGTAGACCTGGGGCACGTACATCATGTCCGAGCCCTCGAAGTTGCGCCGCAGCTGGCTGGCGTTGGCCGCCTCGCGGAGCAGGTCGAGTTCGTCGTAGATGGTCTTCTCGTAGTCGCTGACCACATCCACCGGGTGCAGCAGGCGGGCGTCGGCGGAGACCCGCTCGGCACCGCGGGCGATGAGGAACAGCCAGGCGAGGTCCTGGGCGATCACCGGCTTGAGGCCCGGGCGCACCACCTTGACCACCACTTCCTCGCCGCTCTTCAGGCGCGCGGCGTGGACCTGGGCGACCGAGGCCGAGGCCAGTGGCTCGACGTCGAAACGCGAGAAGATCTCGCCGACTTTCGCACCGAGCTGCTCCTCGATCAGGGCTACGGCTTTCTGCGGGTCGAACGGCGGCACGCGGTCCTGCAGCAGCATCAGCTCGTCGGCGATGTCCGCCGGCAGCAGGTCGCGGCGGGTCGAGAGCAATTGACCGAACTTGATGAAGATCGGCCCGAGGTCCTGCAGGGCCAGGCGCAGGCGCGCGCCGCGGCTCAGGTCGAGCGGCTTGCGCGGCAGCCAGCGCCAGGGCATGAGCAGGCGCAGCGAGGCGAGCCACCAGGGCAGGGGGAGGTCGAACAGCAGGTCATCGAGACGGTAGCGGATCACGACGCGCTGGATGCGCAACAGACGGCGGACGGCAAGCAGCTTCATGCGTTATCGCTGGATTCAAGGGATCGGGCAAGGCGCTCGATGCGCGCCTCGAGGCGTTCAATGTCGAGCTTGAGGATGTCGAGCTCGCCGAAGCGGGCTTCGGCTTCGCGCAGACCGACCAGGGTCCGCGACTCTTCGGCCAGGTACTCGGACGCGGTGCGACCGAGGCTGGCCAGGCTCTGCCGGGTCCAGCGCGCGCGGCTGCGCAGATGGCCACTGAGCAGTTGGGTGGCCACCGGACCGAGCCAGCGGGAGACTTCGTACTCCCAGTCCAGCTCCAGGTCCTGCAGCACGCCGACCAGGTCGAGCAGCACGGTACTGTCGCCGTCCAGTTCGACCTGCGGGCTGTGCAGCACGGCGCTCTTGTCCTGGCTCAGGGCCAGTTGCGCCAGGCTGCTGGCCGGGGCGCGCAGGGTGCAGTCGGGGGCACTGGCCCACTGGCTGGCGAGCAGCAGGCCTTCATCGCTGGGCAGAATGAACAGTTGCAGGGCCGGCTGGCGGCAGTCGATGGCGATCACCTTGCCATCGAGCGGGGCCAGGCGCGGCAGCGCGGTGCTGTCCAGGCGCAGGACACGGTTGAGGCCGTGCTCGACGCTGGCGAGAAGGCCGGCCAGCAGCATCAGGGCTTGATACCGCGGTGCAGGGCGACGACGCCATTGGTCATGTTGTGGTAGGTGACGCGATCGAAGCCGGCGTCGACCATCATGGCCTTGAGGGTTTCCTGGTCGGGGTGCATGCGGATCGATTCGGCCAGGTAGCGGTAGCTTTCCGAGTCGTTGGTGATCAGCTTGCCGGCCAGCGGCATGAAGGCGAACGAGTAGGCGTCGTAGATCTTGGACATCAGCTTGCTGGTCGGCTTGGAGAATTCCAGTACCAGCAGGCGGCCACCGGGCTTGAGCACGCGCAGCATGGAGCGCAGGGCTTCGTCCTTGTGGGTGACGTTGCGCAGGCCGAAGGCGATGGTCACGCAGTCGAAATGGTTGTCCGGGAACGGCAGCTTTTCCGCGTCGGCCTGGACGAATTCGACGTTGCCGGACACGCCCAGGTCGAGCAGGCGGTCACGACCGACCTTGAGCATCGAGGCGTTGATGTCGGCGAGCACGACCTGGCCGGTAGGGCCGACCAGGTGGGAGAACTTGCGGGTCAGATCGCCGGTACCGCCGGCGATGTCCAGCACCCGGTTGCCGCTGCGCACCCCGGACAGCTCGATGGCGAAGCGTTTCCACAGGCGGTGCATGCCGCCGGAAAGCACATCGTTCATGAGGTCGTATTTGGCGGCTACGGAATGGAAGACCTCGGCGACTTTGTCGGCCTTCTGGCTTTCCGGAACGCTCTGGTAACCGAAATGAGTGGTGGGTTCGGCGTTATCGCCTTTGCGCTGCTCGTTCATATCGCTTCACCGGGAAAAATTACTCGCCATTCTAGGGCGTGCGACTGCATTTGTCTTGGCGGGGTTGTCGCGGCTGGAGGCGGGGGCATAATGCGCCAGTATGCCCTTGCAGCCAGGACCCGATGAATGACCCAGATCAGCGTTGAACGTAAACACAGCCTCGGCCGCGAGGCCGCCCGCCAGAAGGCCGAAGCCCTGGTCGAGCGGCTTTCCCGCGAATATGACCTGAAGGCTGAATGGAAGGGTGACCGGGTCGAGGTCAAGCGCAGCGGTGCCAATGGCAGCGTGGAGATCGGCGAGGACAGCATTCGTGTCGAACTCAAGCTGGGCATGATGCTCTCGATGATGGGCGGCACCATCAAGACCGAGATCGAGCGCGCGCTGGACAAGGCGCTGGCTTGAATGTGGCATGGCGGGGCGTGCAATGCGCCCCGTCCTTTAGGGTGCCCATTCTAATTTTTCTCCGTACCTTGGCTTCCAATCCCCGATCCGTGGGTAGTTCTTCCATTCCGTCATCAGTTCGAGGTGCAGAGCATGGCCAAAGCGATCCTGAAGAAAGAAGACGATGTCCAGAGCAGCCTGGGCGAAGTGCGTGGTTACGCGCGCAAGATCTGGCTGGCCGGCCTTGGGGCCTATGCCCGCGTGGGCCAGGAGAGTGCCGAATACGTCAAGGACCTGATCAAGGCGGGCGAACAGGTCGAGAAACGCGGCAAGAAACGTATCGACCGTGAAGTCGACGCAGCCAACAGCGAGATCGATTCGGCGAAGGAAGAACTGCGCAGCGTGAGGGGCAAAGTCGAGGTCCAACTGGACAAAATCGAAAAGGCTTTCGACACGCGGGTAGCCAGCGCCTTGAATCGCATCGGCATTCCGTCTAAACATGACGTTGAAGCACTTTCTGTCAAGCTCGATGAGCTGACGGCGTTGCTCGAACGCGTCACGGGCAAACAATAAGGAGAGCGGGATGGCTGACAAGAAAACGACTGATAAGAAAGAAGGCAGCTCCTGGATCGGGGGAGTCGAAAAGTACTCTCGCAAGATCTGGCTGGCGGGCCTGGGCCTCTACTCGAAGATCGACCAGGACGGCCCCAAGCTGTTCGATACCCTGGTCAAGGATGGCGAAAAAGCCGAGAAGCAGGCGAAGAAAAGCGTCGATACCGCCAAGGACGGTGCCAAGGCAGCGACCTCGCGTGTCACTGACGTGAAGGACCGTGCCCTGGGCAAGTGGAGCGAGCTGGAAGAGGCGTTCGACAAGCGTCTGAACAGTGCGATCTCGCGTCTTGGCGTGCCGAGCCGCAATGAGGTCAAGGCACTGCACAAGCAGGTCGATACGCTGACCAAGCAGATCGAGAAACTCACCGGTGCTTCGGTAACGCCGGTTTCTCCGCGCACCACGGCGGCCAAGAGCGCAGCAGCCAAGCCTGCGGTGAAAACCGTGGCGGCGAAGCCTGCCGCCAAGACCGCGGCGGCCAAACCTGCCGCTGCCAAGCCTGCGGCCAAGCCGGCTGTAGCGAAAACCGCGGCCGCCAAACCGGCTGCCAAGCCTGCCGCGAAACCAGCGGCCGCCAAGCCAGCCGCGGCGAAGAAGCCAGCGGTGAGGAAGGCCGCGGCACCGAAGCAGGAAGCGCTCAAGCTGGCACCATCGTCGGCAAACGGCGCGGCCCCGGTCGCCAGTGCTGCTCCGGCTACCACCAGCACGGCAGCACCAGCGCCAGCGGCTCCGGCAGCGACGCCATCCAGCCAGTCCTGATCACAGGCGGCTGTAAACAGAACGCCCGGCTCAGTGCCGGGCGTTTTGTTTTGTCAGGTGGATTTCAGCCTTCCAGATAACGCAGCGCCAGCTGCTCCGCCGCATGCCGCGACGGCACCTCCAGGTGCGGCGCCACCAGCATCATGATCTGGTACACCACCACGCCCACCTCCGCCTCCCGCGCCAGCACCCGCTGGTAATCGAGAGAGAACAGCAACGTCAGGGTGATCTGCTCCACCAGCTGGCCCAGGGCCTGGGTATCGCTGGTCACCTGGCCCTGGGCCTTGAGGCTGGCGAGCAGGGCGGCAAGGGTGCGCTTCAGCGAGTTGAGCAGGCTGCGCATGCCGCGGGCCAGCTTCGGCAGGCGTCCGGTGAGGTTCGACAGGTCCTGGAACAGGAAGCGGTACTGCGCCATGCGCTCGACGATCAAGTGCAGGAACAGCCAGTAGTCCTCGGCGTCCAGGCGCACTTCCAGCGGTGGATCGAGCAGTGGCGTCAGCTCGTCCTCGAAGCGCTCGAACAAGCCCAGTACCAGCGGCTCCTTGCCGTGGAAGTGGTAGTACAGGTTGCCGGGGCTGATGCCCAGCTCGTTGGCGATCTCCAGGGTCGAGACATTCGGTTCGCCCTGCTGGTTGAACAGCAGCAGGGCGCATTCGAGGATGCGGTCGCGGGTTTTCATCCAGTCCTCTGATCAGCGCACCAGCACGTATTGGCCAGGTGCGGGGTCCATCGCCGAATAGCTGGCGTTGCCCAGGCTGCTGCCGGTTTCACGCAAGGCGCCGGAGCGTGCCTGAATCCATTCCAGCCATAGCGGCCACCAACTGCCGTCCTTTTTTTCCGCGTCGTAGTACCAGGCCCGCGGATCGCTGCTCAGCTTGGGGTTGAGCACGTAGTGCGCCTTGGGGTTGCCCGGCGGATTGATGATGCTCTGCACATGGCCGCTGTTGGACAGCACGAAGCGCCGTTCGCCACCGAGCAGCAGGGTCGAGCGGTACACCGCGTCCCACGGGGTGATGTGGTCGTTGTGGCCGGCGACATGGAAGCTGTCGACGGTGATCTTCTGCAGGTCGATCGGCGTGCCGCAGACCTCCAGGCCGGCGGAATGGGCCAGCGGGTTGTACTTGAAGAAGTCCAGCAGATCGCCGTGCAGTGCCGCGGGCAGGCGTGTGCTGTCGTTGTTCCAGTAGAGGATGTCGAAGGGCGGTGGTGTCTTGCCGAGCAGGTAGTTGTTGACGAAGTAGTTCCACACCAGGTCGTTGGGCCGCATCCAGGCGAATACCCGGCTCATTTCACCACCATCGAGCACGCCCTGCTGGTACGAGCGGCGCTTGGCCGCTTCGAGGGTCTGCTCGTCGGCGAACAGGCTGGCCGGGCTGTCCAACTGGCTGTCGAGCAGGCTGACCAGGTAGGTGGCGCTGTGCACCCGACGCAGTTGCCGCTTGGCCTGCAGATGCCCCTGCAGGGCGGCCATGGTCAGGCCGCCGGCGCAGGCGCCCATCAGGTTGACGTCGCGGCTGCCGGTGATCGAGCGGCACACGTTCATGGCCTCCTCCAGCGCCGCCACGTAGCTCGACAGGCCCCATTCGCGATGGCGCCGGTCGGGGTTGCGCCAGCTGACCATGAACACCTGCAGACCGTTCTTCAGCATGTACTGCACGTAGCTGTTGGTCGGGTTGAGGTCGAAGATGTAGAACTTGTTGATCTGCGGTGGCACCACCAGCATCGGCCGGGCGTACTGCTTCTCGCTCATCGACTTGTACTGGATCAGTTCCAGCAGCTCGTTGCGAAACACCACCGCCCCCGGCGTGGTGGCCAGGTTGCGACCGACCTCGAAGGCGTCCCGGGCAACCTGCCGGGGCATGCCGCCGTTGTGGCGCAGATCGTCGAGCAGGTGGCCGAGGCCGCGCACCAGGCTCAGCCCGCCGGAGTTGAAGACCTCCTTCAGCGCGGCCGGATTGAGCAGGGTATTGCTCGGCGACACGGCGTCGTTGAGCAGGGTGAAGAGGAAGTGCGCGCGGGCGCGGTCGTCTTCGCTCAGCTGGCTTTCGTCGATCCACTGGCGGGTCTGCTTCTGCCAGCTCAGGTAGGCCTGCAGGCCACGGCGGTAGAACGGATTGAGGTTCCAGGCCGGATCGCTGAAGCGGCTGTCGCGGGTGCTGGGTTGGTGCAGGGTGTCGCCGAGCAGCACACGGCCCAGTTGGCCACCCAGTTCGAGCATGTGCCGCGCGGTGTACAGCGGATGGCGCAGGCTGTGGCGACTGACGTGGCGTAGGGTCGAGATCAGGTCGCGACCACGCAGGCCGGTGATCGCGTTCTGAATGTTGATCGTGGTGGCGGGGTTGGTGTTCACCGCTTTCACAGGTTTGTCTTTCATCAGGCAACACTCCGTCGTCGAGCCATCGACAAACTGAACCAGGGCAATGAGCGACTCCACCTTGACCATGCGCTCGCGTGCTCCGGCTTTCCTGCCGGACGTGCGGGCGATGAGGTGCGGTTCAAGCGCTCGGGGCGGGCCGAGGGTGCATGACGGCGCGTTGGCGCTCCTGCTGGAGGAACTTCATGATGATCGGCGCCACGGCCTCGGCACGGGTAATCAGAAACAAATGTCCATCGTCGATTATGTGTAGCTGGGCATTGGGAATTCGCCAGGCCAGGAAGCGCATATTGATCAATGGGATCAGCGGGTCGTCGTCGCCGGCCAGGACCAGGGTCGGTTGCTGGATCTTGTGCAGCCAGTGCACGCTGGTCCAGCCCAGCCCGGCGAACAGCTGCCAGTAGTAGCCGAGCTTGCCGCCGGAGCGCACCTTGGAGGCATGCGACAGGGCCAGCTCCGGATCGCGGCGGAAGGCGCCGCCATAGATCAGCGGCGCGATGCGGATCACATGGGACGGCTGCACGTAGCGCCGCGGACTGGCCATCATCCACAGCACCTTGGGCTTGCCCGGGACCATCACCGCACCGGCGGCAGTGGCGGCCAGCACCAGCTTCTTGCAGCGTTCCGGGTAGTCGTGGGCGAACTGCTGGGCCAGGGCGCCGCCCCAGGACACGCCGATGGCGTTGACCTGGCCGTAGTCGAGGTAATCGAGCATGCGCGCGGTCAGTTTGGCCAGGCCCGGGAAGCGGTAGGGCTGGCGCGGCGTCGACGAGCCGCCGACACCGGGCACATCGAAGGCGATGACTTCCAGGTCCGGATCAAGGGCCTGGATGAAGGGGAAGACCAGCTCAAGGTTGGCACCGATGCCATTGAAGATCAGCAGCGGCGTCAAGTGCGGCTTGCCGGGGCGAACCGCGGTGCGGATGGTCTGTCCATCCAGGTCGACGGTTCGGAAGATGTACGGTTGCGGCATGCGCGGACCCTGTCGGCTAATGGCGTGCCGCCGGTTTCAGGCCGGCGGCACGGCGGTTTCAACGTTCGTGGACGTAGGTGCCCGGCGACGCCTCGCCTGCCGGGTAGGCCTTGTTGCCGAGACTGTCCGGTGCATTCTTCAGCTCGCCGGAGCGCTCGCCCAGCCACTTCTGCCAGTACAGCCACCAGGAGTCGGTGTGCTTGCTGGAGTGTTCTTGCCAGTCGTTGGCATCGGCGGGCATTTCCGTGCTGGTCATGTAGCGCGCCTTGGGGTTGCCCGGCGGGTTGAGGATGCTCTGGATGTGCCCGCTGTTGGACAGCAGGAACTCCACGTTGCCGCCGAACAGCTGCGCCGATTTGTAGCAGGACTGCCACGGGGTGATGTGGTCGGAGGTACCGGCGACGCAGAAGATGTCGGTGGTCACCTGCTTCAGGTCGATCGGCGTGCCGCAGACTTCCAGGGCGTCGGGGCGGGTCAGCGGGTTGTTCTTGAACATCTCGATCAGGTCGCCGTGGAAGGCGGCGGGCAGGCGCGTGGTGTCGTTGTTCCAGAACAGGATGTCGAACACCGGTGGTTCGTTGCCCAACAGGTAGTTGTTGACCCAGTAGTTCCAGATCAGGTCATTGGGGCGCATCCAGGCGAACACCTTGGCCATGTCGCGCCCCTCCAGCACCCCGGCCTGGTAGGAGTGGCGCTTGGCTGCCTCGAGGGTCTGTTCGTCGACGAACAGCGCGACCTGGGTATTGAGGGTGGTATCGAGGACGCTGACCAGCAGGGTCATGGCGTTGACCTTCTTTTCCCCCAATGCCGCATAGTGGCCGACCAGCGCGGTGCAGGTGATGCCGCCGGAGCAGGCGCCGAGCATGTTCAGGTCGTCGCTGCCGGTGATGGCCAGGACCACGTCGACGGCTTCCTTCAGCGCGTCGATATACGTCGACAGCCCCCACTCGCGCTGTGCCTTGGTCGGGTTGCGCCAGCTGACGATGAAGGTCTGCACGGTGGAGCGCAGGCAGAAGCGCGCCAGGCTCTTTTCCGGGCTGAGGTCGAAGACGTAGAACTTGTTGATCTGCGGTGGCACCACCAGCAGCGGCCGCTCATGCACCTGCTCGGTGATCGGGCTGTACTGGATCAGCTCCAGCACGTCGTTGCGGTACACCACCGCGCCTTCACTGGTACCGAGGTTCTTGCCGACCTCGAAGGCGTCCATGTTGACCTGGCTTGGCATGCCGCCGTTGTTCACCAGGTCCTTGGCCAGGTTGGAGAGGCCGTCGAGCAGGCTCTTGCCGCCGGTTTCGAAGAAGCGCTTGACCGCCGCCGGGTTGGCCATGGTGTTGGTCGGTGCCATGGCTTCGGTCATCAGGTTGATGACGAAGTGGGCACGGCTGATATCGGTGTCGGACAGGCTGCTGTCGCCGACCCAGTCATGCAGCTCCTTGCGCCAGGCCAGGTAGGTCTGCAGGTAGCGGCGATACAGGGGGTTCTGGCTCCAGGCCGGGTCGTTGAAGCGACGATCGTCGCCTTCCGGCTGCAGGCCGGATTTGCCGAAGATCACGTCCTTGAGCTCCATGCCGAAGTGCGCGACGTGCTTGGCGCTGTGCAGCGGCTGCCGGATGGCCTGGCGCAGCACCATGCGGGCAGAAGTCAGCAAATCCTTGCGGCGCAAGCCTATGACCGGGTTCAGACCCAGGGTGTTTTCCGAGGCTTGGCGCTGCAGGTCATCGTTACTCTTGTTGCTCATCTACGACGCTCCGTTGTCCTGAGACGAGTACCGCTGTGCGCCTGGCGTTGACCAGACGATGCCGGTACTGCTGCTCGGGTGACCAGTGATAACGAGTTGCGATCCTGCGGGCCGGCGCTGAGCAGCGTTGAGCGTTGCGGGTAGTGTCCGCGGGTGAAGACTGCCTGCTTTCGCTCGCGTTCTCTGCATGCCGGCCCGTTCTCGATCTTCTGCGAAAAGATGCAGAGAACCTGCCAGATCCATTGGTTACCCGACTTTCCATCAATGCGCAAGCCGGCCAGAGGCTGGCCGGTGCCGCAGCCATTCAAGCAGATCGCTTTAGAAAATGCGCTCTAAAACAGGAGAGTACCGGGCTAGAGCATCAGCTTGATGACAGACTCGGACGGGTCGCGGGATTTGCCGGCGGCGGCGAGATCCTTGAGATATTCGGCCCAGAGTTCGTCCTGGCGCAGGCACAGCTGCTCGAGGTATTCCCAGGTGAACAGGCCGCTGTCATGGCCATCGTCGAAGCTCAATTTCAGTGCGTACTGGCCGGCGGGTTCGAGCTTGCTCAGGCCGACGCCGATCTTGCCAAATTGCAGGATCGGATTGCCGTGGCCCTGGACTTCGGCGGAGGGTGAATGCACCCGGAGGAATTCGGCGGGGAGGGTGTAGACCTCGTTCGGCGCGTAGGTGAGCGTCAGGGTCTTCGAGGCTTTGTGCAGGTTGATCGCGGTGGGCAGGCGGGTCATGAGTGGCTTCCTGGTACAGGCGGTAGGCTGCATGCAGCTTACCGCCTGAAGCGTGGCGCTTACAGGATGTAGCGCGACAGGTCTTCGTTCTGCGCCAGCTCGCCGAGGTGGCTGTTGACGTAGTCGGCGTCGATGCGGATCGGCGCTTCGCTGTGGGCGCTGGCCAGGTCACCGGCGCTGAACGACACCTCTTCGAGCAGGCGTTCGAGCAGGGTGTGCAGGCGACGGGCACCGATGTTCTCGGTCTTCTCGTTGACCTGCCAGGCGATCTCGGCGAGGCGCTTGATGCCTTCCGGTACGAACTCGATGTTCAGGCCTTCGGTCTTCAGCAGTTCGCTGTATTGCAGGGTCAGCGACGCGTGCGGCTCGCTGAGGATGCGCTCGAAGTCTTCCGGGGTCAGGGCCTTGAGCTCGACGCGGATCGGCAGACGACCCTGCAGCTCGGGCACCAGGTCGCTCGGCTTGCTCAGGTGGAAGGCGCCGGACGCGATGAACAGGATGTGGTCGGTCTTGACCATGCCCAGCTTGGTGTTGACCGTGCAGCCTTCGATCAGCGGCAGCAGGTCGCGCTGCACGCCTTCGCGGGAGACATCGGCGCCGCCGACGTTGCCGCGCTTGGCCACCTTGTCGATCTCGTCGATGAACACGATGCCGTGCTGCTCGACCGCTTCCAGGGCCTTGGCCTTGAGCTCTTCCTCGTTGACCAGGCGACCGGCTTCCTCGTCACGTACCAGCTTGAGCGCTTCCTTGACCTTGAGCTTGCGGCTCTTGCGCTTGCCCTTGCCCATGTTGGCGAACAGGTTCTGCAGCTGGTTGGTCATCTCTTCCATGCCCGGCGGCGCGGAAATGTCGACACCCATGGCCTCGGCCACTTCGATCTCGATTTCCTTGTCGTCCAGCTGGCCTTCACGCAGGCGCTTGCGGAACAGCTGGCGGGTGTTGGAGTCCTGGCTCGGCGCCGGGTCTTCGTTGAAGCCGGCACGCGCGGGTGGCAGCAGGGCGTCGAGGATCCGGTCCTCGGCGGCGTCCTCGGCGCGGTGGCGCACGCGGATCATTTCCTGCTCGCGGAGCATCTTGATCGCTGCGTCGGCCAGGTCACGGATGATCGACTCGACGTCGCGGCCGACGTAGCCGACTTCGGTGAACTTGGTCGCTTCGACCTTGATGAACGGCGCGTTGGCCAGCTTGGCCAGGCGGCGGGCGATTTCGGTCTTGCCGACGCCGGTAGGGCCGATCATCAGGATGTTCTTCGGCGTCACCTCGACGCGCAGTTCGGCGGGCAGTTGCATGCGCCGCCAGCGGTTGCGCAGGGCGATGGCCACGGCGCGCTTGGCGTCGTCCTGGCCGATGATGTGGCGGTTGAGTTCGTGAACGATCTCGCGGGGGGTCATGGACATGGTATGTGGTGGTCCCGTGGCAATGGATTCAGCGTGGAAAAGCCCGGCGATGTATCCGGGCGCCAGAACAGCTGAATCACTCGGCCAGGTCCTGCTCCTCGATGGTCAGGTTGTGGTTGGTGAACACGCAGATGTCGCCGGCGATGTTCAGGGCGGTCTCGGCGATTTCCCGGGCCGACAGGTCGGTTTTCTGCAGCAGGGCGCGGGCCGCGGCCTGGGCGTAGGCGCCACCGGAGCCCATGGCGATCAGGCCGTCTTCGGGTTCGACCACATCGCCGTTGCCGGTGATGATCAGCGAAGCGTCCTTGTTGGCGACCGCGAGCATGGCTTCCAGGCGGCTCAGGGAACGGTCGGTACGCCATTCCTTGGCCAGCTCGACGGCGGCGCGGATCAGGTGGCCCTGGTGTTTTTCCAGTTGGCCTTCGAAACGTTCGAACAGGGTGAAGGCGTCGGCGGTGGCGCCGGCGAAACCAGCGATGACCTGGCCGTGGTACAGGCGACGGACCTTCTTGGCGTTGCCTTTCATCACGGTGTTGCCGAGGGAAACCTGGCCGTCGCCGCCCATGACGACTTTGCCGTGGCGACGAACTGAAACGATGGTGGTCAAGGGAGAGTCTCCACGCAGCGGGGCGAAAATGCCTGTGCAGACTCATATGGGGGTGCGGGGAAGGATTTCAACCTTGACAGATGGGCGGTGCGACCTTGGTCTTGGGGCCGTGCAGATCCGTTGTAGGAGCGTGGCTTGCCCGCGAAGGACCGCATAGCGGTCCCAAAATAGAATCGGCAATGCCATTTTGGGACCGCTATGCGGTCCTTCGCGGGCAAGCCTCGCTCCTACGGGAGGGTGATATGGCCTCAGCCCTCGTGGCTGATATGCCCATCCACCACGGTGTAGCGCACCGCACCCGGCAGGCAATGACCGATGAACGGGCAGTTGTCGCCCTTCGAGCGCCATTGCTCGCCCACCACGGTCGAGGCTTTCGGGTCGAACAGCACCAGGTCGGCCGCCGCGCCGACGCGCAGCTCACCGACGGGCAGGCGCAGTGCCGCGGCAGGGCCGGCGGACAGGCGCTGGAGCAGGGTCGGCAGGTCGAGCAGGCCGTCCTCCACCAGGGTCAATGCCAGTGGCAGCAGCACTTCGACGCTGCTGATGCCCGGCTCGGTGGCGCCGAATGGCGCCAGCTTGGCATCCCGTTCATGGGGCTGGTGATGGCTGGAGATCGCCTGGATCACCCCGGACTTCACCGCCTCGCGCAGGCCGTCGCGGTCGGCGCGGGTGCGCAGCGGCGGTTGCACGTGGTACAGGCTGGAGAAGTCCACCAGCGCTTCGTCGGTGAGGATCAGTTGGTACAGCGCCACATCGGCGGTGACCGGCAGGCCGCGGGCCTGGGCCTGGGCGATCAGTTGCGCGCCGCGGGCGCTGGTCAGCTGGCTGAAGTGCGCGCGCACGCCGGTCTGTTCCACCAGCAGCAGGTCACGGGCCAGGGCCACGGTCTCGGCGGTCTCCGGGATGCCCGCCAGGCCAAGGAAGCTGGCCATGGCGCCTTCGTGGGCCAGGCCGCCGGCGGCCAGGTCGCGATCCTGGGAGTGGAACACCACCGTCAGGTCGAAGGTGGCCGCGTACTCCAGGGCCCGGCACAGGGTGCGGGTATTGCGGAAGCTGTCCAGGCCGTTGCCGAAGGCCACGCAACCGGTGTCGCGCAGGGCCACCAGTTCGGCCAGTTGCTCGCCTTCCAGACCCTTGCTCAGGGCACCGACCGGGAACACCTTGGCGTGCCCGGCTTCGCGGGCGCGGTCGAGGACCAGTTCGGCGACCGCGGGCGTGTCCAGCACCGGTTTGGTACGTGGCGGGCAGCACAGGCTGGTGACGCCACCGGCGGCGGCGGCGCGGGTTTCGCTGGCGATGGTGCCCTTGCGGCTGTAGCCCGGCTCGCGCAGGGACACGCTGAGGTCGACCAGGCCTGGCGCGACCACCAGGCCGCTGGCGTCGATGCTGCGGATCGCCTTGAAGCCCGCGGGCGCGGCGCCGATGGCGACGATCTTGCCGGCATCGGTGTGCAGGTCGGTGACCTGGTCCAGGCCGCTGTTGGGGTCGATGACCCGGGCGCCGAGGATACTGAGGGTCACTGGGCGTTCTCCTGCTCGAATTGACGTTGGGCGTTCTGCCCGCTCATGGCCATGGACAGTACCGCCATGCGCACGGCGATGCCGTAGGTGACCTGGTTGAGGATCACCGAGTGGGCGCCGTCGGCCACCGCCGACTCGATTTCCACGCCGCGGTTGATCGGTCCCGGGTGCATGACGATGGCATCCGGCTTGGCCCCGGCCAGGCGCGCGGTGGTCAGGCCGAACAGGCGGTAGAACTCGCCCTCGCTGGGCAGCAGGCCGCCGGCCATGCGCTCGCGCTGCAGGCGCAGCATGATCACCACGTCGACGTCCTTCAGGCCTTCTTCCAGGTTGGTGTAGACCTTCACCCCGTACTGCTCGATACCCACCGGCAGCAGGGTTTTCGGGCCGATCACACGGATGTCGGGGCAGCCCAGGGTCTTCAGCGCGAGCATGTTCGAACGCGCCACCCGCGAGTGCAGGATGTCGCCGACGATGGCCACCGAGAGGTTCTCGAAGCCGCCCTTGTGGCGACGGATGGTCAGCATGTCGAGCATGCCCTGGGTCGGGTGGGCGTGGCGGCCGTCGCCGCCGTTGATGATCGCCACCTCGGGGCAGACGTGCTCGGCGATGAAGTGCGCGGCGCCGGAGTCGGCGTGGCGCACCACGAACATGTCGGCGGCCATGGCTTCGAGGTTGCGCAGGGTGTCGAACAGGGTTTCGCCCTTGCTGGTCGAGGAGGTCGAAACATTGAGGGTGATCACGTCCGCCGACAGGCGCTGGGCGGCCAGTTCGAAGGTGGTGCGGGTGCGGGTGGAGTTCTCGAAGAACACGTTGCACACGGTCTTGCCGCGCAGCAACGGGACTTTCTTCACCGCCCGGGCGCCGACTTCAAGGAACGAGTCGGCGGTATCGAGGATTTCGGTGAGCAACTCGCGGGGCAGGCCGTCGAGCGAGAGGAAGTGGCGCAGCTGGCCCTGATCGTTGAGCTGCAGCGGGCGCTTGGCGTCGATTGGCGTCATCGCGGGGGACTCTTAAAGGGCGGAAGCGGAGGCGAGGTCCTGGCGCTCGAGGACGAGCGGCGCGGGGCCGAGCAATTTTACCCGTTCATGGGGGGCCAGCGACAGGGTGGCGCCGACCACGTTCGGGCGGATCGGCAGTTCCCCGGCATCCAGGTCGAGCAGGCAGACCAGGGTCACGCTGGCCGGGCGGCCATAGTCGAACAGCTCGTTGAGCGCGGCGCGGATGGTCCGGCCGCTCATCAGCACGTCGTCCACCAGCACCAGGTGCTGGCCTTCGATCTCGAACGGCAGCTCCGACGGGCGCACCTGCGGGTGCAGGCCGTTCTGGCTGAAGTCGTCACGGTAGAAGGACACGTCGAGGGTGCCGAGGGCGGTCGTGTTGCCCAGTTCGTCGAGCAGCGCCTGGGCCACCCAGACGCCACCGGTACGGATACCGATGAAGCGCGGCTCGGCAATGTTGCGACGGTTCAGATGGGCGCGAAGGTCGACGGCCATCTGCCGGATCAGTTCGGCGGGATTGGGTAGGCTCATGCTTGCTCCTCAAGAGGCCGGGGCAGTGGGCTGGCCCGACTCGAAACCAATGATTCGGGGGTTACGACGCGGTATTGGCCTCCAGCCAGCCTTGCAGGAGCAGGGCGGCGGCGATGGCATCGACCGGGTTGTCGCGATAACTGCCGCGCTGGCCGCCACGGGCCATGCGCTCGCCCTTGGCCTCGAAGGTGGTCAGGCGTTCGTCGTGGGTGTGTACCGGCAGGTTGAAGCGGCCGTTCAGGCGGCGGGCGAACTTTTCGGCGCGCTCGCTCATCTCGCTGGGAGTGCCGTCCATGTTGAGCGGCAGGCCGACCACCAGGGCATCGGGTTGCCACTCCTTGATCAGTTTTTCGATCTGGCTCCAGTCCGGCACGCCGTTCTGCGCCTTCAGGGTGCACAGCTCGCGGGCCTGGCCGGTGATGACCTGGCCGACGGCGACACCGATCTGCTTGCTGCCGTAGTCGAAACCCAGCAGCAGACGAAGCTCGGCCATCAGGCGTGCCCCGCCTGGCTGGTCAGCAGGTGCAGGTTGATGCCCAGGCGCGCGGCGGCGGCATCGAGGCGCAGCTCGGTGGCCATGCCGAAGAGGATTTCCGCGTCGAACGGGCAGTTCAGCCAGGCGTTGTCGGCCAGTTCGGCCTCCAGTTGCCCGGCTTCCCAGCCGGCGTAGCCGAGGGTGATCAGGCTGTTGCGCGGGCCGCTGCCGTTGGCGATGGCGAACAGCACGTCCTGCGAGGTGGACAGCGCCAGGCCATCGAGCTGGATGGTGGCCTGGTAGGACTTGTCAGCGCTGTGCAGGACGAAGCCGCGGTCGGTCTGCACCGGCCCGCCGATGTAGATCGGCACGTTCAGGCTGGAGGGCGACGGTTCTTCCTCGGGGCGCAGTTGCTCGAGGATGTCGGCCAGGTTCAGCTCCTGCGGACGGTTGATCACCAGGCCCATGGCACCGTTGGCGTTGTGCTCGACGATGTAGGTCAGGGTCTGGGCAAAATTCGGGTCCGCCATGTGGGGCATGGCGATCAGGAACTGATGCTTGAGGTAACTCGGGCTGAAGTTTTTCATGCCTAGTAGTGTGGCGGCGAGGGGCCGGGCTGACAAGCCGGGGTGTCGCTAATTGCTCGACAGGCGGTCGCCGCGGGCGAAGCGCCAGGTCCGGATGATTTCCAGCCGGTCGATGTCCGACAGGTCGCCGGTGAACGGCGCGAAGGGCGCCGCCAGGCGCACGATGCGCTGCGCCGCCTGGTCCAGCAGCGGCTGCCCGGACGATTCCAGCACCAGCACTTCGTACAGCGAGCCGTCGCGGTTGATCGAGACCATCAGTCGCAGGCTGCCGTAGATCTGCTGGCGACGGGCTTCGTCGGGGTAATTGAGGTTGCCGATGCGCTCGACTTTCTTGCGCCATTCGTCCTTGTACCAGGCGCCCTTGTCGCGCATGGTCGAGGCCGCGCTGAGGCGGTGGATGCGCGGACGCTTGGCGTAGAGCTGTTGTTCGTTGGCCAGTTCGGCTTCGAGGCTGGCGATCTGGCTGGACAGTTGCGAACTGTCGAAGTCCGGCGTCTGGGCCTTCGGTGCCTGCTGTGGCTTGGCTTCCTTGGGCGCGGGCTGCACTTTCTGCGGCTTTGGCGCGACCGTGGTGACCGCGGCCTTGGCCGGTGGTGGTGGCACGTCTTCCTGGCGCGAGACCGGCGGTGGCGTGACCTTGTTCACCTTGTTGTCCTGGAACGGCGCCACTTCGGTGGTCTTCGGTACCTCCGCCTTGTCCAGGGTGCCGCTGCCCTGCTGATTCTCCTGGGCGAGGAAATCAGCCTTTTTCGGCGCCACTTCGCTCTTGAAGGTGGCCAGGGTGATTTCCATGGTGCGGCGGATTTCTTCCGGCTTGGCGAAGCTGAAGCTCACCCCGAGGATCAGCGCCAGGTGCAGCAGCGCCGCCACGAACAGGGTAAAGCCCAGGCGGTCCGCCGCGCGAACGCGGGGCGGGGCAAGGTCGGCGGGGAGGTCGGCGGGAAGCGTCATCTAGGGTCAACAACCGGCGGAGCGGGGAGCCAGGTGGCAAAGGACCGGCATGATAACCCACTCCGCGGCGTTTCCTCTTGTCGTCGGTCAGCGTGCCTTCAGCTGGCGATCGATGGCGTCCATCAACTGCCCGCCGATATCGGTGTTGTAGGCCGCGTCGATCTCGCGGATGCAGGTCGGGCTGGTGACGTTGATTTCGGTGAGGTAGTCGCCGATCACGTCGAGGCCGACGAACAGCAGGCCCTTCTCGCGCAGGCTCGGGCCGACCTGCGCGGCGATCCAGCGATCGCGCTCGGTCAGCGGGCGGGCTTCGCCGCGACCGCCGGCGGCCAGGTTGCCGCGGGTCTCGCCGCTGGCCGGGATGCGCGCCAGGCAATAAGGCACCGGCTCGCCGTCGATCATCAGGATGCGTTTGTCGCCGTCCTTGATTTCCGGCAGGAAGGCCTGCGCCATGATCTGCTGGTGACCGTGCTGGGTCAGGGTTTCGAGGATCACCGAGAGGTTGGGGTCGCCCGGACGGTGACGGAACACCGAGGCGCCGCCCATGCCGTCCAGCGGCTTGAGGATCACGTCGCCGTGGGTGGCGGCGAATTCACGCAGGATGTCGGCGCGGCGGCTGACCAGGGTCGGCGCCATGCACTGCGGGAAGCGCGTGGCGAACAGCTTCTCGTTGCAGTCGCGCAGGCTCTGCGGGCGGTTGACCACCAGCACGCCTTCGGCCTCGGCCTGCTCCAGCAGGTAGGTGCTGTAGACGAACTCCAGGTCGAAGGGCGGGTCCTTGCGCATCAGGATCACGTCCAGCTCGGCCAGCGGGCTGTCCTGCTCGGCCTCCAGCTCGAACCAGCGCTCCGGGTTGGCGAAGACTTTCAGCGGGCGCATCCGCGCGCGGGCCTGGCCGGCACCCAGGTAAAGGTCCTTCTGCTCCATGTAGAACAGCGTCCAGCCACGCGCCTGGGCGGCCAGCAGCATGGCCAGCGAGCTGTCCTTCTTGTAGGAGATGGACGCGATGGGGTCCATGACAATGCCGAGGCGAACGCTCATGGGGGGAAATCCTCTCGGCGGCGCGGGGCCGCGGTGGTTCGAATGAAAAGTGGCTCAGGGTGGCGCCCGCGGCGCTGGCGGTCAAGCGGAAAACCCCGGGGTGGCTTGATGGAATGCACCCTGTGAGTGTGCTAAAAATGCGTGGCAGGTGGCCGGCATGGCGCGATCCGACAGTAATGGTAGAGCGAATATGGTTCAGCCCGACGCGGCATTGAAAGTGATGGTGATCGACGACTCCAAGACGATTCGCCGCACCGCCGAGATGCTTCTGAGCGAAGCGGGGTGCGAGGTCATCACGGCCATCGACGGTTTCGATGCCTTGGCCAAGATCGTCGACCACCGTCCCGGGATCATCTTCGTCGACGTCCTGATGCCGCGGCTGGACGGTTACCAGACCTGCGCCCTGATCAAGCACAACATGGCGTTCAGGGACACCCCGGTGATCATGTTGTCGTCCCGCGACGGCTTGTTCGACAAGGCCCGCGGACGGATCGTCGGTTGCGATCAGTTCCTGACCAAACCGTTCAGCAAGGAAGAGCTGCTGGAAGCGATCCGTGCCCACGTGCCGGGTTTCACCGCAGAAGAACAACACGCACCCTGACGCCAGCGCCCCGCGCGCTGGCGTCTTTCCTTTCATGGGGAACAGCATGGCCCGAATTCTCATCGTCGACGACTCGCCGACCGAAATGTACAAACTCACCGGAATGCTCGAAAAACACGGGCACCAGGTGCTCAAGGCGGTCAATGGCGCCGACGGCGTGGCCCTGGCCACCCAGGAGAAGCCCGATGCCGTGCTGATGGACATCGTCATGCCCGGCCTGAACGGTTTCCAGGCCACCCGCCAGCTGAGCAAGGACCAGGCGACCAAGGACATCCCGGTGATCATCGTCACCACCAAGGACCAGGAAACCGACAAGGTCTGGGGCACCCGCCAGGGCGCCAAGAGCTACCTGGTCAAGCCGGTGGACGAAGATGCCCTGATCCGGGTCCTCAACGACGTTCTCAAGGCTTGACCCGCGGCGCCATGGGCGAGTCGCTGACCGCATTCGAGCTGTTGCTGGACATCGACCGGCGCTGCCGCCTGCTGGCCGCCGACCTGCCCTTGCAGGAAACCCGCCTGCAGACCTGGAGCGGCATCGGCTTTCGCCTCGGCGAATACTGTTTCGTCGCGCCCATGGGTGAAGTCGCCGAAGTCCTCACCGCGCCGCGCCTGAGCCGGATTCCGGGGGTCAAGCCGTGGGTCGCCGGGGTCAGCAACCTGCGCGGCCAGTTGCTGCCGGTGACCGACCTCAGCGGTTTTCTCGGCCTGGAACCGTGCCTGGCGCGCAAGCAGCGGCGGGTGCTGGTGGTCGATCACGACGAGCTGCTCACCGGCCTGCTGGTGGACGAAGTGCTCGGCCTGCAGCATTTCGCGCTGGACGGCCTGGAGCTGTCGCCCCCCGCGCCGCTGCTCGGCAGTGCCGCACCGTTTATCCAGGGGCATTTCCAGCGTGAGCACTGCTGGGGAATCTTCAGTCCGTTCGCCCTGGCCCAGGCCCCGGGCTTTCTCGATGTCGCGCTGTAAAGGAACGCCAGACCCGTGAGCCAGCTCAAGTCCGCCAGTTCAGTCAAAGGTTCGCGCAGCAGCGCGCAGATCGCCGCGTTGTTCGTGGTGCTGATCCTCTCGATCATCCTGCTGTTCGCCAACTTCGCCTACCTGAACACCCAGGCCAACCACGACAAGCAGTACATCGGCCATGCCGGCGAGTTGCGCGTGCTGTCCCAGCGCATCGCCAAGAACGCCACCGAGGCGGCCTCCGGCAAGACCGTGGCGTTTCGCCTGCTGAGCGAGGCGCGCAACGATTTCGAACAGCGCTGGGGCTACCTGAAGAAGGGCGACCCGAGCACCGGCCTGCCCTCGGCGCCCGTGGCGGTGCGTGGCGAGATGGACGCGGTGCAGCGCGACTGGGAAACCCTGCGCAAGAACACCGACGTGATCCTCGCCAGCGAACAGACCGTGCTGTCCCTGCACCAGGTCGCCGCGACCCTGGCCGAGACCGTGCCGCAACTGCAGGTCGAGTACGAAAAGGTCGTGGAGATCCTGCTGCAGAGCGGTGCCCCGGCCAACCAGGTGGCCGTGGCCCAGCGCCAGGCGCTGCTGGCCGAGCGGATCCTCGGCTCGGTCAACACCGTGCTGGCCGGCGACGACACCTCGGTGCAGGCCGCCGATGTCTTCGGCCGCGACGCCAGCCGTTTCGGCCAGGTACTGAACGGCATGCTCGGTGGTGATCCGAGCCTGCAGATCAGCCGTGTCGAAGACCCCGACGCCCGCGCCCGTCTCGGCGAGATCGCCGAACTGTTCCAGTTCGTCTCCGGCTCCGTGGACGAGATCCTGGAAACCTCGTCGGAGCTGTTTCGCGTGCGCGAGGCCGCGGGCAACATCTTCAGTCTGTCGCAGACCCTGCTCGACGAAGCCTCGCGCCTGGCCAACGGCTTCGAGAACCTGGCCAGCGGGCGCACCCTGGACACCGTCGGCGGCTACGTGCTGGGCCTGCTGGCGCTGGCCTCGATCATCCTCATCGGCCTGGTGATGGTCCGCGAGACCCATCGCCAGCTCAGCGAAACCGCGCAGAAGAACGAGCGCAACCAGCAGGCGATCATGCGCCTGCTCGACGAAATCGAAGACCTCGCCGACGGCGACCTGACCGTCACCGCCTCGGTCACCGAGGATTTCACCGGGGCGATCGCCGACTCGATCAACTACTCCATCGACCAGTTGCGCGACCTGGTGGCGACCATCAACCTCAGCGCCGAGGAAGTCGCCGCCGCCGTGGAAGATACGCAGAACACCGCGCACCAGTTGGCCAAGGCCTCCGAGCACCAGGCCCAGCAGATCGCCGATGCCTCGATGGCGGTGGGCGACATGGCCGAGTCCATCGACCGGGTCTCCAGTCACGCCTACGAGTCCGCCAAGGTGGCCGAGCGTTCGGTGGCCATCGCCAACAAGGGCAACGAGGTGGTGCACAACACCATCCACGGCATGGACAACATCCGCGAGCAGATCCAGGACACCGCCAAGCGGATCAAACGACTGGGTGAGTCTTCCCAGGAGATCGGCGATATCGTCAACCTGATCGACGACATTGCCGATCAGACCAACATCCTCGCCCTCAACGCGGCGATCCAGGCGTCGATGGCCGGCGAGGCCGGGCGCGGGTTCGCCGTGGTCGCCGACGAAGTGCAGCGCCTGGCCGAGCGTTCGTCCTCGGCGACGCGGCAGATCGAGGCGCTGGTGCGGGCGATCCAGGTGGACACCAACGAAGCGGTGATTTCCATGGAGCAGACCACCGCCGAAGTGGTGCGCGGGGCCCGTCTGGCGCAGGACGCCGGGGTGGCCCTGGAGGAGATCGAAGGGGTCTCGCAGACCCTCGCCGAGCTGATCCTGAGCATCTCCGACGCGGCGCAGTTGCAGACCTCGTCGGCCGGACAGATCTCCCACACCATGGCGATCATCCAGCAGATCACCTCGCAGACCTCATCCGGCTCCACCGCCACCGCCGAGAGCATCGGCAACCTGGCGCGCATGGCCAGCGAGATGCGTCGCTCGGTCTCGGGCTTCACCCTGCCCAGTACCGTGGAGTCGCGCTGATGGCGGCCGAGCGACAGGATTTCGTCGCCCTGGCCTGGGTCAGGGAGGCGATCGAGGACAATCTGGCTCAGGCCCGCCAGGCCCTGGAGCAGTTCGTCGATGGCGCCGGCAACGGCCTGGCGGGCTTCATCGAGCCCTTGCACCAGGTGCGTGGCTGCCTGCTGATGCTGGAGCTCAACGGGGCCGCGTTGCTCGCCGAAGAAATGGAAGCGCTGGCCGGGGCCCTGGTTGAAGGCCAGGTCGCGGCCAACGGCGAAAGCCAGGGCGCGCTGTTCCGCGCGTTGACCCAGTTGCCGCTGTATCTGGAGCGTCTGCGCGGGGCGCGACGCGACCTGCCGGTGCTGGCCTTGCCGCTGCTCAACCAGTTGCGCGCCGCTCGCGGCGCCGAGGCGCTGGGCGAAAGTGCGCTGGGTATCGCCACCGGGGAGGCGTTCGGTCTGTCGCTGGATGCCTTGCAGGGGCACCTGCCGGACATGCCCGGGCGTGACGCGATGCGCTCGGTGGTGGCGGCGATCAGCGAGGATCTGCTGCGCATCAAGGAGCGCATCGACCGCTTCGTCCGGGGCGAGTCGCGCCAGACGGAAGAACTGGAGCCGCTGCTGGCGCCGCTGCGGCAGCTCTGCGACACCCTCGCCGTACTCGGTTTCAACCAGCCGCGCCGGGTCATCCTCGACCAGGTGGCGGCCCTGCAGGGCATGGTCAGCGGCCAGCGCGCCAGCGAGCTGCCGGCGCTGCTCGATGTGTCCGGCGCCTTGCAGTATGCCGAGGCGAGCCTGAGCGGGATGGTCGGCGCCATGGAATCGCCGCAGCACAACCCGCCGAACGGTACCGATATCGGCGAGATTCGCCAACTGGTGCTGGATGAGGCGCACGGTGTGCTGCTGCAGGCCCGCGACCTGATCGCCGATTGCCTCGAAGCCGGCTGGGAACGCCAGCGCCTGCAGCCCTTGCCGGACCTGCTCGGACAGATTCGTGGCGCCCTGGCCATGCTGATGCTGCCGCAACCGGCGGCGGTGGTGCAGCGCTGCACCGACTACCTGCAGGCCCGTGTGCTGCAGGCCGAAACCCTGCCCGGCAGTGTCGAGCTGGAGCATCTGGCCGATGTCATCAGCAGCCTGGAGTGCTACCTGCAGGCCCTGAGCATCGATCTGCGGGCCGATGTCGAAGCCTTGCTGGCCCGTGCCCGTCGGGCCCTCGGCGACCTCGGCTTCCCGGTGCTGGCGCGGCCGGTGCAGTTGGCGCCGCTGACCATCGCCGCGCCGGAACCGGTGGACGACGAGCTGCGCGAAGTGTTTCTCGAAGAGGCCGAGGAAGTCCTGCAACAGCTCGACCAGGACTGGCAGCGCTGGCGTGGCGAGGGCCATCCGCGCGAGGCGCTGATCGAGCTGCGGCGGGGCTTCCACACGCTCAAGGGCAGTGGCCGCATGGTTCGCGCGCTGGTCCTGGCCGAACTGGCCTGGGCCGGCGAGCACCTGCTCAACCGCATGCTCGAAGGCCGGGTCGGCAGCAGCGAGGTGGTGCTCAAGGCCATTGGCCAGGCCATGACCCTGATGCCACCGCTGGTCGCCGAGTTCGCCACGGGCGAAGTGCATGCCCATGCCCATGTCGAGCACCTGGCCAGCCATCTGCACGCCCTGGCGATGAACGACAGCGATGGTGCCGAGGACGGCGCCGAAGCCCTCGACCCGCAATTGCTGGAGATTTTCCGCAACGAGGCGCAGACCCACCTGGCCAGTCTCGATGTGTTTCTCGAAAGCGCCGAGCGGTATCTGCCGGCGCCGGTCAGCGACGACCTGCAGCGGGCCCTGCACACCCTCAAGGGCAGCGCGGCCATGGCCGGGGTCACGCCGATCGCCGAGCTGGCCGGCGCCCTGGACCTGCTGGCCCGTGAGTTCAAGGCGCACCAGGTCGGCTTCGACCTTGACGAGATCTATCTGCTGCAGACCGCCGAGCCCTTGTTGCGCCGTGGCCTGGAGCAGCTTGCAAGCACGCCGCTGGCGCCGATCAAGGGCGCGGACATCCTCATCGAACAGGTCGACCAGGTCGTCGGCGCGCGTCTCAAGGCACTGCTCGAGTCACCGGACCAGAGCCTGCGGATCAAGCGCGACCCGCAACTGATCGCCAGCTTCCTCGAACAGGGCATGGACATCCTGCTCGATGCCGAATCGCTGCTGCTGCGCTGGCAGGAGCACCCCGGCGAGCGCCAGGAACTCAATGCCCTGCTGGACGAACTGACCACCCTCGGACAGAGCGCGCACCTGGCCAACCTGTGGCAGGTGGACGAGCTGTGCGAAGCGCTGCTGGACCTCTACGGCGCGGTGGAGGAGAGCAGCCTGGGCGCCGATGCGCGCTTCTTCGAGGAGGCGCAGGCGGCTCACGAAGCGCTGATCAACATGCTCGACCAGATTGCCGCCGGCCAGGAGGTCGAGCCGTGCCCGGAGCGTCTGCACGGGCTGCGCGAACTGCTCGAACAGGGCCTCGATCCGAGCGCCATGGGCCTGGTGCGCAGGCAGGTCGACGGTACGTCGAGCATCAGCGAACTGGCCGAGGTCACCCGCGACCTGGCGGACCAGGACACCGACCATGAACTGGTGGCGCTGTTCCTCGAAGAAGCCATCGATGTGCTGGACAGCGCCGACCAGGCCCTCAAGCGTTGGCTCGACGATGCCGACAACGCCTCCGCGCTGTCCTCGTTGCAGCGCGACCTGCATACCCTCAAGGGCGGCGCGCGCATGGCCGGCATCGGTGCGCTGGATGTGCTCGCCCATGAACTGGAGCTGCTCTACGAAGGCCTGGTGGACCGCCGCTACAGTCCGACGCTGGAACTGCTCAGCCTGCTGCGTGGCAGTCACGCCCTGCTGGCCAGGCTGCTGGCGCAACTGAGCCAGGCCCAACCCCTGGAGTCGGTGGTGGAAACCCTCGCCGCGCTGCGTGAGTTTCGCCATCACGCGCAGCCGGCCGGCACCGCCGGCAAGCCCGAACAGCCGGCCCAGGAAGGCGACAAGGAACTGCTGGATGTCTTCCTCGAAGAGGGCGTGGACATCGTCGAGAGTGCCGCCGCCGCGCTGACCCGCTGGCAGGCCGAGCCGCGCAACACGGTCGAGGTGGAAAACCTGCTGCGTGACCTGCACACCCTCAAGGGCGGCGCGCGCATGGTGGAAATCGCCCCGATCGGCGATCTGGCCCACGAGCTGGAATTCCTCTACGAACACCTCGCCGCCGGACAACTGCAGCCCAGTGCGGCGCTGTTCAGCCTGCTGCAGAACTGCCATGACCGCCTCGCCCACATGCTCGACGCGGTGCGCCTGCAGCAGCCGCTGCATGCGGCCACGGCGCTGATCGACTACATCCGCAACTTCAGCAGCGCCGCCCTCAGCGACAGCGCCGCCAGTGCGCCGGGCAACGAGGCCGCGCCTGCCGAGGCCCCGGCGCCGGCGCCGGAGCGGGCGGCACTGGACATGGTCAAGGTGAATGCCGAGCTGCTCGACGACCTGGGCAACCAGGCGGCGGAAACCTCGATCCTGCGCGGGCGCCTGGAGCAGCAGATCAACGACGCGCAAGTCGCCCTCAACGAGATGGAAACCACCCTGGAGCGCATGCGCGACCAGTTGCGCCGTCTCGACACCGAGACCCAGGGCAGTCTGCTCAGCCGGCTGCAGATCGACGGCGATGCCTATGAGGATTTCGACCCGCTGGAGATGGACCGCCACTCGCAGCTCCAGCAACTGTCGCGGGCGCTCTCCGAGTCGGCTTCCGACCTGCTCGACCTGAAGGAAACCCTGACCACGCGCAACCAGATGGCGCAAAGCCTGTTGTCGCAGCAGGCACGGGTCAACAGCGAGTTGCAGGAAGGCCTGATGCGCACCCGCATGGTGCCGTTCGAGCGCCTGGTGCCGCGCCTGCAGCGTGTGGTGCGGCAGACCGCCAGCGAGCTGGGCAAGCAGGTCGAACTGGTGGTGGGCAACGCCGAAGGCGAGATGGACCGCAGCGTTCTCGAACGCATGGTGGCCCCGCTGGAGCACATGCTGCGCAATGCCGTCGACCATGGCCTGGAAAGCCGCGAGGCACGCCTGGCGGCGGGCAAGCCGGAGCAGGGCATGATTGCCCTGAACCTGCTCCACGAAGGCGCCGACATCGTCATCGAGATGTTCGACGACGGTGCCGGGGTGCCGCTGGAGGCCGTGCGCAACAAGGCGATCAAGCGCGGCCTGCTGGATCCGCGCAGCGAGCTCAGCGACCACGAGGTGATGCAGTTCATCCTCCAGCCAGGCTTCTCCACCGCCGAGAAGATCACCCAGATTTCCGGGCGCGGCCTGGGCATGGACGTGGTCCATGAAGAGGTCAAGCAACTGGGCGGTTCGATGGTCATCAGTTCGGTGGCGGGCAAGGGCGCGCGCTTCCTGATTCGCCTGCCGTTCACCGTGTCGGTCAACCGTGCGCTGATGGTGCATTGCGGCGAAGAACAGTACGCCATGCCGCTGAACGCCATCGACGGTGTGGTGCGGGTACCGCCGGCGGAGCTGGAGGCCTGTTACCGCCTCGATCCGCCGCGCTACGAGTACGCCGGGCGTGGCTATGAGCTGCGCTACCTCGGCGAACTGCTGCAGGGCGAGCGCCAGCCGCGCTTGCTGGGGCAGACCCTGCCGCTGCCGGTGCTGCTGGTGCATGCCCATGACCAGCAGTTCGCCGTGCAGGTCGACAGCCTGTCGCCCAGCCGCGAAATCGTGGTCAAGAGCCTCGGCGCGCAATTTGCCGCGGTGCAGGGCCTGGCGGGCGCGACCCTGCTCGGTGATGGCCGGGTGGTGCTGATTCTCGATGTCCTGGCGCAATTGCGCGGCCTGCATCTGCGCCTGGCGCAGCAGGCCGGACGCGCCGAGCGCGAGCCCCTGTTGCCGCTCGGCAGCGGTCCGGCGCGGCCGCTGCTGGTGCTGGTGGTGGACGACTCGGTCACCGTGCGCAAGGTCACCGGGCGCCTGCTGGAGCGCCATGGCATGAACGTGCTGACCGCCAAGGACGGTGTCGATGCCATGGCGGTCCTGGCCGAGCACCGTCCCGACGTGCTGCTGCTGGATATCGAGATGCCGCGCATGGACGGCTTCGAGGTGGCGACCCAGGTGCGCCAGGATCCGCGCTTGCACGACCTGCCGATCATCATGATCACCTCGCGCACCGGGCAGAAGCACCGCGACCGGGCCATGGCGATCGGCGTCAACGACTATCTGGGCAAGCCGTATCAGGAATCGGTGCTGTTGCAGAGCATCGCCCGCTGGAGCCAATTCAATGCTTGAACAAGCGCCCCGCAGTGGCCGGCGCAGCAGCCTGACCGGCCTGTTGCTGCCGTTGAGCGACCGCAGCCTGGTGCTGCCCAATGTGGCGGTGGCCGAGCTGATCGGCTACCAGCACTGTGCGCCGGCACCGGAGCATCCGGCGTGGTTGCTGGGCTGGATCGACTGGCGCGGCCAGCGCCTGCCGCTGTTGAGTTTCGAGGCGGCTTGCGGTGGCCAGACCCAGGTCGGCGAGCGGGCGCGGATCGTCGTGCTCAATGCCCTCGGCGGGACCACGCGCAGCTTCTTCGCCCTGCTGGTGCAGGGCATTCCCCGTTCCTGCAAGCTGGACAGCCAGCTCAACTACGTCGATGTGCCGCTCGGCGAACTGGAGCTGGCGGCGGTGCAGGTGGGCGAGCAGGTCGCCCGGGTGCCGGATCTGGTGGCCCTGGAAAAGCTCCTGCCAGCCTAGAAGTCGCCCCACAGTTGCTGTGCCACGGCCAGCGCCACCACTGGCGCGGTTTCCGTGCGCAGTACTCGCGGGCCAAGGCGGGCGGCGTGGAAACCGCTGCCCTTGGCCTGTTCCACCTCGGCGTCCGACAGGCCGCCTTCCGGACCGATCAGGAACGCCAGGCTGGTCGGCCGGGCATGGCTCACCAGGGGCTCGGCCACGGGGTGCAGGACCAGTTTCAGCGCTTCGTCGCGGGCGGCCAGCCATTCGCCGAGGGTGACCGGTGGCTCGATGCGCGGCACGCTGGAGCGGCCGCACTGTTCGCAGGCGCTGATCGCCACCTGGCGCCAGTGGGCCAGGCGCTTGTCGGCGCGTTCGTCCTTGAGGCGCACTTCGCAGCGTTCGCTGACGATCGGGGTGATCGTGTCGACGCCCAGCTCGGTGGCTTTCTGGATCGCCCAGTCCATGCGTTCGCCACGGGACAGGCCCTGGCCGAGGTGGATGCGCAGGGGCGATTCGGCCTGGCCGGGGAGGGCCTGGTCGAGGCGCACGCGCACGGTCTTCTTGCCCACTTCCAGCAGCTCGCCGAGGAATTCCTCGCCGCTGCCGTCGAACAGTTGCACGGCATCGCCGGCGTTCATGCGCAGGACGCGACCGATGTAGTGGGCCTGGGCTTCAGGCAGATCGTGCTCGCCGAGGCTCAGCGGGGCATCGATGAAAAAGCGGGAGAGTCGCATTGGGGCTCTTCTTCAAAATTTGGGTGTCTGGTTTGGGACCGCGTCGCGGTCCTTCGCGGGCAAGCCACGCTCCTACGAGGTTACCGCGATCCCCTTGTAGGAGCGTGGCTTGTCGTGTGACGAACCACCGCGAAGGGCCGCAACGCGGCCCCCGAACTCACTTAGCCCGGATCGCGGAAATCCGGATGAAAATCCGCCGGCACCGCCACGCTGATCTTGTCCCGGGTGGCAATGTCGATCCCCTCGCTGGCCACCTCGGCCAGGAAGTCGATCTGCTCCGGGGTGATCACATACGGCGGCAGGAAATACACCACGCTACCCAGCGGCCGCAACAGCGCGCCGCGGGTCAGGGCATGCTCGAAGACCTTCAGGCCGCGCCGCTCTTGCCACGGATAGGCGGTCTTGCTCGCCTTGTCCTGGACCATCTCGATGGCCAGAGCCATCCCGGTCTGGCGTACCTCCGCCACGTGCGGGTGGTCGACCAGGTGCGCCGTGGCACTGGCCATGCGCTGGCTCAGGGCCTTGTTGGCCTCGATCACGTTGTCCTGCTCGAAGATGTCCAGGGTCGCCAGCGCCGCCGCGCAGGCCAGCGGGTTGCCGGTGTAGCTGTGGGAGTGGAGGAAGGCGCGCAGGGTCGGGTAGTCGTCATAGAAGGCGCCATACACCTCGTCGGTGGTCAGGCAGGCGGCCAGCGGCAGGTAGCCGCCGGTCAGGGCCTTGGACAGACAAAGGAAATCCGGACGGATACCGGCCTGTTCGCAGGCGAACATCGTCCCGGTGCGACCGAAGCCCACGGCGATCTCGTCGTGGATCAGGTGCACCTCATAGCGGTCGCAGGCCTCGCGCAGCAGCTTGAGGTACACCGGGTGGTACATGCGCATGCCGCCGGCGCCCTGGATCAGCGGCTCGACGATCACCGCGGCGATGCTTTCGTGGTGTTCGGCGAGGGTCTGCTCCATGGCCGCGAACATCGTCCGCGAATGCGCTTCCCAGCTCACGCCCTCGGGGCGCAGGTAGCAGTCCGGGCTCGGCACCTTCAAGGTGTCCAGCAGCAGCGCCTTGTAGGTTTCGGTGAATAGTGGCACGTCGCCCACCGACATCGCCGCGATGGTTTCGCCGTGGTAGCTGTTGCTCAGGGTGACGAAGCGCTTCTTCTGCGTGCGGCCCTTGTTCAGCCAATAGTGGAAGCTCATCTTCAGCGCCACTTCGATGCACGACGAACCGTTGTCGGCGTAGAAGCAGCGATTCAGGCCCTCGGGGGTGATGCTGACCAGGCGCTCGGACAACTCGATCACCGGCTGGTGGCTGAAGCCGGCGAGGATCACGTGCTCCAGTTGGTCGACCTGGTCCTTGATGCGCTGGTTGATGCGCGGGTTGGCGTGGCCGAACGCATTGACCCACCAGGAGCTGACCGCGTCGAGGTAGCGCTTGCCCTCGAAGTCCTCCAGCCACACGCCTTCACCGCGCTTGATCGGGATCAGCGGCAGTTGCTCGTGGTCTTTCATCTGGGTGCAGGGATGCCACAGGACCTTGAGGTCGCGGTCCATCCACTGTTGGTTGAGGCCCATGGGCTTGTACTCCTGGCAACGCGGGTTGGGGAAACCCGCACAAGCCTAAGCAAAGCCCGTGTTCAGGACAATGTCGGGATGAGGTTCAGGCGTCTTCCCGGGTGAACCTCGAAGTGCCATGCGAGTCAGGGCCGGGAGCGACCTACGCGATTTTCCAGGTGAAATGATCGAAATGAACCTTGCCGCGCCGTGAGGTGGTGAAGAGGATTTCATCCAGTTCGATGTTCTTCATCTCGACCTGCGTCCAGGCCTTGCTTGGCGGCGTGTAGTGGTTCCAGGCGTAAGCCTTGCCTTCCCGACGCAGTTCCATGCGCACCGGTTCGGCGAAGGTGATGCGTTTTGCGCTGGCGTCGATGGCATCCTGCCGGGCGTCTTCATCGGTGTAGTCGGGGTGGGTCGCCCAGTGGAATCCCACCTCGGTGACCAGGACCGGTTTGCCGCTGTCGTCCTTGAATTGAATACGTACTTCCGAGTGGTCGCCGATATTCAGAAAGGAATCATTTTCCTCGCGTGAGAGTCCACTCGGCAACGTCCCGGCGGTGTTGGGGCGGGCGATCAGGGTAATGATCAGGCCGCATGACGGGTTATTGAACGTTTCATTGGTTTTCAGCGGCGCGGAGCTCAACTTTTCGAAGTTCTCGACAAAAACCGATCCGATCTTGTGCATGATCCCTCTCCCTATCTTTCAAATACTGGATAGTCCTTGCAGTTCTGAAGAAGCTGACAGTGCACGGATAATCCTCGCGCTGATATCGAAGCCCGTCTACTGACAGAAATATCAGGTACCCCGCTCTGTTCGTGGCCCCTGCGCTGGCGAGCCTGCAGGCCCTGACGTATCCTTCACCGGACTCTTTTCCCGGGGTTAGCGCCCTGTTTTCCTGCCTTTGATCCGGAGTTCGACGAATGTCTGCTGGTTGGCTGCGCGGCTGCGCGCTGGTGTTTATCGGGTTGTTCAGCGCGGGGGCGATGGCGGCGACCAAGACCCCGACGGCGATCGTGGTCGGTGGCGGCCTGTCGGGTCTGACCGCGGCCTACGAGCTGCAGAACAAGGGCTGGCAGGTCACCCTGCTGGAAGCCAAGTCCAGTATTGGTGGCCGCTCCGGCCTGGCCACCAGCGAATGGATCGGCAACAGCAAGGCGCAGCCGGTGCTCAACCAGTACCTGGATACCTTCAAGATCACCACGCTGCCGGCGCCGGAGTTCGTGCGCACGCCGGGCTACCTGATCGATGGCGAGTACTTCAGCGCCGCCGACCTGACCACCAAGCAGCCGGCCACCGCCGAGGCGCTGAAGCGCTACGAGAAGACCCTCGACGACCTCGCCGCCTCCATCAGCGATCCGGAGAACCCGGCGGCCAACAGCACCCTGTTCGCCCTCGACCAGATGAACGTGTCCGCCTGGCTGGACAAGCTGCAACTGCCGACCACCGCGCGACAACTGGTCAACCAGCAGATCCGTACCCGCTACGACGAACCGTCGCGCCTGTCGCTGCTGTATTTCGCCCAGCAGACCCGCGTCTACCGCGGCGTCAACGACCGTGACCTGCGCGCCGCGCGCCTGCCCGGCGGCAGTCCGGTGCTGGCCCAGGCCTTCGTCAAGCAACTGAAGACCATCAAGACCAGTTCGCCGGTCACCGCCATCACCCAGGACAAGGACGGCGTGACGGTCAAGGTCGGTGGTGTCGGCTACCAGGCCGATTACCTGGTACTGGCGGTGCCGCTGCGCGCGCTGGCCAAGATCCAGCTGACCCCGGCACTGAGCAACCAGCACCTGGCGGCGCTCAAGGGCACCAACTACGGCTGGCGCGACCAGCTGATGCTGAAGTTCAAGAACCCGGTCTGGGAAAGCCGCGCGCGCATGTCCGGCGAGATCTACAGCAACACCGGCCTCGGCATGCTGTGGATCGAACCGGCGCTGAAGGGTGGCGCCAACGTGGTGATCAACCTGTCCGGCGACAACGCACGGGTGATGCAGGCCTTCGGCGACAAGCAGTTGGTCGACCAGGTGCTGATCCGTCTGCATGCGTTCTATCCACAGGCCCGTGGTGCGTTCACCGGCTATGAGATCCGTCGCTACAGCACCGACGTGGGCACTGGCGGTTCCTACCTGGCCTATGGTCCGGGGCAGATCAGCAAGTACTGGCGTCTGTGGGAACGTCCGCTGCAGCGCATCGCCTTCGCCGGCGAACATACCGACGCGCTGTACCCGGGCACCCTGGAAGGCGCGCTGCGCAGCGGCAAGCGTGCGGCGGGGCAGGTCGAGGACCTGGCGGCGGGCAAGTCCTTCGATGCCAGGCCGGCGGCGGCCGCGGCGGCAGCCGGTGCCGCGGTCGCAGCAGTGGCGAACAAAGGCAAGGATGACAAGCCGGGCTTCTTCTCGCGTCTGTTTGGCGGTGGCGATGACAAGCCGGTGGCGGCGGAGACGGCCAAGGCCGCGGAAACGGCGGTAGCGCCGACACCTGCTCCGGCGGCGGCGCCTGCACCCGTGGCGCCAGTGGCGCCGGCTGTCGTGGCCAAGGAAGAACCGGCCAAGGCCGCGCCCGCCGCCAAGCAGGCTCCGGCGAAAGCAGCGCCGGTGAAAAAGGCAGAGAGCAAGCCGGCGCCCGTCAAGAAGACCGCGACCACTCATGCGCCGGCGAAGAAGACCGAGGCCAAGGCTCAGCCGGTCAAGAAGCCGGCTGCCGATAGCCAGGCCAAGGCCGACTGACTGCTAGTCTTAGTGTCATGCCTTCGTAGGAGCGCGGCTTGCCCGCGAAAGGACCGCGCAGCGGTCCCTATCCCACGCAACGCCGATTTGGGACCGCTTTGCGGTCCTTTCGCGGGCAAGCCGCGCTCCTACGGGGACATGACGCAAAGCCCCCCTCTACAGCCTTTCCCCCGGTGTTAATGTTTCCTTAACGCCCTTCCTACAGACTTAGCATCTATTTTTCTGATAGTTCAAAGCGAAATTTTCCGCTTTATATCGATAGATAACCGGTTAGTCTTGGTAGCAATTCTTACGGGGAATCCGGCAAATGCAGCTTCGCAATTCATCTTCTCGTTACGGTCTGGTCAGCATCGTCATGCACTGGGGTGTTGCCCTGGCCGTGTTCGGTCTGTTCGGGCTGGGCCTTTGGATGGTCGGTCTGGACTACTACAGCTCCTGGCGCCACACCGCCCCGGAACTGCACAAGGGTATCGGCCTGACCGTGCTGGCGCTGATGCTGCTGCGAGTGCTCTGGCGTTTCCTCAGCCCGCCGCCACCGGCACCGGCCAACCACGGCACGCTGACCCGCATTGCCGCCAAGGTCGGGCATCTGCTGCTCTACGTCGGCCTGTTCAGCGTGCTGATCGCCGGCTACCTGATTTCCACCGCCGACGGTGCCGGGATCCCGGTGTTCGGCCTGTTCGAAGTACCTGCACTGATTTCCGGCCTGCCCGATCAGGCTGATATCGCAGGTCTGGTTCACCTCTATCTGGCCTGGGGACTGGTGGTGTTCGCCGTCCTGCACGGGCTGGCCGCTCTGAAGCACCACTTTATCGACCGTGATGCGACCCTGACGCGCATGCTGGGCCGCAAGGCTTGATGTTCAACCTCCACTCAAAGGAATCGAAAGTATGTTGAAAAAGACTTTTGCCGCTCTGGCACTGGGTACCGCTCTGCTCTCGGCTGGTCAGGCCATGGCCGCCGACTACAAGATCGACAAGGAAGGCCAGCACGCATTCGTCGACTGGAAGATCAGCCACCTGGGCTACAGCTTCATCCACGGGACCTTCAAGGACTTCGACGGCACCTTCTCCTGGGATGCAGCCAAGCCTGAAGCCAGCAAGATCAGCGTCGATGTGAAAACCGCCAGCCTGTGGTCGAACCACGCCGAGCGTGACAAGCACATCGCCAGCGCCGATTTCCTCGACGTGAAGAAGTACCCGGACGCCAAGTTCGTCTCCACCAGCGTCAAGTCCACCGGCGAGAAAACCGCTGACGTGACCGGCGACCTGACCTTCCACGGCGTGACCAAGCCGGTCACCTTCAAGGCGACCTTCATCGGCGAAGGCAAGGATCCATGGGGCGGCGAGCGTGCCGGTTTCAACGCCACCACCACCGTCAACCTGAACGACTTCGGTATCAAAGGCCCGGGCGAGAACTCCCAGACCTTCGATCTGGACATCTCTCTGGAAGGCGTGAAGCAGAAATAATTTCTGCTCCGCCAACAAAAACGCCGCCCCTGAGGGCGGCGTTTTTGTTCCAGCGGAAAAAACTCAGCGGTTGCGGGTCAGCAACGCCGGTTTCTCGCCACGAGGACGGCTTGGCAGTTGCTCCAGCTGTTCCATGGACGGGAAGCGATCGATCTTCGATTCCTTGTGCATGATCTTCGGCTGGTTCTGCTGCGGTTGGCCTTCACGCGGGCTGCGCACCGCCGGCTCCTGACGATCGTCACGGGCCGGACGGCGGTTGCGGTTGTTGCTGCCGTCGCGACGTTGCTGGCCATCACGAGCGCCACCGCCACCGCCACCGCCGCTGCCGCTGGCACCGTTGCGCGCGCCGCCACGTTTCTCGCCGTTGGCCGCGCCACCGCTGCGTGGCTGAGCGGAGCCGCCGGCGTTGTTGCGCGGCTGACTGCCACGGGACTGGCCGCCCGCGTTGCCGGCACCGGCCTGGGCGCCCGGACGCCGGTTGCGACCCTGGCCGCCCTTGTTCTGATACGGGCTGACGTAGTCGGCGCGGTTGCCGAAGTTGTCGACATCGTCATCCAGGAACTCTTCCGGATCGCGATCGACTTGCCCCGACGGTGCAGCCTGCTGGGCGCTCTGCTGCTGACGCGGCTTCTTGTCCCGCGGCTTGCGCTGCTCCTGACGACCACCGGCGGATTTCTCCGCGGCTTTCTCGCCGGCCGGCTTGTCCTTGCTGCTGTCTTTCTCTTTGCCCTTGTCCTTGCCCTTGTCCTTGCGGCCACCGGCATTGCTGCCGTCGGCACGCTGGCCACGGCGTTGGTTGTTCTGTGGACGCGGCTCGCGGACTTCCGGTTTTTCCGCCTCGACGGCGGCGAAGTCGAAGCCCATCAGGTCGCCATCCGGAATCTTCTGGCGAGTGACGCGTTCGATGCTCTTGAGCAGTTTTTCCTCATCCGGCGCGACCAGCGAGATGGCCTCGCCGGAGCGGCCCGCACGACCGGTACGGCCGATGCGGTGGACGTAGTCTTCCTCGACGTTGGGCAGTTCGAAGTTGACCACGTGAGGCAGTTGGTCGATATCCAGGCCGCGGGCGGCGATATCGGTGGCGACCATGATCCGCACGGCGCCCGACTTGAAGTCGGCGAGCGCTTTGGTGCGGGCGTTCTGGCTCTTGTTGCCGTGGATCGCGGCGGCGGTCAGGCCGTGCTTTTCCAGGTACTCGGCAAGACGGTTGGCGCCGTGCTTGGTGCGGGTGAAGACCAGGACCTGTTCCCACGCGCCGGCGGTGATCAGGTGCGCCAGCAGGGCTCGCTTGTGGCTGGCCGGCAGGCGGAACACGCGCTGCTCGATGCGCTCGACCGTGGTGTTCGGTGGCGTGACTTCGATGCGTTCCGGGTTGTGCAGGAGCTTGTCGGCGAGGTCGGTGATGTCCTTGGAGAAGGTCGCCGAGAACAGCAGGTTCTGGCGTTTCGCCGGGAGACGGGCGAGGACCTTCTTCACATCGTGGATGAAGCCCATGTCGAGCATGCGGTCGGCTTCGTCCAGGACCAGGATCTCGACGTGACTGAGATCGACGCTGCCCTGGCCGGCCAGGTCGAGCAGGCGACCGGGGCAGGCGACCAGGACGTCGACGCCACGGGCCATGGCCTGGACCTGCGGGTTCATGCCGACGCCGCCGAAGATGCAGGCGCTGACGAACTTCAGGTCACGGGCGTAGATCTTGAAGCTGTCGTGCACCTGGGCTGCCAACTCGCGGGTCGGGGTCAGGACCAGCACACGTGGCTGACGCGGACCATGACGCTGGGACTTGTCGGGGTGACCACCGGGAAACAGGCGTTCGAGGATCGGCAGGGCGAAGCCGCCGGTTTTACCAGTACCTGTCTGTGCCGCGACCATCAGGTCACGACCTTGCAACACGGCGGGAATGGCCCGCTGTTGCACCGGAGTAGGCTGGGTATAGCCCGCAGCCTCGATAGCGCGGACTAGAGCCTCGGAGAGACCGAGGGATGCAAAGGACATGAGAAATCCTGTTCTAGTGGGGGCTGTGCCCTATGGGGATGATCGTGCCTGGCGCGAGGGGCATCGGGTCGATGCTGTCGCGTCCGGTCCTGCTGGTCTTCACTGCGCATCCGGGAGCTGCGGACGGGCCTTGGAGGCGCGCAATCCTGCGGTCGGGATGCCTTTTGCAAGGCCAGCGTCCGGGCGTAAGCCTGGCGGAAAGGCCCGAGTATAACAGAGCAATCAGGGAGTGCTGCGTTCCTGCTGCTCAACGGTTTCTGTAGCGTTCGGCATTACAACGTGATAACGCGCCTGCAATTCGGCGTAGGCCGGCTCGCGTTTGAAGCGGCGCAGCTCGGCGGCGAAGCGCTGGGCCAGCAGGTCCATGCCGGCATTGCGGCGCACGGCGAGGTACTGGGCCTGGCGGCTGACCACCAGCGGCAGTTCGCTGACCTGGCCCTGCAGGCCGAGCTGATTGACCATGAACTGGCCGACGCGGCGGTCGGTGATCAGCAGGTCGATGCGTCCGAGCAGCAGTTTGCCGAAGTTGGCTTCCTGGGTCGGCGCGGCTTCGCGGCGAAACAGCGGCGATTCGAGAAACGCCTCGCCATAGTTGTAGCCCGGCGACGTGCCGACATTGAGGCCGCGCAGGTCTTCCAGGTCGTCGACCGCATGGGGTCGCGCGTTGGCCTGGTAGAGCACGAACTCGACGTGCGACAGCGGCTCGCTGGGGTAGAACAGCTGACTGTCGCGCTGGCTGGTCTGGAAGATATCCATCACCCCGTCCGCCAGGCCCTGTTCGAGCATCAGCAGGCAGCGTCGCCACGGCATGAACTCCCAGCGCACCTCGATGCCGAGCCGGCGGAACACTTCGGCGGTGACTTCGTAGTCGATCCCCTTGGGCTCGCCGTTTTCCTCATAGACATACGGCGCCCAGGGGTCGGTGACGATGCGCAACTGTTCGGCACGGGCCAGCAGGCTCATGCAGCTCAACAGCACAATGATCGACAGTCGGGCGAGATAGGACATTACGGGCGGGCCGGAAGGCCGGAAGCGGCGATGAGGCTGAAGGATACAGGCATCATCGCCGCTTGGGGATCAGCGTGGCAGCTTCAGGTTGTTCCAGATCGCCAGGCTCGGTTCAGCCTGGTTCAGGGTATAGAAGTGCAGACCCGGTGCGCCGCCTTGCAGCAGTTGCTCGCACATCTGGGTGATGACCTCTTCGCCGAAGGCCTGGATGCTCTTGACGTCGTCGCCATAGGCTTCCAGCTGCTTGCGGATCCAGCGTGGAATCTCGGCGCCGCAGGCGTCGGAGAAGCGCGCCAGCTTGCTGTAGTTGGTGATCGGCATGATGCCGGGCACCACCGGGATCTTCACCCCCAGCTTCTGCACGCGTTCGACGAAGTAGAAATAGCTTTCGGCGTTGAAGAAGTACTGGGTGATGGCGCTGTCGGCGCCGGCGTTGGCCTTGCGCACGAAGTTGGCCAGATCGTCCTCGAAATTGCGTGCCTGCGGATGCATCTCCGGATAGGCGGCGATTTCGATGTGGAACTGGTCGGCGGTTTCCTCGCGGATGAACTCCACCAGTTCGTTGGCGTAGCGCAGCTCACCGCTGGCCATGCCCATGCCTGATGGCAGGTCGCCGCGCAGGGCGACGATGCGCTTGATCCCGGCAGCCTTGTACTGGGCGAGCAGGGCGCGCAGTTCGGCCTTGCTGTCGCCGACGCAGGACAGGTGCGGCGCAGCGGGGATCTTCACTTCGCTTTCCAGCTGCAGCACGGTGTTCAGGGTGCGGTCGCGGGTCGAACCGCCGGCCCCGTAGGTGCAGGAGAAGAAGTCCGGCTTGTAGCTCGCCAGGGTGCGGGCGGTGGCGAGCAGTTTTTCATGTCCAGCGTCGGTCTTGGTCGGGAAGAACTCGAAGCTGTAACGGCGTTCCTGAGTCATTTCGAAAGTTCCTTCAGCGTCGGATTGCACACCGCAAACCGCCGGCGGGCACCGTGGAAACGGTACCCGCCGGCGGCTGGGGTCGCCTGCGTATCAGTAGCGATAGGCGTGCGGCTTGAATGGACCTTCGACGGTCACGCCGATGTACTCGGCCTGTTTCGGGGTCAGCTGGGTGATCACGCCGCCGAAGCCGCGAACCATTTCCAGGGCCACTTCCTCGTCGAGTTTCTTCGGCAGGACTTCGACGGTCAGGCGCTCGGCCTTCTGCTCGGCGCTCAGGTTGGCGAACTTCTGCGCGAACAGGAAGATCTGCGCCAGGACCTGGTTGGCGAAGGAACCGTCCATGATCCGGCTCGGGTGGCCGGTGGCGTTGCCCAGGTTCACCAGGCGGCCTTCGGCCAGCAGGATCAGGTAGTCGTCGTTCTGCGGGTCGAAGTCGCCGTGACCGGTGCGGTGGATCTTGTGCACCTGTGGCTTGACCTCTTCCCATGCCCAGTTCTTGCGCATGAAGGCGGTGTCGATCTCGTTGTCGAAGTGACCGATGTTGCAGACCACGGCGCGCTTCTTCAGGGCCTTGAGCATGTTGGCGTCGCAGACGTTGACGTTACCGGTGGTGGTGACGATCAGGTCGATCTTGCCCAGCAGGGCCGCGTCGATGCTGGCTTCGGTGCCATCGTTGATGCCGTCCTTGAACGGCGAAACCACTTCGAAACCGTCCATGCAGGCCTGCATGGCGCAGATCGGGTCGACTTCGGTGACCTTGACGATCATGCCTTCCTGACGCAGCGACTGGGCCGAGCCCTTGCCCACGTCACCGTAGCCGATCACCAGGGCCTGCTTGCCCGACAGCAGGTGGTCGGTGCCGCGCTTGATGGCATCGTTCAGGCTGTGACG
>NZ_FZOL01000002.1:0-113282 GCF_900188455.1 Pseudomonas japonica | reverse complement strand
GACGGCAGCCGTACTTGTTGTCGTTCTTGCTCTTGGTGACCGAGTCGTTGACGTTGATCGCCGGGATCTTCAGCTCGCCCTTGGCCAGCATGTCCAGCAGGCGGTGCACGCCGGTGGTGGTTTCTTCGGTGACGCCGTGGATCTTGTCCAGCATCGCCGGGTATTTCTTGTGCAGGATCTCGGTCAGGTCGCCGCCGTCGTCGAGGATCATGTTGGCGTCCCATGGCTGACCGTCCTTGAGGATGGTCTGCTCGATGCACCACTCGTACTCTTCTTCGGTTTCACCTTTCCAGGCGAACACAGGGATGCCGGCGGCGGCGATGGCGGCGGCGGCCTGGTCCTGGGTGGAGAAGATGTTGCAGGACGACCAGCGCACTTCGGCACCCAGGGCAACCAGGGTTTCGATCAGCACGGCGGTCTGGATGGTCATGTGGATGCAGCCGAGGATTTTCGCGCCCTTGAGTGGCTGCTCTTCCTGGTACTTGCGGCGCAGGCCCATCAGCGCAGGCATTTCCGATTCGGCGATGATGACTTCGCGACGGCCCCAGGCGGCCAGGGAGATGTCGGCGACCTTGTAGTCGGTGAAACCTGCAGGCGTGTTTACAGCGCTCATGTAGAGCCTCCATTCGTAGTGTGCGAATGGGCGCCGTTGTGCGTTGAGCGTCCGCCGGCAAGCCGTGGACAACGCCCCGATCGAGCCTGACAGGAGCGAACCTGCTGCAGCGCCCCTCGATCGGGTGGCGGGAGCGACGACCGCGGAGGGTCGGCGCCGGATAAAAACGCGGGGATTATAGCCGGGCTTTCGTGTCGGCCCAAGGACTAAAGCAGCGCGTACGACCGGTGACTGGACCATGGTCGTGCAAAGGCCGTGGACATGGCCTGCAAAAATGCGGCTACCCTGTACGGGCAGGGCCCTGGAGGCCCTGCTTCACCTGTCAGGTCGTCAGGAGCACGCATGAATTTCCACACCCGCAAATGGGTAAAACCCGAAGACCTCAACCCCAATGGCACCCTGTTCGGCGGCAGCCTGCTGCGCTGGATCGACGAGGAGGCGGCGATCTACGCGATCGTCCAGCTGGGCAACCAGCGCGTGGTGACCAAGTACATTTCCGAGATCAACTTCGTCAGCGCCTCGCGCCAGGGCGACATCATCGAGCTGGGCATCACCGCCACCGAGTTCGGTCGCACCTCGATCACCCTCAAGTGCGAAGTGCGCAACAAGATCACGCGCAAGGCGATCCTCATCGTCGACCGCATGGTCTTCGTCAACCTCGGCGAGGATGGTCTGCCGGCCGCGCATGGGCGGACCCAGATCAAGTATGTCCAGGACCAGTTCCCGGACAGCACCGTGGAATAACCGGCGTGACGCGCTGTCAGGTCGGCTGCTCGCTGACCCCGCGCACGACGCGGCCGACCGTCAGCCCCTGCACCAGGATCGATGACAGCACCACGATGTAGGTGATCGACAGCAGCAGGTCCCGCTCCTCACCCACCGGCAGCGACAGCGCCAGGGCCACCGAGACACCCCCGCGCAGACCACCCCAGGTCAGCACCCGCACCGTGCCCTTGGGCACACTGCGCCAGCGTCGCAGCAAGAGGATGGCCGGCGCCACGGTCAGCAAGCGCGAAGCCAGCACCGCCAGCGCCAGCACGCCGCCGGCCGCCAGGTGCATCCAGTTGAAGGGCAGCAGCAACAGCTCCAGGCCGATCAGGGCGAACAGCAGGGCGTTGAGCATGTCGTCGATCAGCTCCCAGAAACCGTCCATGTAACGCCGGGTCATGTCGTTCATCGCCAGGTTGCGTCCCAGGTTGCCGATGATCAGCCCGGCCACGACCATGGCGATCGGTGCCGAGACGTGCAGCTCGTAGCACATCGCCGAGCCGCCGATGACCAGGGCCAGGGTCAGCATGACCTCGACCTGGTACTGCTCGATGCTCTTGATCATGCGGTAGGTGGCGTAGCCGATCAGGCCGCCGAAGATCACCCCGCCGATGGCCTCGCGGACGAACAGGATGACGGTGTCGGAAACGCTCGGGGTCTCGCCGAGCTGGATGATCCCCAGCAGTACGGTGAACACCACCACCGCCGTGCCGTCGTTGAACAGCGATTCGCCGACGATGGTGGTTTTCAGCGGTTTCGAGGCATTGGCGGTACGCAGCGCGCCGAGTACCGCGATCGGGTCGGTCGGCGAGATCAGCGCGCCGAACAGCAGGCAGTAGATCAGGCTGACGTGCCAGCCGAACAGGGCGAACACCCAGTGGGCCAGGTAACCGATCACCACGGTGGCGATCAGTACGCCGAAGGTGGCCAGCAGGCCGATCGGCCAGCGGTAGCTGCGCAGGTCGCCGAGGTTGACGTGCAGCGCGCCGGCGAACAGCAGGAACGACAGCATCCAGTGCATCAGCAGGTCATTGAAATCGATCTGGTTCATCAGGCCCTCGACCCGCTCTTCCAGGCCGGGGTAGCCGATCAGGCTCAGGCCTTGAAGCATCAGGGAGAACAGCAGGGCGGTGACCATCACGCCGATGGCCGGTGGCAGGCCGATGAAGCGGTAGTTCACGTAGGTGAGGAGGGTGGTGAGGCAGATAAACGCGGCAACTAATTCGAGCATCCTGGTTCCTGTATTGGCTTCCGATTCTGTGCCCGCGCACGGCGGACAAAAGGTTTGATGGCCTTTTGACCGGTTCGCGACACAGTTTCTTTCAGTGCCGCGATTGACAGCGCGCTGGCTGTTTTGTTGCGAGTGGTTGAAACTCCGCGCTCTGGTGGGCGGACCCGGTCCGTGGATGGCGAAGGAATCGAGACGTGGTAGCGACTTCCCTGGTGCTCGTCGCGGCACTGCTGCATGCAACCTGGAACACCCTGGTCAAGTTCAGTGGCGAGCGCCTGCTGATGATCGCCAGCATGGACAGCGTGGCGCTGGTGTTCGCCGTGGTCATGGTCGGCTTCGTCGAGTTCCCGCCGGCCGAGATCTGGCCGTGGCTGCTGGCCTCGGCGCTGTTCGAGCTGCTCTACCGCTTCCTGCTGATCCAGGCCTACAAGGTCGGCGACCTCGGTCTGGTCTATCCGTTGATGCGCGGCCTGTCGCCGCTGGTGGTGCTGGCGCTGACCCTGGTGTTCGCCGGCGAGCACCTGAGCGGCCAGCAGATTCTCGGCATTCTTCTGATTCCCTGCGGCATGGCCTGCCTGCTCTGGCATGGCGGCGGCGGTGACCGCCTGCCCTGGAGCATGCTGCCGGTGGTGGCGCTGATCGGGCTGTGCATCGGTTGCTATACCTGGCTCGACGGCCAGGCCATCCGCCGCTGGGCGCAACCGCTGGACTACCTGGTGTGGCTGACCCTGGCCAGTTCCCTGCCATTTCCGCTGATCGCCGGGGTGGCGCGGCGCGCGCCGTTCGTGATGTTCTGGCGCAGCCAGTGGAAGCTGGGGCTGACGGTCGGCGTCTGCGTGTTGCTGAGCTACGCTCTGGTGCTCTGGGCCATGCACCTGGGGTCGGTGGCGGAAGCGGCGGCGCTGCGCGAGGTCAGTGTGATCCTCGTGGTGCTGATGGGCATGCGCTACCTCAAAGAACCTTTTGGCGGACCCAGGCTCTCAGCCTGTGCGCTGGTGCTGTTGGGCATGCTGGTGATGAAGCTCTGACCGGCCGCGAACTCTTACATTGCAAAGGACCTGACCATGACCGTCGCTTTCTGGTGCGTACTGATCGCGCTGATTCTGCCGTACCTGTGTACCAGCATCGCCAAGATCGCCAGTGGACGTTTCAATCTGCAGCAGAACCATGACCCACGGGCATTCCAGGACCGTCTCGAGGGCATGCCGCGGCGTGCGCATTCCGCGCAGTTGAACAGCTTCGAGATACTCCCGGCGTTCATCGCGGCGGTGCTGATCGCCGATGTGGTGGGCAATGCCGAGCAAGTGACCCAGGATGTGCTGGCGGTGTTGTTCATCACCAGCCGGCTGCTCTACATCATCTGCTACCTGGCGGACTGGGCGGCGTTGCGCTCGCTGGTGTGGTTCGTGGGGGTGGGGTTGATCGTGGGGTTCTTCGTGGCTTCGGTCTGACGTGACGGCCTCATCGCCGGCAACGCCGGCTCCCACAAGGTCCGTTGCGACCCTGAACCTGTGGGAGCCGGCGTTGCCGGCGATGAGGCCCTGAAGAACAACCTCTTACTTGGTCTCGGTCTGCGGCATTTCAGGCAACGCCATGCCCTTCGGCCACAGCAACCAGATCTGCCCCTGCTGCTTCATGTCCCCGGCCAGTTTCCCCGCCGCTTCACCCGTGCCCCAGAACAGGTCCGCGCGCACCTCGCCGGTGATCGCCCCGCCGGTGTCCTGTGCCGCCACCGGCCGTACCACCGGGCTGCCATCAGGACGGGTGGTGGACAGCCACAACAGGCTGCCCAGCGGAATCACCTTGCGGTCGATCGCCACGCTGTAGCCCGCGGTCAGTGGCACGTTGAGCGAGCCGCGTGGCCCTTCGTTGCTGTCCGGGCGGGTGCTGAAGAACACGTAGCTCGGGTTGCTCGCCAGCAGTTCCGGCACCCGCGCCGGATTGGCCTGGGCCCAGGCGTGGATGGCGCCCATGGTCACGTCTTCTTTCTTCAACTGACCCTGCTCCACCAGCCAGCGCCCGACCGGACGGTACGGATGGCCGTTCTGGTCCGCATAGCCCAGGCGCAGTTGCCGACCATTTTCCAGCTGGATGCGGCCCGAGCCCTGGATCTGCAAGAACTGCAGGTCCATCGGATCGGTCAGCCAGGCCAGTACCGGCGCCTTGACGCCCTGGCGCTGGATCACCTCGGCGGTGTCGTAGGGCTTGAGCACGCGGCCTTCGAGGCGGCCGCGCAGGCGCTTGCCCTTGAGCTCGGGGTAGACGCTGTCCAGCGCGACCACGATGAGGTCGTCGGGAATGCCGTAGACCGGCACGTTGGCCTGCTCGGTGCGGCTTTCGCTGCCGGGATAGACCGGCTCGTAGTAGCCGGTGATCAGGCCGGTGGCGCTGTTTTGCGCCGAGCGCAGGCTGTAGACCTCCAGGTGCGCGCCGAGAAATTCGCCGATCTTGCGGGCATCCGCCGGCACATCGGCGGCGGCGACACAGGTCGCGGCCCACACCGGGTCGCTTTTCAGCCGTTGGCAGGCGCTGCGCCAGGACTCGAAGCCGGCCACGAGGTCGCTGTCGCTGACCGTCGGCAGGTCTTTCCAGGTGGCGTGGGTGTAGGTGGCGATCGGGTGCGGCGTGGGCTTTTCCGGGGCGCCGCCGTTGCAGCCAGCCAGCAGGGCGAACAGGGAAAGGCTCCAGCCGAGGCGGCGCAGAGGGATGTTCATGCGGGTATTTCCTTGGGGGATGGCGCCGCCGAAAAAGGTCTGTGCGCAATCCATGTTTTTCATGGGGGTATTGGTCTTTGCCGGTCAGGCGAGGATACTGGCCGCCTTTTTTTCCGTGAGCCGATGACCATGATGCTCAAACGTTGTTCCGTCGTACTGCTGGCCTGCCTGACCCTGACCGCCTGTGGCGGCGTCGATCCGAACTCGCCGCTGGGTCAGCGCAAGGCGATTTTCAAACAGATGCTCAAGACCAGCGAGGACATGGGCGGCATGCTGCGCGGACGGCTGGCGTTCGACGGGCAGAAATTCGCCGATGGCGCGGTGAAACTCGATGCACTGTCCCACGAGCCGTGGAAACACTTCCCACAGGTCAAGGAGACGGATGATACCAGCGCACGGGCGGATGTCTGGGAGAAACAGGCACGCTTCCAGGAGCTGGCGCGGCAGTTGGAAGGGGCCACCGGCGAGCTGGTGATCGCGAGCAATGCCCAGCCTTTGCGGGTCGAAACGGTGCAGGGACCGATGGACAAGGTCGAGGCGGCGTGCAAAGCCTGTCATACGGAATTTCGTAACCATTGATGTTCAGGAGCTTGCACAAAACCTTCCGGGAGTCTGCTCCCACAGGGTTTTGTGCGGGTCTTGAGGCCTCGCTTACTGCTCCAGCTCCTGCAGCGCCGCCTGCAGTTCCTTGTTCGCTTCCGCCAGCTTGTCCTTGCGCTTGTTGATCTTCTCCGCGTCGCCTTTCTTCATGGCCTTGTCCAGGTCCTTCTTGCGCTGTGCCACTTCATGACGGGCATCCAGCACTTTCTGTTCGCGTTCCTTGCGCAGGCTGGCGTCGGTGCAGTGCGCCTGTACTTCGCGCAAGGCCATTTCCAGTCCGCTCTGCTGCTCGGCGTTGCCGTGGCTGCGCGCCTGCTCGATCTGTGCGCTGATGCTCTGCTGCTTGGCCGCGCAGCCGGTCAGGCCAGGTTGTTCTTCGGCGGCCAGGGCGGGCGCCGCGAGCAGGGCGCAGACGGTGAACAGGGCAAGCGGGGAAGTCGATTTCATGTAAGGCTCCGTCATCGGGCAGGCAGAACCTGTGATGCTGCCCTGATCCACGGGATTTAGAAACCCTCGATCGCCTGTTCGCGCAGACGAGCGGCAAGGCTGCTGACCTGCGGGTCCTGGAAAAACGCCACCAGTTGCCGCGCGCGCAGCGCTCCGACCCCGGCTTGCTGCCGCCATTGTTCGACGCTGCGTGCGGCCAGCGCGGCCCAGGAATCGCCCAGATCCAGCGCACTCGGCGCGGGTATGCCCAGGCCGCGGACCCAGCGCGCGAATGGCTGCTTGCGGGCTTGCTGGAAGGTGCGATACAGCTGTTGGCTGCTGCGCTCGGCAATGCCGTCGAGGCGCGCGAGGTCTTGCGCCGGCAATTCGATCCAGTCGACCAGGCTCTCCAGTTGCCCGGCCTCCTGCAGCCTGCGCCAGGTCTGCGGGCCGACCCCGGTCATGTTCAGCCCCTGCTTGCCGGCCAGCCAGTTCAGCCGTTCGAGAAACTGTGCCTGGCAGCCCGGGGTCGGTTGCCAGCAACTGAGCGCGTGGTAGCGGGCGGGGTCCGGTGCCACCAGCACGCGGCGCTCCGGGCCGCGTTCCGCCACCGCTTCGATGCGCGGGATGGTCAGCCCCGCCAGGCTGAGGACGATCTGGTCACCCGGCTGGATATCCAGTTCGCCCCAGCGCTTCAGCGAACCGGCACTGACCTGGCGCACCGTGCGGTCGTCGAGACGCACCGGTTCGACGTGGACCAGCGGGGTGATGCGCCCGGTACGCCCGACGCGGAATTCCACGTCGCGGACCTCGGCCAGGGCCTGGGCGAACGGGTACTTCCAGGCCACGCTCCAGTGCGAAGGTCGCGCCTGCCAGCGGGCCGCGGCGGGTTGCCGGCTTTGCTGCAGCACCACGCCGTCGCTGGCGAACGGCAGTGGCGAGCGATACCAGTGCTGGCGCCAGCGCGCGGCCTCGTCGAGGCTGCCGACCGGCTGGCTGTAGCGCTCGGTGTTGGGCAGGCCGAGGGCAGCGAGGCGGGCGAAGCGTTCGCGTGGATCCTCCGGCCCCCGCGGCCAGGCCCAGATGAACAGGTCCAGCCCCGTCGCGTCCTCGGCGTCGAGATGTTGCCGCGCCATCAGTCCGGCGACCTTGCTGCGCACGTTGCGGCTGCCGGCCTCGGCCTGGACATGCCCGTCCAGGCGCCAGAACAGCTCGCCCTGGAGGATCAGGTCGTGCTCCCCGGCCAGCTCGCGCAGGTTCACCGGCAGCGCCGGAATGTGCCGGCTCCAGTCATGGCCGTGGAGTCCATCGCCACGGCTGATCAGTTGCACCAGTCTGCCGCCACGATAGACCAGCGTGATCGCCACGCCGTCGACCTTGGGCTGGATCCATACCCCCTGGCGCCCTGTCAGCCACTCGCCCACCGCCTGTTCGTCGGCGAGCTTGTCCAGCCCGGTATGCGCAACCGGATGGCGCAGCGGCCCGGCGGCGCTGGCCAGCGGGTTGCCGACGGCTTCGGCGATACCGGGAAAGCACAGGCGCAGACGCTGCAGGCGGGCCAGGTACTGGTCGTAGAGCTCGTCGCTGATCGGTGACTGGCCGAGGCTGTGGTAGTAGCGGTCCCAATGGCCGATGCGCTCGCGCAGTTCCGTGATGCGGGTGTTGGCGGTCGCTTCCGGCCAGTCGGGGCATGTGTCGGCGAGGGCGGGCAGGGCGAAGCAGGAAAGCAGCAGGGCAATCAGGCGTGACATGGCGAGCGTCCTTGCTCTTGGGGGGGAAATCCCAGCCTAGGAAGGCCCCCGCAAACTGCCCGTTCAGCTTTGTCAGAAGGTGTGTTGCGCCCAGAAAAAAGCCCCGGCCAGAGCACTGGCCGGGGCTTTCGCTACAGCGGTTACCGGGTATTACAGGCCGGCGGCGGCGCGCAGGGCGTCAACGCGGTCGGTACGTTCCCAGGTGAAGGTGGTGAAGGTGTCGTCGCCGACGGTCTTCTGCTGCGGGGTACGGCCGAAGTGACCGTAGGCCGCGGTTTCCTGATACATCGGGTGCAGCAGGTCGAGCATGGTGGTGATGGCGTACGGACGCAGGTCGAAGCACTCGCGCACCAGCTGGACGATCTTCTCGTCGGAGATCTTGCCGGTGCCGAAGGTGTTCAGCGAGATCGAGGTCGGCTGGGCCACGCCGATGGCGTAGGAAACCTGGATTTCGCAACGCTCGGCCAGGCCCGCGGCGACGATGTTCTTGGCCACGTAGCGACCGGCGTAGGCGGCCGAACGGTCGACCTTGGACGGGTCCTTGCCGGAGAACGCGCCACCACCGTGGCGAGCCATGCCGCCGTAGCTGTCGACGATGATCTTGCGACCGGTCAGGCCGCAGTCACCCACCGGGCCGCCGATGATGAACTGGCCGGTCGGGTTGATGTGGAACTGGGTGCCCTTGTGCAGCAGTTCGGCCGGCAGGGTGTGCTTGACGATCAGCTCCATCACCGCTTCCTGCAGGTCTTTCTGCGAGACCTCGGGGTTGTGCTGGGTCGACAGCACCACGGCGTCGATACCGACCACCTTGCCGCCTTCGTAACGGCAGGTGACCTGCGACTTGGCGTCCGGGCGCAGCCACGGCAGCAGGCCGGACTTGCGCGCTTCGGCCTGGCGCTCGACCAGACGATGGGAGAAGCAGATCGGTGCTGGCATCAGCACGTCGGTTTCGTTGCTGGCGTAGCCGAACATCAGGCCCTGGTCACCGGCGCCCTGGTCTTCCGGCTTGCTGCGGTCGACGCCCTGGGCGATGTCCACGGACTGCTTGCCGATGATGTTCATCACCGCGCAGGTGGCGCCGTCGAAGCCGACGTCGGAGCTGTTGTAGCCGATCTCGGTGATGACGTTGCGGACGATGTCTTCCAGGTCGACCCAGGCCGAGGTGGTGACTTCGCCGGCGATGATGGCGACACCGGTTTTCACCAGGGTTTCGCAGGCCACGCGGGCGTATTTGTCCTGGGCGATGATGGCGTCCAGCACCGCGTCCGAAATCTGGTCGGCGATTTTGTCCGGATGCCCTTCAGATACGGACTCGGAGGTGAAAAGGGAGTATTCGCTCATCTCGACGGGTTCCTGAGTTTAAAGATGGTGAGTGTCGCCAGCCGGTCGCTGGAAATGGCGGACCTGGATCTGGAAACCATTACGTAAGCCCACATAGAGGCTGTCTCCGGGAGCCAGTCCCGCAGCGCACGCCCAACGAAGCAGGTCGTCCTGCTCAAAGCCCAGCCAGAGGTCGCCGCAGGCGTCGCGGGCCCAATCCTGGTCGTGGCTGCACAACTCGGTAAGCAACAGGCTGCCGCCTGGTTTGACGCGTCCGGCCAGTTGCGCGAGGGCGGCGGACGGGTCGCTGAAGTGGTGCAGGACCATGTTCAGCACCACGCAATCGGCCTGCGCGTCAGTCGTACTGAGGGCATCGGCCAGTTGCAGGTTTACGTTAGCCAGGCGTTCGCGCTGGCAGACCTGGCGCGCCAGTTCGAGCATGGTCGGGCTGTTGTCCAGCGCGGTGACCCGGGCGAAGCGACGGGCCAGCTCGGGCAGGAATTCGCCGTCCCCGGGGCCGACTTCCAGTGCCGTGGCGGCGCTTTCGAAGCTGAGCTTGTCGAGCAGGGCCAGGAGGCTTTCGCGGTACTGGGCGAGGCCGGCGATCAGGTCCTGCTGGGCGCGGAATTTCTCTTCCACGCGCAGGAAGAAGTCCTGGCTGGTGGCCGCGCGGCGCTGCTGGACCTGGCCGATGCGCGCCTGCATCTCGCCCGGGAGCGGCAGGCCGTCCACCTCTTCGAGCAGCGCGGCGTGCAGCTTGCCGCCGAGGCTGAGGCTGTCGGGCAGGGCGCGGCGGTAGAAGATCGCGTTGCCTTCGCGGCGGGTCGCCACCAGTTCGGCCTGGGCCAGCACCTTGAGGTGGTGGCTCATCCCCGATTGGCCGATGGCGAAGATCTGCGCCAGTTCCAGCACGCCGAACGAGTCGTTGGCCAGGGCGCGCAACACGTTCAGGCGCAGGGGATCGCCGCCGGCCTTGCACAGGGCGGCCAGGCGTTCGCTTTGCTGCTGATCGGGAACGGGTACGCGAATGTTCATGGGCCGGCAGTCTAGTCAGGGCCAACCGGCGTCGCAAGACCAATATCAAAAAGTTTTGATATTGCGCGATGGGCGGAGCTAAAACTGCTGGGGAGCCAGGCTTTTTCGGCTGTTTCGTCGGTCAAACCGCGCAATGGCCCTGCAATCGCAGGAAAATCGCTCCAGTTCGACCATCCGTGATTGCCCCGGAAGGTGTGCCTGGGCGAAAATGGCCGCCTTTTTTCCGTCACTTCCTTTTCAGTTTCCAGGAGACAAGCGATGCCCAGCCGTCGTGAGCGTGCCAACGCCATTCGTGCCCTCAGCATGGATGCCGTGCAGAAAGCCAACAGCGGCCATCCCGGTGCCCCGATGGGCATGGCGGATATCGCCGAGGTTCTGTGGCGTGATTTTCTGAAGCACAACCCGAGCAACCCGGCCTTCGCCGATCGTGACCGTTTCGTCCTGTCGAACGGCCACGGCTCGATGCTGATCTATTCGTTGCTGCACCTGACCGGCTACGACCTGTCGATCGACGACCTGAAGAGCTTCCGTCAGCTGCACAGCCGCACCCCGGGTCACCCGGAATACGGCTACACCCCGGGCGTCGAGACCACCACCGGCCCGCTCGGCCAGGGCCTGGCCAACGCCGTGGGCTTCGCCATCGCCGAGAAGGTGCTGGGCGCCCAGTTCAACCGTGAAGGCCACGCCATCGTCGACCACAACACCTACGTGTTCCTCGGCGACGGCTGCATGATGGAAGGCATTTCCCACGAAGTCGCTTCCCTGGCCGGCACCCTGGGCCTGGGCAAGCTGATCGCCTTCTACGACGACAACGGCATCTCCATCGACGGCGAAGTCGAAGGCTGGTTCACCGACGACACGCCGAAGCGTTTCGAAGCCTACAACTGGCAGGTGATCCGCAACGTCAACGGCCACGATGCCGACGAGATCAAGACCGCCATCGAGACCGCGCGCAAGAGCGCGCAGCCGACCCTGATCTGCTGCAAGACCATCATCGGCTTCGGTTCGCCGAACAAGCAGGGCAAGGAAGACTGCCACGGCGCACCGCTGGGCAACGACGAAATCGCCCTGGCCCGCCAGGAACTGAACTGGAACCACGGTCCGTTCGAAATCCCCGCCGACATCTACGCCGAGTGGAACGCCCGCGAAGCCGGTGCCAAGGTCGAAGCCGAGTGGAACCAGCGTTTCGACGCCTACGCCGCCGCCTTCCCCGAGCTGGCCAGCGAGCTCAAGCGTCGTCTGAATGGCGAGCTGCCGGCCGACTTCGCCGAGAAGGCCGCCGGCTACATCCAGGAAGTCGCGGCCAAGGGCGAAACCATCGCCAGCCGCAAGGCCAGCCAGAACACCCTGAACGCCTTCGGCCCGCTGCTGCCTGAGCTGCTGGGCGGTTCCGCCGACCTGGCCGGTTCCAACCTGACCCTGTGGAAAGGCTGCAAGGGCGTCAGCGCCGAGGATGCCAACGGCAACTACATGTTCTACGGCGTGCGCGAGTTCGGCATGACCGCGATCATGAACGGCGTTGCCCTGCACGGCGGCCTGGTGCCTTACGGCGCGACCTTCCTGATGTTCATGGAATACGCCCGCAACGCGGTGCGCATGTCCGCCCTGATGAAACAGCGCGTGATCCACGTCTACACCCACGACTCCATCGGTCTGGGCGAAGACGGCCCGACGCACCAGCCGATCGAGCAACTGAGCAGCCTGCGCAGCACGCCGAACCTGGACACCTGGCGTCCGGCCGACGCCGTTGAATCGGCGGTGTCCTGGAAGTCCGCCCTGGAGCGCAAGGACGGCCCTTCGGCGCTGATCTTCTCGCGCCAGAACCTGCAGCATCAGGACCGCGACGCCCAGCAGATCGCCGATATCGCCCGTGGTGGCTATGTCCTGAAGGACTGCGCCGGCGAGCCTGAGCTGATCCTGATCGCCACCGGTTCCGAAGTGGGCCTGGCCGTTCAGGCGTTCGACAAGCTGAGCGAGCAGGGCCGCAAGGTTCGCGTCGTATCGATGCCGAGCACCAGCGTGTTCGATAGCCAGGACGCTGCCTACAAGCAGTCGGTACTGCCGCTGCAGGTGGGTGCGCGCATCGCCATCGAGGCCGCCCATGCCGACTTCTGGTACAAGTACGTCGGTCTGGAAGGTCGCATCATCGGCATGACCACCTACGGTGAGTCGGCCCCGGCCGGCGCCTTGTTCGAGGAATTCGGTTTCACCCTGGAGAACATCCTGGGCACTGCCGAAGAACTGCTGGAAGACTGATGTAACGAGCTGCGGGCGGTGTCGCCCCTGATCGCGGGCAAGCCCGCTCCTGTAGGAGCGGGCTTGCCCGCGATTGGAATCCCTGAATCCCGCAGGTTGTACCGATAGATCTGTCCGTGAGTCCCACATGCCCCAACCGCGTCCCTACAGAGTTGCACTCAATGGTTACGGCCGTATCGGTCGTTGTGTCCTGCGCGCACTGGTCGAGCGCGGGGAGAAGGCGGGCTTCGAGATCGTCGCGCTGAACGATCTGGCCGACCAGGCCAGCCTCGAATACCTGACACGCTTCGACTCCACCCACGGGCGTTTCCCCGGCGAGGTGAAGGTCGATGGCGACTGTCTGCATATCAACGGCGACTGCGTGAAGGTTCTGCGCAGCGCCACGCCCGAGGGCATCGACTGGGCGGCGCTGGACGTCGACCTGGTGCTGGAATGCTCCGGGGCCTACAACACCCGTGCCGACGGCCAGCGTTTTCTCGACGCCGGCGCGCCGCGGGTGCTGTTCTCGCAACCCATGGCCAGCGAGGCGGATGTCGACGCCACGGTGGTCTACGGCATCAACCAGGACTGCCTGAGCGGCGCCGAGACCCTGGTCTCCAACGCCTCCTGCACCACCAACTGCGGCGTGCCGCTGCTGCGCGTGCTGGACCAGGCATTCGGTATCGACTACGTGTCGATCACCACCATCCACTCGGCGATGAACGACCAGCCGGTGATCGATGCCTATCACCATGAGGACCTGCGCCGCACCCGTTCGGCATTCCAGTCGGTGATTCCGGTATCCACCGGTCTTGCCCGGGGTATCGAGCGCCTGCTTCCGGAACTTGTCGGGCGAATCCAGGCCAAAGCCGTGCGGGTGCCGACGGTCAACGTGTCGTGCCTGGACATCACCCTGCAGACCCGCCGCGACACCACGGCGGCCGAGGTCAACCGGGTGCTGCGCGAGGCCGCCGAACGCGGCCCGCTGCAGGGACTGCTGGCGTATACCGAGTTGCCCCATGCCAGTTGCGATTTCAACCATGACCCGCATTCGGCCATCGTCGATGCCAGCCAGACCCGTGTTTCCGGCCCCCGCCTGGTGAACCTGCTGGCCTGGTTCGACAACGAATGGGGGTTCGCCAACCGTATGCTCGACGTCGCCGATCACTTTCTGCGCGTCGTGGACACCAACCGCACCACCAGCAAACAGCCCTGAAGGACTGCATTCATGACCGTTTTGAAGATGACCGACCTCGACCTGCAAGGTAAGCGCGTACTGATTCGCGAAGACCTCAACGTCCCCGTGAAGGACGGTGTGGTTGCCAGCGACGCGCGCATCCTCGCTTCGCTGCCGACCATCAAGCTGGCCCTGGAGAAGGGCGCGGCGGTGATGGTCTGCTCGCACCTGGGTCGTCCGACCGAAGGTGAATTCTCCGCCGAGAACAGCCTCAAGCCGGTCGCCGACTACCTGAGCAAGGCCCTCGGTCGTGAAGTGCCGCTGGTCGCCGACTACCTGGACGGCGTCGAGGTGCAGGCTGGCGACATCGTTCTGTTCGAGAACGTGCGCTTCAACAAGGGCGAGAAGAAGAACGCCGACGAGCTGGCGCAGAAATACGCCGCCCTGTGCGACGTGTTCGTCATGGACGCTTTCGGCACCGCGCACCGCGCGGAGGGCTCGACCCACGGTGTCGCCAAGTTCGCCAAGGTCGCCGCGGCCGGTCCGCTGCTGGCCGCCGAGCTGGACGCCCTGGGCAAGGCCCTGAAGGCCCCGGCCAAGCCGATGGCCGCCATCGTCGCCGGCTCCAAGGTCTCCACCAAACTGGACGTGCTGAACAGCCTGAGCCAGATCTGCGACCTGCTGATCGTCGGTGGCGGCATCGCCAACACCTTCCTCGCCGCTGCTGGCCACAAGGTCGGCAAGTCGCTGTACGAAGCCGACCTGGTCGAGACCGCCAAGGCCATCGCGGCCAAGGTCAACGTACCGCTGCCGGTTGACGTGGTGGTGGCCAAGGCCTTCGCCGAAGACGCCGAGGCCACCGTCAAGGCGGTCGCCGACGTGGCCGACGACGACATGATCCTCGACATCGGCCCGAAAACCGCCGAGCAGTTCGCCGAGCTGCTGAAGTCGTCGCAGACCATTCTGTGGAACGGTCCGGTCGGCGTGTTCGAGTTCGACCAGTTCGGCAACGGCACCCGGACCCTGGCCAAGGCCATCGCCGACAGCGCCGCGTTCTCCATCGCCGGTGGTGGCGACACCCTGGCGGCCATCGACAAATATGGCGTGGCTTCCGATATCTCCTACATTTCTACCGGTGGCGGCGCGTTCCTCGAATTCGTCGAAGGCAAGGTCCTGCCGGCGGTCGAAGTGCTGGAACAGCGGGCCAAGGCCTGAGTCGTCCGGCCACCGGGAAAGGGAGCGAAGCGATGATCAAGCGACTGTCATTGATGCTCGTCACCGTCGCGCTGGGCGCCTGCTCCAGTACGTCGGACGTCGCTCCCGACAGCCCCGCCGCCGAGAAGGGCGGCTGCTACCAGTCCGAATGGCAGGCCGAGACCGCTCCGGTGATCAACAAGCGCCTCGGCCCGGATGGCCTGGAAAAGTACGACGACGAACATCAGCGCCGAGCCAAGGGATGCCCTTGATCGGCTCGCGACAACCTGTCGCCGGCTTTGTGGTCTGCTGGAGGAAAGGAATGAAAGGCGTTCTGGCCGTGATGGCCATGGCGGTACTCGCGGGATGCGCAGGCTTCAAGTCCGAGCCTCCGGTGGCCGACACATGGACCACCTGGCTCTGCGAGAGCAAGGCACAGGTGCTCTGGCGCCAGGTCGGCAATGACATGGACGTGCGCCTTGGTGGCGGCGACCAGGTCTACCGGCTCAAGCCCGAACCTTCGGGGTCCGGAGCGTTGTACAGCGATGGCGTGCTGGCCCTGCACACCCGGGGCGATGAGGGCCTGGTGTACTGGGTGGCGACCAACGATCTGATAGGGCGGGGCTGCAAGGCACCGTGACTGGCCGGGCCGGCAAGATCCGTCGGCCCACACAATTTGAACAGCAAACCGCCGTTGCGGCAGGCTTGCATGAAATAACGACGCTTGTCGGGAGAGAGATACACAATGGCACTCATTAGCATGCGCCAGATGCTGGACCACGCCGCCGAATTCGGTTACGGCGTTCCGGCTTTCAACGTCAACAACCTCGAGCAGATGCGCGCCATCATGGAAGCGGCCGACAAGACCGACTCCCCGGTGATCGTCCAGGCTTCCGCCGGTGCCCGCAAATACGCTGGCGCACCATTCCTGCGCCACCTGATCCTGGCCGCCATCGAAGAGTTCCCGCACATCCCGGTGTGCATGCACCAGGACCACGGCACCAGCCCTGACGTCTGCCAGCGCTCGATCCAGCTGGGCTTCAGCTCGGTGATGATGGACGGCTCGCTGCGTGAAGACGGCAAGACCCCGTCCGACTACGAATACAACGTCCGCGTGACCCAGCAGACCGTGGCATTCGCCCACGCCTGCGGCGTGTCCGTGGAAGGCGAACTGGGTTGCCTGGGCAGCCTGGAAACCGGTCAGGCCGGTGAAGAAGACGGCGTCGGCGCCGAAGGCATCCTCGATCACAGCCAGATGCTGACCGACCCTGAAGAGGCCGCGGACTTCGTCAAGCGCACCCAGGTCGACGCCCTGGCCATCGCCATTGGCACCAGCCACGGCGCCTACAAGTTCACCAAGCCGCCTACCGGCGACATCCTGGCGATCGACCGCATCAAGGCGATCCACCAGCGCATTCCGAACACCCACCTGGTGATGCACGGTTCGTCCTCGGTTCCGCAGGACTGGCTGGCGATCATCAACGAGTTCGGCGGCGACATCAAAGAGACCTACGGCGTACCGGTCGAAGAAATCGTCGAAGGCATCAAGCACGGCGTGCGCAAGGTCAACATCGACACCGACCTGCGTCTGGCCTCCACCGGTGCGATCCGTCGCTTCCTGGAGCAGAACAAGTCCGAGTTCGACCCTCGCAAATACTTCGCCAAGACCGTCGAAGCCATGCGTGACATCTGCATCGCTCGCTACGAAGCCTTCGGCACTGCCGGTAACGCTTCGAAGATCAAGCCGGTGTCGCTGGACGAGATGTACCTGCGCTACGCCAAGGGCGAGCTGGCCGCCAAGGTCAACTGAGTTCAGGTTTGTGCGACGAAAAAGGGACCGCGATGCGGTCCTTTTTTTTGCCCGGGCCACGGACGACGGGGCATTCGCCATCACTTCCGGATTAGACCGTTAGTCGGCGAACGGTATATTGGCCTTGTGCCAGCTTTAGATTTGTAACACTCGGGTCTAGAGTGAAACCCGGCAGAATTTCAATCTGAAGACTGACGTGGTTGCCACAAGAGAAGCAGCATGGAATGCGCTCAAATCCCCACACAAGAGAGCGGCTCGACGCTACTGGTGGTTGATGACTACCCGGAGAACCTGATCAGCATGCGGGCGCTGTTGGCTCGTCAGGACTGGCAGGTGTTGACCGCGAGTTCGGGTATCGAAGCCCTGAGCACCTTGCTCGAACACGAAGTCGATCTGGTTCTGCTGGATGTGCAGATGCCGGAGATGGACGGCTTCGAAGTCGCTCGCCTGATGCGTGGCAGCCAGCGCACCCGGCTGACGCCGATCATCTTCCTCACCGCCAACGAACAGAGCCAGGCCGCGGTACTCAAGGGCTATGCCAGCGGCGCGGTGGATTATCTGTTCAAACCCTTCGATCCGCAGATTCTCAAGCCCAAGGTGCAGGCCCTGCTCGACCAGCAGCGCAACCGCCGCGCCCTGCAGCGCCTGACCCGCGACCTGGAGGCGGCTCGCGCGTTCAACGCCTCGGTTCTGGAAAACGCCGCCGAAGGCATTCTCGTGGTGGCCGAGGACGGCATTATCCGCTTCGCCAACCCGGCCATCTCGCGCCTGCTCACCGCCTCGGTGGATCAGTTGCAGGGCGCCAGCCTGCTGGAGTTCGTGCTGTCGCCGGCGGCCACGCAATGGCGCGAGTCGGCGTTCTACCAGGCTTATCTGGAACGCGACATCTACCGCCTGCACGACGCGGTGTTGCGCACCAGCAATGGCCAGGCGCTGTCGGTGGCGTTGTCCTGCGCGGCGTTGCCCGGCGAGCAGCGGGCCATGGTGGTCACGGTGCTGGACATGTCGGTGGTGCGCAGCCTGCACCAGCAACTGGAACAGCAGGCCGTCACCGACCCGCTCACCGGCCTGCTCAATCGCCGCGGTTTCTACCAGGCGGCGGAAAGCGCCCTGGTGCGCAGCGAGCATTCCGACAAGCATCACGCGCTGATGTACCTCGACCTCGACGGCTTCAAGCGGGTCAACGACTCCCTCGGCCATGAGACCGGCGACCAGGTGCTGCACTGGGTCGCCGAGCAGTTGAAGGACTGCCTGGGCGGCCACGGCATTCTCGCGCGCATGGGTGGCGACGAGTTCACCGCGCTGCTCGACGATCTCGACTACCCGGAGCAGGCCGCGCGCTTCGCCGAGAAGTGCATCGAACGCATGTCGATCCGTCAGCATATCGACGGGCTGGAAGTGATCCTCGGGGTCAGTATCGGCATCGCCATCTACCCGGACTGCGGTGCCAACCTCGACAACCTGCTGCGCGCCGCCGACACGGCGATGTACGCCGCCAAACAGGCCGGGCGCCAGCAGTACCGCTATTACGACGAAGACCTCAACGGCCGCGCGCGCTCCCGGTTGATGCTGGAAGACAGTGTGCGCGCCGCGGTGGACAACCAGGATTTCACTCTGGTGTTCCAGCCCCAGGTGGCCTTCTCCGATGGTCGCCTGCGCGGCTTCGAGGCGCTCCTGCGCTGGCGTCACCCGAGTGTTGGCGACGTGCCGCCGGGGCTGTTCCTGCCACTGCTGGAAGAGGCGCGGCTGATCAGCCGTCTGGCCAGCTGGATCTACAGCCAGGGCGCCGCGCAGCGGCGGGCCTGGTGTGGGCATTTCCCCGACGAGATCACCCTGGGCATCAGTCTGAGCAAGGTGCAGTTCGCAATGCCCAACCTGGTCGACGAACTGGGCCAGGTCATCGTCAGCGCGGGGTTGTCGGCCAGCCAGCTGGAAGTGGAAATCGCCGAAACCTCGCTGACCGACAACCTCGACGCAGCCCTGCGTCAGTTGCACAAGCTGCGCGAACTGGGCGTGCGCGTGGCGCTGGACGATTTCGGTGCCGGCGACTGTTCCCTGCGCCTGCTGCGCGACCTGCCCATCGACACCCTCAAGCTCGACCGTCACCTGGTGGCGCTGCTGCCGGAGTCGCAAGCCAATGTGGCGCTGGTGCGCTGCGTCATCGAGCTGTGCCAGCAGTACAACATCAGTGTCATCGCCGAGGGTGTGGAAACCCTGGAGCAGGCCGAGTGGCTGCGTGAGCACGGCTGCCAGTACGTGCAGGGCTTTCTCGTGGCGCGACCGATCACGGCCATCGAGGCCGGGCGCTTTCCGGCGTTTTTTGACTGGCGGGCGATGTAGTTCGGTACACTGCGGCCTTCGTCCTGTCGTCCACCGTAGTCATGACTGTCCTCAAGTACCTGCAAGCCTATCCGCCCGCCCTGCAAGACCAGGTGCGCCAGTTGATCGCCCGTGGTCAGCTGGGCGACTACCTGCACAAGCGCTATCCGGGCCGGCATGACGTGCAGAGCGACAAGGCGCTGTACACCTATGCCCAGGGCCTCAAGCAGGAGCACCTGCGCAATGCGCCGAACCTGGACAAGGTGCTGTTCGACAACCGTCTCGACCTGACCCATCGCGCCCTCGGCCTGCACACCGCGGTGTCGCGGGTACAGGGCGGCAAGCTCAAGGCGAAGAAGGAAATCCGCATCGCCTCGCTGTTTCGCGAGGCGGCACCGGAGTTTCTGCGGATGATCGTGGTGCACGAGCTGGCGCATCTGAAGGAGGCCGAGCACAACAAGGCCTTCTACCAGCTCTGCGAATACATGCAGCCCGGCTACCATCAACTGGAATTCGACCTGCGTGTCTATCTGACCTGGCGCGACCTGCCGGGCAATCAGTGAGTCAAGGAACCTTTTGCATGGAAGTGAGCAAGACCAAGAGCAGTTTCTACCGTCGTCTGTACGTCGCCTGGCTGATCGACAGCCAGACCGCCAGCAGCGTCCCGGCCCTGATGGCGGCCACCGGCATGCCCCGGCGCACCGCGCAGGACACCATCGCGGCGCTGGCGGACCTGGATATCGTCTGCGAGTTCGAGCAGCAGGCGGGGGCGCGGAATCACGCCGGGCACTACCGGATCCGCGACTGGGGCGCGATCGACAAGGAATGGATCATCCAGCACCTGCGCACGATTCGCGAAGTGCTGGGGTATCCATGATTCCCTTGGGCCTGCAAAGCAGGCCCCCTTATCCCCGCCGCATGCCGATATGCGGAATCCCATCCTCCAGATACGCCTCGCCCACCACCTCGAAGCCGTGCTTGCGGTAATACTCCTGCAGATGCGCCTGGGCCGAGAGGTACACCGGCACATCCGGCCAGTTCTCCTGGGCCTGTTCCAGCGCACGAACCATCAGCTTGTGCCCCAGGCCGTGCCCGCGCCCGGCCTCGGACACCACCACCCGGCCGATCACCACGTCGCCGCCCTGGGAGGTCGGGTCGAGCAGGCGCAGGTAGCCGAGCAACTGGTCATCCTGCCAGGCCATCAGGTGGCAGGTATCCCCGGCCAGGTCCTGGCCATCGAGGTCCTGATACGGGCACTTCTGTTCCAGCACGAACACCTGGTTGCGCAGTTGCAGCACGGCGTACAGCTGCTCCTTGCCAAGGTCGGTGTGATGTTTGCAGATCCAGTCGACGGACATGGGGAAATCTCTCAATGGGTTCGACGCCGAGCATAGCCCGTTGCAACTTCCCGTCGAAAGTCAAAGTGCCCGCAAAACCGGCAAGAATAGAGGCACATGGCTATTATTTGCTGATGCCACACGGACGGCTGTTTGTGTAATCTGGCCATCGCGATTGGATTTATCGGCACTGCAATTCCCAGCGGTCAAACCAGAACGCGGAACGCCTCCGCTATAGGATTTGAGCATGCCCTTGCTCCGAGTCTTGTGTTTGCTTGGAATGTTGTCAGTTACCCCGGTTCACGCAGAAAAGCTTCGCCTGGTCGCCGATGCCTGGCCACCGTTCACCGACGCCACCCTCGATCGCGGCGGGCTGGCTACCGCGCTGGTCAAGGCGGCGCTGGAGCGCGCCGGCTATGCCAGCGAATTCGAACAGGTACCCTGGGCACGGGCGCTGATGGGGATCAGCGACGGGCGCTACGACGTGCTGGTCAACGCCTGGTACAACGATTCGCGCACGCGCATCGGCCAGTTCTCTGGCGGCTACCTCACCAACCGCATCCGCCTGCTCAAGCGCAAGACCGATGCCATCCGGTTCGAACGCCTGGCCGACCTTTACCCGCACCCCATCGCCGTGGTCCGTGACTACGCCTATTCCGCCGATTTCGATAGCGATGCGCAGCTGCAGAAGGTACCGGTGCGCAGCTTCTCCGTGGCCATCGGCATGCTCGCCGCCGGCCGCGTGACCCTGGCGGTGGAGGACGAATACGTCGCCAGCTGGTTCCTGCAGAAGGAACACGGCAGGGCCAGGGACATGGTGGAGTTCTTCGGCAAGCCGGTCAGCGAGAACGACCTGCATATCCTGGTCAGCCTCAAGCATCCGCGGCATGAGCAGATCGTCGCGGCCTTCGACCAGGCCATCGGCGCGATGAAGGCCGACGGCAGCTATGCGCGGATCCTCGACAGCTATGCCCTCAAGCCGGCGGTGGCTCCTTGATCAGGTGCGCGGCGAGGGTGCGCAGCGGACCGAGGTGACGGGCGATCAGCGCCAGTTGGGTCTGCACCGTCCGCAGGTTCTCGTCCATCTCCTCGGGCATCTGCTCCAGTTCGCCGGCAAGGGTTTCCTCGGCGTCGCTGTGGATCGCCACCGGTTTCCTGCCGGCCAGGCCGCTGGCGATTTCGTCCAGGCTCTCGGCCAGCTTCGCCCCGGCGCTGTCGATCAGTTGTTCGCGGGCCTCGCCGGGCAGGGGGCTTTCACGGTGCGCGCCAAGGGCCGAGAGGTAGCTGAGCAAGGTGTGCGAGAGCACCAGGAAGCGGAAGCCGACATCCGCTTCCTTACGGAAATGCCCCGGCTCCATGAGCATGTTGGCCAGGGTGGTGGACAGCGCCGCGTCGGCGTTGTGCGCGTTGCGCCGGGCCAGGCGGTAGGCGAGGTCGTCGCGCTTGCCCTGGGCGTACTGCTGCATGATCTGGCGCAGGTAGACGCTGTTGCAGGTGAGGGTGTTGGCCAGCACCTTGTTCAGGCGTCGGCCCTGCCAGTCCGGGAGGAACAGGAACACCGCGGAAATGGCGATCAGGCTGCCCACCAGGGTATCGAACAGGCGCGGCAGGAACAGACCGTAGCCGTCACCGATCTGGTTGAAGCAGAACAGCACCATCAGGGTGATCGCCGCGGTGGCGAGGGTGTAGCGGGTGGTGCGGTTGACGAAGAACACCACCCCGGCGGCCACCGCGAACAGCGACTGGATAAGCGCATTGGGGAACAGGTCGAACAGCGCCCAGCCGACGGTCAGGCCGATGGCGGTGCCGATGATCCGCTGCACCAGTTTGCGTCGTGTCGCCCCGTAGTTGGGCTGGCAGACGAACAGGGTGGTGAGGATGATCCAGTAGCCCTGGGTCGGGTGGATCAGGTGCACCATGCCGTAGCCGACCGCCAGGGCCAGCGGCAGGCGCAGGGCATGGCGGAAGATCAGCGAGGTGGGCGTCAGTTGCTGGCGCAGGCGATTCCACACGTCCGCCAGGTTGCGCGGCGAGCGGTCGAGCAGGCTCGGATCGGTGTTGTCGGCCAGGCTGTCGGGATTGCTGGCGTCGCTGAGCAGACGGTCGAGGGTCGCCAGGTTGGCCGCCAGGGCGCGGAGCGAGCGAAGCAGGCCGCGCCAGGCCGGGTTGCTCTGGATGCGCAGGTGTTCCAGCGAGGCATGCAGGTCTTCCAGGGCCTCGGCGAAACCGCTGTTGTAGACGAACGGCTGGCGCATCTGGATCGACCCCGACAGCTCCTGGCAGGCCTTGCCCTGCTGGCGCAGCAGGCGCTGGCAGCGGAACAGCACATCGCTGTGGAAGAACGCCTCGGTCAGGGCGTTGTAGGGGTAGTGCGAGGAACTGGCGCGCTCATGGATGTCCTGGGCGAGGAAGTACAGCTTCAGGTAGCGACTGACCTTGGAGCTGGGCCGGCCGTTGCCCACCCGGTGCAGGATGATTTCCTTGGCGCTGTTCAGCGCCGCCACCACCTTGCCGTTCTGCTGCGCCAGTTCCAGGCGCCGCGCTTCCACGTCGAGGCCGCGGATCGGCTCGAACAGGGTGGCCTTGAGCTTGAGGTAGATACCCAGTTCGCGGAACAGCCGGGCCAGGCTCTGCTGCACCGGCTGGTTGGAAAACAGCGCCTGCCACAGCACCGAGAGCAGCCCGTACCACGCCGCGCCGGCCACCAGCAGCAACGGTTCGTGCCAGAAGTCGGCGACCTCTCCACCGCGCTGGTCCACGCCGATCATGGTGTACACCGAGAGAATCAGCGTGGCCTGGGCGATCGCCCCGTAGCGTTCGCCGAGGGCGCCGAGCATGGTCAGGCAGAACGCCGCCAGGGCCATGGCGCTGACGAAGATCCACGGATAGGGGAACAGCAGCTCCACCGCCAGCGCGGCGACGGTGAAACACACCAGGGTCACCGCCAGCGCGTTGAGGCGGCCCTGCCAGCTGTCGTCGGTCTCGGCCAGGGCACTGGCGATGATGCCGAGGAACAGCGGGATCAGCAGGTTCATCTGATCCTGGAACCAGCACAGCGCCATGCTGCCGGTCAGGGCGATCAGGACCCGGATGCTGTAGCTGAATTTGTCCAGCGCCCACAGACGACGCAACGATTGGCTGAAAGAAGAGGACGACATGGTGGACGGCGGGCCTGCTGGGCGGGGTCTGGAGTGAGCGGTCACCGCGACGGCAAACCGTCGCGGTGGTCACGTACCAGCAAAATGCGTTCCGTGATGGAGGCTGATTCTAGACGAACTGCGCCGCGGCGTAAGCGCAGGCCCAGGCCCACTGGAAATTGAAGCCGCCAAGGTGGCCGCTGACGTCCAGCACTTCGCCGATGAAGTACAGGCCCGGGCTTTTCAGCGACTCCATGGTCTTCGACGACACCTCGCGGGTGTCCACTCCGCCCAGGGTCACTTCGGCGGTGCGGTAGCCCTCGGTGCCGGCCGGCACCAGTTGCCAGTTGCCCAGCTTGTCGGCGACCTGGGCCAGCTCCGCCGGGGTGTACTGCTTCATCGGCTTGGAGACGAACCAGGTTTCCGCCAGCAGGTTGGCCATCTTCTTGGTGAAGATTTCGCCGAGCAGGGTCTTCAGCTCGCTGTTGGGGCGTTCGGCCTGCTGCTGTTGCAGCCAGGCGAGGGCGTCGTGGTCCGGCAGCAGGTTGATCTCGACGGTGTCGCCGGCTTCCCAGAACGAGGAAATCTGCAGGATCGCCGGGCCGCTGAGGCCGCGGTGGGTGAACAGCAGGTTTTCCCGGAAGCTGGTGCCATTGCAGCTGGCGATGCAGTCCACCGAGGTGCCGGACAGCTCGCCGCACAGGGTCTTGAGCTGGTCGGTGATGGTGAACGGCACCAGGCCCGCACGGGTCGGCAGCACGTTGTGGCCGAACTGGCGGGCCACCTGGTAGCCGAAGCCGCTGGCGCCGAGGGTGGGAATCGACAGGCCGCCGGTGGCGATCACCAGCGACTGGCACTGGTACGGGCCGGCGCTGGTGTTCAGCAGGTAGCCGTGTTCGAGCTTTTCGATGTTTTCGATGCGGGTATCCATGCGCAGCGTGGCGCCGGCGCTGTCGCACTCGTCGAGGAGCATCTGCAGGATGTCGCTGGACTTGTTGTCGCAGAAGAGTTGGCCGAGTTTCTTCTCGTGATAGGGCACGCCGTGCTTGGCGACCATCTCGATGAAGTCCCACTGGGTGTAGCGGGCCAGGGCGGATTTGCAGAAATGCGGGTTCTGCGAGAGGAAATTGCCCGGTTCGGTGTACATGTTGGTGAAATTGCAGCGGCCGCCGCCGGACATGAGGATTTTCTTGCCGGGTTTGTTGGCGTGGTCCAGCAGCACGACCCGACGGCCGCGCAGGGCGGCGGTGCGGGCGCACATCAGGCCGGCGGCGCCGGCGCCGATGATGATCACATCGGTGGAATGCATGGTTCTTCTCTTGACTGGGACCGCGTTGCGGTCCTTCGCGGGCGAGCCGCGCTCCTACAAAGGTTGCGCGGGCCCGATTTTCTGTAGGAGCTGGCTTGCCTGCGAAAGGCCTGCAAAGCAGGCCCAACGGCATTCAGATGATCCGGACCTTGAGCGCGCGGCCCTTGATCTTGCCGCTGTTCAGCCGCTGCATGGCCTGCTTGGCCACCTCGCGCTCCACCGCCACGAAGGCCTGGAAATCGAAGATGGCGATCTTGCCCACCTGCTTGCCGGCGATCCCGGCATCGCCGGTCAGCGCGCCGAGAATGTCACCCGGGCGCAGCTTGTCCTTGCGCCCGGCGGCGATGCACAGGGTCGACATCGGCGGCACCAGCGGCTCGCCACCCTTGCTCTTCAGGCCGTCCAGCTGTTCCCAGCGCAACGGGGCCTTCTGCAGGGCTTCGATGGCCTGGGCGCGATGGCCCTCGGCCGGGGCCACCAGGCTCACCGCCAGGCCCTTCTCGCCGGCCCGGCCGGTACGCCCGACGCGGTGCACATGAATCTCCGCATCGCGGGCCAGCTCGACGTTGATCACCATGTCCAGGGCGTCGATATCCAGGCCGCGCGCCGCCACGTCGGTGGCCACCAGCACCGAGGTGCTGCGGTTGGCGAACACGGTCAGGACCTGATCACGATCGCGCTGTTCCAGGTCGCCGTGCAGGGCCTCGGCGGCGATGCCCTTGCTCTTCAGGTGGTCGACCAGCTCCTGGCACTGCTGCTTGGTGAAGCAGAACGCCACGCAGGACTGCGGACGGAAATGCCCGAGCACGCGGGTGACGGCGCTCAGGCGGTCTTCGGCGTCGATCTCGTAGAAGTGCTGTTCGATCTGGCTGTCGCTGTGCAGCGCCTCGACCTTGACCTGCTGCGGGTCGCGCATGATCGACGAGGCCAGTTGCTTGATCCCCGCCGGGTAGGTGGCGGAGAACAGCAGGCTCTGCCGGCGCTTCGGGGTCTGCCCGACGATATCGGCGATGGCATCGAAGAAGCCCATGTCGAGCATGCGGTCGGCTTCGTCGAGGACCAGAGTGTTGAGCCCGTCCAGCACCAGGGTGCCCTTGCTCAGGTGCTGCTGCACCCGGCCGGGGGTGCCGACGATGATGTGCGCGCCATGCTCCAGCGAGGCGATCTGCGGACCGAGGGACACGCCACCGCACAGGGTGAGGATCTTGATGTTGTCCTCGGCGCGGGCCAGGCGGCGCAGCTCCTTGGCGACCTGGTCGGCCAGCTCGCGGGTCGGGCACAGCACCAGCGCCTGGCAGCCGAAGTAGCGCGGGTTGATCGGGTTGAGCAGGCCGATGCCGAAGGCGGCGGTCTTGCCGCTGCCGGTCTTGGCCTGGGCGATCAGGTCCTGGCCCTTGAGGATGACGGGCAGGCTCTGGGCCTGGATCGGGGTCATCTCGGTGTAGCCGAGGGCGTCCAGGTTGGCCAGCATGGCGGCGGACAGCGGCAGGGTGGCGAAAGCGGTGGCGTTGGTGGTCACGAGGCGGGCCTGCAAAACAAAATGTCGCGCAGTGTACCAGCCCCATGGCCATTCGCCCTACGGCTCGATCTCCGCTTCCTGACGAGGGGCACGTCGTCCGTCTGTCTTCGCCAACTGAAGGAAAATGGCCGCCGCGAGCATCGCCATCAGGCCGATGGTGACGAAGGTCAGCTGGAACGCGCCCAGGGTGGTTTCCACGCCGTCGGCGCTGCCCGCCGCGGTGAAACCGCCGAGCAGGGCGCCGGCGCAGGCCACGCCAAGGCTCAGGGACAACTGCGCGACCACCGACAGCAGGCTGTTGCCGCTGCTGGCGCTGGCGTCGTCGAGGTCGATCAGGGTCACGGTGTTCATCGCGGTGAATTGCATCGAGTTGATCGCCCCGAGCAGCGCCAGTTGCACCAGCAGCACCGCGTGCGGCGTGCTTTCGTCGACCAGGCCGAGGCTGGCCAGCATGAGCCCCAGCAGCAGGGTGTTGCCGGTGAGGATGGTGCGGTAGCCGAAACGCTCGATTAGCGGCCGGGCGATGGACTTGGCGAGCATCGCCGCGGCGGCCAGAGGGATCATGCTCATCCCCGCTTCGGCCGGCGAATAGCCCAGCGCCACTTGCAGCAGCAGCGGCACGAGGAAGGGCAGGGCGCCGCTGCCGAGGCGGGCGAAGAGGTTGCCGAGGATGCCCACGGAGAAGGTCCGCACGCGGAACAGGCGGGGCGAGAACAGCGGGTTGTCGATGCTGCCCGCGCGCAGCCAGTAGGCGGCCAGGCAGGCCATGCCGGCGAACAGCAGGAGCATCACGCGCAGGTGCGGCAGGTGCAGCTCGCCGAGGCCTTCCATGGCGATGGTGATCAGCACCATCGCCGCGCCGAACAGGACGAAGCCGACGCTGTCGAAGCGGGTGCGCGAGGTGCCGCGCAGATCGGGGATGAACTTCCACACCGCGTAGCAGCCGACGGCGCCCACCGGCAGGTTGAGCAGGAAGATCCAGTGCCAGCTGAGGATTTCCACCAGCCAGCCGCCCATGGTCGGGCCGATCAGCGGACCGAGCAGGCCGGGGATGGTGATGAAGCTCATGATCCGCACCAGCTCCGAGCGGGGGTAGGCACGCAGCACGACGAGGCGCCCCACCGGCAGCATCAGCGCACCGCCCAGGCCCTGGATGACCCGTGCCGCCACCAGCATGCCGAGGCTGCCGGCCAGGGCGCAGAGCAGCGAGCCGAGGCTGAACAGCAGGATGGCGCCGAAGAAGATCCGCTTGGTGCCGAAGCGGTCGGCGATCCAGCCCGAGGCGGGAATCAGCAGGGCCACGGTGAGCATGTAGGCGATGATCACCGACTGCATGCGCAGCGGGTCTTCCGCCAGGTCGCGGGCCATGGCCGGCAAGGCGGTGTTGAGGATGGTGCCGTCGAGGGACTGCATGAAGAAGGCGATGGCCACCACCCAGGGGATCCAGCGGGCGGTGGTGGGGTCTAGTGAGGCGCGGTCCGGCATGGAATGTCCTTGGGTGCCTTTGGGCCTGCTTTGCAGGCCTTCGCGGCGGTTCGGCGCCCCGACAAGCCACGCTCCTACAGGAGGTCGCGATCTATCTCTGTAGGAGCGTGGCTTGCCCGCGAAGGGCCGCAACGCGGCCCCTTGTTCACAATGTGAGGGTCAGCCGTTTGACCAGCGCCCCCGGCAAATGATTCGACCCGGTCTGCCGCTGCCTGTAGGTGCGGGTCGACAGCACCAGCTCGCGCTCGCGGGTCAGCGCCTCCAGGTTCGATCCGAGCAGGCTGTACAGGCTGTCGTCGAAGCGCATGGTGCTCACCGGCGCCTGGATCTGGCCGTCCTCCACCCAGAAGGTGGCGAAGCGGGTCAGCCCGGTCATCCGCGCGGCTGGCTGGTCCGAATAGTTCAGGTACCACAGGTTGCTGATGTACAGCCCGGTGCCCAGTCGCGCCAGCACCTGGTCCAGCTCCAGGTCGCCGCCGGCCATGCTCAGCGCGGTGGGCGCCTCCCAGGACTCGGCACCGTTGGCCTGGCGCTGGAATTCCGCGGCGCTGCGCGCGCTGGTCAGACTGTCCCGTACCGCGCCAGCCTCGATCAGGGTGACATCGTCACGCGGATACCCCTCGCCGGAAAACGCCGGGCAGATCGAGCCGCTGACCTGTTCGCTGAAGCTCACCAGCGGGCTCAGTGTCGCTTCGCCGGCATGCAGGCGCTGCAGCGGGCTGTGCTTGTTGGCGATGGCCTGGGTCGAGAAACCACCCCAGCCGAGCAGGTCGACGATCTCGTCCATCGCGCCGGGGGCAATAAAGGCGCGGTACTGACCCGGCGCCAGGACCTTCAGCGGCCGGCCGAGGTAGTCGAGTTGTTCGCGGGCCTGGGCCAGGCGCGCGGCGAACTGCTGCTCATCCCAGACCTGCCCGCCATAGGTGGTCTTCACCGCCTGGCCGTTGGCGTGGAACAGGCTCCACTCGAAGCTGAAGCTGTTCGCCTGGTGCCAGCCGAAGGCACCGAACGAGCTGGCGAAGCCGCGGCACACTGGACCTGCGACATAGAAACCGACCAGGTCCAGGTTGCCGGCACCGGCCTCGATCTGCTCCAGCGCCCGGGCAAAGTCGGGCAAGGGCTGGTCCTGGCGATGCTCGCTCGCCCAGACGCTGTCGTTGAGCAGCAGATAAGGATCGGTGGGAATCAGCGGCAAGGTCTGGCGCAGTTGCTCCAGCGCTTCTCCCAGGTGCGGCAGGTCGGTTTCGGCGTCGCCGCTCAGGGTCAGGTCCAGGTCGGCCTGGCGACCGTCGGCGATCAGGCGCAGGGTGACGCTCGACTGCCGCACCTCGCCCGCCTGGCGCACCTTGGCGTGGTTGAAGCGAACGAACTGCGAATGTTCCCCGGCAAAGCTCAGGGTGAAGTGCTCGGTAGCCCGCACGTTGGCGCGCAGCCAGGCGACCAGGGTCTGGAAACCAGGCAGGAATTGGTCAGCCATCAGGCATCCCCTCCGAATACGTCGATCTGGCTGAACACGCAGGCCGGCGAGGCATGTCCGACCCGCACCACCTGGTTCGGCTCGCCCTTGCCGCAGTTCGGCGTGCCGAGGACCTGGAAGGTGCCGGCATCGCCGACGGCACTGAGGTTGCGCCAGAAGTTGGCGGAGATGCCGCGGTAGTTGGGATTCTTCACCACGCCCTTGAGTTCGCCGTTCTCGATCAACTGGCCCCACTCGCAGCCGAACTGGAACTTGTTGCGCGCGTCGTCGATGGACCAGGAGCGGTTGGTGCGCATCAGGATGCCGTGCTCGATGCCGCCGATCAGTTGCTCCAGGGGCTGGTCCCCCGGCTCGACGTTGAGGTTGGCCATGCGGTCGATGGGCGCGCGGTTCCAGTTGCAGGCACGGCTGTTGGCGACCCCGTCCAGCCCCGAGCGGAACTGCGACAGCGCGCCACCCAGCGGGCGCACCAGCAGGCCATCGCGGATCAGGAACTGCTTGGTCGCCGGCGTGCCGTCGTCGTCATGGCCATAGCTGGCCAGTTCTTCGCGCAGGGTCGGGTCGAAGGTCACGTTGAGCAGTTTCGAGCCGTATCGCAGATGGCCGAAGTCCTCGGCCTTGACGAAGCTGGTGCCGGCGAAATTGCGCTCGTCACCGAGGATGCGGTCCATCTCCAGCGGGTGGCCGATGGATTCGTGGATCTGCAGCATCATCTGGTCCGGCATCAGCAGCAGGTCGCGGGTACCGCTCGGCGTGTTGGGCGCCAGCAGCAGTTGCAGGGCTTCGTCGGCGATCCGCGCCCCGGCGCCGATCAGGCCGCTGCGCTGGATGAGCTCGGGGCCGCCCTGGCGACCGAAGTTGTCGTTGCCGAAGGTACGGGTCTGGCTGTCGCCATTGCCGAAGGCGGTGACGCTCAGGCCGGGGAAAACGAAGCGCTGGGCCTGACGCAGCTCGGCGCCGGCGCTGTTGAAGTAGATCTGCTCGACGCTGCTCAGGCCGAGGCCAACCTGCCAGTTGACCAGGCGCTCGTCCTTCGGCACCGAGTTCGACTCCCGGTCGAGGAGTTCGTAGCACTCGGCGAGGGACGGGAAGGCCTGCTCCAGATCGGGCGAACAGTAGTCGGCGCGGGCGGTGGCGACGGGCTGGTCGCGCAGGTCCAGCAGGGAATACCTGGCGATCTGCCGGGCCAGCGCTTCGGCGCGGTCCAGTGCCTGCTGCAGACCGGCCCGGGACAGATCGGCGGTGGCCGCGTAGGCCTCGACGCCATTGACCCGCACGGTGAGCATGGCGCCTTCGTCGCGCCCGAGGCTGGGCGGCTCGGCAACGTTCTTGCGCACCGACAGGTGCTGACGGGACTGACGCACATGGCGCAGGGAGAAAAACTCGCCGCCGCTGCGCAGGCTGTCGAAGCGCTGGCGCAGCGACGCGGTGGAATCGAACATGAACGGGCCTCCGGATGGCGGTGGCCCTGATTCAGAACCACTCCTCATGCATGCCCGGGCAGGTGTCGTCCCGTGCTTCGAGCAGCGTGATGTCATTATGGCAGGGTGGTACTTCCCAGGTGAGGAAGAATCGCGCCGCCTGCAATTTGCCGCGATAGAAGTCACGGTCTGCGTCGTTGGCCGTGGCGAGGCCTTCTTCGGCGCGGATCGCCTGCTCCAGCCAGCGCCAGCCGATCACGCAGTGACCGAAGGCTTTCATGTACAGCGCCGAGTTGGCCAGGGCGGCATTGACCTTGCCGCTGGCCAGATCGCCGAGCAGGCCGAGGGTCACCGCTTGCAGACGGGTGAGCAACTGCTCCAGCGGCTGGCGCAGGGCGTCCAGACCGGGGAAGCGATGGGCGCGCTCGCAGGTGCCGGCGATCAGCCGCACCAGTTGCTTGAGCCCGGACCCGCCGTTCTGCGCCAGCTTGCGCCCGAGCAGGTCGAGGGACTGGATGCCGTGGGTGCCTTCGTGGATCGGGTTCAGGCGGTTGTCGCGGTAGTACTGCTCCACCGGGTATTCCCGGGTGTAGCCATGGCCGCCGAGGATCTGGATCGCCAGTTCGTTGGCCTTGAGGCAGAACTCCGAGGGCCAGGACTTGACGATCGGGGTGAGCAGGTCGAGCAGTTCGTGGGCCTGCTGGCGCGCCTCCGGTGTTTCGGCGGTCTGGGTGTCGTCGAACAGCCGCGCCGCGTACAGGCCGAGGTCGAAGGCGCCTTCGACATAGGCCTTCTGCGCCAGGAGCATGCGTTTCACATCGCTGTGGGCAATGATCGGCACGGCGGCGGTGGACGGGTCCTTGTTGTCCGGCAGGCGACCCTGCGGACGCTGGCGCGCGTAGTCGAGCGAGTACAGGTAACCGGCGTAGCCGAGCATCACCGCGCCCATGCCGACACCGATGCGCGCCTCGTTCATCATCTGGAACATGCAAGCCAGGCCCTGGTGCGGCTTGCCCACCAGATAACCGACGCAATTGCCGTTGTCGCCGAAGTTCAGCGCCGTCGAGGTGGTACCGCGCCAGCCCATCTTGTGGAACAGCCCGGCCAGGGTCACATCGTTGCGCGCGCCGAGGCTGCCGTCCGGGTTGACCAGGAACTTGGGCACGATGAACAGGGAAATGCCCTTCACCCCGGGCGGCGCGTCCGGCAGCTTGGCCAGGACCATGTGCACGATGTTTTCCGACAGCGGATGGTCGCCGCCGGAAATGAAGATCTTGTTGCCGCGCAGGCGGTAGCTGCCATCGGCGGAGGGCTCGGCGCGGGTGCGGATATCGGCCAGGGAGGAGCCAGCGTGGGGCTCGGTCAGGGCCATGGTGCCGAAGAAGCGCCCGTCGATCATCGGCTGCAGGAACAGGCGTTTCTGTTCCTCGCTGCCAAAGCTCTCGATCAGGTTGGCCGCGCCCATGGTCAGGAACGGATAGGCCGTGGTTCCGGCGTTGGCCGCCTGGAAGTGGGCGAAGCAGGCCTGGGACAGCAGGGTCGGCAACTGCATGCCGCCCACGTCGAAGTCGCGGTTGGCGTTGAGGAAACCGGCTTCGAGAAACGCATCCACCGCCGGCTTCACTTCCGGAATCAGGACCGCCTCGCCGTTCTCGTAGCGCGGCTCGTTCTCGTCGCCCTTGCGGTTGTGCGGGGCGAAGTACTTCTCGGCGATGCTGCGCGCGGTGGACAACGCCGCGTCGAAGGTCTCGCGACTGTGCTCGGCGAAGCGCTCGCGACGGGTCAGCGCCTCGGCATCCAGCACTTCATAGAGTTCGAACGCCAGGTTGCGGGCGCTGAGCAGGGTCTCGGTCATGGCGGCGGTCCTTTGATTCGGGGTGGGGCGAGTCTAGGAAGGGGGGTAGGTGGGGCGCCAGTATGATTGATGGGGATGATGACAAGAGACAGGGAAGGGTCATACAGGATCCTGGGAAAACTCCTGTTTTTATAGGGGCAGGTTCTGAGCTCAAATTTCCGTCTTTACGTGTTAGGAACTGACGGAATGAGGAAATTAGTCCATTGGATGGATTTGAGGCATGAAGATCCAGATAGAATCGAAAGTCCGTTCTTCGCAGAGCCCCGAGTCGAGGATTTGCTTATGTCGCGGGGGCGCCTGGATGGACTTGATGAACTTCTGAGGTCATGTGGGGTTTATTCACTTTACAACTTTCCACCCGAGAGCAAGAGAGAGGTTCTTGCAAAAATAAGAAAGGGTGACTGGCTTTTGATTACTGAAAGACCGGTGAAGCCACTTGTTAGTTATCCTGATGATTATTACCCATGGTTGTCCATGGTGCTTGCGCGGAATCGGGAAGAAGGTTCCGTTGGAACGGGGATGGTTCGTACTGAGCAACAAGGGCCTGGAAAATGGAGAACAGTAAATGTCAAAAAACATGCTGGGGTAAATGTCGCTGTGATCTTCTCGAACCGTATTACATCCATGGGTGATGAGGGCCGCTTATTCGGGTCTGATGGCAAGGACTTTGCGAATACCGTGCAAACAGTGACACAGCAGTGGGTTCCCTTGGATGCCCACGATGCTTACATGAAGCACAGCTCTGTAGTTCGTATCTACGGGGTGACAAGAAACATAGAGCAGCGGTACCTGGAGGGAGATGACCATTGGCAGATTAGCGGTAAATCATGGCAATGGACCCCGGCTGTGGCGAATGAAGTTTACGAGGCCCGAGGGGGAGGAAATTGAGGTCGTTCACCAGTAAGGTTGCGCGAAGAACTCTGTTCTTTTGGGGGTTGATGGACGCGATTTTTGTGGCTATCTACGTTCAGGGGTGTCTGCGTCGTGATGAAATTCCTTATGTTACGGATGTATTCAATTCGGTCCGGATGACCGAGGGCTTTGGCGGCTTTGTAGTAGTGCTGGCTGTGTTCGGGGCTGTGTTGCACATTTCGATAGTTTTTAGTTCGATAATGTTAGTTCTCGGGTGGCGAATGGGGGCATATCTGGGGGTGATTCAGGTTCCATTCAGACTGTTTTTTATGTTGCCCTCGTTTTCGTTTTTTTTAATGGTAGTGGCCTATGTCCCGAGCTTGGCTTCCTGGTTTCTGGTCGCTTTCGTAGTCTTGTCGGAGTCTGTAAAAACCTACAGTCTTTGGCGGATATTGAAGTAGAGCCGAATCAGCAGGGCGAGCTCGGGTGCTATCTAACCCCATGAGATCCGGGCTTCGTCTTTGTCGGAAAAATCATTCTTTTTGATTAGAACGGGCTGGCTTCAGTAAACCCGCTAAGCATCGTGAAATGGATCGTCCCATCACGACGGTCCTTTCCATGTCTACAGAGATCATTTCCCCGGCAGTTGAAGTTCAGCCTGCGTTTTTCGTTGTCTCGATTCCGAAGCTGATCCTTATGACCATGTCCACCTGCGGCCTGTATGGCCTGTTCTGGTACCTGCGCAACTGGGAGCTCTACCGCAGGGCCAGTGGCGCCAGGGTCATGCTGCTGCCGCGCATCCTGTGGCCGGAGTTATTTCTGTATTCGCTGTTGAGCCGGGTCGATCGGCGCATTCGTGCTTCGGGGCGAAACTATGAGTGGTCGCCCTGGTGGTTGGCGTGCGGGATGCTGTTGGCGTGGGTGCTTGGCGTCCAGCTGTGGATGGTGTCGCTGCCCATTCCGGGGTGGATTGACGCGGTGCTGATGATGATCGCCCTGTTCCTCCTGGCGCTGGGCGAGGTTCAGCGAGCGATCAACTTCTGCGAAGGCGATCCGCAAGGGGGCGGGAATGCGCAGCTCACGGCGGTGAACTGGTTGTGGATATCCATATTCACATCAGGCTGGATTGTTCTCGGGTATTAGGGGCACCCAGCACGTCACTCGAATCTTTCGGCTTTTCCCTTTGACCTATCGGATTGGGCCTACAGCAATTTATCGAGGAGAGGTATTTGATGGCCGCCCGTTTATCACAAGGAAATTTTCATGTCGACGTGCAGTATTGCCCCCGATATCGATCACGATAATCCACGGCAGCCGATGTTCTTCGTCGTGTCGATCAACAAATTGATCACCATGAGCCTGCTGACGACCGGTGTTTATCTCTTTTATTGGTTCTACAGGAATTGGGCCATTTACCGGGCCGCTACGGGAGAGCGCGTGATTCCTTTGTTGCGCGCCATCATTCCTGTGCTTTTCATCTACCCGTTGCTGAAAAGGATCGATCAGGGATTCAGGCAGTCGGGGCGGGAGTTTGCATGGTCGCCTTTGAACCTGGCCTTGACCATGTGGATGATCGTCATTATCAGCCTGGCTTCGGGAGCCATGACGCCCGAGCCAATAGGACAACTGCAGCATGATGCGCCTCTTCATCTGCGCTATTTGATCGAATCGATGCTGCAACTCGGAGCGACTCTCTGGCTGGTGTGCTGCATTCAGCACGTTATCAATGCTCATGAGCAGGATCCGCAAGGGCGTTCCAACTCGGAATTCACGGGTGCCAACAAGGGGTGGATGACATTGGGTGTGGTTATCTGGGTTCTGTACTTCTCCAGTGTCGCCACGCTTCTGTTGCTCGCTTACTTGTAGTGGTGTGCCGATACCCGATTCGCTGGCAATCGAAAACAAAACGGGGCGGGTTTCGCGATATTCCCAAAGGAATCCGCAAAACCCGCCCCGTTTCATTTTCCGGCGACTATCAGCCGATCGTCATCAGGCTCGCATTACCACCGGCCGCAGCCGTGTTCACGCTCAATGCCCGTTCGATCACCAGTCGCTCCAGGGCCACCGCGGTTTCACCCGAGGACAGGCCATGCACGCCGACGATGGCGCCCGGACGCTTGGCGATCTGCTCGCAGATGCCGCGCAGCTGGTCGGAGTCGCCATGGTGCAGGACGGCGTCGAACAGCACGTCGTCCTTGTTCCAGTCGGCCACCAGCTTGATCCGCGCCTGGACTTCCTTCGGCAGGCGCGAGCGCAGGGTCTTGCCCGGTTCGCCGTCGAGGACCACCGCCGAACTGCCCACCGCCAGCACCGCAGCCAGTTGGGTCAGCAGGTCGGCTTCGCTGTCGGCCAGGCACAGCACGTGCTCGCGCGGCAGGATGGTGTAGCTGTTGCGCTCGCCGGTCGGGCCGGCCAGCAGGCGGGTGATGCCGCTCTGCGATTGGCGGGCGAACTGTTCGCAGGTCTGCACCAGGTCGTTCTGCTGGTTCTTCGCAGCCCAGGCCTTGAACGCTTCCAGTGGCTTGAGCAGCGCTTCGCGCAGGCGGCTGTCCGGCGCATTGCCGGCGTCGCCGCGCTGGAACGATTGCTCGATGGCGTCGGCCGGACGGGTCGACAGCAGGCGGTACAGGTACAGCGGGCCACCGGCTTTCGGACCGGTGCCGGACAGGCCTTCGCCACCGAACGGCTGCACCCCGACCACGGCACCGACGATGTTGCGGTTGACGTAGACGTTACCGGCATGGGCGCTGTCGATGACCTTGGCGATGGTCTCGTCGATGCGGGTATGCACGCCGAGGGTCAGGCCGTAGCCAGAGGCGTTGATCTGCTCGATCAACTGGTCCAGGTCCTTGCGGTTGTAGCGCACCACGTGCAGCACGGGGCCGAAGATCTCACGCTTCAGTTCGTCGAAGCTCTCCAGTTCGATCAGGGTCGGCATGACGAAGGTGCCGCGCTTGCATTCGTCGCTGTTGGCCAGGGCGACCTGGTAGACCGAGCGACCTTTCTCGCGCATGCCCTGGATGTGCTTCTCGATGCCCGCCTTGGCTTCGGCGTCGATCACCGGGCCGATGTCCACGGACAGGCGCTCCGGGTTGCCCAGGCGGCTTTCGGCCATGGCACCCTTGAGCATTTCGATGACGCGATCGGCGGAATCTTCCTGCAGGCACAGCACGCGCAGGGCCGAGCAACGCTGGCCGGCGCTGTCGAAGGCGGACGAAACCACGTCGATCACCACCTGCTCGGTCAGCGCCGAGGAGTCGACGATCATGGCGTTCTGGCCACCGGTTTCGGCGATCAGCGGGATCGGGCGACCCTGGGCATCCAGGCGTCCGGCGATATTGCGTTGCAGCAGGCGGGCGACCTCGGTGGAACCGGTGAACATCACGCCCTTGACGCGCTCGTCACCGACCAGGCGGGCACCGACGGTTTCACCGCGGCCCGGCAGCAGTTGCACCACGCCTTCCGGAATGCCGGCTTCGAGCATCAGGCGCACGGCCTGGGCGGCGATCAGCGGGGTCTGTTCGGCCGGCTTGGCCAGGACCGGGTTGCCGGCGGCGAGGGCCGCGGCGACCTGGCCGCTGAAGATCGCCAGCGGGAAGTTCCACGGGCTGATGCAGACCACCGGGCCCAGCGGACGGTGTGCGTTGTTGCTGAAATCGTTGCGAGCCTGCACCGCGTAGTAGCGCAGGAAGTCGACGGCTTCGCGGACTTCGGCGATGGCGTTGGCGTAGGTCTTGCCCGCTTCGCGGACCAGCAGGCCCATCAGCGGCTGGATCTCGGCTTCCATCAGGTCGGCGGCGCGTTCGAGGATCGCGGCGCGCTCGGCCGGTGGCGTGGCCTGCCAGATCGGTGCGGCGTTCAGCGCGCACTGGATGGCGTTGTCGACGTCGCCGACGGTGGCTTCCTGAACATGACCGACCACATCGCGATGGTCCGCCGGGTTGAGCACGGGAGCGGCAGCTTCCTGGCTGGCGGCGCAACCGAGCAGCGGCGCGGCTTTCCAGTCATTGTGCGCGGAGGCCAGGAGGGCACAGGACAGCGAGGCCAGGCGATGCTCGTTGGCCATGTCGATACCGGCCGAGTTGGCCCGCTCGCTGCCATACAGGTCGCGTGGCATCGGGATGCGCGGATGCGGCAGGCCGACGCTGCCTTCCTGGGTGGCCATGCGCTCGATGGTGGCGACCGGGTCGGCGACCAGTTCCTGGATCGAGATCGAGTGGTCGGCGATACGGTTGACGAACGAGGTGTTGGCGCCGTTCTCCAGGAGACGACGGACCAGGTAGGCCAGCAGGGTTTCATGGGTGCCGACCGGTGCGTACACGCGGCACGGACGGTTCAGCTTGCCATCGGCGACCTTGCCCACGACTTGCTCGTACAGCGGCTCGCCCATGCCGTGCAGGCACTGGAATTCGTACTGGCCCGGGTAGTAGTTCTGACCGGCGATCTGGTAGATGGCCGACAGGGTGTGGGCGTTGTGGGTGGCGAACTGCGGGTAGATGACTTCCGGCACCGACAGCAGCTTGCGTGCGCAGGCGATGTAGGAAACGTCGGTGTACACCTTGCGGGTGTAGACCGGATAGCCTTCCAGGCCTTCGATCTGCGCGCGCTTGATCTCGCTGTCCCAGTAGGCGCCCTTCACCAGACGGATCATCAGGCGGTGACGGCTGCGGCGGGCCAGGTCGATGACGTAGTCGATCACGTACGGGCAGCGCTTCTGGTAGGCCTGGATGACGAAGCCGATACCGTTCCAGCCGCTCAGTTGCGGTTCGAAGCACAGGCGCTCGAGCAGGTCGAGGGACAGCTCCAGACGGTCGGCTTCCTCGGCGTCGATGTTCAGGCCGATGTCGTACTGCTTGGCCAGCAGGGTCAGCGACAGCAGGCGTGGGTACAACTCGTCCATCACGCGCTCGTACTGGGCGCGGCTGTAGCGCGGGTGCAGGGCGGAGAGCTTGATCGAGATGCCCGGGCCCTCATAGATGCCACGGCCATGGGAGGCCTTGCCGATGGAGTGGATGGCCTGCTCGTAGGACGCCAGGTATTTCTGCGCGTCGTGCTCGGTCAGTGCGGCTTCGCCGAGCATGTCGTAGGAATAGCGGAAGCCCTTGGCTTCGAACTTGCTCGCGTTGGCCAGGGCTTCGGCGATGGTCTCGCCGGTGACGAACTGTTCGCCCATCAGGCGCATGGCCATGTCGACGCCCTTGCGGATCATCGGCTCGCCGCTCTTGCCGATGATGCGGCTGAGGGACGAGGTGAGGCCGGATTCGTTGTGCGTGGAGACCAGCTTGCCGGTCAGCAGCAGGCCCCAGGTGGCGGCGTTGACGAACAGCGACGGGCTGTTGCCCAGGTGCGGCTGCCAGTTGCCGGTGCTGATCTTGTCGCGGATCAGGGCGTCGCGGGTGCCCTTGTCGGGGATACGCAGCAGGGCTTCGGCCAGGCACATCAGGGCCACGCCTTCCTGGGACGACAGGGAGAATTCCTGCAGCAGGCCCTGGACGATGCCGGCGCGACCGCCGGCACTCTTCTGGTTGCGCAGTTTTTCCGCGATGCCGGCGGCCAGCTTGTTGGTGGCTTCGGCCTGGGCGGCGGGCAGGCGGGCCTGTTCCAGCAGCATCGGCACCACTTCCTGCTCGGGGCGGCGGTAGGCGGCGGTGATGGCGGAGCGCAGGACCGATTGCGGGAGGATGCTTTCGGCGAATTCGAGGAAGCACTGATGGCTGTGGTCGGGCTGCACGTCGCCCGCGTCATCGGCCAGGTTGCCGGGCTGACCATTGAGTTCGGTCAGGGTAGCGCCACCCTCCAGCTTCTCCAGGTAATTGAAGATCGCCTGCTTGATCAACCAGTGCGGCGTGCGGTCGATGGACTGCGCAGCTGCTTTGAGTCGCTCACGGGTCGGGTCGTCGAGTTTGACCCCAAGGGTGGTCGTCGCCATTTCTTATCCTCTTTATTGCCACTGGGCCGTGGCTAAGCTGGCGCCAAGATTAGCCGTGCGCGTTTCCGGGTGCAACCTAGTGCAACCCAATTTTTCGCGAGCGGAGGTGCAACTCGTCATGTCGCGGAAAACCGTACGACTGAAACGGCTTTTATAGGTGCATTCGCTTATGAAAAACGATTTTTTTGCGCCGAAAAGAAGCAAAAAGAGGCTGTTGTCGGATTTTTGGTCAAAGGTGCAACTACCTTTGTAAAAATGGTTGCACCTCGTTTGGGTTGTTGCATAGCATTCGTGGCCTGGGTGCAACCTCGTCTGAGGCTGTCGCTACATAAAAACAAACGCCAGGGCGCAATACATGACAAGCAATCCCATCACGATCACTTTCGTGATCTACATCGCGGTAATGGTGCTGATCGGCTTCATGGCCTATCGCTCCACCAAGAACCTTTCCGACTACATCCTCGGTGGCCGCAGCCTCGGCAGCGTCGTGACCGCACTGTCCGCCGGCGCCTCCGACATGAGCGGCTGGCTGCTGATGGGCCTGCCGGGCGCCATCTACATGTCGGGTCTGTCGGAAGCCTGGATCGCCATCGGCCTGACCATCGGCGCCTACCTGAACTGGCTGTTCGTCGCCGGTCGCCTGCGGGTACAGACCGAGCACAACGGCGATGCGCTGACCCTGCCGGATTACTTCGCCAGCCGTTTCGAAGACCACAGCGGTCTGCTGCGGATCATCTCCGCGGTGGTGATCCTGGTGTTCTTCACCATCTATTGCGCGTCCGGCATCGTTGCCGGTGCCCGTCTGTTCGAAAGCACCTTCGGCATGCCGTACGAGACCGCGCTGTGGGCCGGTGCCGCCGCGACCATCGCCTATACCTTCGTCGGCGGTTTCCTGGCAGTGAGCTGGACCGACACCGTGCAGGCCGGTCTGATGATCTTCGCCCTGCTGCTGACGCCGATCTTCGTCCTGCTGGCCACCGGTGGCGTGGATACCACCTTCCTCGCCATCGAGGCGCAGAACCCGGCCAACTTCGACATGTTCCGCAACGCCTCCTTCATCGGCATCATCTCGCTGATGGGCTGGGGTCTGGGCTACTTCGGCCAGCCGCACATCCTGGCGCGTTTCATGGCCGCCGACTCGGTGAAGTCGATCGCCAACGCCCGTCGCATCTCCATGACCTGGATGATCCTGTGCCTGGCCGGTACCTGTGCCGTGGGCTTCTTCGGCATCGCCTACTTCTCGGCGCATCCTGAAGTGGCGGGTCCGGTCACCGAGAACCACGAGCGCGTGTTCATCGAGCTGGCCAAGATCCTGTTCAACCCATGGATCGCCGGTGTCCTGCTGTCGGCCATCCTGGCGGCGGTGATGAGCACCCTGAGCTGCCAGCTGCTGGTCTGCTCCAGTGCCCTGACCGAAGACTTCTACAAGACCTTCCTGCGCAAGAACGCTTCGCAGGGTGAGCTGGTCTGGGTCGGCCGCCTGATGGTCCTGGCCGTGGCCCTGATCGCCATCGCCCTGGCCGCCAATCCGGAAAACCGCGTACTGGGCCTGGTTGCCTACGCCTGGGCCGGCTTCGGTGCCGCCTTCGGTCCGGTGGTACTGCTCTCGGTGCTGTGGAAAGGCATGACCCGCAACGGTGCGCTGGCTGGCATCGTGGTCGGTGCGCTGACCGTGATCCTGTGGAAGAACTATTCGGGCACCAGCCTGTACGAGATCATCCCGGGCTTCCTCTTCGCCACCATCGCCATCGTGCTGGTGAGCAAGGCCGGTCGTGCGTCGTCCAGCATGGTCGCGCGCTTCGAGAAGGCCGACGCGGACTACCACGCCAACAAGTAACCTGCGTTAGCGTCGTCTGAAACGGCCCGCCTCTTTCCGAGAGGCGGGCCGTTGTCGTTTCGGCGGGCGCAACCTGACGGCGCGTGCCTGAACGGGTAAACTTCCCGGCCCCTCAGGAGTTGCCATGAACTATCGTCACGCCTTCCACGCCGGCAACCACGCCGACGTCTTCAAGCACATCGTGCTGACCCGCCTCATTGCCCTGATGTCGCGCAAGGAGCAGCCGTTCGCCTATATCGACACCCATGCCGGCCTCGGCCTGTACGACCTGCAGGGTGACCAGGCGACCCGCACCGGCGAGTGGATCGAGGGTATCGGCCGGCTCTGGGGGCGCGACGATCTGCCGGAGATCACCGCGGATTACCTGCGCATCGTGCGGCGCCTGAATGCCGATGGCGAACTGCGTTACTACCCGGGCTCGCCGGAGCTGGCGCGGCGCATGGCGCGCCAGCAGGACCGCGTGCTGCTCAACGAGAAGCACCCGGAAGACGGGCGCCTGCTCAAGGACAACATGAAGAAGGACCCGCGCGTCGCCGTGCACCTGGGCGAGGGCTGGCACGTGCCGCGGGCGCTGCTGCCGGTGCAGGAAAAGCGCGCGGTGATGCTGATCGACCCGCCGTTCGAAAAGCCTGATGAGCTCAAACGTTGCACCACCGCGATGAAAGAGGCGATCGCGCGCATGCGCCAGACCGTCGCGGCGATCTGGTACCCGATCAAGGATCAGCGCCAGCTGGTGCGCTTCTACCAGGACCTGACCAGCACCGGCGCGCCGAAGCTGCTGCGGGTCGAGCTGTATGTGCATCCGCAGGACACCCCGGACTGCCTGAATGGCTCCGGGCTGGCCATCGCCAACCCGCCGTGGGGGCTGGAGGAGGAACTGCGCGCGTTCCTGCCGTGGCTGGCCGAGTGCCTGGGGCAGACCGGCGGCAGTTGGCGCATGGACTGGCTGATCGCTGAATGATGTAGCGGGCTTGAGGGCCTTATCGCTGGCTTGCCAGCGATGAGTCCCTCAAGATCAATAAAACTTCAGCATTCCCCCGCAAAACCGGGCCTCCACCGCCCCTCCAATTGCCCACCCGCTTTGCGCTATAATCCCGCCCTTTCGCCGCCGCCCGCCCATGAGGCCGGGGCGCATTTTTACCGAATGAAGAGGCTAGACCCTTGGCATTGACGATTCTTGGCCTGTCCGGCGCCCTTAGCCATGATCCTTCCGCGGCCCTGTACATCGACGGCAAGCTGATCGCCGCCGCTGAAGAAGAGCGCTTCGTGCGCGATAAACATGCAAAGAACCGCATGCCTTACGAATCGGCGAAGTTCTGTCTCGAACAGGCCGGCATCAAGCCGTCCGACGTCGATGTGGTCGCGATCCCGTTCGCTCCCATCAGCCTGTTCGGCAAGGCTCGCTGGCACTACGCCAAGCGCTACTGGTATGCCCCTGACCGCGCCCTCGACGCGATCCTGATGGGTAACCGCCGCTACAAGCGCTACCGCAAGAAGATCGTCTGGTGCCTGGAGCAACTGGGCTTCGATCCGAAGAAGATCAAGATCGAGCCGGTCGAGCACCACCTGGCCCACGCGTCCAGCGCGTATCACTGCTCGGGCTTCAAGGAGAAGACCGCGATCCTCGGGATCGACGGCAAGGGCGAATACGCCACTACCTTCTTCGGCTACGGCGAGAACGGCAAGATCCACAAGCTCAAGGAGTTCTACGATCCGGACTCGCTGGGCGGCCTGTACGGCGCGATCACCGAGTTCCTCGGCTTCGAGATGCTCGACGGCGAGTTCAAGGTCATGGGCATGGCGCCGTATGGCGACGCCAGCAAATATGACTTCTCGCGCCTGGCCAGCTTCGAAAATGGCGAGCTGGTGATCAACACCGAGTACGCCAACGTCATCGGCCTGCGCCGCTACAAAGAGAAGGGCAAGGGCTTCTACTTCTCGCCGAAGCTGATCGAGTGGCTGGGGCCGAAGCGCGAAGGCGACATCGCCGACGAGCCGTACATCCACTACGCCGCGAGCATGCAGGCGCTGTTCGAGAAGCTGGCGCTGCAGATGATCGACCACTACCTGGGCGACATCCTCAAGGAAACCGGCAAGCTGGCCTTCGCCGGCGGCTGCGCGCTGAACGTCAAGCTGAACCAGAAGATCATCGCCCGCCCGGACCTCAAGGAGCTGTTCGTCCAGCCGGCGTCCGGCGACGCCGGTACCGCGGTCGGTGCCGCGGCCTACGTCTCCCACGCCCGTGGTGTGCCGGTGGAGAAGATGGAGCACGTCTACCTCGGCCCGTCCTACTCCAACGAAGACGTGATCGCCGCCTGTGCCCGTCATCCGAGCGCGCCGAAGTGGCGCAAGATCGACGACATGCCGGAGCGCATCGCCAAAATCATGGTCGACGGCAATCCGGTGGCCTGGTTCCAGGGCCGCATGGAGTTCGGTCCGCGTGCCCTTGGCGGTCGTTCCATCATCGGCTGCCCGAGCGTGCCGGGCGTGGCCAACCGGATCAACGAGCAGATCAAGTTCCGCGAGCGCTGGAGGCCATTCTGCCCGTCCATGCTGGACACCGTCGGCCCGCAGATGATCAAGGTCGACCACCCGGCGCCGTTCATGACCTTCACCTTCGAAGTGGCGGAAGAGTGGAAGACCCGTGTGCCGGAAGTGGTTCACGAAGACGGTACGTCCCGTGCCCAGGTGCTCAAGCGCGAGTACAACCCGCGCTACTACGACATGATGAAAGCGCTGGAAGTCCTGACCGGCAACGGTGTGTCGCTGAACACCTCGCTCAACCGCCGTGGCGAACCGATGATCTGCTCGCCGACCGACGCACTGAACATGTTCTTCGGTTCCGACCTTCAGTACCTGATCATGGAAGACATTCTGGTGGTGAAGGACGGCGCGAAAGCCTATGACACGCTCGACTGACAAGCGCGTCCTGCAGTTCTGCCATGGCTATGACGGGCCCTTTCTCGATTGCGCCCGTCAGTACGCCAGCCTGTTCGCCGGCAGCGGCTACAAGGTCACCACGGTATTTCTCACTGGCAAGGCCGATCCCCGGGTCGCCGAGGGCTGCGCCAGTGACGAAGTGCTGTTTCTCGAATTCAGCTCCAGCGCCATTCGTGGCCTGAAGCTGGGCGCGATCGCCGCGCTGCGCAGGATCGTGGCGGCGCGCGACTTCAGTTTCTGCATCGCCCATCGTTTCAAGCCCGTCTACATCGCACTGCTGGCCACGCGTCTGGCGGTCATTGGCGTGCATCACGCCTTCGGTGACTACCAGCGCGGCAGCCGCCAGTTGCTGGCCAACCTGTTCAGCAAGCGTCTGAGCCTGCTCGGGGTGTCCGACGCGGTGCGTGACGACATGCGCCGCTCGCTGAAAAAGTGGCCGGCCGAACGCATCCAGACCCTGTACAACCGCATCGATATCGAAGCGCTGCAAGGCCAGCTGGTGCCCGCCGCCGAGGCGCGCGCGGCGCTGAAGCTGGATCCGCGGGCGTGGATCGTTGGCAACGTCGGGCGCCTGCATCCGGACAAGGACCAGGCGACCCTGTTGCGCGGGTTCGCCCAGGCCCTGCCGAACCTGCCGGCGGGTGCCCGTCTGGCGATCCTCGGCAAGGGGCGCCTCGCCGACAAGCTGGAGGCCCTGGCCGCCGAGCTGGGCATCGCCGGGCAGGTAGACTTCCTCGGCCAGGTGACCGATGCCCGGCGTTACTTCACCGCGTTCGACGCTTTCGCCCTGAGTTCGGACCACGAGCCGTTCGGCATGGTCCTGCTGGAAGCCATGGTGGCCGGTGTGCCGGTAACGGCGACCGCCTGTGGCGGTGCACCGGAAGTCGTCGAGGGTGTTGGCGTGCTGTTTCCGCTGGCCGATCCTGCCGGGCTGGCGCAAGCGCTGCAGGTGCTCGCCGGGATGGATGACGGGCAACGCCAGGAATGTCGCGCCCGTATGCTGGAACGCCTGCGTCAGCGCTTTTCCGACGAGGCGGTACGCGACGTTTTCTGGCGCTTGCCCGCTGTCGTCGCGCTGACCGCGGAGGTCTGATGCTCAACTCTATTCAAGGCTGGCGCGAGCGTGGCTGGAGCGTCATCGACGCACGCACCTACGAACAGACCTGGTCGCGCTTCGGCGGCAGCGTCGCGACTCACCCACTGGTGGTCGCGCAACTGGCGGAGATGGCCGATATCCCGGTGCGCTACCTGGCCTGGCAGCACTCCGGCGAGATCCAGGCGGCGATCCCGACCTGGGGGCGTTTCCTGGCCCTGTCCAAGGACGTGCTCAAGCGCAAGGGCAAGAAAGGCCTGTTCGACCTCGGCAACGCCGAAATCATCCTGCCGGCCGCCGACACTGCCCAGGCGCCGCTGCGCCATGCCGCGCGCTACCTCTCCGAGCTCAACCAGGGGCGTTTCGTCGGGCTCAAGCCGCAGACCGAAGCGCTGGCCATGGCCCGCCAGCCGGAAGAGCTGTCGAAGAAGTTCCGCTACAACCAGCGTCGCGAACTGCGCCTGCTGGAAGAGGCGGGCGGTGTGGTCAAGCCGATCCAGGATTTCGACAGCGCGGAAATCGCCGCGATGTACTGCGATCTGTTCCAGCGCCGCTGGGGTTTCCCCGCCACCGGTGCCGAGCACATGGCCGAGGCGGTCGAGCGCCTGCGTTCCCTGCTGATCGGCTCGGTGGTGTTTCTCAATGACACGCCGATCGCCATCCAGCTGGTGTACCGGGTCGAAGCGCCGCAGTGGGTCAGCGTCGAGTACATCAACGGCGGCGTCGACCCCGAGACCCGCGAGTTCAGTCCCGGCAGCGTGCTCAGCTTCCTCAATACCCAGAGCGCCTGGGAAGACGCGCGGGCGCGCAACAAGCCGCTGCGTTTCTCCTTTGGTCGTGCGGATCGCGAGTACAAGGACCGCTGGTGCAACCCCGTGCCGGTGTTCCAGCTGTGAGCCGCAAGCAGCAATTGCTCCGGCGCCACCGGCGCAACAAGCGCGTGGCGCTGCTGGTCGGCCTGGTGCTGCTGGTCGCCGTCGGCGTGCTGGTGGCCTGGTGGGTACCCTTGCTGCTCGCGCTGGTGGCGTGGGTCGCCCACGAAGCCTGGTTCGCCGATCACCTGTTCTACTCGCCCGCGCAGGATTATCGCTATCGCTTCCCGGATGATTGCGAGCAGCCGGTGCGTTTGCGCGAGGGGCGCCTGCACACGGAGCAGCCGTTGCTGCTGGACGGCACTGAAACCCTGATCCTCCAGGTTCGGCTCAAGAGTAGCTGGCTGGGCCGCTTCCTCGATCCCGGGGTGTTCCTCGGCAGCGGCGAAGCCCGCGACCTGCAGACCTTCGAACGCGGCGTGAACGGGCTGCGCTATCTCAACCTCGGCGGCATGGGGGCCGCGCTCGACGAGGGTGGGCTGGCGCTGCGCGGGCATCGCTGCCGGTTGCTCGGCGAGCCGAAGCTGTGGGTCATCCGTCATCCCGACTATCGTCGCCAGCGGGTGATGGTCATCGCCCCCCACGCCGACGATGCGGAACTGGCGGCCTATGGCCTGTACAGCCAGGCCGAGGAAACCTGGATCGTCACCCTGACCGCGGGCGAGATCGAGGCCGAACACTATCAGCAGATGGGCCTGGCGCCCGCCGCCGCGGCACAGCTCAAGGGCCGCCTGCGCGCCTGGGACAGCATCGCGGTACCGCGCTGGGCCGGGGTTGCCGAGGCGCGCTGCGTGCAATTGGGCTATTTCTGCCTGCAACTGCCGGCGATGCAGGCAGCCCCCGATCAGCCTGTCGGCTCCCGCGAAGCCGATACCAGCGATACCCGGCCGTTTCGCCAGTTCAACCACCAGGCCTTGCCCGGCGACGATGGCGTGCCGAGCTGGAACAACCTGCTGGCCGACCTGCGCACGCTGATCGCGACCGCCAGGCCGCAGGTCATCGTGCTGCCGCACCCGCTGCTCGATCCGCATCCGGATCACCTCTGTGCCCAGCAGGCGGTGGTCGAGGCGCTGCAGGGTCTCGACTGGCAGCCGGACACCTTGCTCGGCTATGCCAATCACCTGCATGACAACGACCGTTGGCCCATGGGTGATACCGGTACCGGGGTAGCGCTACCGCCGGTTACGGAAGGCGACGATCTGTGGCTGCCCTGCAGTCTGTCGCTGGACCCTCGGCGCCAGTGCGACAAAGCCATGGCGCTGGGTATGATGCATGACCTGCAGCCGCGGCCGCCGTTCAAGCGCCGCCTGCGCAGGGTGTTGCAACGCCTGCTGGCGGGGCGGCGGGGGTCGACGTTCGGTGAAAACGAGTTCTTCCGCAAAGCAGTGCGCCGTCACGAACTTCTTTGGGTCGTGAAACGAAAATAAAGAAACAGGGACTTATCGTTGTACGAAATGTTGCCGAGCGATGCGCAGGGCACTTTTCGTGCTATGCGCTGAGTACCCTGAATCAATAAGACAGTGAGCTTCAAGTGATCAAATCCAAGCCGCGGATTCTTTTCGTCATCCCGTATTTCGGGCAATGGCCGTTCTGGATGCCGTTCTATCTCGAAAGTTGCCGACGCAATCCGGATATCGACTGGTTGCTGTTCAGCGACTGTGGCGTTCCGGACAACCTGCCGCCCAACGTGCGGGTCGAGCCGATCGGTTACCAGGACTACTGCCGGCTGGTGTCGGCGCGCCTGGGCATCGATTTTTCCCCGGCGCAGGCCTACAAACTGTGCGACATCAAACCGGCGCTCGGCTACATCCATGAGGACCGTCTGCACGGTTACGATTTCTGGGCGTTCGGCGACATCGATCTGATCTACGGCGACCTGCGAGCCTATTTCACCTGCGAACGCCTGGCCCGCAACGATCTGTTCTCCACCCATGAGCGGCGTGTTGCCGGGCACCTGTGCCTGATGCGCAACACCGCCGATCAGCGCGGCCTGTTCAAGCAGATCCGCAACTGGCGTGAGCGTTTTACCGATCATGAGCACCACGCCATCGACGAAGGCGCGTTCAGCCGCCTGTTCCTCTGGCGCAAGAACTTCCCCAAGCCGCTGTTCGAGCTGGTGGGCAAGTTCAACCCTTTGCGTCGCCGCAGCGAGTTCACCGAAGCCTTCAGTACTCCGGGCGGCGTGATCAAGTGGCACGACGGCAGCTGTGATTTCCCGCACCACTGGTTCTGGCGCGACGGGCGCCTGACCAATGATCGGGATGGCGAGCGCGCATTCCCGTATTTCCACTTCGTCTGCTGGAAGCGCAACGAATGGTCGAAGCTGCCCACGCCCGACCCGGCCGAGGTCCAGCGACTGGCCGCTTCGTCGAGCTGGATGCTCGACCAGCACGGTTTTCACCAGGGAGCCCTATGAAGCGACGTTTCAAGGTTCTGCAACTGCAGCCGGACTACAACATCAAGCGGCATGACTTCGCCGATCTCGCCGAGCAGATCGTCAAGGCCCTGCCGACCGAGCGTTTCGAAACCACCATGGCGTTCCTCAAGGGCAGGCCAGGTCCCGGCGAGCCGGTGAGCCGTTCCGATCATTCGGTGTACTTCGAGTTCAGCGACAAGGCCCTCAAGGGCATGCGCCTGCTGGCGCTGTGGAAGCTCTATCGCTTCTGCCGCAAGGAAGGCTTCGATGTGGTGATCTGCAATCGCTTCAAGCCGGTCAACATGCTGCTGCAGCTCAACCGCTGGCTGAAGATTCCCCTCTGCATCGGCATTTCCCACGGCTTCGGCGAATACGACCGGTTCTATCGCCGTCGTCAGACCCAGCGCCTGATCGATGGGCACTGGCAGTTCGTCGGGGTATCGCCGGCGGTGAAGCAGTACCTGATCGACTGCAAGTGCGGGTTCACCGAGCAGAACACCCACGCCATCACCAACGCCATCGATATTCCCCAGGCCGAATCCCTGCAGCATTCCCGCGAGCACGCCCGCGAGCTGCTCGGCCTGCCCCAGGATGCGCGGCTGGTCGGGGCCCTGGGCCGCCTGGTGCCGGTCAAGGGACACACCCACCTGATCCAGGCGTTCGCCGCGCTCAAGGACAAGTATCCACAGGCTCACCTGGCGATCATCGGCGCCGGCCGCGAGCAGCAGAAGCTGCAAGACCAGATCGACGCGGCGGGCCTGGGCGGGCGGGCGCACCTGCTGGGCTTCAAGGAAAACGCCCTGCAATACGTGCGCGCGTTCGACATCTGGACCATGCCGTCGCTGGCCGAGGGCCTTGGCCTGGCCCTGCTCGAAGGCATGAGCGGGCGTCTGCCGGTGATCGCCTCCAGCGTGCCGGCGATGCTGCCGCTGATCGAGGGCGCCGGTGGGCTGGCGGTGGAACCGGCCAACGTGGCGCAACTGACCCGGGCGCTGGATACCTACCTGGCGCTCGACGAGCAGGCCTTGCGGGCCAAGGGCGAGGAAACCTGGACCTATCTGCGGACCCACCACGATATCGACATATTCCGCCAGCAGTACCTGGACCTGATCGAGTCCGGCCTGGCCAACGCCAACAAGGAACCGGCATGACCGACAAGCAACCCCTGGTAAGCGTCATCATCGCTTCGTACAACCATGGACCCTACATCGAGCAGAGCATCCAGAGCGTGCTCGACCAGACCTACCCGCATATCGAGCTGCTGGTGATCGACGATGGCTCCACGGACGACAGCGTCGAGCGCATCCAGCGCCTGCAGGCCATCCATGGCTTCGATTTCAAGGTGCAGCAGAACCAGGGGCTGACCCGCACGCTGAACGACGGTATTGCCCGTTCCCATGGCGAACTGGTGGCTACGTTCGGCTCGGACGACATCATGATGCCGGAGCGCATCGCCATCCAGGTCGCGCACATGGCCGACAAGCCCGAGGTCGGCATTTGCGCCGGCAACATCGAGCTGATCGACTCCAATGGCGAGCTGTTCCCGGAAAAGCGCCAGCGTCGCGATATTCCCTTCCGCCGCTCGGATTTCGAGGACATGTTTCTCGAACGCAAGCCCTATCCACCCGCGCCGACCTTGCTGTTTCGCCGCGAGGCGCTGGAGAAGGTCGGGGGGTTCGATCCGGAAATCCGCCTTGAAGACCTGTACATCGAACTGAAGATCACCCATGCCGGCTATGTCATCGACGGCCTGCCGGTGGTGATGGCGCGCTATCGCAAGCACGCGACCAACTCGTACAAGAATCACCGCTTCATGATCGAGAGCATCCTGCGCATCTACGCCAAGTTCAGTGATCACCCGGCGTACGAGGAAGTGAAGTTCAAGGCGCTGAACTCCATGTTCCTCAAAGTGGCCAATCGCGACCGCAAGCTGGCGCGTGAACTGCTGGCGCAGATTCCGCTGCGGGCCTTTACCCGCAAGACCTGGCGTGGCCTGGGACGGCTGTTTTTCCTACCGCTTGAGCGGAACTGACGACACGGGGTATCGGGCTGCTTGGCAGTGCTGAGGTGGCTCAGGCCTTTTCTGCCTTGGTGGGCTGTCTTGCCTCGCGTCTGCGCCGCAGCTTCTGCGCGAGTTGTTTACCCTTGGCGATCCCGGGTTTTTCAAAGAGCAGGAACGTCAGACTGCTAATCAACACCAGCAGTACGCAGCACAGCGCGATCAGGCCCAGGAACGGTAGCGGCTCGTCCAGTGCCAGGCCCATCCGCGGATAGATGTAATAGACCACCCACCAGAGCAGGAAACCGTGCAGCAGATAGGTGCTGTAGCTGATTTCTCCAAGCCAGCGGGCGCTGCGCAGGCGCAGCGCACCGAACAGTTCGTTGCCCGACACCACCACGAAGAAGAACACGCTCAGCAGCAGTAGTGGAAACACTGCAAAGGTCTTGCGCAACATCGTCATCACTACCAGGAGCATGGCTACTGCCAGGATCGCGGCGATGCGGCTGCGGCCCCAAGCGACCAGTGTCGGCCTGCGAATCCAGTACGCTGCGGCAATGCCGCCGACGAAGCTGAGCAGATATTTCTTCTTCAACGAGTGTTCGAAGCCCACCACCTGCGCCAGCAGGTACAGACCGACCAGGCAGGCAATGGTTTTTACGTGGGTGCCGCGGTAGATGAAGATCATCCCCAGCAAGGGCAGGGCCAGATAGAAGTACACCTCGTAGGCCAGGGTCCAGGTGACGTTGGAGATCAGCGTCCCGGTGCCATCGAGCTGATTGATGTCCGGACGTTCGAAGATCAGCCACAGGGACAGGTGTTTGAGCAGTTCTGCCGGCGCATCCAGCAACACCCAGTCCTTGAGGAAGAACGCCGTTGCGGTGATCGCCGCAAGCAGCGGCAGGTACAGGGGATAAAGGCGAAAAATGCGGGAAATCGCGAACGCCTGCCAATCGAAGCCGCGTGCCTGCTTGAGCAAGCGGTCCCAGAACAGAAAACCGGTGATCATGAAGAACAGAGCGACCCCTATCTGGCCGATCTGAGCGAAGACCCGCTCGGGTGGCATGCCTATCTGGCCGCTTTGATGGAAGTGCCAGGCGATCGCCGAATGGTGGATGAAGACGCCGAGCGCCAGATAGCCGCGCAACCCGTCGATAGCCGTGGAGCGGCCTGCGGCAACCTTGAGGTTGCGCGCGACGGCCGGAATGTGTAGCAGGAGTGCCGCAGTAGCCAGCGCCAGGAGATAGGCTGTGACTGCCAGCAGTTGAGCGGTCAACATGTTGTTATTTTTTCATTCTTCGAGGATGCAAGATGTTGACGCATCCGTTGTGTACAGGACGGCGCGATCTCGGAATAACCACTGAGCAATGCCTCCTGGTTTTCCTCGAACAGCCAATGGCGGTCCTGAGTGTAGCGTTGCATATGGCGCAGGTTGCGCTGGCGTAATCCAGGGGACAACGAGGATGGCAGGATACGCATATCTGCCAGGTCGATCAGGCCAAGCTCCCCGTCGTTCAGCAGCAGGACATTGCCCAGGTGCAAGGAGCGGAAATACACACCTCGTTCATGCAGTTGCGCAATATAACGTCCGAGACGGTGAACAAGTATCTGGCGGGCATCCTGCGTATCGCAGGCCTCCAGGGCCTGGCGCAGGGTCCGGCCTGGTAGCGGTTGGTAGCGCACGCCCTTGGAGCCATCCGGATAGAGATAGAGATCGAGTACCGGCGGCGCGATGAAACCCAGGGCGAGCAATTGCTGGCTGTTTCGGGCGAAACGCTTCGAGTAGGGATTCAACGTATCCGAGGTATACCAGCGGCGACGGTGGAATATCTTCAGAAAGCTGCCATCCTGCAGGCGAATCACTTTGGGGCCCCGACCATCTTCCTCGATGACCTTCCCGCCGGCGACCAACTGTCCGGCCTGCTCTGCGTTCAAGGCGCGGGCGTCGATGCACAGCAACCTGCTGGCCCGATGAGCGATGTTCAGCGCGGCGATCAGGGCCAGGGGAATCCACAACAGGAACCAGTGCTCCTTGGGGCGCGACAGAATGCCTCCCCCTTCGGTAAGGCCTGCACCGATACCGAATGCCAGCAGTGCCGAGGCAAGTACGAAGGGGGCTTCCTTCCTGTGTTTCCAGCCGCTGTACAGGCCGTAAGCGATCATCCCCAGCCAGGGTAAGAATCCGACAATTCCGAGGTTGTGGAGCACACCGAGGGCGAAGTTATGTGGTTCGCTGAGGATGTAGCCGATGCCGAGGTCGACACTCATGGGCGCATCGTAGCCGTGGCCGAAGAGGGGGTGTTCGAGAATCAGGTTCCAACTGATCTGCCATATCTCGAACCGATAGGATTCACCACGACCCATGATCATTTCAGGAGCGATCAGGAGCAGGGCGATAGCGACCGTTGGAATGGCCAGCAGCAGTGGAATCGAGCGCTTGTCCGCACGAAGAAGGGCAACCCATCCCACCGCTATTGTCAGGGCGACCAGTGGAGTCCTGGAGCCTGTCGCGAGCACCGCGGTGAGCATGATCGACAATGCCGCGAGGCTAAGTAGAAGTGTGCGAAGGTTCTTGCTGCCGATGCACATGCACAGCCAGTAAGTGGCGAAGAATCCGAACAGATGGGAACTGAGCAGCGGGTTGTCCAAGGCTCCCGAACCGATCAGACGCAGTCCCTCCACATACGTGCTGGCAAAGGAATAGATGCTTCGCGCGGAAGCGAACAGGGCCAATACGGCTGCGCCCAGGAAGATGGCATTCAAAGTTTCGGGACGGTAGCGCACCAGCAGGTAACAACCGGCGAACAGCATGAATGTATGCAGGGGGCGTTTGATCAGGCTGCTGGCGCCGGATTCGGAAGGGCTCCAGGCAATACTGATGGCTGCGTAGACTGCGAACAGAGTGAACAGGATGACGATCGGTTCGCGGATGAAGCCCCTCAAATCACTCGGCCGCGCGAGCAAGGCAATAAGCGTCGGAATACTGAACAGTAGATAGAAGAGTTTATGGTGCAGGCTGCGCTCCGGCAGAAAGAACAGCGCACTCAGCAACAGGAAATAGCCTATTGGGAGTATCCATAAACATATGAAGTCGAATAGGCGATTGGCACTTTGATGAATGTTGCTCAGGTACATACGGGACGCTGGTCATGATTTGAGGAGCGGCAATACTAACCCAGCCATTGCCTTTGCGCAGTGAAACCTGGCCTGTCGCCTGGCGCCCCGCGAATACCGGCTCATGAAGCTGTGTTAAAGTCGGCCTCCCATTTCCACTCCCTTTCCGTGATATGACCGATTCCAGTGGCTCCGCCAGCCCTTCGAGCATGAAGATCTACTTCCGCCTGCTTGGCTACGTTCGGCCCTATATCGGGTTGTTCCTGCTGAGTATCGTGGGTTTCCTGATCTTCGCCTCGACCCAACCGATGCTGGGCTACATCCTCAAGTATTTCGTCGATGGCCTGTCCAATCCCGAAGCCGCCCTGTTTCCCAATGTGCCCTATCTACGCGATCTGCAGTTGCTCCAGGCGGTGCCGCTGCTGATCATCCTGATCGCGGCCTGGCAGGGCCTGGGGTCCTTTCTCGGCAACTATTTCCTGGCCAAGGTTTCCCTCGGCCTGGTCCATGACCTGCGGGTGCAGTTGTTCAACAATCTGCTGACCCTGCCCAACCGCTATTTCGACAGGCACAACTCCGGTCACCTGATTTCCCGCATCACCTTCAACGTCACCATGGTCACTGGCGCCGCCACGGACGCGATCAAGGTGGTGATCCGCGAGGGCATGACGGTGGTCTTCCTGTTTGGCTCGCTGCTGCTGATGAACTGGCGCCTGACCCTGGTGATGATCGCCATCCTGCCGCTGATCGCCTTCATGGTCAGCCGCGCCAGCAAGAAATTCCGCAAGCAGAGCAAGAAGATCCAGGTGGCCATGGGCGACGTGACCCATGTGGCCTCCGAGACCATCCAGGGCTACCGCGTGGTGCGCAGCTTCGGTGGCGAGGTCTATGAGCAGAAGCGCTTCCTCAATGCCAGCCAGAGCAACACCGACAAGCAACTGCGCATGACCCGCACCGGCGCCATCTACACGCCGCTGCTGCAGCTGGTGATCTACACCGCCATGGCCATCCTGATGTTCCTCGTGCTGTACCTGCGTGGCGACGCGTCGGCGGGTGACATGGTTGCCTACATCACCCTGGCTGGCCTGCTGCCCAAGCCGATTCGCCAGCTGTCGGAAGTCAGCTCGACGATCCAGAAGGGCGTTGCCGGTGCCGAAAGCATTTTCGAACAGCTGGATGTCGAGCCCGAGCAGGACAAGGGCACCGTGGAGCGCGCCAGCGTCACCGGCCGTCTCGACGTGCGCAACCTCAGCTTCACCTACCCGGGCACCGAGCGTCTGGTTCTGGACGACATCAGCTTCTCCGTCGAGCCTGGGCAGATGGTCGCCCTGGTGGGTCGCTCCGGCAGCGGCAAGTCGACCCTGGCCAGCCTGATCCCGCGCTTCTACCACCACAGTCATGGCGAGATCCTCCTGGATGGCGTCGAGGTTGAGGACTATCGCCTGCTCAACCTGCGCCGGCACATCGCCCAGGTGACCCAGCACGTCACGCTGTTCAGCGATACCGTGGCCAACAACATCGCCTACGGCGACCTGGCCGGTGCGCCGCGTGCGGACATCGAGGCCGCCGCCGCCGCGGCCTACGCCAAGGATTTCGTCGATCAGTTGCCGCAAGGCTTCGATACCCAGGTCGGCGAGAACGGCGTGCTGCTCTCCGGCGGTCAACGCCAGCGCCTGGCCATCGCCCGTGCGCTGTTGAAGAATGCGCCACTGTTGATCCTCGACGAGGCGACCTCGGCGCTGGATACCGAGTCCGAGCGGCATATCCAGGCGGCGCTCGACCAGGTCATGAAGGGGCGGACCACCCTGGTCATCGCCCACCGCCTGTCGACCATCGAGAAAGCCGACCTGATCCTGGTCATGGACCAGGGCCGTATCGTCGAGCGCGGCAGCCACGAGCAACTGCTGGCCGCCAACGGCTACTACGCCCGTCTGCATGCCATGGGGCTGGACGAGCCGAGCAAGGCCGACATCACCTGATACACCTGTCCGGGGACTGCGTGTCCCCGGACTTTCCGCTGTAATCTGGCACGCGCGTCGCCTGTGCTAATATCCCGCCCCTGTTCATTTCTGTCTGATGGGTTCTCCATGAAGTTGTCCATGCCGCGTTTCGATCAAGCCCCGGTACTGGTGGTCGGCGATGTCATGCTCGACCGCTACTGGCATGGCGGTACTTCCAGGATCTCGCCTGAAGCGCCGGTTCCGGTGGTCAAGGTCGAGCAGATCGAGGACCGTCCCGGCGGCGCGGCCAACGTGGCCCTGAACATTGCCGCGCTGGGTGCGCCGGCTGCGCTGGTCGGGGTCACCGGCCAGGACGAGGCGGCCGAAAGCCTGGCCAACAGTCTGCAGGCGGCCGGCGTGCGCTCGGTGTTCCAGCGCATTGCCCACCAGCCGACCATCGTCAAGCTGCGGGTCATGAGTCGCCACCAGCAGCTGCTGCGCATCGATTTCGAAGAACCGTTCGCCACCGACCCGCTGTCCCTTGGCGCGGAAGTCGACGGTCTGCTGGAAGGGGTCAAGGTGCTGGTCCTTTCCGACTACGGCAAGGGCGCGCTGAAGAATCACCAGAGCCTGATCCAGGCCGCTCGCGAACGCGGCATTCCGGTCCTGGCCGACCCCAAGGGCAAGGATTTCTCCATCTATCGCGGCGCCAGCCTGATCACCCCGAACCTCAGTGAATTCGAAACCATCGTCGGGCGCTGCGCCGACGAGGCCGAACTGGTGGCCAAGGGCGGGCAACTGATGCGCGAGCTGGACCTCGGCGCGCTGCTGGTGACGCGTGGCGAGCACGGCATGACCCTGCTGCGTCCGGATCATCCGGCCCTGCACCTGCCGGCCCGCGCCCGTGAAGTGTTCGACGTGACCGGTGCCGGCGACACGGTGATTTCCACCCTGGCCGCGGCCATCGCCGCCGGCGAGGACCTGCCGCATGCGGTCGGGCTGGCCAACCTGGCCGCCGGCATCGTGGTCGGCAAACTGGGGACCGCGGCCATCAGCGCTCCGGAACTGCGTCGGGCGATCCAGCGCGAGGAAGGTTCCGAGCGCGGTGTGCTCAGCCTCGATCAGCTCCTGCTGGCCATCGATGATGCCCGTGCGCACAAGGAAAAGATCGTCTTCACCAACGGTTGCTTCGATATTCTCCACGCTGGCCATGTGACCTACCTGGAGCAGGCCCGCGCCCAGGGCGATCGTCTGATCGTCGCGGTCAACGATGATGCGTCGGTGAGCCGTCTGAAGGGCCCGGGTCGTCCGATCAACAGCGTCGACCGGCGCATGGCCGTGCTCGCCGGCCTCGGTGCGGTGGACTGGGTGATCAGCTTCCCGGAAGGCACGCCGGAAAACCTGCTGACCCAGGTCAAGCCGGATGTGCTGGTCAAGGGCGGTGACTACAGCGTCGACCAGGTGGTCGGTGCCGATATCGTCAAGGCCTACGGCGGGACGGTGAAGGTGCTGGGGCTGGTGGAAAACAGCTCGACCACGGCGATCGTCGAGAAGATCCGCAAGAACTGATCATCCCCGAAGCGACGCGGTCACTGTAGGAGCAGGCAAGCCAGCTCCTACAAGCCGCCCCGCGCCATCTGCAACAGCTCCTTCGCTTTCCCGGTCAGCCGCCGCAGGCCGCTGTCCGGCTTCTTCGGCGTCAACCCTTGCTGGCGCAGCCAGTCCTTCCAGCGAATCCGCTCGTCCTTCACCACCCAGCCTTCCTGCTGCGCGAAACTTTCCGCCAGATACAGACCACGGGTTCCGGCTGGCACCAGGCGGTCCTTCTTCAACTGATAGAGCTCCGGCAACGGCTGGCCGTCTTCCAGTGGCATCAGGTACAGGTCGGGCCGGGCGCGGTTGAGGCGGGCCACCAACTGGTCGCCTTCGAGGCGCTCGTCGACATGGAACAGGCTCAGCGACTTGGCTTCCTTCGGCACCTGCAGGCGCAGGTCGTAGATCAGTTGCAGCGAAGCCGTGGGCAGATGCACATAAGCCCGGGGCCGTTCGATCAGTTGCTGGTTGCCGCAGCGCACCGGGCGTGCGGCACCGGAGTGCGGGGTCAGGATGAAGGGCAGGGCTTCGCGGTAATGCAGGGCGGCGGCGTAGGGGGCTGGCAGCCAGGTGTCGTTGAAGCGGCCACCGAGCCAGCCTTCCGGGGTTTCCAGCAGGCATTCCTCGGCGACTTCCTGCACCGCGGTGTGCAGCGGCAGATTGAGCTCCTGGGCCGGCACGTAGCCGGAGATCAGCTTGAGCACCACGTCGCCACGGTCCTGGCGGCGCTGACGGACCAGGACCCAGTAATCGCGGTGCTGCCAGCACAGGGTCAGGCGCACCGAGACCCCGAGGTTGGCCAGCTCGACGGCGAAGCGCTGGTGGTCGGGCAACTGGATGGCCTTGCGCCGTTGCAGGGTCTGGGCGAAGTTCAGCGGGCGACCGATGCTCTGGTAGCTCAACCCCTCCGGGCCGGCTTCGACGTGGAGGGGCAGGGTCTTGAAGTTGCTCGGGTTCTTGCGGATCAGCGTTCGCGGCATGTCGGCTCCTTCTTGCGTTGGGGTCGGCCGCGGCGGCGGCTCAGGGCTGGCGCAGCACCTGGGCGACGGTCGCCACGTTGTGAGCCAGGTGCAGCGGATTGATGGTGCCGACAATAGCACTGCTCACGCCGGGGTGGGCAAACAGCAGCTCGAAGCTGGCCTTCACCGGGTCGACCCCCGGGCTCAGGCAGACGTGGCCGCTGGCCAGGGCCTTCTTCACCAGGATCGCCTTGCCATGGGCGGCGGCGTAGTCCAGCACCGGACGCTCGGCCTGCTCGTTGAGATTGTAGGTGACCATCGCACAGTCGCCCTGCTCCAGTGCTTTCAGGCCGCCTTCGGCCGTTTTGCCGGAAAAACCGAAGCCGCGGATCTTGCCTTCCTGCTTGAGCAGGGCAAGGGTCCGATAGACCTCTTCCTGCTCCAGGATGCGCAGGTCATCGCCGTTGGAGTGGACCAGGACCAGGTCGATGCACTCGGTCTCCAGGCGCTTCAGGCTGCGCTCCACCGAGGCGCGGGTATGGGCGGCGCTGAAATCGAAGCGGGACTGGCCGTCGTCGAATTCCTCGCCAACCTTGCTGACGATCACCCACTGGTCGCGCTGGCCGCGCAACAGCGGGCCGAGGCGTTCCTCGCTGCGGCCATAGGCCGGCGCGGTGTCGATCAGGTTGATGCCCAGTTCACGGGCCTGGGCCAGCAACAGGCGGGCGGCCTGGTCGTCGGGGATGGTGAAGCCGTTGGGGTATTTCACGCCCTGGTCGCGGCCCAGTTTCACCGTGCCCAGGCCCAGCGGCGAAACCACCAGGCCGGTGCTGCCCAGCGGGCGATGCAGGTCGTGCAGGGTCGGCAGGGTCATGGCAGCAGGCGCTCCCATTCCGCTTGCGCCAGCGCGGGCTTCGGCAAGTCGGGCAGGGCGGGGCAGTTGCTCGGGCGGATGCCGTCGCGGTCGAAGGCCCGCAGCACGCGATCGGCGAAGTCCGGTGCCAGGGCCAGCTTGGTCGGCCAGCCCACCAGCAGGCGCTGCTGCTCGGCGAGGAAGGCATTGTCCGGGCGGACCAGACCGGATTGCGCCGGTTCGGCGCGATCTACCCGCAGGGTGGCCCAGCGCACCTGGCTGAGATCGACCCATGGCAACAGGCTGGCGACTTCCTTCTTCGCCGCGGCGATCTGCGCCTCGGGTTCGCGGGCCACGCCATCGGCTTCGGCGAGGTCGCCGCCGAGGTACCAGACCCACTGGCCGTCGGCGGCCGGGTGGGTGGTCACGGTGATGCGCGGCTTCGGCCCGCCGCCCAGGCAGTGGGCGTAGAGCGGCTTCAGGCTGGGGCCCTTGGCCATGACCATGTGCAGCGGCCGGCGCTGCATGGCCGGCTGGCTCAGGCCGAGGTCGGCGAGCAGCTCGGCGGTGCCGGCACCGGCACTGAGCACTACGCGTTGGGCACGGATTTCGCGGCCGTCGACCCGCAGGCCGACCAGGTCATCGCCGTCACGCAGCGGCTCGATCCGCTCGCCGGCGAGCAGGCTGTCGCCAGCCAGTTCGGCCAGGCGTTGCAGCAGGCTCGGTACGTCGATCACCAGCTCGGCCAGGCGATAGACCTTGCCCTTGAAGGCGCGGTCCTGCAGGGCCGGCGGCAGTTGCTCGCCCTTGACCTGGTCGACGCGGCCACGCACCGCCTTGCTGGCGAAGAAGCTGGTGAGGTTGCCGGCGATCGTCCCGGGGGACCAGAGATAGTGGGCGTCGGACAGCAGGCGCACGCCGGACAGATCCAGCTCGCCGCCGCCGTCCAGGGCTTCGCGCCAGCGCCGCGGCATGTCGGCGATGGCTTCCGAGGCGCCGCTCAGGGCACCGTGCAGCGCGTACTTGGCGCCGCCGTGGATGATGCCCTGGGACTTGAGGGTCTGCCCGCCACCGACGCTGGCGCGTTCCACCAGCACCGTCGAGTAACCCAGGCGCCGCAGACGGGCATTGAGCCAGAGACCCGCGACCCCCGCGCCGACGATCAGGACGTCGGTGGAAATGACCGATGACATGCAGTTACCTCAACAAGCTGGACAGGCGGGCAAGTATACAGCCTGTTGTGCGTCATCAATGCCCGGCGGTTTTCGAGAACAGCTGGATCACCACCACGCCGCCGACGATCATCGCCATGCCGAGCATCGCCGGCAGATCCAGCTTCTGGTCGTAGATCACCAGGGCGGCCACGCTGATCAGGACGATGCCCAGGCCGGACCAGATCGCATAGGCAATGCCCACCGGAATGCTGCGCACCACCAGGGTCAGCATCCAGAACGCCACCGCGTAGCCACAGATCATCAGCAGTAGCGGCAGCGGCGTGCTCAGGCCTTTCACCGCTTTCATCGAGGCGGTAGCGATGACTTCGGCGCAGATGGCGATGGCGAGATAGGTGTAGGCATTCATGATTCGGACTCCTCTGATGGCTCGCGCATTCTAGGGATTGGCCAGATGCGGTAAAGTCATTTCCTATCACTATTGGAGATAGGTTCCATGGTCCAACCGCAGTGGAGTCTGGAGCAGGTGCGCCTGTTCGTCGAAGTGGCCGAGCGGCGCTCGTTTTCCGCCGTGGCCCGGGCCGAAGGCCGAGCCCAGTCGGCGGTGAGCAATGCCATCGCGTTGCTGGAGACTGACCTCGGCCTGACCCTGTTCGAGCGCAGCAGCGGGCGGCAGCCGCAACTGACCGAGGCGGGCGCGGCCTTGCTTGAGGATGCGCGGGAGTTGCTGCGCCAGTGCGAGCGCCTGGATGGCCGGGCCTCGGCATTGATGCGCGGACAGGAGCCGCGTCTGCGCCTGGCGCAGGATGAAGCGATGCCGTATCCGCCGGTGGTCGGGAGCCTGGAAGAACTGTCGCAGCGCTTTCCGTTGCTGGAAGTGCAACTGGCCAGCAGCGCGCAGGGCGATGTGGCGCGGCAACTGGTGGAACGTCGGGCCGACCTGGGTTTGCTGTTTCACCATGAGCGCGTGCCCGATGCGCTGGAGCGCCGGGCCCTGGGCAGTATCGAAATGGTCACGGTGTGCCCGGTGGGGCATCCATTGGCGGCGCTGGAACGGGTCAGTTGCGAGCATCTGGCGCGGCACCGGCAGTTGCTGGTCAATCCGCGAGACAGTGGCTATGCCGGCGGCGAACCGGCCAGTCCGCAGGTATGGCGGGCGGACAGCTTCTACGTCATGGCCGAGTTGCTGATGCGCGGTCTGGGCTGGGCCTGGTTGCCGCGGCATGTGGTGCAGTACCCGACCTACCAGCAGCATATGGTCGAGCTGGACTGCGAATGGCGACCGCCGGCGCTGGTGGTGGAACTGGCATGGCGACGGGATGAACCGCTGGGGCCGGCGGCGCGCTGGCTGGCGGAGCGGTTTGCAGTGCATCTGCGGGAAATGGGGTGATCTCTCGGGCCTCATCGCGGGCAATGCCCGCTCCCACAAGGACTGCATGCACTGCTGGACCCAGGGATGAGCTTTGGAGCCTCATCGCTTGCAAGCCAGCTCCCACAAGGACCGCATGCACTGCTGGACCCAGGGGTGAGCTTTGGAGCCTCATCGCTTGCAAGTCAGCTCCCACAAGGACCGCATGCACCGCCGGACCCTGTGGGAGCGGGCATTGCCCGCGATGAGGCCCTCAGCAACACAGAGGCAATGCCGATAGCTTCCTTGTACACTCCCGCGCCATGAACAGAACCCTCTATACCCTGCTGTTTCACCTGGGCCTGCCGCTGGTCGCGCTGCGCCTGTTCCTGCGCGGGCGCAAGGCGCCGGCTTATCGCCAGCGTGTCGGCGAGCGCTTCGCCTTCGGTCTGCCGCCGCTGAAACCGGGCGGGATCTGGGTGCACGCGGTGTCGGTGGGCGAGAGCATCGCCGCGGCCCCGATGATCCGCGCCCTGCTGGAGCGTTATCCACAACTGCCGATCACCATCACCTGCATGACTCCCACCGGTTCCGAGCGGATCCGGGCGATGTTCGCCAACGAGCCGCGCATCCAGCACTGCTACCTGCCCTACGACCTGCCGTGGGCGGCCGGGCGTTTCCTCGACCGGGTGCAGCCGCGGCTGGCGATCATCATGGAAACCGAGCTGTGGCCCAACCATATCCATCAGTGCGCAAAACGCGGGATCCCCGTGGCCCTGGCCAATGCCCGGCTGTCCGAGCGTTCGGCCCGTGGTTATGCGCGTTTCGCCGGCCTGACCCGGCCGATGCTGGAGGAAATGAGCCTGATCGCGGTGCAGACCGACGCCGAGGCCGAGCGCTTCCGCCAGTTGGGCGCCCGCCCGCCGTGCGTGCAGGTGACCGGTTCGATCAAGTTCGACCTCAAGGTGGACGAACACCTGCTGCCCCGCGCCCGTGAATTGCGCGCGCAGTGGGGCGCCACGCAGCGTCCGCTGTGGATCGCCGCCAGCACCCATGACGGCGAGGACGCGCTGATCCTGGCCGCGCACCGGCAGTTGCTGGAGAGCCACGGCGACGCCTTGTTGATCCTGGTGCCGCGTCACCCCGAGCGCTTCGACGCCGTGCATGCCTTGTGCAGCGAGCAGTTCGCCACCGTGCGGCGTTCGTCCGGCGCGGCGCTGGACGGGCAGACCCGCGTGCTGCTCGGCGACACCATGGGCGAGCTGCTGTTTCTCTACGCCCTGGCCGATATCGCCTTCGTCGGCGGCAGCCTGGTGCCCACCGGCGGGCACAACCCCCTGGAGCCGGCGGCGTTGGCATTGCCGGTGATCATGGGGCCGCATGTGTTCAACTTCCTCGAAATCAGCGCGATGTTGCGGGAAGCGGGGGCCTTGCGCGAGGTGGACGATGCCGAGGGGCTGGCAGCCGAAGTGCGGCGCCTGATCGAGTTGCCGCGGGATGCGCGCAGGATGGGCGATGCGGGGTTGGCGGTGATGCAGGCCAATCAGGGGGCCTTGCAGCGATTGCTGGAGGGGCTGGCTCGTCTGATCCGGTAACTGTGGTGATTCATCGCGGGCAATCGGAACGATTGCCCGCGATGAGGCCCTTAAGGCCGGGCCTCGAAATTGGCCTTGGCCGCCGCCGCCAGGTCCGGTGGCAGGAAGTCCTTGTCCGGGTTGTAGTCCGGCTTCAGCCAGCGTCCCAGGTCCTGCAGGTCCTGCGGGCTCAGTGTCCCGGCGGCCTGCTTGAGGCGCAGGTTGTCGAGGATGTAGTCATAGCGGGTGTTGTTGTAGTCGCGCACCGAGGTGTACAGCTGGCGCTGCGCATCCAGCACGTCGACGATATTCCGCGTCCCCACCTGATAGCCGATTTCCGTGGCCTCCAGCGCGCTCTGGTTGGAGATGATCGACTGTTTGCGCGCCTGTACCTGTTCCACGTCGGTGTTCACCGCGCGGTGCAGGTTGCGCGTGTTCTCCACCACCTGGCGGCGCAGGCTCTCGCGCTGCTGCTCGGTCTGGCTCAGGCGCTGGTAGGCCTCGCGCACCTGCGAGCTGGTCAGGCCGCCGCTGTACAGCGGAATGTTCAGTTGCAGGCCGATGCTGGTCTGCTCGACCGGGCCGCCGTAGGCCTGGGGCAACTGGTTGGGGTTGGTCAGGCCGAAGTTGTCGTTGTCGCCGCGCTGGTAGCGTGCCACCGCATCCACGGTCGGCGCGTGCCCGGCCTTGCGCTGGCGCAGGGTCTCCTCGGCGGCCTGGACGGCATGGTTGGTGGCCAGCAGGTTGAGGTTCTGCTGGGTCGCGGTGTCGACCCAGGCCTTGGCGTCATTGGGTGCCGGCACTTGCACCGGCAGGCTGTGGACGACGCCCTGCAGCGAGTTGTAGTCGCGGTTGGTCAGCGTCACCAGGGCCTGGAAGGCGTCCTGCACGCGGCGCTCGGCGATGATCCGGTTGGCCCGCGCGGTGTCGTAGCTGGCCTGGGACTGGAGCACGTCGGTCTTGTCGGAGAGGCCGACGTCGAAACGTTCGTTGGATTGATCGAGCTGGCGCTTGAACGCCGCTTCCTCGGCCTTGGTCGAGGCCAGGTTGTCCTGGGCTCGCAAGACCGCGAAGTAGTTCTCCGCGCTCTGCAGGATCAGGTTCTGCTCGGTGGCCGACAACTCCAGCGCCGCCTGTTCGTTGACCGCCTCGGCGGCCTGCAGCTGGAACCAGCGGTCGGCACGGAAGATCGGCTGCGACAGGGTCGCCTGCCAGGTATTGCCGCTGCGGTTGGAGGTCACCGAGGGCTGGTCGATGCTGGTCCGGGTGCTCAGCATCTCGGCACCGGCGGACAGGTTCGGCAACAGGCCGGCGCGGGCCTGGGGCACCACTTCGCGGCGGGCACCGTAGTCGGCGCGGGCAGCGGCGAGGTCGGCGTTGTTGTTCACGGCCTCCTGGTAGACGCTGACCAGATCGGTCCGGTTCGACAGCGACGGGTCCGCGGCCCAGGCCAGTCCGTTGGAAGCACAAGACACGGCGAGCGCCAGTGAAAGTTTGCGCAGCATAGGGGCGATCCTTGAACGAAGAGGGTAATCCAGCTTTGCGAGTGTAGTTCCACAGGCATTTTGCAACAATCTGACATTTGCGCCATTTGTCATGCTTGTGCTTGGACTGTTGGCGTTTATTGCCGCTCCGGTCTAGACTGCGCAAGTTCTTGTCGGGGTGCCTTGTGTTGAGGCTGAGATCGGAAAATTCCGGATCCCGTTGAACCTGATCAGGTTAGCGCCTGCGTAGGGAACAAGATTGCTCGCTTCCCGCGAGCCCTCTTGTGCCGGGTCCGGGAATGTCGAGTCAGCTTCACAGCCGCCAGACACCCCCGCGTTCCAGCACAGCACCACCCCCGGTGCGTCCGTGCCCCATCAGGTTCACTCCGACATCCAACCCGTCTGGAGAGCCTGTGATGAGCAAACAAGAAAAATACCCGTCCAACCTGAGCGAGTCCGCCCAGGTCGATCAGCAGTCCGTGCAACCGTTCACCCGTTCGCGCAAGGTCTACGTCGAGGGTTCGCGCCCCGATATTCGCGTGCCGATGCGGGAAATCAGCCTCGACGATACCCCTACCGATTTCGGTGGCGAGGCCAACGCCCCGGTGCTGGTCTATGACACCTCCGGCCCGTACACCGATCCCAGCGTGGTCATCGACGTGCGCAAGGGCCTGGGCGACGTGCGTTCGGCCTGGATCGACGACCGTGGCGACACCGAGCGCCTCGCCGGTCTGTCGTCCGACTTCGGCCAGCAGCGCCTGAACGATGCCGAACTGACCAAACTGCGCTTCGCCCACGTGCGCAACCCACGCCGGGCCAAGGCCGGCGCCAACGTCAGCCAGATGCACTACGCGCGCCAGGGCATCATCACCGCCGAGATGGAATACGTTGCCATCCGCGAAAACATGAAGCTCCAGGAAGCCCGCGCCGCCGGTCTGCTCGATCAGCAGCACGCCGGCCACAGCTTCGGTGCGAGCATTCCGAAGGAAATCACCGCGGAATTCGTCCGCGAGGAAATCGCCCGCGGCCGCGCCATCATTCCGGCCAACATCAACCACGTGGAGCTGGAGCCGATGATCATCGGCCGCAACTTCCTGGTGAAGATCAACGGCAACATCGGCAACAGCGCCCTCGGTTCGTCCATCGAAGAAGAAGTGGCCAAGCTGACCTGGGGCATCCGCTGGGGTTCGGACACGGTCATGGACCTGTCCACCGGCAAGCACATCCATGAAACCCGCGAGTGGATCATCCGCAACTCGCCGGTGCCGATCGGTACCGTGCCGATCTACCAGGCGCTGGAAAAGGTCAACGGCGTGGCCGAGGACCTGACCTGGGAGCTGTTCCGCGACACCCTGATCGAACAGGCCGAGCAGGGCGTGGACTACTTCACCATCCACGCCGGCGTGCTGCTGCGCTATGTGCCGCTGACCGCCAAGCGGGTCACCGGTATCGTCAGCCGCGGCGGTTCGATCATGGCCAAGTGGTGCCTGGCGCATCACAAGGAGAACTTCCTCTACACCCATTTCGACGAAATCTGCGAAATCATGAAGGCCTACGACGTCAGCTTCTCGCTGGGTGACGGCCTGCGTCCGGGCTCGATCGCCGACGCCAACGACGAAGCGCAGTTCGGCGAACTGGAAACCCTCGGCGAACTGACCAAGATCGCCTGGAAGCATGACGTGCAGTGCATGATCGAAGGCCCGGGCCATGTACCGATGCAGTTGATCAAGGAGAACATGGACAAGCAGCTGGAGTGCTGCGACGAGGCGCCGTTCTACACCCTCGGCCCGCTGACCACCGACATCGCCCCGGGTTACGACCACATCACGTCGGGCATCGGCGCGGCGATGATCGGCTGGTTCGGTTGCGCCATGCTCTGCTACGTCACGCCGAAGGAGCACCTCGGCCTGCCGAACAAGGATGACGTCAAGACCGGGATCATCACCTACAAGATCGCCGCCCATGCCGCCGATCTGGCCAAGGGGCACCCGGGCGCGCAGATCCGCGACAATGCCTTGAGCAAGGCGCGTTTCGAGTTCCGCTGGGAAGACCAGTTCAACCTCGGCCTGGACCCGGACACCGCGCGCGCGTTCCACGACGAGACCCTGCCGAAGGACTCGGCCAAGGTCGCGCACTTCTGCTCCATGTGCGGGCCGAAGTTCTGTTCGATGAAGATCACCCAGGAAGTCCGTGAATACGCCGCCAACCAACGCATCGACGTGGTGGACGTGGCGGTCGAGGACGGCATGCGCGAGCAGGCCGAGCGGTTCCGCCAGGAAGGCAGCCAGTTGTACAAGAAAGTGTGATGTAAAGGGGCCGCTTTGCGGCCCTTCGCAGGCAAGCCAGCTCCTACAGGAACATTGCGTCCCTCTGTAGGAGCTGGCTTGCCTGCGAAGGACCGCAAAGCGGTCCCGGCATCTCCCAACCTACAAAAATCCTGCCGAGACCTCCGTCGTGTCCCTACCCAGCAACTACTCCCCCGACTCCCCCGTCCCCGGTCACCAGCGCATCTTCGGCGCCCGTGACCTGTTCTCCCTGTGGTTCTCCCTCGGCATCGGCCTGATGGTCCTGCAGACCGGCGCCTTGCTCGCGCCGGGCCTGGGCCTGGCCGGGTCGGTCCTGGCGATCGCCATGGGGACCCTGGTCGGGGTGTTGCTGCTGGCTGCGGTGGGGGTGATCGGCAGCGACACCGGGCTGTCGGCCATGGCCGCCCTGCGCCTGAGCCTGGGCAAGCACGGCGCGGCACTGCCGGCGGTGTTGAACCTGTTGCAACTGATCGGCTGGGGCTCGTTCGAGATCATCGTCATGCGCGATGCCGCCAGCCTGCTCGGCGCGCAGTCGTTCGGCGAAACCAGCGCGTGGAACAGCCCGCTGCTGTGGACCCTGTTCTTCGGCGGCCTGGCGACCCTGCTGGCGGTCAGTGGGCCACTGACGTTCGTGCGCCGCGTCCTGCGCAAGTGGGGCATCTGGTTGCTGCTCGGCGCCTGCCTGTGGCTGACCTGGAACCTGTTCGCCAAGGCTGATCTGGCGGCGTTGTGGGCGCGCGCCGGCGACGGTTCGATGTCGCTGGCGGTGGGCTTCGACATCGCCATTGCCATGCCGCTGTCGTGGCTGCCGCTGATCGCCGACTACTCGCGTTTCGGCAAGCGCGCCAGCCGCGTGTTCGGCGGTACCGCGCTGGGCTTCTTCATCGGCAACTTCTGGTTGATGAGCCTGGGTGTGGCCTACACCCTGGCGTTCGCGCCGAGCGGCGAGGTCAATGCCCTGCTGCTGGCCCTGGCGGGCGCCGGGCTGGGCATTCCGCTGCTGCTGATCCTGCTCGACGAATCGGAAAACGCCTTTGCCGACATCCATTCGGCGGCGGTGTCCAGCGGTCTGCTGCTGCGCCTGAAGGTGGAACACCTGGCCCTGGCGATCGGCGTGGTCTGCACCCTGATCGCCTGCTTCGCGCCGCTGGCGCAGTACCAGAACTTCCTGTTGCTGATCGGTTCGGTGTTCGCACCGCTGTTCGGCGTGGTGCTGGTGGATCACTTCGTGCTGCGCGCTCGTCGCCTGCCGGCGCGGGTCACCTCACTGCACGTCGGCGCGGTACTGGCCTGGGCGGGTGGCGTGGTCACCTATCACCTGCTGGCCAACTACGCCCCGGACGTCGGCGCGACCCTGCCGGCATTGCTGCTGGCAGGATTGCTGCACGCGGTCCTGGGCTTCAGCCGCGGCCGGGAAACAGTTCCGGCCTGATCACGCCGTTCAGGCGCGGGTAGGGGATCTTCAGTTCGACGTGGCCCATGGCGTAGGGGGCAATGCTGTACACGTCGTACTTGAGCACCACCGCGCCGTAGGTCAGGGCGATGTTCGAGGTCTTCTGGAACGGCCAGTTCTTCACGAATTCCTTGTCCTGATCCAGGTTATTGGCGATCTGCCAGCCGCGGTGGGCTTCCTCCACGGTCTTCCAGAAGGTTTCTTCCTGACCCGGCACCAGCATGTCCTGCAGGGTCAGGACCTTCTCCTGCTGTCGTGACCAGTTGATGAAAGCGCGTCCCGGCATGCCATGGGCACCGCCGGTATCCCGATAACTGGACAGTTCGACGATCACCAGTCCGTCATGCTGCTCGCGTACCTTGGCTTGCAGGTAGGTGCTGTGGCGGCTTTCGGCCGAGCGCAGGAAGCTCTCCTCGTAGGCCTTGAGCGATGCGGGCAGCGGCGCGTCCTGGCTGTCGCGGGTCAGTTGCAGCAGGCTGCGTTCGATGATCCCGTCGAGTTGCGGCTGGGCCGGGAAGTGCAGGATGTCGATGTTCACCAGCGGGCAGTCGCTGGCGCTGCAACCGGGCTTGATGTGCTCCCAGGCCTCGCGCTTGACCTCCAGCGGCTTGCGCAGGTTGGGTTGGAAAACGCTCTGGCACGCCCCCAGGACAAGGGCCAGGACAGCCACGGTAGTCAGTTTGACGAGTGTCATGATGATCCTTCTGCAACATCGGTGATCGGCCTTGGACCGTCGGCACGGCCGTCGGTTCGCCACTAAGCTTGAATAGACGGGCGGTGCCTATCCTCGCAGCCCTCGGGTTGACTTTAAAGAGGGTGAAAGCCGAGGGTACGCGGGGTAGGATTGCGCGAAGCTGCACGTGAGGTATCGAGGATTTCCATGACAGACAAGTTGAACACCGTTCCCGCCGCCGTGGATATCGTCCGCCGCGAGACCTGTTTCCAGGGCTTCTACCGGCTCGACCGGGTACATCTGCGCCACGAGCTGTTCGCCGGCGGCATGGGCCGCCAGATCAGCCGCGAGCTGTTCGTCCGTCACGACGCGGTCTGCGTCCTGCCCTACGATCCGCAGCGCGACGAAGTGGTGCTGATCGAGCAGTTCCGCGTCGGCGCCATGGACAAGGTCGTCAATCCGTGGCTGGTGGAGCTGGTCGCCGGTCTGATCGACAAGGACGAGGCGCCGGAAGAAGTTGCGCACCGCGAGGCGCAGGAGGAAGCTGGACTGACCTTCTCCGCGCTGTGGCCGATGACCCGGTATTTTCCGTCTCCCGGTGGCAGCGACGAGTTGGTCCATCTGTATCTCGGACGTTGCAGCAGCGTGGGGGCTGGCGGGCTGCACGGCCTGGAGGAAGAGGGTGAAGACATCCGTGTGCGGGTCTGGGCATTCGAGGATGCCCTGCAGGCCGTGCGCGACGGGCAGATAGCCAATGCGGCGTCGATCATCGCCCTGCAATGGCTGGCCTTGAACCGCGATGAAGTCAGGGGGCTCTGGTCGTGAATCTTTTACGCGAGCGTTATCGGGTCGATCTGGTCGGCTTGCAGGCTGCCTGCGAGGCCAACTACGCGCGCCTGATGCGCCTGCTGCCGGACATGCGCAGCGCCACCAGCTCGCGGCGCATCGGCATGACCCAGGGCGATCAGATGCTTGGCGTGCTGGCGCTGGAAGTGGTCCTGGCCTGTCCGTACACCACCACCCTGCGCGTGCGCCAGGAGCACAGCCTGCCGTGGCTGCCGGTACCGCAGCTGGAAGTGCAGGTCTATCACGACGCGCGCATGGCCGAAGTGGTCAGTGCCGAGCATGCCCGCCGTCTGCGCAGCATCTATCCCTATCCCAACGCGGCGATGCACCAGCCGGACGAGAAAGCCCAGCTCAACCTGTTCCTCGGCGAGTGGCTGAGTCATTGCCTGGCCTGTGGTCATGAACTGGAAGTGGTTCGCTGAAATGTGACGGCCGTCGTGGTGCCGGTTTGATCCTCCGATTCTTCCCCACCATAATCGTGCAGGATTCCCACAAGGAGATGGCCCCTTGCTGCAAGCACCCCCCTCATCCAGTGCCCCGGTTCGACTGGTGCAGCTTTCAGACAGTCATCTGTTCGCCGATGGCGAGGGTTCGCTGCTGGGCATGAATACCCGTGACAGCCTGCAACGGGTGATCGACCTGGTGCTCGCCGAGCAGCCGCGGGTCGATCTGCTGCTGGCCACCGGCGATCTGTCCCAGGACGGTACGCAGGCCTCCTACCAGCATTTCCGCGAAATGACCGCGGTGCTCGGCGCGCCGGCGCGCTGGCTGGCCGGCAATCATGACGAGCCCTTGCCGATGGAGCGTGTCGCGGCGGGCAGCGACCTGCTGGAACCGGTCACCGATATTGGCAACTGGCGGGTGATCATGCTCGATTCGTCGATTCCCGGCAGCGTGCCCGGGCGTCTCGAAGCCGACCAGTTGCAATTGCTCGATCAGGCACTGAGCAGTGCCGACGGACGGCATTGCCTGGTGTGCTTCCACCACCAACCGGTTTCCATCGACTGTGCCTGGATGGCGCCCATCGGCCTGCGCAATCCCGAGGCACTGTTCGCGACGCTCAAGCCTTATCCACAGGCGCGCGCCTTGCTCTGGGGGCATATCCACCAGGAATGGGACCAGCAACTGGACGGCCGGCGCCTGCTCGCCTCGCCCTCGACCTGCATCCAGTTCGCACCGCGCAGCGAAGACTTCAAGGTCGACGACCAGCGGCCGCCTGGCTATCGCTGGCTGGCGCTGCACGACGACGGCCGTCTGGAAACCGGTGTCTCGCGCTTGAGCGATTTTGCCTTCAGCGTGGACTACGGAAACGGCTACTGAAGCATCAGGCAAACTCTAAAGCTGAAGCATTTCCCGGTTATCAGGCTAAACTGCGCGCTTTTGCGCCCGCTCTTCACGGGGCGGTTCACGGACATCCGGGGGCGATAATGTCGGGCTCGATCCTTTACATCCATGGTTTGAACAGCGCGCCAAGCTCGATGAAGGCCAGCCAGCTGCAGGCCGTCATGGAGCGCATCGGCCTGGCCGGCCAGTTGCGCGTCCCGGCCCTGCATCATCATCCGCGCCAGGCCATCGCCCAGCTGGAGGCCGATATCGCCGACCTCGGCCGACCCTTGCTGGTCGGCAGTTCCCTCGGCGGCTACTATGCGACACATCTGGCCGAGCGCCATGGGCTCAAGGCGCTGCTGATCAACCCGGCGGTCAATCCACACCAGCTGTTCGACGGCTATCTGGGCACCCAGACCAACCACTACACGGGCGACACCTGGGAGCTGACCCGCGACCATATCGATGCCCTGGCCGAGCTGGAAGTGCCGGCGCCCAACGACCCCGCGCGTTATCAGGTGTGGCTGCAGACGGGCGACGAAACCCTGGATTACCGCCGTGCCGAGCGTTTCTACCGGGCCTGTGCCTTGCGCATCGAAGCCGGTGGCGACCACAGCTTCCTGGGCTTCGCCTTGCACCTGCCGGCCCTGCTGGCCTGCGCAGGCATTGACGCCCAGGCGTATCAAAGCCTGGATTTTTCTGTATTTTGATTGCTTATTTTCACCCACGAATGACGACGAGAACCCATGGCCAATCCCAGCGCTAGCGCCTATAACGCAGACGCCATCGAAGTCCTCTCGGGCCTTGACCCGGTACGCAAGCGTCCGGGCATGTACACCGACACCAGCCGCCCCAACCACCTGGCCCAGGAAGTCATCGACAACAGCGTCGACGAAGCCCTGGCCGGTCACGCCCGTTCGGTGCAGGTGATCCTCCATGCCGACCATTCCCTGGAAGTCTGCGACGACGGTCGCGGCATGCCGGTGGACATCCACCCGGAAGAGGGCGTGTCCGGGGTCGAGCTGATCCTCACCAAGCTGCATGCCGGCGGCAAGTTCTCCAACAAGAACTACCAGTTTTCCGGCGGTCTGCACGGGGTCGGCATTTCGGTGGTCAACGCCCTGTCGACCCAGGTCCGGGTGCGGGTCAAGCGCGACGGCAACGAATACCAGATGACCTTCGCCGACGGCTTCAAGGCCAGCGAGCTGGAAGTCATCGGCACGGTCGGCAAGCGCAACACCGGGACCAGCGTGTACTTCGCGCCGGATCCCAAGTACTTCGATTCCCCGAAATTCTCCGTCAGCCGCCTCAAGCACGTGCTCAAGGCCAAGGCCGTGCTGTGCCCCGGCCTGTTGGTGAGCTTCGAGGACAAGAGCAGCGGCGAGAAGGTCGAGTGGCATTACGAGGACGGTCTGCGTTCCTACCTGGTCGACTCGGTCAGCGAATACCTGCGCCTGCCGGACGAGCCGTTCTGCGGCAGCCTGGCGGGCAACAAGGAAGCCGTCGACTGGGCGCTGCTGTGGCTGCCCGAAGGTGGCGATGCGATCCAGGAAAGCTACGTCAACCTGATCCCCACCGCCCAGGGCGGTACCCACGTCAATGGCCTGCGCCAGGGCCTGCTGGATGCGATGCGCGAGTTCTGCGAGTTCCGCAACCTGCTGCCGCGCGGGGTCAAGCTGGCCCCGGAAGACGTCTGGGAGCGCATCAGCTTCGTTCTCTCGATGAAAATGCAGGAACCGCAATTCTCCGGGCAGACCAAGGAGCGCCTGTCGTCCCGCGAGGCCGCGGCCTTCGTCTCCGGGGTGGTCAAGGATGCCTTCAGCCTGTGGCTCAACGCTCACCCGGAAATGGGCATGCAACTGGCCGAACTGGCCATCAGCAACGCCGGCCGTCGCCTCAAGGCGAGCAAGAAGGTCGAGCGCAAGCGCGTCACCCAGGGCCCGGCGCTGCCTGGCAAGCTGGCCGATTGCGCAGGGCAGGACCCGATGCGCGCCGAGCTGTTCCTGGTCGAGGGTGATTCCGCCGGCGGTTCCGCCAAGCAGGCCCGGGACAAGGAGTTCCAGGCGATCCTGCCGCTGCGCGGGAAGATCCTCAACACCTGGGAAGTGGATGGCGGCGAAGTCCTCGCCAGCCAGGAAGTGCACAACATCGCCGTGGCCATCGGCGTCGATCCGGGTGCCGCCGACCTCAGCCAGCTGCGTTACGGCAAGATCTGCATCCTCGCCGACGCCGACTCCGACGGGCTGCACATCGCCACCTTGCTCTGTGCGCTGTTCGTCCAGCATTTCCGTCCGCTGGTGGAAGCCGGCCACGTCTACGTGGCGATGCCGCCGCTGTACCGCATCGACCTGGGCAAGGAGATCTACTACGCCCTCGATGAGGCCGAGCGCGACGGCATCCTCGACCGCCTGGTGGCCGAGAAGAAACGCGGCAAGCCGCAGGTCACCCGATTCAAGGGCCTCGGTGAGATGAACCCGCCGCAGCTGCGCGAGACCACCATGGACCCGAACACCCGGCGCCTGGTCCAGCTGACCCTCGACGACTTCGAGCAGACCCGGGAAATCATGGACATGCTCCTGGCCAAGAAGCGTGCGGGCGACCGCAAGAGCTGGCTGGAAAGCAACGGCAACCTGGCCGAGGTCATGGCTTGATCCGTGCGCTGCTGACGGCACTGCTGGCGCTGCTCGCGGTGCCGGCCATGGCCGAGCCGTGGCCGGAACTGAGCATGCTCTCCGAGCATCCGGTCGAGGGCATGCGCGGCGGCAACCTGTCGGGGCTGGCGCAGTGCAACGGTGCACTTTGGACCATCTCCGACCGCGACGACGACCTGCTCTACCGGCTCGATACCGCCAGCCATGTCTGGCAGGCGGTCGGCGTGCCGCTGGCGGTGCCGCCGGTACCGGATACCGGACTGCCGCTGGGCCTGCGTTCGCGGCAGTGGGTGGCCTCCCTGATACGAGGCGGCGACCTTGATTTCGAGGGCCTGAGCTGCGACGCCGCGGGCAACCACTACATCGTCAGTGAAGCCCATGCCGCGGTGCTGCAGGTGCCGCTGGACGGCGAGCCGAACTGGCTGCGCATCGATCCGAGCATGATTCGCCAGGCCCGGGCCAGCGGCATGCTCCTGCATTTCAATGCCTTGTTCGAAGGGCTCGCCATCAGTCCGGCCGGCGATCGCCTGTGGCTGGCAGCCGAGCGCGAGCGCCGCGGCCTGCTGCTGGTCAACCGCAAGCAAAGCACCTGGACCTGCGGCGAAGCCTGCGTGGTGCTCAGCGAAGCCGGCACCGAGATGCAGCCCGAGCAATTCCCCAATGCCCGCGACGTCTCGCGGGACTTTGCCGACCTGGCGCTGTTCGAGGGCAAGCTGTTCACCCTGGAGCGCAATGCCTATCGCATCTGTCGGCGCGATGCGCAGAGCGGCCAGGTCGAGCGTTGCTGGTCGTTCGCCGCCGAGGCGCTGGTCGATTCGCGGCGCTACGGTCAGCCATACGGTCTGGCCGAGGCGCTGGTGATCGACGCCGACGGGGCCTGGATCGGCCTGGACAACAACGGCGGCACCCGCGCCGATGGCGAGGACCGATCGATCGTCTGGCGTTTCGCCGCGCCGAAAGGCGGCTGGAGCGCGAAGAAATGAGCCAGACCCCGGGCCAGCGCATCGGGCGGGTGTTCATGGTTCTGGCCTGGGCGGCCGGGCTGTTTCTCGCCACGCGCTTCTTTGGCGCGTGGGAGGACAAGCAGGCCAACCCCAACAGCCAGATCACCTCGCAGCACGGCGACGGCTTTGTCGAGGTACGCCTGGCCGCCAATGGCCAGGGGCACTTCGTCGCCGATGGCCTGATCAACGGCCAGGCCGTGCATTTCCTGCTCGACACCGGCGCCACCGATGTGGCGATTCCCGAGTCCCTGGCCCGCGATTTCGGCCTGGAACGCGGCGCCCCGGTGACCCTGAGCACCGCCAATGGCCGCACCGAGGGTTACCGCACCCGTCTGGACAGCGTGCAATTGGGCGATATCCTGCTGCGCGACGTTCGCGCCCTGGTCGTGCCCGGACTGGATGGCGACCAGGTATTACTGGGCATGAGTGCCCTGAAACGACTTGAATTCACCCAGCGCGGCGGCACCTTGCTGCTGCGCCAGCTCTTGAATTGATGAGGCCCGCATGAGCGACTCCCTTGATCTGAGCCTCGATGGCGTAGAGCGTCGGTCACTGGCCGACTTCACCGAACAGGCCTATCTCAACTATTCCATGTACGTGATCATGGACCGGGCCTTGCCGCACATCGGCGACGGCCTGAAACCGGTACAGCGGCGTATCGTCTACGCCATGAGCGAACTGGGCCTGGATGCCGATTCCAAGCACAAGAAGTCCGCGCGTACCGTCGGTGACGTGCTCGGCAAGTTCCACCCGCACGGCGATTCGGCCTGCTACGAAGCGATGGTGCTGATGGCGCAGCCGTTCAGCTACCGCTACACCCTGGTCGACGGCCAGGGCAACTGGGGTGCGCCGGACGATCCGAAGTCCTTCGCCGCCATGCGTTACACCGAGGCGCGCCTGTCGCGCTACTCCGAAGTGCTGCTCAGCGAGCTGGGCCAGGGCACCGCGGACTGGGTGCCGAACTTCGATGGCACCCTGGATGAACCCGCCGTGTTGCCGGCGCGTTTGCCGAATATCCTGCTCAATGGCACCACCGGTATCGCCGTGGGCATGGCCACCGACGTACCGCCGCACAACCTGCGCGAAGTCGCCAGCGCCTGCGTGCGCCTGCTGGATGAGCCGAAAGCCACGGTGGAACAGCTCTGCGAGCATATCCAGGGCCCGGATTATCCGACCGAAGCGGAAATCATCACGCCGCGCGCCGAATTGCAGAAAATCTACGAAAGCGGCCGCGGCTCGATCCGCATGCGTGCCGTCTATCGCATCGAGGACGGCGATATCGTCGTCACCGCGCTGCCGCACCAGGTCTCCGGGGCCAAGGTGCTGGAGCAGATCGCCGCGCAGATGCAGGCCAAGAAGCTGCCGATGGTCGCCGACCTGCGTGACGAGTCCGACCACGAGAACCCGTGCCGCATCGTCATCATCGCCCGCTCCAACCGGGTCGATCTGGACGAACTGATGCAGCACCTGTTCGCCACCACCGACCTGGAGTCGAGCTACCGGGTCAACGTCAACATCATCGGCCTCGATGGTCGTCCGCAACTGAAGAACCTGCGCGCGCTGCTGCTGGAATGGCTGGAATTCCGCATCGCCACCGTGCGTCGGCGCCTGAAGTTCCGCCTCGACAAGGTCGAGCGTCGCCTGCACCTGCTGGACGGTTTGCTGGTGGCGTTCCTCAACCTGGACGAGGTGATCCACATCATCCGCACCGAGGACCAGCCGAAACAGGCGCTGATCGCCCGTTTCGACCTGACCGAGATCCAGGCCGACTACATCCTCGAGACCCGTCTGCGCCAACTGGCGCGCCTGGAAGAGATGAAGATCCGCGGCGAGCAGGACGAACTGCTCAAAGAGCAGGCCAAGCTGCAGGGCCTGCTGGGTAGCGACACCAAACTGCGCAAGCTGGTGCGCAGCGAACTGATCAAGGACGCGGAAACCTACGGCGACGAGCGGCGCTCGCCGATCGTCGAGCGCACCGAGGCCAAGGCCCTGTCGGAAAACGAGCTGATGCCGACCGAGCCGGTCACCGTGGTGCTTTCGGAAAAAGGCTGGGTGCGTTGCGCCAAGGGCCATGACATCGACGCCACCGGCCTGTCGTACAAGGCCGGTGACGGCTTCAAGGTGGCGGCGGCGGGGCGTTCCAACCAGTTCGCCGTGTTCATCGACTCCACCGGACGCAGCTACTCGGTGGCGGCGCACACCCTGCCGTCGGCGCGGGGGCAGGGCGAACCGCTGACGGGCCGCCTGACCCCGCCACCGGGAGCGTCCTTCGAGTGCGTGCTGCTGCCGGACGACGAGGCGTTGTATGTCATCGCTTCCGACGCGGGCTATGGCTTCGTGGTCAAGGGCGAAGACCTGCAAGCCAAGAACAAGGCCGGCAAGGCACTGCTCAGCCTGCCCAACGGGGCCAAGGTGCTGGCGCCACGGCCAGTGGCCGATCGCGAGCTGAACTGGCTGGCGGCGGTGACCACCGAAGGTCGTCTGCTGGTGTTCAAGATCAGCGACTTGCCGCAACTGGGCAAAGGCAAGGGCAACAAGATCATCGGCATCCCCGGCGATCGGGTTGCCAGCCGTGAGGAATATGTCACGGACATGGCGGTGCTCTCCGACGGGGCGACCCTTGTATTGCAAGCCGGCAAGCGTACCCTGTCACTCAAGGGTGAGGACCTGGAGCACTACAAGGGCGAGCGCGGACGCCGTGGCAACAAGCTGCCACGGGGCTTCCAGCGGGTCGACGCGTTGTTGGTCGATAGTCCCGAGTAGGTGTTTTACACGCCCGGAAACGGTAATTTCCCACACGTTCCGGGCGTAAATACTGGAGTCAGCGCGTATTTTCGCGGATGATAGCCCCCTTGCGGCGCCGGCGTGGCCGGGTGCCCGAATGAATTCTTGAGTATCACTGCGGTGCCGTATGGTGGCCGCCTGGATGGGATGATGACTTTTCTGCGCCTTCCATTTGTTCTATTGCTGACGGGCGTCCTGGGCCTGGCGGGGTGCAGCATGCACCAGCCGGTCGCGCTCTATCAGCTCGACAGCGGCGAGCCGGGGCAGCCAAAGCAGAGCGCCGGCATGGCGGTGGTGCTGGGGCCGGTTTCGGTCGCCGACTACCTGCAACGGGAAACCCTGCTGCAGCGCCAGACCGACGGTAGCCTGACTGCCGCGACCGACGGTCGCTGGGCGGGCAGCCTGTCCGCCGATATCGATCAACTGCTGGTGCGTCAGCTGGCCTGGCGCCTGGACAGCCAGCGCGTGGTCCTGGCCCCGGCGAGCACCGGCTTCAATCCCGACGTGCAGGTTCTGCTGTCGATCACGCGCCTGGATTCCGGAGCGAACCAGCCGGCGATTCTCGATGTGCAGTGGCGTTTGCTCGACCGTCGTGGTCAGGTGCGTGACAACCGTATCATCCACCTCGAACAGCCCCACAGCGGTACCTCGGCGTCGCAGGTACAGGCTCAGGGCCAGTTGCTGCAGCGCCTGGCCGAGCAACTGAGCACCGCGGTGAAGCCGCTGGCCAACCAGCCGGCGATCGCCGAGGAAGCGCCGCCGAAGAAGCCGGCTGCGCCGGTGCAGGTGCGCAAGGAGCCGGAGAAACCGAAGATTCCGATCGCTTCGCCGATCCGTACCGACCTGGAAGTGTTCCGCTTCTGAGTCGAGCAGACATGAAAAAGCCCGCAGCGATGCGGGCTTTTTTGTTGCTGGCGCGAGCCCTGTAGGAGCTGGCTTGCCTGCGAAAGGACCGCGAAGCGGTCCCTGATAGCGCTGCCGTCTGGGACCGCTGCGCGGTCCTTTCGCGGGCAAAGCCCGCTCGGCGTGCAGCCAGCCGGTCAGCTTTTTACTTGCCGCTCATGCATCCGCGCCAGTTGCCGTTCCAGCATCGACGGGTACGGCTCCATCAGGCGCTCCACGCAGCAAGCCCCTTCCGGGCTGGCGATCGGACGAATCCGCGCGCGCTGGCGAATCAGCGCATCGTCACTGACCGGTCGCTCCACCAGCAGCAGGTTGCGGCTGTGCTGCGACAGGGCCAGGGCGTCCTGGGCCTTCTCGGTCAGCAGCAGGTCGATCTGGCTGAGACCGTGCAGGTCTTCGCCCAGGGCCAGGCCCAATTGCAGTTGCAAGGTGATGCCACTGTCCGCCACTTCCACCTGCAGGGCATGGCCCAGCGCTCGGAGCAGTTCGCCACAGCAAATGGCATTGGTCAGGTAGTCCTCACCGCTGTCCTGGCTGTGGAACAGCAGCAGGGTGCTGCCGTCATTGAGGGTCTGCACCTCGCTTTCGTACAGCGACGCGGCCTGTTCCAGGCAGTCGCGGTAACGGTCCAGCAGTTCGGTCAGGCGTGCACGCGGCAGGCGTCGCAGTTGTTCCTGGGAGCCCAGTTGCACGGCGAGGACGGCGCTCTTCTGCGGCTCGCGCGGTGCGACCGGCTTGACCGCGGCGGTGCTGGTGGATGGCGCCACGTCACCCAGGTCGGCGAAGGCGTCGTCGTCCTCGTCTTCCTCGGCTTCCACGCTGCGCGTTTTCGGGCGAACCACGGCGGGCGTTTCGTCGAAGTCCGGATCGCGCAGGTCGCGAATCTCGAAAGGCTCGCGTTCTTCTTCGAATGACTCTTCGATTTCCGGCTCCGGCTCGACCGCCTTCGGTGGTGGGGCGAAGCGGGCGTGCAGTTGCCGGGCCAGGTCGCCGATTTCGTCCTGGCGTTCGGTGGCCGGCGTGTATTCGTCCAGGTCGCGCAGCCACACCCGCAGTTGCAGCAGCGGGGTGGAAACGTAGCGGCCGAGACGCAGGCTCATGGTCAACGCCAGGGCCAGCAGGATACCGGCGAGGATGCCCATGCTCTGCATGCTGATGGTCATCGGTTGCTGGAACTGGCTCATGTCCAGGCTGATGCGCAACTGCCCGGCGGTGACGTCCTGGAAGGTGATCTTGGTCTGGTACAGGCCCTCGGCCTCACCCAGCAGGCTGTTCTTCGGACGCTGGCCAGCCTCGGCGAGGATGCGGTTGTCCACACTGTAGATGGCGGCGTGGGCCACCAGCGGGTTCTTCACCAGATTGCCGAGCAGCACGTTGAGGCTGAGGATGTCGTTGGACACCAGCAGTTCGGTAGCGGACGTGGCGGTCTGGGTGGTCAGGCTCTGCCCCAGGGCGTCGGCCTGCTCATGCATGGCTTCCTTGAACTGCAAACCCATCACGCAGGCGTAGATCACCAGCGCCAGGGCCACCAGGAAGATGTTGTGGCAGGCGATGCGCAGTGCCAGTGGCACGCGACGCTGACGCAGGGCATGAAAGATCAGCAGGAAGAAATTGTCGGTTTTGACGGGCGTGGGCCGGTTCACTGAGCGCGGCTCTTTATGACGGAGAAATTGCTGCGCAGTATAGCGAGCGCCCCTCGGGCGGCAAAGTATCGACTGCGCCCGATGGTCTGCAAAAGGCGGTAGAATGCGCATTTTTTGCACGTCCTGGAGCCCGTCTTGCGCGAAATCGTCTTGATCAACATCACCGGTGAGGACCGTCCGGGTCTGACCGCGGCCATTACCGGCGTTCTTGCCCGTGGCGGTGTGAACATCCTCGATATTGGCCAGGCGGTGATCCACGACACCCTGTCCTTTGGCATCCTCGTCGAGATTCCTGGTACCGACGAGGGCTCCTCGGTGCTCAAGGACCTGCTGTTCACCGGTTACGAGCTGAACCAGCAGGTGCGTTTCACCCCGGTGTCCGAGGACGACTACCGCAACTGGGTGGCCAACCAGGGCAAGCCTCGGCACATCGTCACGCTGCTGACGCGCAAGGTGACCGCCGAGCAACTGCAGCGGGTCAGTTCCATCACCGCCAAGTACGGCCTGAACATCGACCATATCGACCGCCTGTCCGGTCGTGTGGCCCTGGATACCCCGGTGGAGCAGAGCAAGGGCTGCATCGAATTCTCCGTGCGCGGCGAGCCGGCCGATCCACAGGCGCTGCGTGCCGAGTTCCTCAGCGTTGCCCAGGAACTGAGCGTCGATATCGCTTTCCAGCAGGATTCGCTGTTCCGTCGCAACCGCCGCCTGGCGGTGTTCGACATGGACTCGACGCTGATCGAGGCGGAAGTGATCGACGAACTGGCCAAGGCCGCCGGCGTCGGCGAGCAGGTTTCGGAGATCACCGAACGCGCGATGCGCGGCGAGCTGGATTTCCGTGCCAGCTTCAAGGAGCGCCTGGCGCTGCTCAAGGGCCTGGACGTCAACGTGCTGGACGCCATCGGCGCTTCGCTGCGCCTGACCGAAGGCGCCGAGACCCTGTTCGCCGAACTCAAGCGCCTGGGCTACAAGACCGCCATCCTTTCCGGCGGTTTCACCTACTTCGCCAAGCAGTTGCAGGCCAAGCTGGGTATCGACTACGTGTTCGCCAACGAGCTGGAAGTGGTCGACGGCAAGGTCACCGGTGTCGCGGTCGAGCCGATCGTCGATGCCCAGCGCAAGGCCGATCTGCTTGCCGAGCTGGCGCGGAAGGAAGGCCTGCAGATGGAGCAGACCATTGCCGTGGGCGATGGCGCCAACGACCTGCCGATGCTCGGCATCGCCGGTCTGGGCGTGGCCTTCCGCGCCAAGCCGCTGGTGCGTCAGTCGGCCAAGCAGGCGATTTCCACCCTGGGCCTGGACGGTGTGCTCTACCTGCTGGGCATGCGTGATCGCGAAGGCAATGCGTGATAGTACGAATGGTTCTAACCATTCGTCCTTTGTTCCCTGACGATCTTTAGCCTGCGTCTAGGCTTGCTCGCGTACGGCCCGATCCCGAGGGCCGTGCGGCCGGTCCGGAATCTGGCCGGTCCCCACCAGCAACTTCAAGGAGATGAAGTTCATGGCGATTACGAACAAGTACGCAGTTCAGAACCAATGGGGTGGTAACAGTGCACCGTGGCATCCAGGTGGAACCTGGAAGCTCGGTGGGCGGGACAATCAGCACGTGGTGGCCATCGATATCCGTTCCGGCGATGGCGGCGTGACCTTCAAGGGCAACATGACCTACTCGGGCGAAGGCCCGATCGGCTTCAAGGCCAAGCGTGTTGCGCAGAACCGCTACGAAGTCCAGAACCAGTGGGGCGGCAACGACGCACCCTGGCATCCGGGTGGCGAATGGGTCATCGGCGGTCGTGACAATCAGAGCGTCGTCGCCCTGAGCGTCAAGTCGAACGATGGCGGCAAGAGCCTCGACGGCACCAACACCTATGACAATGAAGGCCCGATCGGCTTCCGCAGTCATCTGGAGTAAGGCGTCAGGTTGAAGAACCGCCCCCTGTTCCGGGGGCGGTTTTGCTTTTCTGGGGACTGCTTTGCAGCCCCAAAGAATCCGGTCAGGCTTGCGGCAGCGCCAGGCACTGGCCCATGGATACCGCGGAACCGGCACCAAGGCTCTCGGCCCACTTCACCTGCTCCGGACCGAACAGCACGATGGCGGTCGAACCCAGTTTGAAACGACCCAGTTCCGCGCCTTTCTCCAGATGGATCGGCGCGCGGGACGCTTCGTCATAGCGGAAGGTCTTCAGCTCGCGCTTCGGCGGGGTGACCAGGCCGGCCCACACTGTCTCGATCGAGGCAACGATCATCGCCCCCACCAGTACCACGGCCATCGGACCGCGCTCGGTGTCGAACAGGCAGACCACGCGCTCGTTGCGGGCGAACAGTTCCGGGACGTTTTCCGCGGTGGTCTGGTTCACCGAGAACAGCCGGCCGGGCACGTAGATCATTTCACGCAGGGTACCGGCCAGCGGCATGTGCACGCGGTGGTAGTCCTTCGGCGACAGGTACACGGTGGCGAATTCGCCACCCATGAACGGCGCGGCATTGGCCGGGTCGCCACCGAGCAGTTCCTGGGCACTGAAGCTGTGGCCCTTGGCCTGGAAGATGCGGCCGTGCTCGATCGGACCGAGCTGGCTGATCGCGCCATCGGCCGGGCAGAGGATCGCACCGGGGGTCGGGTCCAGCGGGCGTGCGCCGGGTTTCAGGGCGCGGGTGAAGAAGTCGTTGAAGTGTTCATAGGCGGTGACGTCTTCGACCAGGGCCTGCGACATGTCCACCTGGTAGCGCTTGGCGAACCAGGTGGTGAAGGCGTTCTTGAACCAGCGCACGCGGCATTCGGCGATGCAGCCGGCCAGACGCGAGAGCAGGTGATGGGGCAGCAGGTACTGGCTGATGATGAACAAGCGGGATTTCATTGGGTTTCCTTAAACTTCGACGGGCGTGTCCGGATGGTTGCCCCATTCGCCCCAGGAGCCGGCGTATGCCTTGACCCGTGGGTAGCCCAGGTGCTTGGCCACCAGATAGGTGAAGCCCGAGCGGTGGTGAGTCTGGCAGTGGGTGACCACTTCCTTGTCCTTGCTGATGCCGAGCTGTTCGAGGATCTGCGGCATGTCCTTGCGGATGCGCAGGGCGTCGTTCAGGTCCATGCCGGCGGTCCACTCGAAGTTGACCGCGCCGGGGATGTGCCCGCCCTTGGCGGCGAGGACTTTCTCGCCGCGGTATTCGCCGGGGCTGCGTGCATCCCAGATCGCCAGGTCGGCGGCGCCGAGACGGCTTTGCAGGTACTCGCGGGTGGCGGTGGGCTCGTCGTGCAGCACCAGGCTGACGGGGCCGCCAGCGCTGGCCGGGACGTCGGTGCTCAGCTTGTTCGCCGGCCAGGCCTGCACCCCGCCATTGAGGTAGTGGTAGCGCGAGTGGCCGATGACATCCAGCAGCCAGATGAAGCGCCCGGCCCAACCGCCGCCTTCATCGTCGTAGACCACATAGGTGGCGTCGGGACGATGGCCCAGTTCTCCGAACAGCTTTTCCAGCTCGGCCTTGGCCGGTGCCAGGCCCGGTGCCGGTGGCTGGCCCAGTTGCGTGCGCTTGGGATCGACGAAACGGGCACCGGGAAGGTGGCCGCTGCCGTAGCGATTGACGCTGGTCAGGTCGACCAGGATCAGTTCCGCCGAGTCGAGGCGTGGCAGCAGGTCCGCCGGTTCGATCACCAGGGGCAAGCCAGAGAAGTCGGTCATCCAGATACTCCAGATCGGATCAGAGGGGGGCGATTGTAGCGCAGGGTCAGGCGCTGCGGTTGCTGAAGGTGGCGAGGGCGCGTTCCAGGCACTGCGCGGTCTTGGCGAAGGCCTGCACACTGACTTCCGAGAACGGCCCGCCTCCCTGGTCGGCCATCAGCACCATCACCACCTTGCCGTTGTTCGACAGTGAACGCAGGAGCAGGTGTTCCCCGCGAAACAGCGCGCGCAGACTGGCGGGCAGCAGGGCGGAGAACTGCGCGTGGTTCTGCGGGGTCAGGCGCAATTGCGCCGATTGCGCCAGCAGACGCTGCAGCAGCTTGCTCTGGGTCACCGGCACGGTGAGGTTGGCCGCCTGCGCCGGTATCCCGGCCAGTTGATGGACGCGCAGGAAACTCTGCGTCTTGTCGCTCATCAGCAGCAGGATCCGTTTCATCCCGCAGGCTTGCAGGGCGTCGCGGGCATAGCCGGTCAGGTGCATGGCATTGGAGAACGGGCTGGGTTCGCTGAGCAGTTCGGTGCAGAACTTGCGCCAGTCGCCAAGGGCCTTGGTGTCCGGCGTCCCCGCCTGCTGCATGCCGCGGGGAACGTAGCAGGTATCCCATGGCCAGAGCAGCATCTGCGCCGGATGGAACACCTCCTCCAGGGCATGCTTGCGTGCGCTCTGCGCGGCCTGCTGGTGGCTCTGGCCCTGGACATCCTCCAGCGGCACCTGCAGATAGAGGGCGATCAATTGTTGCCAGCGCTGAATGTGCGTGCCGGTCCATGCATGCTGCGACGCCAGTGCCAGGCCGTTGGCCAGCAGCACGGTATTGGCCGGGTGATTGAGCCAGCGGCGCAATGCCGGATCGGCGTCCAGGTGCTGTTGCTGGCGCAGCGGGCTCTTGTGGTCGCGGGCGATGTGCATGACCTTGACCAGCAGCCGGCGTTCTTCCTGCAGCAGGTGATAACCCTGGGTGACCCAGGTCGGCAGGCGCCAGAACTCGGCCAGGGTCTGGCACAGGCCGAGCAGGCGCACGCCGAACAGTTCCCGCTCCACTTTCGGCGCCGGTTCGCCGCGGTGCACCACGCGCAGTTCCCACTCCTCCAGCAATTGCGGGTGGGTCAGGGCCAGCGGCCAGAGTGGCGCGAGAAACAGCAGGCTGCCCCAGTGAATGTCCTGCCAGAGGCGGGCGAGACGGCTGGCGAACATGCCGCTGGCCTGTTGGCTCGCATGCTGGCTGATCATCTGCAGTTGGCGCAGGGCCAGGGGGATTTCGTTGACCGGCGCGGTGGGCAGGCGCTCCACCAGCGACTCGACGCGGGCCAGGCCCAGGCGATTCAGCGCAACTTCGAGGTTTTCCGCCGGCTCGGCAATGCTGGCGTGGGTATGGCGATTGGCTTCGCGCATCACACTGAGCACCAAAGCCGGACTATCCTGCATGACTTCGGCAATGTCGCGCAGCGACCGGCGACTGTCCGCGATGGCGGTTTTTACACGGTCGTGGCTATGGCAGGGAACCGGAAGGTGAGTGCCATCCAGTAGTTTGATCCAGGCGTCGAGAGTCTTCGGATTCGTAGTTGGCACGATGGTTTCACTAGGCATGCTGGAATTGGGCCAAGCTGGCTTTTCGCCTTGACTGGCTATAGTCTGGCGCAGAACTGCCGATAAGTAGAAGAAGAGTTTTACGAACTTCCGTCCCCGACCCGAGACCCGACAGTAAGTGCTTTCTATCTATGGCTAAAATTATCGGCATCATCGTCGTATTCGCGAGCGTGCTTGGCGGATACGTGCTCTCCCACGGCAAGATCGCGGCTCTGATCCAGCCTTTCGAGGTGCTGATCATCGGCGGCGCTGCGTTCGGTGCATTCCTCCAGGCCAACCCCGGCTACATGACCATGCATGTGGTGAAAAAGTCGCTGAGCATGTTCAGCAGCCGCTTTTCCCATGCCTTCTATATAGAAGTGCTCGGCCTGGTCTACGAGATCCTCAACAAGAGCCGCCGCGAAGGCATGATGGCGATCGAGGGCGACATCGAGGATGCCGCCGCCAGTCCCATCTTCGCCAAGTATCCGGCCGTGCTGAAAGACGAGCGCATGACCGCGTTCATCTGCGACTACCTGCGCATCATGTCCACCGGCAACATGGCGCCCCATGAGCTGGAAGGCCTGTTCGACATGGAACTGCTGAGCCTGAAGGAAGAGCTGGAGCACCCGTCCCATGCGGTGACCGGCATCGCCGATGGCATGCCAGGCTTCGGTATCGTCGCGGCGGTACTGGGTATCGTGGTGACCATGGCGTCCCTCGGTGACGGTGACCAGAAGTCCATCGGCCTGCACGTGGGTGCGGCGTTGGTCGGTACCTTCTTCGGTATTCTCGCGGCCTACGGTTTCTTCGGCCCGCTGGCCAACTCGCTGGCCCACGATGCCAAGGAAGAACTGAACACCTACGAGGCGATCAAGGCCTCCCTGGTGGCCTCGGCTTCCGGCATGCCGCCGTCGCTGGCGGTCGAGTTCGGGCGCAAGGTGCTGTATCCGAAGCACCGTCCGAGCTTCGCCGAGCTGGAACAAGCGGTCCGCGGTCGCTGATCCATGGAAAACAATCAGCCGATAATCATCAAGCGCGTCAAGCGCTTCGGCGGCGGTCACCACGGCGGTGCGTGGAAGATCGCCTTCGCCGACTTCGCCACGGCGATGATGGCCTTCTTCCTGGTGCTCTGGCTGCTGTCCACGGCCACGCCAGAACAGAAGATCGCCATCGCCGGCTATTTCAAGGACCCGATCGGGTTCTCCGAAAGCGGCACGCCCTACATCATCGATCTTGGCGGTTCGCCGGAGCTGGCGCCGGAGAAGACCATCAACCCCGAGCAGAAGGCCGAGCCGACGCCGGAGAGCAGCATCGTCAGTCCCGAGCAGGCCGAGAACCTGGCCGAGCAGGTGGAGCGCGAGCGTCTCGAACTGGTCCTGCAGGAACTGCAGAACAAGGTCGAGCAGAGCCCCGATCTGCAGAAATTCAAGGACCAGATCCTCTTCGAGATCACTCAGGACGGCCTGCGCATCCAGATCGTCGACGCCGAGAACCGGCCGATGTTCGACCTGGGCAGCGCGCGCCTGAAACCGTACTTCGAAGACATCCTGCTGGCCATGGCCGACACCATCAAGACGGTGCCGAACAAGATCAGCGTCAGCGGCCACACCGACGCCAAGCCTTATGCTGGCAGTGGTGAATACGGCAACTGGGAGCTGTCGGCCAACCGTGCCAACGCCGCGCGTCGCGCGCTGGTCGCCGGTGGCTACCCGGATGGCCAGGTGGCCCGGGTGGTGGGGTATGCCTCGTCGTCGCTGTTCGACCGCGAACATCCACTGAATCCGGTCAACCGGCGCATCGACATCGTCGTGCTGACCAAGAAGGCGCAGCGGGCCATCGAAGGCGAGCATTCGGCGCCGGACAACCAGGCGCCCGCGACCAACCCGGATGGCACGCCTGCGGCACCGGGTGCGGCGGTACCACAGCCCGAACCCGAGCCGTTGCAGCCTCAGGAGTTGCGCCAGAAGCTGAACATCTTCGAGGACGGTACCTTGAAGATGGATGAGCCTGGCAAGCAGCAATAAGCGTCAGGCAAGCAAAAACGCCCGCCCGGAGTGATCCCGGCGGGCGTTTTTCATGGGACTGTCATCTGTCCACGCGCCTACAGCGGCAGTGCAGGCACGCGGTGTATTGCATGCCGTCAGAATCCCCGGCGCAGGCGGGCCTTGAGGTCGGTGTGGAAGAACTCGGCATTGTTGCGGTTGGTCTCGCCGGCATCCTTGCTGATGGCGCGGCGGAAGGTCTGCTCGTCATGGTAGGCACTGACGAACAGGTCGATGTGCTCGCGCCGGGTCAGGTTGGGCCAGCGCTCCAGATAGCCGGGCAGGCTGCCTTCGCATTGATAGAAGGCCAGCCGGCGGTTCAGTTGGGTCGCGCTGCCGAGGCTGAAGGGAATCCACCATTCATCCAGGCCACCCTGACCGAGCACGGTGATCATGTGGGTGCAGGCATTGATATTGGTGTTGAGCAGGGTGCAGGTATCGTCGGTGGTCTGCTGTGCCTGCGGGTCGAACAGTTCGAGGCAGGTATTGATACCTTCGAGCTTGAGCCGTTCGTTGATCACGAACGCATCGAGGCGGTCAGGGTGGCGGTAGCTGATGAATACAGGCATCACGAGGCGTCCTTTCTGGTGAAAGCGGCGACGATCAGTGAATTCCTCAAGTCCGGCAATAGATGGCTGGAAACAAAGAACGGTCCTACGTTTCCGTGTGACCAGTCCTACAGATAAGGCCTACAAGCGGTATTCCCGGCGAGGGCAATACCGCTTTGCACTCAGTAGCTGTCCTGCGGCAGGCTGGCGATGATCGAGCGGTAGCTGTTCATTCGCTGCTGCTGGACGCGCCCGTCGTCCAGGGCCTTGAGCAGGGCGCAACCGGGTTCGCGGTCATGCTTGCAGTCGCGGAAGCGGCAGGTACCGAGCAGGTCGGCGAACTCGATGAAGCCGGCTTCGACATCGTCGCGGCTGACATGCACCAGGCCGAATTCGCGGATGCCGGGGGAGTCGATCAGCTCGCCGCCACCGGGGAAGTGGTAGAGGCGCGCGGTGGTGGTGGTGTGCTGACCCTGACCGGACCATTCCGACAGCGCGCCGACCCGGGTCTGCACCTCGGGCAGCAGGCTGTTGACCAGCGACGACTTGCCGACCCCGGATTGACCGACGAACACGCTGATATGGCCGTCGAGCATCTTCTGCAGTTGCTCCATGCCATTGCCGTGGTGCGCCGACACTTCCAGCAGCGGATAGCCCAGTTGCCGGTACACCGCCAGCAAGGCGTTGAGCGCCGGGCCGTTCTGTTCGTCGATCAGGTCGGCCTTGTTCAGGAGCAGCAACGGACGGATGCCGGCATGCTCGGCGGCCACCAGGTAGCGGTCGATCAGGTTGGCGTGGGGCTCCGGCGCGGGGGCGAAGACGATCACGATCAGGTCGACGTTGGCCGCCACCGGCTTGAGCTGGCCGCGGCTGTCGGGACGGCACAGCTCGGTGCTGCGGGGCAGTTGCGCGACGATCACGCCGATGCCCTGGTTGCCGGCACGCCAGACCACGCGGTCGCCGGTCACCAGCGCCGGCAGGTTGGCGCGCAGGTGGCAACGGAAGACCTGGCCGGCCTCCTGGCCATCATCGGCCTCGACCTCCACCTGGACACCGAAATGCGCAATCACCAGGCCGGTCTGTTCCGGGCCCAGATCGCCACCTTCGAGCACCTCCAGGGCGCGCTCCTCACGTTTCGCGGCGCGGGCAGCGCGTTCTTCCTGGATCTTTTCGATGCGCCAGTTCTGGCGGCGATTGAGCTGGCGTTTGGCCATGAATGTCTCGTCGTTAAAGCGGGGATGTTGAAACGGCGTCGAGTTTAGCACGCTCCACTAGGCTAAACTGCGCAGCTACCGAGGAGCCCAACCATGCAGAACCCACAGAATCTGATCTGGATCGACCTGGAAATGACCGGTCTGGACCCTGACCAGGACGTCATCATCGAGATGGCCACCATCGTCACCGACAGCGATCTCAACACCCTGGCCGAAGGCCCGGTGATCGCCATCCACCACAGCGACGAAGTCCTTGCCCGCATGGACGACTGGAACACCCGCACCCATGGTGCTTCCGGGCTGACCCAGCGCGTTCGCGAAAGCACCGTCGACATGGCCGCGGCCGAGGCGCAGACCATCGCCTTCCTCGAGCAATGGGTGCCGAAGGGCAAGTCGCCGATCTGCGGCAACAGCATCTGCCAGGACCGTCGTTTCCTGTATCGCCACATGCGTGGGCTGGAAAACTACTTCCACTACCGCAACCTGGACGTCTCGACCCTGAAAGAGCTGGCCGGCCGCTGGGCGCCGCAGGTCAAGGATGGCTTCAAGAAGGGCAGCACTCACCTGGCGCTGGACGATATCCGCGAGTCGATCGCCGAGCTGCGTCACTATCGCGAGCATTTCATCAAGTTCTGACTGCGACGCTGCCCCGTGGGAGTGTGGCTTGTTGTGTGACGAACCACCGCGCAGCGGTCCCGGATCTCACTGCTCTCAGGGACCGCTGCGCGGTCCTTTCGCAGGCAAGCCAGCTCCTACAAGGGTGAGTCAGTCGAGTGGGATGCCCCCTTTTGGTGCCAGCAGCAACTGGGTAGACTGCGCGCCCCTTTTTCCCGGACTCGCACCATGCTGTTGATGCTCTACCTCATCGCGATCACCGCCGAAGCCATGACCGGCGCCCTGTCCGCCGGCCGTCGCGGCATGGACTGGTTCGGCGTGGTTTTGATCGCCTGCGTCACCGCCCTGGGTGGCGGTTCGGTGCGCGACGTGCTGCTGGGGCATTACCCGCTGACCTGGGTCAAGCACCCGGAATACCTGGTGCTGACCAGCGTCGCGGCGCTGCTGACCATCTTCATCGCGCCTCTGATGCGTCACCTGCGCTCGTTGTTCCTGGTGCTCGACGCCCTGGGCCTGGTGGCCTTCACCCTGATTGGCTGCATGACGGCGATGGAGCTGGGCCACGGCATGCTGGTGGCGTCCATCAGCGGCGTGGTCACCGGCGTGTTCGGCGGTATCCTGCGGGACATCTTCTGCAACGACATTCCGCTGATCTTCCGCCGCGAGCTGTACGCCAGCGTGTCCTTCGCCGCCGCCTGGTGCTACATGGGCTGCGTCTATCTGAAGCTGCCGGCGGAGCAGGCGATCCTGATCACCTTGTTCGGCGGTTTCCTGCTACGCCTGCTGGCGATCCGTTTCCACTGGGAAATGCCCAAGTTCCATTACAACGACGAGCATTGATCAAGCGGGGCTGGCCTGGCGCTCGGCGTGCTGGCGCAGCGCCCACTCGACATGCTCGCGGACCAGTTCGGAGGGATGCTCGCGGCGTGCGTTGAGGGCTTCCAGCACCACGATGGTCGAGGGCGCATTGCCCAGGCCCACCGCCAGATTGCGCAGCCAGCGCTCATAGCCGGCGCGGCGCAGGGGCGAGCCTTCGGTGCTGGCGAGAAAGTGTTCTTCATCCCACATGAACAGTTCCGCCAGCCCGGCGTTGTCCAGGCCGTGGCGCGGCTTGAAGTCGTTCTCCGCGGTGTCCTTGGCGAAGCGGTTCCACGGACAGACGATTTGGCAGTCGTCGCAACCGAACACGCGGTTGCCGATCATCGCCCGCAGTTCCTCGGGGATCGCGTTCTTCAGTTCGATGGTCAGGTAGGAAATGCAGCGCCGTGCATCCAGTTGGTAAGGGCCGACGAAGGCCTTGGTCGGGCAGATGTCCAGGCAGGCGCTGCAGCGGCCGCAGTGTTCGCTGGCCTGGGGTTCGTCCACCGGCAGGGGCAGGTCGACGAACAGTTCGCTGAGGAAGAAATAGCTGCCGGCCTTGCGGTTGAGCAGCAGGGTGTTCTTGCCTATCCAGCCGAGGCCGGCCTGTTCGGCGATGGCCTTCTCCAGCACCGGTGCGCTGTCGACGAAGGCACGGAAGCCGAACGGGCCGATCTCTTTCTGGATGCGCTCGGCCAGGTGCTGGACGCGCTTGCGCACCAGCTTGTGGTAATCGCGACCGAGGGCATAGCGGGAGATGTAGGCTTTTTCCGGCTGGGCCAGACGCTGGGCCATCTGCGTGTCGCCAGGCAGGTAGTCCATGCGCAGCGAGACCACCCGCAGCGTGCCAGGAACCAGCTCGTCGGGATGGGAGCGCTTGCTGCCGTGGGCGCCCATATAGTCCATCTCGCCGTGGTAGCCGGCGGCCAGCCAGCGTTCCAGGTGCTGTTCGTGCTCGGCCAGGTCCACGCCGGCGATGCCGACGTGGGCAAAACCCAGTTCGCGCCCCCAGTTCTTGATCGACTGGACGAGGGCGGGGAGATCGATGGAAGCGGACATGCGAAATAGGGCAATAAAGAGACAGGTGCGTATAATTCTGCCAGACATCGGAGCTCAACGACGCATGCCTCAGACCAAACACCCTTCTCACGAACCCCTGGTGCTCACCCGCGACGTCCTTCCGCGCCTGCCCGCGCGGCCGGTGGATGCCCATAAAGGCCAGTTCGGCCATGTCCTCGTGGTCGGTGGCGACCGTGGCACCGGCGGTGCGGTGCTGCTCAGCGCCGAAGCGGCATTGCGTTGTGGCGCCGGCCTGGTCTCGCTGGCCAGTCGTCCCGAACACGTACCCGCCGCGCTGGCGCGCCTGCCGGAGGTGATGAGCCTCGGTGTGCATTCGGCCAACCAGCTGATGGCGCCGATCGAGCGCGCCACGTTGCTGGTGGTCGGGCCGGGGTTGGGGCAGGTGGCATGGGGGCGCAGTCTGTTGTCGGCGGTGGCCAGTTCGAGCCTGCCGCAGGTCTGGGATGCCGATGCCCTGAACCTGCTGGCATCGTCGCCCGTGGCCCTGGTTCGCGGCAGCGTCATCACTCCGCATCCGGGCGAGGCGGCGCGTCTGCTGGGCGTTTCCACCGAGGCCGTGCAGGCCGACCGGCCGGGGGCAGCACGCAAGCTGGCGCGCAAGTACAACGCGGTCTGCGTGCTCAAGGGCGCCGGTACCCTGGTCGCCGACCCGCATGGCCAACTGGCCCTGTGCAAGCGCGGCCACCCGGCCATGGCCGGTGCCGGGCTGGGGGATGTGCTCAGCGGTGTGCTCGGTGCCTTGCTGGCCCAGGACATGAACGCCTGGGATGCTGCTTGCCTCGGTGTCTGGCTGCATGCCTGCGCCGGTGAGCGCCTGGGTGACCAGGGCCGTGGCCTGGCGGCGCACGACCTGGTCCCATCTATTCGTCAGTTGTTGGAGGAGCATTCAGCGTGTCAGGCATAACCCTGTTTCTGGCCGATGAGCAGGCCATGGTCGACTTCGGTGCGCGTATCGCCCGGGTGACCCAAGGCCACGGTGTGATTTTTCTCGAAGGTGACCTCGGCGCGGGCAAGACCACCCTGTCGCGGGGCATCATCCGTGGCCTCGGACATACCGGGGCGGTGAAAAGTCCTACATTTACAGTTGTGGAACCGTATGAAATTGGTGAAGTCCGAGCATTTCACTTCGACCTCTATCGCCTGGTCGATCCGGAAGAGCTGGAGTTCATGGGTATTCGCGACTACTTCGAGGGTGATGCCTTGTGTCTGTTCGAGTGGCCGGACAAGGGTGAGGGCATTTTGCCAAAGCCGGACCTGACCATTACCATAAGCCCCCAGGCGGGCGGCCGGTCATTGAGCCTGCTGCCGCAAGGTGCTCGCGGTGAAGCCTGGTGTGCCGCTCTGGCCTTGGAATTCAAATAGAAATGGGGAAAGGTATGCGCTTTCGCGCACTGGTTGCCGTCGTAGGACTGCTGCTTACGGCAGTGACCGTTGAGGCCTTCGCTGTCACGCAGGTCAAGAGCATGCGTCTGTGGCGGGCACCGGACAACACGCGGCTGGTCTTCGACCTCTCGGGTCCGGTGGAGCACAGCGTGTTCACCCTGACCGCACCGGATCGCCTGGTCATCGATATCAATGGCGCCACCCTGGCCGCACCGCTGAGCGCGTCCACCTCCAACACGCCGATCACCAGCGTGCGCTCGGCGCAGCGGACCCCCACCGATCTGCGCGTGGTGGTCGACCTGAACAAGGCCGTCACCCCGAAAAGCTTCACCCTCGCGCCCAACGCCCAGTACGGCAACCGCCTGGTGGTCGACCTGTACGACCAGGAAGCCGACGCCGTGGCCGCGACCGCGCCGCCGACCCCGGTCGCCACCGCGCCAACCACCCCGGCCGTGCCGGTTACCCCGGCGCAGCCAGCGATCAAGCTGCCACCGGTACCGAACGGCAAGCGCGATATCGTCATCGCCATCGACGCCGGTCACGGCGGCGAGGACCCGGGAGCCTCGGGCTCGCGCGGCCAGCATGAAAAAGACATCGTCCTGCAGATCGCCAAGGAACTGCAGCGCCAGATCAACACCGAAAAGGGCTTCCGCGCCGAGCTGACCCGTACCGGCGACTACTTCATCCCGCTGCGCAAACGCACCGAGATCGCCCGCAAGAAAGGCGCCGACCTGTTCATCTCGATCCACGCCGACGCCGCACCGTCGAAGGCGGCGTTCGGTGCCTCGGTGTTCGCCCTGTCCGATCGCGGCGCGACCTCCGAGACCGCGCGCTGGCTGGCGGACAGCGAAAACCGCTCCGACCTGATCGGCGGTGCCGGCAACGTCAGCCTCGACGACAAGGACCGCATGCTCGCCGGCGTTCTCCTCGACCTGTCGATGACCGCGTCCCTCAGTTCCAGCCTCAATGTCGGGCAGAAAGTGCTGGGCAATATCGGCCGGGTCACCTCGCTGCACAAGCGCCGGGTCGAGCAGGCCGGGTTCATGGTGCTGAAGTCGCCGGACATCCCGTCGATCCTGGTGGAAACCGGCTTCATTTCGAATGCCAACGAAGCAGCCAAGCTGGCCACGCCGAGTCACCAGCAATCGCTGGCGCGTTCGATCCACAGTGGCGTGAAGCAGTTCTTCCAGCAGAACCCGCCGCCGGGCACCTACATCGCCTGGTTGCGTGACACCGGCAAGATCGCCCAGGGCCCGCGGGAGCATACGGTGCGTCCGGGCGAGACCCTGGCGATGATCGCCGTGCGTTACCAGGTCAGCGTCGCTGCGCTGCGCAGCAGCAACAGCCTGAAGAGCGATGAGCTGAAAGTCGGCCAGAACCTGGATATTCCCGCCACGACCCTGGCGGCCCAGCCATGAGTGCTGGTTCCCGGATCGAACTGCTCAGCCCGCGCCTGGCCAACCAGATCGCCGCGGGCGAGGTGGTCGAGCGCCCGGCTTCGGTGATCAAGGAACTGCTGGAAAACAGCCTGGATTCCGGCGCCCGCCGCATCGATGTGGAAGTGGAGCAGGGCGGCGTCAAGCTGCTCAAGGTGCGTGACGACGGCAGCGGCATCGCCTCCGACGATCTGCCGCTGGCGCTGGCCCGCCACGCCACCAGCAAGATCCGCGACCTCGAGGACCTGGAACGGGTGATGAGCCTGGGTTTCCGTGGCGAGGCCCTGGCCTCGATCAGCTCGGTGGCGCGCCTGACCCTGACCTCGCGTACCCGTGATGCGCAGCAGGCCTGGCAGGTGGAAACCGAAGGCCGCGACATGTCGCCACGGGTGCAGCCGGCCGCGCATCCGGTGGGCACTTCGGTGGAAGTCCGCGACCTGTTCTTCAATACGCCGGCCCGGCGCAAGTTCCTCAAGACCGAAAAGACCGAATTCGACCACCTCCAGGAAGTGATCCGGCGTCTTGCGCTGGCGCGCTTCGACGTGGGCTTTCACCTGCGCCACAACGGCAAGAGCATTCTCAGCCTGCATGAAGCGCCGGACGAGATCTCCCGCGCGCGGCGGGTCGGAGCCGTGTGCGGCCCGGGCTTCCTCGAGCAGGCGCTGCCGATCGAGATCGAACGCAACGGCTTGCATTTGTGGGGCTGGGTCGGCCTGCCCACCTTCTCGCGCAGTCAGGCGGACTTGCAGTACTTCTTCGTCAACGGCCGCGCGGTGCGCGACAAACTGGTTGCCCATGCCGTGCGCCAGGCCTATCGCGATGTCTTGTTCAACGGTCGGCATCCGACCTTCGTGCTGTTCCTTGAGCTCGATCCGACCGGAGTCGACGTCAACGTCCATCCGACCAAGCACGAAGTGCGCTTTCGTGATGGGCGCATGGTTCACGACTTCCTCTACGGCACTCTGCACCGGGCATTGGCCGATGTGCGGCCGGACGATCAGTTGGCGGCCCCCGCGGCGACCGCGGAAATCACCCGGCCGACCGGTCTGCAGGCTGGCGAATTCGGGCCCCAGGGTGAAATGCGCCTGTCCGCCAGCGTGCTCGAACAGCCTGTGGCCGCGCCTCAGACCAGTGTGGCGGGTGGTGGTTCCGGCGCGGGTTACCAGTACAACTACACGCCACGGCCGACGCCGGCGGTTGCCGTTGGCGAGAGCCGTGAGGTCTATCGCGAATTCTTCTCCCCGCTGCCGGGTGCGCAGCCCGCGGCCCTGCCCGAGAGCGAGAGCGATGTACCGCCGCTGGGCTACGCATTGGCGCAATTGAAGGGTATCTACATCCTCGCGGAAAACGCCCACGGCCTGGTCCTGGTGGACATGCACGCTGCCCACGAGCGGATCATGTACGAGCGCCTGAAGATCGCCATGGCCAGCGAAGGCCTGAGCGGCCAGCCGTTGCTGGTACCTGAATCCCTGGCCTTGAGCCAGCGCGAAGCGGATTGCGCCGAGGAACATGCGCAGTGGTTCCAGCGCCTGGGCTTCGAGCTGCAGCGCCTGGGCCCGGAAAGCCTGGCGATCCGGCAGATTCCGGCGCTGCTCAAGCAGGCCGAGGCCAATCGCCTGGTGCAGGACGTGCTTGCCGACCTGATGGAGTACGGCACCAGCGACCGCATCCAGGCGCACCTGAACGAGCTGCTTGGCACCATGGCCTGCCACGGCGCGGTGCGCGCCAATCGACGCCTGGCCATCCCGGAAATGAACGGCCTGCTGCGTGACATGGAAAACACCGAGCGCAGCGGGCAATGCAATCACGGTCGTCCGACCTGGACCCAGTTGGGCCTGGACGACCTGGACAAACTGTTTTTGCGCGGTCGTTGATGATGGCGGGTTCCAGACCTCCGGCGATATTTCTGATGGGCCCGACCGCCGCGGGCAAGACCGACCTGGCCATCGAATTGACCAAGGTGCTGCCGTGCGAACTGATCAGCGTCGACTCGGCACTGATCTATCGCGGCATGGATATCGGCACGGCCAAGCCGTCGAAGGAGATCCTCGCGGCGCATCCGCATCGCCTGATCGACATTCTCGATCCCGCCGAAAGCTATTCGGCGGCGGATTTTCGTCGCGACGCCCTCGAGGCCATGGCCGATATCACCGCCCGTGGCAAGATCCCGCTGCTGGTCGGGGGCACCATGCTCTATTACAAGGCGCTGCTGGAAGGCCTGGCGGACATGCCGCCGGCCGACCCCCAGGTTCGCGCCGAACTGGAAGCCCTGGCGCAGCAACAGGGGCTGCAGGCACTGCATGACGAACTGGCGGCCGTGGACCCGGTCTCGGCGGCACGCATTCATCCGAATGATCCGCAGCGTCTGATCCGTGCACTTGAAGTGTATCGGGTGAGCGGTTCAACGATGACGTCACATCGTTTGCGCCAAGCTGAGCAAAGTAATAGCACTGACACTTCTGGGCAGGGGCAATTGCCCTATACTGTCGCCAGCCTGGCCATCGCGCCGCGGGACCGGCAGGTTCTGCACGAGCGAATTGCGGCAAGATTCACACAAATGCTGGAACAGGGCTTCATTGACGAGGTCCGATTGCTGCGTGCGCGAAGTGACTTGCACGCGGGGCTGCCGTCTATACGGGCAGTGGGGTATCGTCAGGTCTGGGATCATCTTGATGGCAAGCTGACTTCAGTTGAAATGCAGGAGCGCGGCATCATTGCCACTCGCCAGTTGGCGAAGCGGCAGTTCACCTGGTTGCGCAGTTGGGCCGATGTGCACTGGTTGGACAGCCTGGCTTGCGACAATCTGTCTCGCACCTTGAAATACCTCGGGACCGTCTCCATATTGGGCTGAATCCCGCAATTGCCGTCTATCCTTGGGGGTGGGGCGGCTTGAGCCATCAGTTTTCTTGTTTTTTTACTATTGATCCTTACAGGAGTGCGGCATATGTCAAAAGGGCATTCGCTACAAGACCCTTACTTGAATACTTTGAGAAAAGAAAAAGTCGGGGTTTCGATCTATCTGGTCAACGGCATCAAGCTGCAAGGCACCATCGAGTCCTTCGACCAATTCGTCATCCTGCTGAAGAACACTGTCAGCCAGATGGTCTACAAGCACGCGATCTCGACCGTTGTTCCGGTCCGTCCAATTCGTCTGCCTAGCGCAGCTGATGCCGATCACGGCGACGCTGAGCCAGGTAACGCCTGATAGGAGCCTGCTTTGTTCTTTGAGCGCCACGGTGGTGGTGAGCGAGCCGTTCTCGTTCATCTGGAAGGTCAGAGCCCTGAGGCGCGCGAAGACCCGCAGGAGTTCCAGGAGCTGGCGCTGTCGGCCGGTGCCGATATCGTCGCGTTCGCCAATGTGGCGCGACACCAGCCCACTGCCAAGTTTCTGATTGGCAGCGGCAAGGTCGAGGAACTGCGCGACCTGGTCAAGGCCGAAGAGGCCGACCTGGTGATCTTCAACCACACCCTCACCCCGAGTCAGGAGCGCAACCTCGAACGCGTTTTCGAGTGTCGCGTGCTTGACCGTACCGGCCTGATCCTCGACATCTTCGCCCAACGCGCGCGGACCCACGAGGGCAAGCTGCAGGTCGAACTGGCGCAGCTCGAACACATGAGCACGCGCCTGGTCCGCGGCTGGACCCACCTTGAACGACAGAAAGGCGGTATCGGTCTGCGCGGTCCGGGTGAAACCCAGCTGGAAACCGACCGCCGTCTGCTGCGTGTGCGCCTGCGACAGATCAAGGCACGTCTGGAGAAGGTGCGCAGCCAGCGCGAACAGGCGCGGCGCGGACGCAAGCGCGCCGATGTGCCTTCGGTTTCACTGGTGGGCTACACCAACGCCGGCAAATCGACCCTGTTCAATGCGCTGACCGCTTCCGAGGTCTACGCCGCCGACCAGCTCTTCGCCACTCTCGACCCGACGCTGCGCCGGCTGCAACTGGCCGATATCGGGCCGATCGTGCTGGCCGACACCGTGGGTTTCATTCGTCACCTGCCACACAAGCTGGTCGAGGCTTTTCGGGCTACGCTCGAAGAGTCGAGCAATTCCGACCTGCTGCTGCATGTGATCGACGCCCACGAGCCCGAACGCATGGCGCAGATCGAACAGGTCATGGCGGTGCTCGGCGAGATCGGTGCGGAAGGCTTGCCGATCCTCGAGGTGTATAACAAACTCGATCTGCTTGAAGGCATTGAGCCACATATTCAGCGAAATGCCGATGGCAAGCCGGAGCGGGTCTGGGTTTCGGCCCGCGAAGGTCGCGGTCTTGAACTGGTGGGGCAGGCGATTGCCGAGTTGCTGGGGGACGATCTTTTTGTCGGTACCCTGCGCCTGGAACAGCGTTACGCGCGCTTGCGCGCGCAGTTCTTCGCGGCGGGGGCCGTGCAGAACGAAGCGCATGACGAGGAAGGCAGCAGCCTGTTGGCCGTGCGCCTGCCGCGGGCCGACTTCAACCGCCTGGTGGCGCGCGAAGGGCTCGAGCCTGTTGCGTTCATCGAACAACACACTTTGCAATAAAAGCCTGACGACGCGGTCAGGCGGCCGTGACAGGCATTCTGTAGCATTGGACGGCGCGCCGTTGGCGCGTCTTTGCTTTATCAGATGGAGAGCGCTATGGCTTGGAATGAGCCGGGTGGCAACTCGAACAATCAGGATCCCTGGGGTGGGCGCCGTGGCGGTGGTGGCGGCGACAAGAAAGGCCCTCCGGATCTCGACGAGGCCTTCCGCAAGCTGCAGGATAGCCTGAACGGCATGTTCGGCAGTGGCAAGAAACGTGGTGGCGGCGACAGCCTTCCCAAGGGTGGCGGCTTTGGCCTGCTGGGCGTTGGTCTTGCCGTGTTGGCGGCTATCTGGCTGTACAGCGCGGTCTACGTCGTGGACGAGCAGGAGCAGGCCGTGGTGCTGCGCTTCGGCAAGTACTATGAAACCGTCGGACCGGGCCTGAACATCTATTTCCCCCCGATCGATCGCAAGTACATGGAAAACGTCACGCGTGAGCGTGCGTACACCAAGCAGGGCCAGATGCTGACCGAGGACGAGAACATCGTCGAAGTGCCGCTGACCGTGCAGTACAAGATCAGCAACCTGCAGGACTTCGTGCTGAACGTCGACCAGCCTGAAGTCAGCCTGCAGCACGCGACCGACAGCGCCCTGCGCCACGTCGTGGGTTCCACTTCGATGGACAAGGTGCTGACCGAGGGTCGCGAGCAGATGGCCATCGAGATCAAGGAGCGTCTGCAACGTTTCCTCGATACCTATCGCACCGGTATCACCGTCACCCAGGTCAACGTGCAGAGCGCGGCAGCCCCGCGTGAAGTGCAGGAAGCCTTCGACGACGTGATCCGCGCCCGTGAAGACGAGCAGCGCGCCCGCAACCAGGCCGAGTCCTACGCCAATGGCGTGGTTCCTGAAGCGCGTGGCCAGGCGCAGCGCATCATCGAGGATGCCAACGGTTATCGCGATGAAGTCGTCTCGCGCGCCAAGGGTGAGGCCGACCGCTTCACCAAGCTGGTCGCCGAGTATCGCAAGGCGCCGGAAGTCACTCGCGAACGTCTGTACCTGGAGACCATGCAAGAGGTCTACAGCAACACCAGCAAGGTCCTGGTCACTGGCAAGGACGGGCAGAACAACCTGCTCTACCTGCCGCTCGACAAGATGGTCGATGGCAGCCGCAATGCCAACGCACCGGTCAGTGTCCCCGCGACTTCGGTCAATGACGCGGTGAACCGTGCCTCGGATCTGCAACAGCAACAGCCGCAACTGCGCACCAGGGAGAGCCGCTGATGAGCAATAAATCGCTGATCGCCCTGATCGTTGGCGTCGTCCTGGCCATCGTCGCCTGGAACAGCTTCTACATCGTTGCCCAGACCGAACGTGCGGTGCTCCTGCAATTCGGTCGTGTGGTCCAGGCGGATGTCCAGCCCGGTCTGCACGTCAAGGTTCCCTACGTGAACCAGGTGCGTAAGTTCGACGCCCGTCTGATGACCCTCGACGCCCCGACCCAGCGGTTCCTGACCCTGGAGAAGAAAGCGGTGATGGTCGATGCCTACGCCAAATGGCGGGTGAAGGACGCCGAGCGTTTCTACACCGCGACCTCCGGCATGAAGCAGATCGCCGACGAGCGTCTGTCCCGTCGTCTGGAAAGCGGCCTGCGTGACCAGTTCGGCAAGCGCACCCTGCACGAAGTGGTGTCCGGCGAGCGCGATGCGCTGATGGCGGACATCACCGGCTCGCTGAACCGCATGGCGGAGAAGGAGCTGGGCATCGAGGTGGTCGACGTTCGCGTCAAGGCCATCGACCTGCCGAAGGAAGTGAACCGCAGCGTGTTCGAGCGGATGAGCACCGAGCGTGAGCGTGAAGCCCGTGAGCACCGCGCCAAGGGTAACGAGCTGGCAGAAGGCATCCGTGCCGATGCCGATCGTCAGCGCCGTGTACTGCTGGCCGAAGCCTATCGCGAGTCGGAAGAGACCCGCGGTGACGGTGATGCCCAGGCAGCGTCGATCTATGCCAAGGCCTACGGCCAGGATCAGGACTTCTACGCGTTCTACCGTAGCCTGAATGCCTACCGTGAAAGCTTCAGCAGCAAGAACGACGTTCTGGTCCTCGACCCGAGCAGCGAGTTCTTCCGCTTCATGAACAAAGCGAAACCGTGACACCCGATCACCCCGCTGGGCGGCTAATGCGTCTGGCGGGGTGATTTCTGCAAGACAACGGGTGTATGATGCGGCAGCCGGGAAATTCCCGGCTTTTTTGCGTCTGCGAGATCGAATGATTCAACGCAAGACGCAGCACAGGATCTACGAGGGTATCGGCACTGCGGCAACGCTGGAATCGGCGCTGCGCGCGTGATTTGCCGGGACCTGCTTCACTCACGGCTGGCCCGCGGGCAAGCCGCCCGGACCACAGGGGAAATGGCGTAATGGCAACGGTAGACCGCTGGCTGCTGCCAGATGGCATCGAAGAAGTACTGCCACCGGAAGCGACGCGCATCGAGATTGCGCGTCGCCAGGTGTTGGATCTGTTCCAGAGTTGGGGTTACGAGTTCGTCGTGACGCCTCATATCGAGTACCTGGAATCGCTGCTCACCGGTGCCGGTCAGGACCTGGATCTGCGGACCTTCAAGGTGGTCGACCCGCAGTCGGGCCGGCAGATGGGGTTCCGCGCCGACATCACGCCGCAGGTCGCGCGCATCGATGCGCACACCCTGCGCCGCGAAGGTCCGACCCGTCTGTGCTATGCCGGCAGCGTGCTGCACGCCCAGCCGCGGGCACTGTCGACCTCGCGCAGCCCGATCCAGCTCGGTGCCGAGCTGTATGGCGATGCCAGCCCGGTCAGTGACGTCGAAGTGATCAGCCTGATGCTGGCCATGCTGCAACTGGCCGATGTGTCGGATGTGCACATGGACCTCGGTCATGTCGGCATCTACCGTGGCCTGGCGCGTGCCGCCGGCCTGTCCGGCGCGGTCGAGCAGCAGCTGTTCGACGCCCTGCAGCGCAAGGCCATCGACGAAGTCGTGGCGCTGACCGCCAATCTGCCGGCGGATCTGGCTGGCATGCTGCGCGCCCTGACCGAGCTGTGTGGCGGTCGTGAAGTGCTGGAAGCGGCCCGCGTGCGTCTGGGCCGTGCTCCGGCGGCGGTGCTGGCGGCGCTGGACGACCTGATGAGCATTGCCGACCGGCTGACCTCGCGTTACCCGGATCTGCCGCTGTATTTCGACCTGGGCGAGCTGCGTGGCTACCACTACCACACCGGTGTGGTGTTCGCCGCGTTCGTTCCGGGCGTCGGCCAGTCGATCGCCCAGGGTGGTCGTTACGACGATATCGGCGCCGACTTCGGCCGGGCACGTCCGGCCACCGGTTTCTCCACGGATTTGAAGACCCTTGTGACACTGGGGCGGGCAGAGATCGTATTGCCCACTGGCGGGATCTGGATGCCCGACAGCGGCGATGCGGCTCTGTGGCAGTTGGTCTGCCAGTTGCGCAGTGACGGTCAACGGGTTGTGCAGGCACTGCCTGGCCAGCCACTGACTGCCGCCATCGAGGCGGACTGCGACCGGCAATTGATTCTGCAAAACGGGCTCTGGCAGGTTCTGCCACTGGCCATCTGAGATTAGCCGCCGGCCCAGTGGCCGGCGCCAAGTTTGCGCGAATGAGGACAAGTGTTATGGGTAAGAATGTCGTAGTCCTGGGCACCCAGTGGGGTGATGAGGGCAAAGGCAAGATCGTCGATCTGCTGACCGAACATGCTGCCGCCGTAGTGCGCTACCAGGGTGGCCACAACGCCGGTCACACACTGGTCATCGACGGTGAGAAAACCGTGCTGCATCTGATTCCTTCGGGCGTGCTGCGCGAAGGCGTGCAATGCCTGATCGGCAACGGCGTGGTGGTCGCACCCGACGCCCTGCTGCGTGAAATCGTCAAGCTGGAAGAGAAGGGCGTACCGGTTCGCGATCGCCTGCGCATCAGCCCGGCCTGCCCGCTGATCCTGTCCTACCACGTCGCCCTCGACCAGGCGCGCGAGAAGGCCCGTGGCGAGCAGAAGATCGGCACCACCGGTCGCGGCATCGGCCCGGCCTACGAAGACAAGGTCGCTCGTCGCGGCCTGCGCGTCGGCGATCTGTTCCACCGCGAGCGTTTCGCCGCCAAGCTGGGTGAGCTGCTGGACTACCACAACTTCCAGCTGGTCAATTACTACAAAGAGCCGGCCATCGACTTCCAGCAGACCCTGGACCAGTGCATGGAATACGCCGAGCAGCTGAAGCCGATGATGCTCGACGTCACCGCCGAACTGCACGCGCTGCGTCGCGCCGGCAAGGACATCATGTTCGAAGGCGCCCAGGGCTCGCTGCTGGACATCGACCACGGTACCTACCCGTACGTGACCAGCTCCAACACCACCGCCGGCGGTATCGCCACCGGTTCCGGTGTTGGCCCGATGTACATCGACTACATCCTCGGCATCACCAAGGCCTACACCACTCGCGTCGGCTCCGGTCCGTTCCCGACCGAACTGTTCGATGACGTCGGTGCCTACCTGGCCAAGCGCGGTCACGAGTTCGGTGCCACTACCGGTCGCGCGCGTCGCTGCGGTTGGTTCGACGCCGTCATCCTGCGTCGCGCCATCGACGTCAACAGCATCTCGGGCCTGTGCCTGACCAAGCTGGACGTGCTGGACGGTCTGGAGACCATCCGCATCTGCGTGGGCTACAAGAACGAGAACGGCGCGGTCATCGACGCACCGACCGATGCCGACAGCTACATCGGTCTGGAGCCGATCTACGAGGAAATGCCGGGCTGGACCGAGTCGACCGTGGGCGCCAAGACCCTGGAAGAACTGCCGGCCAACGCCCGTGCCTACATCAAGCGTGTGGAAGAGCTGGTCGGCGCGCCGATCGACATCATCTCCACCGGCCCTGACCGCAACGAGACCATCGTGCTGCGTCACCCGTTCGCCTGATTCGCTGACATAGCAACAACTGGGGTCGCAAAGCGGCCCCAACGCCAAAGGCCCCTTTTCAGGGGCCTTTGGCGTTTTTGCCCTCTCACTGCGGCACAAGCTTTGCTGTGAAATTGCCTTCAGGGATGCCATCACTGTAATGGCTCCGAAAAGCAGAGGGATTTATTGTGTCTGCGGTTATCTCATTGTTACGAAGCCGCCTCTTGCGGCCTGTCTTTGTGGCGCTTGGTATCGCTCTTTTGGTGCAAGTGGTGGTCGCTGTGGTACTGACCCGCAGCACGGTCACCGCACTGGAAGCCGATCTGGGCAATCGTCTGGGCACCGACAGCCAGAAACTGGCGACGGAGCTGGACCAGGCTGCGAAGGAGGTCAGCTCGGGGCTGAGCAGCCTTTCCGAAAGTACCCGCCAACGCCTGACCGCCGGTTTGTCGTCGCGTCTGGAAGAAGAACAGGCGCAATTGCGCGCCACCCTGGAGAAAAACCTGCGCGACTCGGCCAACGACATGGCCGAGCTGCTCGCCTCGGTGGCACCGCGGGCGATCTGGGACGTCGACGTACCGACCCTGTCGGAGTTCGCCCGTCGTGCCCAGCGCAACCCCAACGTTCTGTTCGTGGTCTATGACAACGCCGAAGGCGAACACCTGACCCGCTATCTCAACCGTCAAAATCCGGTCAACCAGGCTCTGCTTGAAAAAGGCCAGGGCGAACGGGCGCTGGACAAGGTCCTGGATGCCGCGCGCAACGATCCGTCGGTGTACTTCCTCGAAGCCTCGATCAACCCCAACGGTGTGGAGATCGGCAAGGTGCTGATGGGGGTTTCCACCGCGTCGGTGGATGCCGAACTGCAGGCGCTGGACAAGCGTTTCTCCGCGTTGATCGCCAGCGGCGACCAGATGGTCGCCGACAGCCTGACCAGCGCCGCCGCCGATAGCACCAAGGCCCTGCAGAACCGTCTGCAAACGGCCCAGGGCAGTGCCTTGCAGATGAAAGCCAATACCTCGCAAAGCGTCCAGGACGCTGCCTCCACGCTGCGCTGGCGCATCGGTCTGGGCCTGGCCCTGGTGGGTTGCGGCGTGCTGCTGGTGGTCGCGGTGGTGCTCGGCCGCCGTGTGGTGAACAAGCTGCGCCTGCTGATCGCCGCGCTCGATGACCTTGCCGCCGGCGAAGGTGACCTGACCAAGCGCGTGACCATCGACAGTCGCGACGAGATCGGCGACATGGCGGCAGCGGTCAACCGCTTCGTCGACAAGCTGCAACCCATCGTGCGTGAAGCCGGGGAGGTGGCCCAGCGCACTGGCATCGAAATCAGCAGCATGGCGCAGCACAGTGCCGGTGCCGACTCCGCCGCGGCGATGCAGCGCGACGAAGTGGCCGAAAGCCTGCGCGCTCTGTCGAGCATGGCTGACGAGGCCCAGGCGGAAAGCCGTGCCATGCAGGAAGCCCTGCAGCAGGTGGTGGACATCCGCCAGGCCACCGATGAGAACAGCCGCAGTTCGGCCCAGGTGGCCAAGCTGATTGAGGCCCTGGCCGGGCAGGTGGAGACCGGTTCGAAAGTCATCGAGCGCCTGGCCGAGCAGAGCGAGCAGATCGAAGTGGTGCTGACGGTGATCCACGGCATCGCCGAGCAGACCAACCTGCTCGCCCTGAACGCGGCGATCGAGGCGGCGCGGGCCGGGGAAACCGGGCGTGGCTTTGCCGTGGTCGCCGACGAGGTGCGTGCCCTGGCGAGCAAGACGCAGAGCTCCACGGGCGATATCCAGGCGCATATCGGTGCCCTGCAGCAGGGGGCGAAGGAGGCGGTGGCGGCGATCAGCCAGGCCGGTCGTCAGGCCAGCGAAGGCTTGCTGGTGCTGCGCGACAATGCCCGTCTGCAGCAGACCGTGCAGGTGTCGGTGGAGCAGGTGCACGCGGCCATCGGACTCGCCACCCGTGCTGCCGAGCAGCAGGCCCAGGGGGCGCAGGCGGTGCGGGGGCGGGTGGAGAACATCCATGCCCAGGCCGAACGGGCGGCCCAGGTGGTGATGCAGACCACCGCCAGCAGCAAGGTCCTCGATGGTCTGGCGGCCCAGCTCAAGGCCAGCCTGGGCCAGTTCCGCGCCTGATCAGGCGCGGTTCAGGTACATCCGGGTGGTCAGCAGGTACACCGGCAACCCGGACACCAGGATCAGCAGCGCCGCATAGGGCGCCGCCGCGGCGAACTCGACGTTGGCGGTGTGCGCCCAGACCTCGGTGGCCAGGGTGGTCATGCCGGTGGGGCTGAGCAGCAGGGTCGCGGTCAGCTCCTTCATGGCATCAAGGAACACCAGGGCGAAGGCGGCGGCCAGGGCCGGGAAGATGATCGGCAGGGTCACCCGGCAGAACGCCATGAAGGGCGTCGCGCCGAGGGTCCGTGCGGCTTCCTCCAGCTGCGGCGCGGCCTTGGTCAGCGCGGTGCGTACCGGCGCCTGGGCCAGGGGCAGGAACAGCAGGGCATAGGCCAGCAGCAACAGTCCCGTGGTCTGGTACGCCGCCGGCACGTAGTGCAGGGCGAAGTACACCAGCGTCAGGGCGATCACCAATCCCGGCAGGGCATGCAGCAGGTACGGCAGGCGTTCGGCCCAGATCGCCAGGCGGCCCTTGTAGCGCACCACCAGGAAACTCACCGGCAAGGCCAGCAGCAGGCTGACGCCCGCGCCACCCAAGGCCAGCGACAGCGACGAGAACAGCGCCCGGCTGATGTCCGCGACCGGGAAGGCCGCCGACGAGCCCACGCTCAGCCAGTACGCCAGCATGCCCAGGGGAATGCCGCTGCCGAGGATCGCCAGGCCCAGGCAATACAGCTGGCCCAGCGGCATCCACGTCCCCAGGCGCACCGGCGCGCCACGCCGCGCCACGCCCTGGCCGATTCGCACATGGCGGGCCTTGCCGCGTACCCGCAGCTCCAGCCAGAGCATCAGCAGGCACATCAACAGCAGCACCGCCGAAAGCATCGCCGCGTTGGCGTTGCTGAATTCCAGCTCGAACTGCTGGTAGATCGCCGTGGTGAAGGTCTGCAGGTTGAGGATCGACAGCGCGCCGAACTCCACCAGCATGTGCAGGGCGATCAGCAGGCAGCCGCCGAGCACCGACGGCCACAGCAGCGGCAGGGTGACCCGGCGGAACACTGCCCAGCGATTGCAGCCCATGGTTCGCGCCGACTCCTCCAGCGAGGTGTCGAGGTTGCGCAAGGTCGCCGCCACCGGGAGGAATACCAGCGGGTACTTGGACAGGCTCATCACCAGGATGGCGCCCCACAGCCCTTCGAACTTCGGACTCAGGGACACCCAGGTGAAGCCGCTGACGAACGACGGCACGGCGAACGGCAGGCACAGGATCACGCCCCACAGGCGGCGTCCCGGCAGGTCGCTGCGTTCCAGCAGCCAGGCCAGTGACAGACCGACCAGCGCGCAGCTCAGCGTGACCCCGACCATCAGCAGCAGGGTGTTGCGCATCAGGCCCCAGACGAAGGGGCGCCAGATCAGGCGCAGTGCTTCGTGCCAGCCGGCCTGCCAGGTCTTCAGCGCGACATACAGCAGCGGCAGCAGGCTCAGGCCGACCAGCAGCAGGACCGGAAGGACCACCCAGAGCGAGGGTCGCCTGCGCCGCGGCACGAAGCCGGTGGCCGGCGCCACGGGAAGCGCGGCGCTCATCAGAGCAGGCCGACTTCGCGTTCGAGTTCCAGCGCTTCCTCGGCGTTGCCCAGGTCGGCCGGGGTGATCCGCGGCGGACGCAGCTCTTCGAACGGCTTCAGACCCTGATCGGAAACCATGCCTTTGTGCAGCGGGTACTCGGCGGTGGTCTGGGTGATGACGCGCTGGCCTTCCTCGCTGGCCATCCAGGCGAGCAGGGCCTGGGCCTCTTGCGGATGCTTGCTGGCCTTGACCGCGGCGGCGCCGGAGATGGTCATCAGGCCGCCGACATCGCCGTCAGCCAGGTAGTACAGCTTCGAATCCAGTTGGCCGCGTTCCTTTTTCAGGGCGTACCAGTAGTAGTTGTTCACCAGCACCGCGGCGACTTCACCGTTCTCCACGGCTTTCAGTGCCACCATGTTGTTGGTGTAGGTCTTGCCGAAGGCCTTGAGGCCGGTCAGCCACTCCTCGGCGGCTTCGCGACCGTGGAGCTTGAGGATGGCCACCGCCTGTTCCTGGAAGGCGCCGCTGGTGGGCACGAAACCGACCTTGCCGTCCCACTCGGGGTTGGCGAAGTCCATGACCGATGGCGGCAGGTCTTTCTCGTCGATCACTTTCGGGTTGAAGGCCACCACCCGGGTGCGTGCGGTCACGCCCATCCAGGTGCCGTTGGCGGCGACGAATTCCTTGGGCAGCACGTCCAGGGTGGTCTGTTCGATCTTGCTCAGCAGGCCCAGCTCGCCGAGGTTGTTCAGCGGAGGCGATTCCTCGGTGTAGATCACGTCGGCGGGGGAGCGCTCGCCCTCTTCGATGATCTGGCTGGCCAGCTGATTGCTGCTGCCCTTGCGGATATTGATATGGATGCCGGTCTTGGCCTCGTAGGCCTTGGCGATGGCCTCGCCGATTTCCTTGTGCTGGCCGTTGTAGAGCGTCAGGGTCACCGGGTCGGCGGCCAGGGCGGCCGGTGTGGCGAGCACCAGGCCAAGGAGGGAAACGGCCAGGCCGCGCAGAATCGGGGTACGGCGGATCGTCATGCGGGTGGTTCCTCGCTTACGGCTACATATTTGGAAACAATGGTAAACGAAATTGTTTCTCAAGTGGCCGCATGACGGGAAATTCATGAGCAGGCTATCGAGTCATCTCGTGACAGGAAGCGCTGAGGGAGAGGAGTGCGCGGGCGGTTGCCGAATAACAGGCATAAAAAAACCCGCTTTCGCGGGTTTCTTTGAAATATGGTGCCCAGAAGAAGACTCGAACTTCCACGACCGTAAGGTCACCAGCACCTGAAGCTGGCGTGTCTACCAATTTCACCATCTGGGCAAAGTTTGAAGCATTTGAAACATGATCAGTGTAGCGTGTCGCATAAACAGATCAGTGATCTGAAATTTGAAATTGGTGCCCAGAAGAAGACTCGAACTTCCACGACCGTAAGGTCACCAGCACCTGAAGCTGGCGTGTCTACCAATTTCACCATCTGGGCATTTCGTTGATTTCGCTTCGATGCATTACAGCGTGACATCGTGCGGCTTCTCAACTATAACGACGGTCTCCGTCGCTGTGGTGCGCACTATACGGATGCCCCCTGGGGCTGTAAACCCCCATCCGAAAAAAATCTTAAAAAATTCAAGCCGTTGATCGACCTCAGCCGAGAAACGCCAAACAGGCTGTCCCTGGCGGGGCTGTCCAAGGCTGAAATTTCCGGTTTCAATACGGCTATGCCAAACTAACCCTTATATAGACAAGGTGAACCCCTCCTAATGGCCGATTGGCAGTCCCTCGATCCCGAGGCCGCTCGTGAAGCGGAAAAATACGAAAACCCCATCCCAAGCCGTGAGCTGATCCTCCAGCACCTCGCCGAACGAGGCTCGCCGGCTGCGCGCGAGCAACTGGTTGAGGAATTCGGCCTGCAGACCGAGGACCAGATCGAAGCCCTGCGTCGTCGCCTGCGGGCGATGGAGCGTGACGGCCAGCTTATCTACACCCGGCGCGGCACCTATGCCCCGGTGGACAAGCTCGACCTGATCCTCGGTCGCGTTTCCGGTCACCGCGACGGTTTCGGTTTCCTCATCCCCGACGATGGCACCGAAGACCTGTTCCTCAGCCCGTCGCAGATGCGCCTGGTGTTCGACGGCGACCGCGCCCTGGCCCGGGTTTCCGGTGTCGACCGCCGCGGCCGCCGTGAAGGCGTGCTGGTGGAGATCATTTCCCGCGCCCACGAAAGCATCGTCGGCCGCTATTTCGAAGAAGGCGGCATCGGCTTCGTCACCGCCGACAACCCGAAGATCCAGCAGGAAGTGCTGGTTACCCCGGGACGCAATGCCGGCGCCAAGATCGGTCAGTTCGTCGAGGTGAAGATCACCCACTGGCCGACCCCGCGCTTCCAGCCCCAGGGCGATGTCGTCGAGGTCATCGGCAACTACATGGCGCCGGGCATGGAAATCGACGTGGCCCTGCGCAGCTACGACATTCCCCACGTCTGGCCGGAAGCGGTGATCAAGGAAGCCCGCAAGCTCAAGCCGGATGTGGAAGAGAAGGACAAGGAAAAGCGCATCGACCTGCGCCACCTGCCGTTCGTCACCATCGACGGTGAGGATGCCCGCGACTTCGACGACGCCGTCTACTGCGAAAGCCTCGGCAAGCTGCGCCTGTTCTCTGGTGGCTGGCGCCTGTACGTGGCCATCGCCGACGTGTCCAGCTACGTGCGTCTCGGTTCGGCGCTGGATGCCGAAGCCCTGGTCCGCGGCAACTCGGTGTACTTCCCCGAGCGTGTGATCCCGATGCTGCCGGAGGAATTGTCCAACGGCCTGTGCTCGCTGAACCCGCACGTCGATCGCCTGGCCATGGTCTGTGAAATGACCATGAACAAGTCCGGGCAGATGGTCGACTACCAGTTCTACGAAGCGGTGATCCATTCCCACGCGCGGCTGACCTACAACAAGGTCAGCAGCATGCTCGAGCACTCGCGCACCCGCGAAGGCCGTGCCCTGCGCGAGGAATACAGCGAAGTGGTGCCGCACCTGAAGCAGCTCTATGCGCTGTACAAGGTGCTCCTGGCCGCCCGTCATACCCGTGGCGCGATCGACTTCGAGACCCAGGAAACCCGCATCATCTTCGGCGCCGAGCGCAAGATCGCGGAAATCCGTCCGACCGTGCGCAACGATGCGCACAAGCTGATCGAGGAATGCATGCTGGCGGCCAACGTGGCCACCGCCGAGTTCCTCAAGAAGCATGAGATTCCGGCTCTGTACCGGGTCCACGACGGTCCGCCGCCGGAGCGTCTGGAAAAGCTGCGCGCCTTCCTCGGCGAGCTCGGCCTGTCCCTGCACAAGGGCAAGGACGGTCCGTCGCCGAAGGACTACCAGGCCCTGCTGGCCAATATCTCCGACCGTCCGGACTTCCACCTGATCCAGACCGTCATGCTGCGCTCCCTGAGCCAGGCGGTGTACAGCGCCGACAACAACGGCCACTTCGGCCTGAACTACGAGGCGTACACCCACTTCACCTCGCCGATCCGCCGTTATCCGGACCTGCTGGTGCACCGCGCCATTCGCAGCGTGATCCGTTCCCGCCAGGACACCCCGCACGTCAAGCGCGCCGGGGCGATGAGCATTCCCAAGGCGCGGATCTACCCGTACGACGAGAACACCCTGGAGCAACTGGGCGAACAGTGCTCGATGAGCGAGCGGCGCGCCGACGAGGCGACCCGCGACGTGGTCAACTGGCTCAAGTGCGAATACATGAAGGACCGCGTCGGCGAATCCTTCCCGGGCGTGATCACCGCGGTGACCGGTTTCGGCCTGTTCGTCGAGCTGACCGACATCTACGTCGAAGGCATGGTCCACGTCAGCGCGCTGCCGGGTGACTACTACCATTTCGACCCGGTTCACCATCGCCTCACCGGCGAGCGTACCGGTCGCAGCTTCCGCCTCGGCGATACCGTCGAAGTGCGGGTGATGCGCGTCGACCTTGAGCAGCGCAAGATCGATTTCGAGATGTCCGAGAATGCCCTCAAGGCACCGATCGGACGCAAGCAGCGCTCGACCGAGCCAGCGGCCCCGGCGCCGGCGGCGAAGATCGGCGTGGGCGCCAAGGCCAAGGCAGCGGAGCCTGTCCCGGAAGAGCGTGCGGCCCGTCGCAACAAGAAGGGCGAGACCTCCGAGGCGTATTTCTCCTCCCATGCCGCGGCGAACAACGCCGAAGTGCGCAAGAGCCGGGAAATGAAGAAGGCGCTGATGTCCGATGCCAAGCACGCCCATGCCAGCGGCAAGCCTTCGGGCAAGTCGTCCGGCAAGTCGGACAAGCCGACCAAGCACCGCAAGGGACCGCCTAAATCCGGTTCCTCTTCCCGCAAGAGCAAAGGCAAGTCATGAGTCAGTTGGAAAAGATCTACGGCGTGCATGCCGTGGAAGCCCTGTTGCGTCATCACCCCAAGCGGGTCAAGCAGATCTGGTTGTCCGAAGGGCGTAGCGAGCCGCGCATCCAGGCGCTGCTGGCCCTGGCCACGGAAAATCGCGTGGCGGTCGGCCAGGCCGAGCGTCGCGAGCTGGATGCTTGGGTCGAAGGCGTGCACCAGGGCGTGGTCGCCGAGGTCAGCCCGAGCCAGGTGTGGGGCGAGGCGATGCTCGACGAGCTGCTGGATCGCACCGAGGGCGCGCCGCTGCTGTTGGTGCTGGATGGCGTCACCGACCCGCACAACCTCGGCGCCTGCCTGCGGACCGCCGATGCCGCCGGTGTGCAGGCGGTGATCGTGCCGAAGGACAAGTCGGCGACCTTGACCGCCGCGGTGCGCAAGGTCGCCTGCGGCGCCGCCGAAGTGATCCCGCTGGTGGCGGTGACCAACCTCGCGCGGACCCTGGAAAAGCTGCAGCAGCGCGGCCTGTGGGTCGTCGGCACCGCCGGCGAGGCGCAGCAGGAACTGTATCAGCAGGACATGACCGGGCCGACCGTGCTGGTCATGGGCGCGGAAGGCAAGGGCATGCGCCGCCTGACCCGCGAGCACTGCGATTTCCTGGTGAAGTTGCCGATGGCTGGTAGCGTGAGCAGTCTGAACGTCTCGGTGGCGACCGGGGTTTGCCTGTTCGAAGCGGTTCGCCAGCGCTCGGCAGGCAAATAACCGTTCTTGCTATCCCCTGTGGGAGCGAGCTTGCTCGCTCCCACGATCGTTCCTGAGCCGGTCTTCTATCGGCGCTGCTCAATATTTCACCAATCTCCTTGCTTGTCCCACCGCGCTTCTCTACAATTGCGCGCCTTGTCCCGGGCATACGTGCCTGGTTCAGGACAAGACATACAGTGTCATTCACTCCTTGTCTGACCGCTTTGTCGGCAGACTACAACCCGTAAGGAGCATTCATGCGTCATTACGAAATCATCTTCCTGGTCCACCCTGACCAGAGCGAGCAAGTCGGCGGCATGGTTGAGCGTTACACCAAGCTGATCGAAGAAGACGGCGGCAAGATCCACCGTC
>NZ_FZOL01000036.1 GCF_900188455.1 Pseudomonas japonica | reverse complement strand
GATTCCGAGTTGCAGGCTCATTCAACTGTTCGGGCTTCGGGTCAGAGTGAGAGGTGGATGGCGACTATGCTCCCACTCGTGCTCTAGGGCACCGCCGGCATCCAGTCTGCCATCCACCGCTCTCACACCTTGATTTTAAGAGGTCCTGAAGACACAAGCCGGCGTTGCCGGCGATGAGGCCGACACTGACAAAAGCCTTTTGGAGCCGAACACCTCAACACCCCTCGAACCGCGCCCCCCGCTTTTCAATGAACGCCTGCATCCCTTCCTTCTGGTCCCGCGACGCAAACAACAACGCATTGGCCTTGCGCTCCAACGCCAGCGCCGACTCCAGCGATGCATCCATCCCCGCCAGGATCACTTCTTTGATCTGCTCCACCGCCAACGCCGGCAGCGCAGCGATGCTCACCGCGAGTTCCAGGGCATGGGCCTGCACCCGGTCGTCGTCCACCAGGTCACTGACCAACCCCGCTACCCAGGCTTCCTCCGCCGTGATCGGCTGCCCGGTCAGGGCCATGCGCATGGCCTTGACCTTGCCCACCGCCCGCAGCAACCGCTGGGTCCCGCCGATCCCCGGCATGATACCGATGCGCACCTCCGGCTGGCAGAACCGCGCCGATTTCCCGGCGACGATCAGGTCGGCATGCATCGCCAGCTCGCATCCGCCGCCATAGGCATAGCCGCACACCGCGGCGATCACCGGCTTGGGACAGTGCTGGATCGGCGCCCAGACCCGCTCGGTATGCCGCTGCACGATGTCGATCGGGCCGACCCCGGCCATGCTGGTGATGTCACCGCCGGCGGCGAACACCTTGTCGCCCCCGGTGAGGACGATGCAGCGCACTTCGGGATCGCTGCCCAGCTCGCTGAAGCGCTGCGACAGCAAGGCCTGCAGCTCCAGGCTCAGGGCGTTGCTCGCCTGCGGCCGATGAAGGCGCAGCAGGGCCACGCCAGGGGCCGGAAACTCCAGCAACAGGGGGGAAAGGTCGGTAGCGGACATAAGCCTTCTCGCGCGTGAAAGTGCCATGCAGTGTCGATCGGCGAAGGTGCCGATTCATCGTCCGTTCAGACGAAGTTTGCCCGCCCCGATGCCCCTAGAGTGAGCCTCGTCAGTCGAACGAGGAACACATGATGGGGCAGCAACAGGGTCTTGATTACACGGGCAAGGTGGTCCTGGTCACGGGGGGGACCAAGGGTATCGGCGCGGGGATCGCGCAGGCCTATCTGGACGCCGGCGCCGAGGTCATCGTCTGCGCCCGCAACGCCCCCGAGCATCTGCCGGCCAGCGGCGGGCGCCGCGCGGCGTTCCGCGTGGTCGACGTGCGCGATGCCGAGTCGCTGCAGGCGCTGTTCGACGGCATCCAGCGCGATTTCGGCCGCCTCGATGTACTGGTCAACAACGCCGGCGGCGCCCCGGCGGCGGATGCGGCCACGGCGTCGCCACGGTTTCACGAGAGCATCATCCGCCTCAACCTGATCGCCCCGCTGAACGTCGCCCAGCACGCCAACCGGCTGATGCAGGCGCAGGCGCAGGGCGGCTGCATCGTCTTCATCGGCAGCGTGGCGGCCCAGCGGCCGTCGCCGGGTACCGCCGCCTATGGCGCGGCCAAGGCCGGGGTGCTGGCGCTGGTCACTTCGCTGGCGGTGGAGTGGGCGCCCAAGGTGCGCGTGGTCACCGTCAGCCCCGGCCTGGTCCTCACCGACCAGGCCCACCTGCACTACGGCAGCGAAGCCGGCATCGCCGCGGTCGGCGCCGGCATTCCCGCCGGGCGCATGGCCGATGCGGCGGATATCGCCAACGCCTGCCTGTTCATCGCTTCACCCCTGGCCAGCTACGCCAGCGGCTGCAACCTGCTGCTGCACGGCGGTGGCGAGCGCCCCAGCTTCCTCGCCGCGGCGCAGGCCTGATCGACCCCACGGCGGCGCCGTCGGGTGGCCGCCCTCACTTTGCAGGAGACGACTGTGGCTGATCCACAATTGCTGTCCGACGTGCGCGCCCTGGTGGGGCGCGAATACGGTCGGGTATATGCCTGGGACGAAGTCAACGCGCCGATGATCCGCCAGTGGTGCGAGATCATGGGCCTGGACAACCCCCTCTACACCGATTCCGCCGCGGCCCTGCAAGGGCCGCACGACGGCATCGTGGCGCCGCCGGCGATGCTCCAGGTGTGGACCATGGAAGGCCTGCACGCCAACAACTACCCGCCGGGCTCCACCGACGAAAACCCCTATGAAGTGCTCAAGCTGATCGAGGGCTACGGCTACGCCTCGGTGGTGGCGGTGAACTCCGAGCTGACCTTCAGGCGCCCGGTGCACCTTGGCGAGCGCCTGTACTACACCACCCGCCTGGACGCGGTGGGCGACGAGAAGACCACCGCCCTGGGCACCGGCTTCTTCGTCACCCTGGTGATGAGCCATTTCGTCGAGAAGCCGGACGGCGACGAGCCGGTGGGCGAGCTGCTGTTTCGCGTGTTCAAGTTCCGCCCGGCCAATGCGCAGGCGGCGGGCAAGCCGCCTGCGGCCCTGGAGAAACCCAGGCGGCCATTGCCGGGCGTCAGCGACGACACCCGCTTCTTCTGGGAAGGCTGTGCCGAGAACAAGTTGCTGATCCAGCGCTGCACCGCCTGTTCGACCCTGCGTCATCCGCCGGCACCGGTGTGCATCCAGTGCCATGGCTTCGACTGGGACACGGTGCAGGCCAGCGGTCGTGGCAGCCTGTATTCCTTCGTGGTCATGCATTACCCGGAGGTGCCGCCGTTCGATCACCCCAACCCGATCGGCCTGATCGAGCTGGAGGAGGGCGTGCGCCTGATCGCCGGGTTGACCGGGGTCAAGCGCGACGAACTGAAAATCGGCCAGCGCCTGCAGGTGCAGTTCCAGGTCTTCGACGAGCAGCAGACCCTGCCGCTGTTCCGTCCCGTGGCCGACGGGGAGTAAGCGCCCATGGATTTCGAATTGAGTGAAGACCAGCGCGCCATCGAGCAGATGGCCGACAGTCTGTTCGTCGACCACTGTGACGACGATGCGTTGCGCAAATGGGATCTGCGCGATGAGCCGCTGATGGCCGCGCTGTGGGATCTGTGCCGGGAAACCGGCCTGCACGCCCTGGCGATTCCCGAAGCGCATGGCGGCAGCGGCCTGGGCATGACCGAACTGATGCTGGTGCTGCAGGCCCAGGGCCGCGGGTTGGGCCAGGTGCCGCTGTGGCGTCATCAACTGGTGGCGGCGACCCTGGCGACCTTCGCCGCCGATGAATACGCGGCCTGGATCGAGCAGGCCGCCAGTGGCCAGACCCTGCTCAGCCTGTCCCTGGACGGCGTGCATGCCGCCCGTGGTATCGAGTTGCAGGCCACGCCGAATGGCGCCGACTGGGTGCTGGACGGCCGTGTCGCCGCGGTGCCGCTGGCGGTGCAGTCCGGCGCGGCGCTGGTGCCGGTGCTGCTGCACGGTCAGCCACGCCTGTGCCTGCTCGACCTCAAGTCGCCCACTGTGCAACTGACCCCGGCGGTGATGACCCACGGCGAAGCCGTCGCCGATGTGCGGGTGGAAGGCTATCGCCTCGGCCACCTGCTGCCGGTCAGTGCCCTCGACTGGCTGGAACCCCGCGCCATCGCCGCCCTGGCGGCGCTGCAACTGGGGGTCAGCGAGGAGCAGATCCGTCGCACCGTGGCCTATGTCAGCGAGCGTGAGCAGTTCCAGCGGCGCATCGGCAGTTTCCAGGCGGTGCAGATGAGCATGGCCGATGCCCATATCGCCCTCGAAACCCTGCGCAGCACCCTGTGGCAACTGTGCTATCGCCTCGATGCCGGGCTGCCGGCGCCCTCGGAAGCGCTGGCCACGGCCTGGCTGGCCTGCGAGGCCGGGCACCGCATCGGCCATATCGCGCAGCACGTGCATGGCGGCATCGGCGTCGACCTGACCTACCCGATCCACCGTTTTCTCTACTGGAGCCGCGCCCTGGGCCTTGCCCTCGGCGGTTCGGCGGCGTGCCTGGAACGTCTCGGCGACTGGCTGAGCGATAACGACAAGCTGGGATGGAAATATGACCTTGAAGAACACCAAGCGCTTTGAAGACGTGCGTCCCGGCGAAGTCCTGCCGGAGCTGGCGGTGCCGATCAGCGTGGCCCTGATCGCCGGCGGTGCCATCGCCACCCGCGACTACTTTCCCGGCCACCACGACCTGGAGGCGGCCCGCGAACTGGGTTCGCCCCATGTGTTCATGAACATTCTCACCACCAATGGCCTGGTGCAGCGCTTCGTCGAAGCCTGGGCGGGACCGCTGGCGCGCTTCGCGTCACTGAAGATCAAGCTCGGCGTGCCCAATTATCCGGGCGACTGCATGACCTTCAGCGGCAGCGTCAGTGGCCTCGACCCTGAGACCCGGACGGTGGAAGTGACCCTCGGCGGCAGGAATTCCATGGGCAACCACGTGACCGGCACGGTTGCGCTGGTGCTGCCTTAATTCTGCCCGGCCAGCTCCCACAGGGGCCGTGTCGCACAGCCGGTCATGTGCTGTTTCATTAGAGGAAAGACCTGATGAGTCAATCGTCGATTTCCGGGCGCGCCGCCATTGTCGGTCTGGGCGCGACCGAGTTTTCCAAGAATTCCGGACGCACCGAGCTGCGCCTGGCCATGGAGGCCACCCTCGAGGCCCTGCGCGATGCCGGCATTGATCCGTCCGAGGTGGAGGGCTTCAGTTCCTATTCGGTGGACAAGGTCCCGGAGTACGAGATCGCCCGCCTGCTGGGGTGCAAGGAGGTCAAGTTCTTCTCCCAGGTGCCCCATGGTGGCGGCGCCGCCTGCGGCCCGGTGATGCACGCGGCGATGGCCGTGGCCACCGGCGTGGCCAAGGTGGTGGTGGTCTACCGGGCGATGAACGAGCGCTCCTGGTACCGCTTCGGCACCGGCACCTATGGCTTCGCCTCGACGCCGATCTTCGAGAACGTCAACTACGGCTGGTACATGCCCCACGGTTTCCACACCCCGGCGGCCTGGGTCGGCATGTTCGCCCAGCGCTACATGCACACCTACGGCGCTACCTCCGAGGACTTCGGCCGGGTCGCGGTAGCGGTGCGTGATTTCGCCGCGAGCAACCCCAAGGCGTTCTTCCATGGCAAGCCGATCACCCTCGAAGAGCACCAGGCCTCGCGCTGGATCTGCGAGCCGCTGCACCTGCTCGACTGCTGCCAGGAGTCCGATGGCGCGGTGGCCATGGTCATCACCTCGGCCGAGCGTGCCCGCGACCTGAAGCAGAAGCCGGTGACCATCAAGGCCGGCGCCCAGGGCATCGCCAGCGGCCAGCAGATCATGACCTCGTTCTACCGCGACGACATCACCGGCCTGCCGGAGATGGGCGTGGTCGCCAGGGAGCTGTATCGCCAGTCGGGCCTGGGCCCGGAGGCGCTGCAGACCGCGGTGATCTACGACCATTTCACCCCGTTCGTGCTGCCGCAACTGGAGGAGTTCGGTTTCGCCAGGCGCGGCGAGGCCAAGGAGTTCATCCGCGCCGGCCACCACGCCCGCGGCGGCAAGCTGCCGATCAACACCCATGGCGGGCAGTTGGGCGAAGCCTATATCCACGGCATGAACGGCATCGCCGAAGCGGTGCGCCAGGTGCGCGGCACGGCGGTGAACCAGGTGGCCGATGTGGAGAACGTGCTGGTCACCGCCGGTACCGGCGTGCCCACCAGCGGCCTGATTCTCGGCGTGGCCTAAGGAGCCTTTCATGTTCGTCGACCTCACCCCCGAACAACATGCCCTGCGCCGCCAGGTGCGGGATTACTTCCAGGCCCTGATGACCCCCGAGCTGCGCGAGCAGTTGCGCGGCAAGGAGGGCGGCGAGCTGTTCCGCCAGACCATCCGCCAGATGGGCCGCGACGGCTGGCTGGCGGTGGGCTGGCCCAAGGCCCATGGCGGCCAGGGCTACGCCGCCACCGAGCAGTTGATCTTCTTCGAAGAGGCCAATATCGCCGGGGCGCCGTTGCCTTTCGTGACCATCAGCACGGTGGGCCCGGCGCTGATGGAGCATGGCAGCGCGGCGCAGAAGGAGCGCTTCCTGCCGGGCATCGCCGCTGGCGAGATCATGTTCGCCATCGGCTATTCCGAGCCGGATGCCGGCAGCGATCTGGCGGTGCTGAAGACCAGCGCGCGCCTGGACGGCGAGCACTTCGTGGTCAACGGCAACAAGCTGTGGACCTCGGGCGCCGAATCGGCCGACTTCATCTGGCTGGCGGCGCGCACCGACCCGCAACAGGCGCGGCACAAGGGCGTGTCGATCCTGATCCTCGACACCTCGCTGCCGGGTTTCTCCAGCACGCTGATCCCGACCACCAGCAACCCCACCGCGGCCACCTACTACGACAACGTGCGGGTACCGCGGGACATGCTGGTGGGCGAGCTGCACGGTGGCTGGAAGCTGATCACCGCGCAGCTCAACCATGAGCGCCTGGGCCTGGGCTCCTGGTCGGACAAGGTCGCCGGGCTGTTCCGCCGCATCTACCTGTGGGCCAGGGCCCGCGATGAGCAGGGCCGCCGGGCCATGGACAAGGCCTGGGTACGCAGTTCGCTGGCCGAGTGCTACGCGCGCCTGGAGGCCATGCGCCTGATCAACCTGCGCATCGCCGCCAACCTGGAGCACGACCGCATGGACGTGGCGCTGAGTTCGACCACCAAGGTCTACGGCTCGGAGTCGGCCATCGAGATCCTCCGCCGCCTGGCCGCGGTGATCGGCGCCAACGGCTCGCTGAGGGCGGGCTCGGCGGCGAGCGCCTTGCACGGTGAACTGGAATACGAGCTGCGGGCGTCGGTCACGGTGACCTTCGGTGGTGGCACCAACGAGATCCAGCGCGAGCTGATCGCCCAGTTCGGCCTGGGGATGCCGCGGACCCAGCGCTGAAAACCTATTGGCGCCAACGCTTCTGTAGGAGCTGGCTTGTCGTGTGACGAACCACTGCGAAGGACCGCATAGCGGTCCCAGACTTCACTGCTATCGGGGACCGCTGCGCGGTCCTTTCGCGGTGGTTCGTCACACGACAAGCCACGCTCCTACAAGGGCCGGCTCGCGCATTTCAATAACAACAAGGAACACCTCATGAGCACAATCGAGCAATTCCGGCACGACACCCGTGCCTGGCTGGAGGCCAACTGTCCGCCGTCGATGCGCACCGCGATGGGCGAGGGCGATGTGGTCTGGGGTGCCAGCCAGCCGCGCTTTCCCGGCGCGGACGCGAAGCTGTGGTTCGAACGCATGCGCGACAAGCGCTGGTTCTGCCCGGAGTGGCCGGAAGAATACGGCGGCGCCGGACTGGACGCCGAACAGCTGGCGGTTCTGGAAAGCGAGATGCGCCGCCTGAAATGCCGGCCACCGCAGATCAACCTGGGCATCTGGATGCTCGGCCCGGTACTGCTGGCCTATGGCAGCGAGGAACAGAAACGCAGCCTGCTGCCCCCCATGGCCCGTGGCGAGACGCGCTGGTGCCAGGGCTTTTCCGAACCGAATGCCGGCTCCGACCTGGCCAGCCTGAAGATGGCCGCGCGCGATGCCGGTGACCATTTCGTGGTGGACGGCAGCAAGATCTGGACCTCCTACGGCGACCAGTCCGACTGGATGTACGCGCTGGTGCGCACCGATTTCTCCGCGCCCAGGCACGAAGGCATCAGCCTGATCGTTCTGGACATGCGCAGCCCCGGCGTGAAGGCGGTGCCGATCGACCTGATCAGTGGCAAGTCGGCCTTCTGCCAGGTGTTCTTCGATGGCGTGAAGGTGCCCAAGAGCCAGTTGATCGGCCCGCTCAACGGCGGCTGGAACCTCGGCAAGTACCTGCTGCAGCACGAACGCAAGGCCATGTCCAAGTTCGGCGAGATCAGCCTGCCGTCGCATTTCGATCTGCCGGCGCTGGTCCGCGAGTATCTGCCCGCGCCACAGGGGCAGGGCGAACTGGCCCTGCGTGCCCGCGCGACGGCCTGCGCCATGAATGAACACGCCTACGACCTCACCGTGCAGCGCATGGGCGAGGAGGCCCGGCAGGGCGATGACGTCAGCGCGCTGATGGCGATCATGAAACTGGTGCACACCGAGCAGGAGCGGGACAAGTTCGAAGTGTTGCTGGACCTGCTCGGCGGTCACGCCTTCGGCTGGCAGAGCGCGGCCTTCAGCGAGCAGCAACTGGCGGTGACCCGCGGCTGGCTCAACAGCTACGCCCTGACCATCTCCGGCGGCGCCTCGGAAATTCAGCTCAATGTCATCGCCAAGCGGGTGCTTGGCCTGCCCGACGGAAAAAAAGGAGCGACCGCATGAACCTGCGTTACAGCGAAGAACAGCGCCTGCTGGCCGACAGTGCGCGGGACTTTCTCGCCGCCCGCGGCCCGGTGGCGGCGCAGCGCAGATTGCGCGACGAGGGCTCGGCGAGCGGCTTCGATGGCCAGCTCTGGCAGGACGCGGTGAATCTCGGCTGGAGCGCCATCGCCTTTCCCGAGGAACTGGGCGGCCTGGCGTTCGGCTGCATGGGCCTGGGACCGGTATTCGAGGCCATGGGGCACAACCTCACGGCCACGCCGCTGCTGTCCAGCGTCGTGCTCGGTGGTTCGCTGCTGCATCTGGCCGGCACTGCCGAGCAACAGGCGCGCTGGTTGCCGGGGTTGATCGCGGGCGGCCTGCGCCTGGCCCTGGCGGTGGACGAGCGGGCACGGCACAACCCGCTGGGGACCAGCCTCAAGGCGCAGGCCGAGGGCGATGGCTATCGCCTCGATGGCGACAAGTACTGGGTGGTGGATGGCAACGGCGCGGATGCCTACGTTGTCGCCGCGCGGACTTCCGGCACGCCCGGGGACGAGCAGGGCATCAGCCTGTTCCTGGTTCCCGCCGATACGCCGGGCCTGAGTGTCAGTGCCTTGCCGCTGATCGACTCGCGCAACTGCGCGCGCCTGCAGTTGCAGCAGGTGAAGCTGACCCGCGCGGCCTTGCTGGGCGAGGAAGGCCAGGGCTGGGCGGTGCTGGATGCGGTGCTCGATCGCGGTCGCGCGTGCCTGGCGGCGGAGTTGCTGGGCATCGCCGACAACCTGTTGCAGACCACCCTGGAGTACCTGCGCACGCGGGTCCAGTTCGATACCCCGATCGGCGCGTTCCAGGCCCTGCAGCACCGGGCGGCGCGGCTGTTCGTCGATCTGGCGCTGACCCGCAGCGCGGTGATGGCCGGGTTGTCGGCGCTGGATGACGAGCGCCTCGATACGGCGCAGCGCCGGCGCCTGGTCAGCCTGGCGAAGTGGAAGGCGGGGGACACGGCGATCAAGGTGGCCAACGAGGCGGTGCAGATGCATGGCGGGATTGGTGTCACCGATGAGCTGGATGTCGGGTTGTACCTGAAGCGCGTGCGGGTGGCGCAGGCGTGCCTGGGCGACCGGGATTTCCATTGCGAGCGCTATGAGGCCCTCGAGGCCTGATGACCCGCGCGCGCCCCCTGTAGGAGCGCGGCTTGCCCGCGAATGGACTGCGAAGCAGTCCCAATCGAGTTGCCACCTATTTGGGACTGCTGCGCAGTCCTTTCGCGGGCAAGCCACGCTCCTACAGGGGGGCGCGCCAATCCGTTTCATGGAGACACGAGCACATGAGCATCGAACACTGGCGCAGCGCCTGGCGGCAACTCACTGCCGCGGGTGCGCCGTTTGAAGTAGTGACCCCGGAGCAGGGCGGTCCACGCCAGTTCCGCCACGCCCCGCGAACCCTGCAGGAAGTCATCGAGTCGGCCCGCGTCCACGCCGACCGCGAGTTCCTCGTCTGGCAGGAGCAGCGCCTGAGCTTCAGCGATTTCTTCGACCAGGTGGACCGCCTGGCCGGTCAGTTGCTGGCCCGCTTCGGTCTGCAGCCGGGCGAGCGGGTGGCCATCGCCCTGCGCAACCAGCCGGCCTGGCTGGTGGCCTTCGCCGCCGTGCAGCGCTGCGGCGCGGTCTGCGTGCCGCTCAACAGCTGGGGCCTGCGCGACGAGTTGCTGCACGGCCTGGAAGACAGCGGCGCGGCCTTGCTGTTCTGCGACGAGGCGCGCCTGAACCTGCTGCGGGAGGACCTGACGGCGCGGCAACGGACCACCCTGGTGGTCGGCCTGTCGTCAGCCGCCGGTCTGCCGGACTGCTGCTTCAGCTACGAGGAACTGCTCGCCGCCGAACCTCTGGCCGCGCCGCAGGTGAGCGTGGACGCCGACGCCCCGGCGCTGATCCTCTACACCTCCGGCACCACCAGCCGGGCCAAGGGCGCGCTGTCCACGCACCGGGCGATCTGCCAGGCGCTGACTGCCCTGGATTTCCAGGGTGCGTTCTGCGCCATGAGCTCGCCGCAGCGGGTCGGCAAGGTGATCGCCAGCGGCTTCGCCCCGACCACCCTGATGGCGGTGCCGCTGTTCCATGTCAGTGGGCTGCACGCGCAGTTTCTCTCGGCACTGCGCGGCGGACGGCGCCTGGTGCTGATGTACAAGTGGGACGTGGACACGGCCATCGACCTGATCCGCGACGAGCGCTGCACCCAGTTCAACGGTGCGCCGGTGATGATGCAGCAGTTGCTCGCCTCGCCGCGCTTCGCCGGGGCGGACACGGCGAGCCTGTTCGGCCTGGGCCTGGGCGGCGGTGCGTCGTCCGCCGGGTTGCTGGCGGCCATGGCCGAGCGCAAGCCGGACGTGATCGGCGGCAGCGGCTATGGCCTCACCGAGAGCAACGGCATCGGCGCGGCGATCGGCGGTGAGCCGTTCCTGTACAGGCCGGCGAGCTGCGGCTGGCCGTTGCCGATCGTCGATGTGCGCATCGGCGACAGCCCCGCGCGCGCCGTGCCGGCCGGCACGGAGGGGATCGTCTGGCTGCGTTCGCCGACCCTGATGAACGCCTACTGGAACCTGCCCGAGGCCAGCGCCGAGAGCTTGCACGATGGCTGGTTGAATACCGGCGATCTCGGCTACCTCGACGACGAGGGTTTTCTCTGCATCAGCGGGCGGGTCAAGGAGCTGATCAACCGTGGCGGCGAGAAGATCTCGGCGGCGCAGATCGAGGCCTGTGTCGGCGACATGCCGGGGGTGGAGGAGGTGGCGGTGTTCGCCGTGCCGGACCCGGAACTGGGTGAGGCGGTGGCGCTGGTGATCCAGGGGCAGCGGCTGCCCACGGAGGACGAGGCGCGGGCCTTCGTGGCCGCCCGGTTGGCCGGGTACAAGGTGCCGGCCCATGTGTTCCGGGTCAGCGAGGCGTTGCCGAGGAATGCGACCGGGAAGGTGCTCAAGGATGTGTTGAGGCAGCGGCTTCTGGGGTGATCACACCCTTGCTATCGCTGGCTTGCCAGCGATAGCAGCACCACAGGTCCCACGACAGCAACCCGAATTCTTAGTCTTTCCGGACGATGTTTCCCCCACTGGAAAATCAACAATGGGGTCACACCCGAAAGCCTTATCAGCGAAGGAGGCAATACATGAAAACAACAAGAACAGGTGTCATGCTCGCGGTCGCTCTGGCCCTCAATACCCTGGCAGTCGCTGGCGCATGCGCCGCTGTATCGCCCGAAGAAGCCGCCCGCCTGGGCAAGGACCTGAACTGCGTCGGCGGCGAGCTGGCCGGCAATGCCGCAGGCACCATCCCGCCCTATACCGGCAAGTACCTGGGCGAAGTGCCGGGCTGGAACCATGTGAAATTCTCCGGCGACCAGCCGGTCGATCCCTACGCCGACGAGAAGCCGATCCTGGTGATCACCGCGGCCAACATGAGCCAGTACGAGGCGCACCTGAGCGACGGGCAGAAGGCCCTGCTGAAGAAGTACCCGACCAGCTACAAGATGAACGTCTACCCCGGCCACCGCGATTTCCGCTACCCGGACTACGTGTGCAAGCGTGCCATGGACAATGCCCTGAGCGCGAAGCTGGTCAACGACGGCCTGGGCATCGAGGGCCTTGGCCAGGTGCCGTTCCCGATTCCGAAGAGCGGCATGGAAGTGTTGTGGAACCACCAGTTGCCGGCCCGCGCCTACACCGAGGAAAAGATCTCCGACCTCGCCTCGGTTCTGCCCAACGGCAGCATCGGCTGGGGCCGCGCCCATGCGCGCAACCTGTCGCAGGCCAACTCGCCGAGCGTGGAGCCGAAGACCGAGGACGGCATCCAGGCCATGAGCTACAACACCACGCTCAAGCCAGCCCGTGACAACGGCGTGATCAGCATTTCCCACGAGCCGTACAACTTCGCCACCTCGGCACGCCAGGCCTGGTCCTACAGCCCGTCCACCCGCCGCGTGCGGCAGATGCCGGGCTACGGTTACGACCAGCCGATGATCGGCACCAACGGCACCATGACCGTGGACGAGGACCGCCTGTTCAACGGCGCCCCCGAGCGCTACACCTGGAAGCTGCTGGGCAAGCGCGAGATCTATGTGCCGGCCAATGCCTTCAGGCCCAACTCGGCGAAGTACAGCTACGCCGAGATCCTCACCCCCAACCACCCCAATCCCGAGGTGATGCGCTACGAGCTGCGCCGCGTCTGGGTGGTGGAGGCGGATCTCAAGGAAGGCTTCCGGCATGTCTACGGCAAGCGCGTGCTGTTCATCGACGAGGACACCTGGAACGCGGTGATGGCCGACAACTACGATGCCCGCGGGCAACTGTGGAAACACGCCATGATCAACTACTACTACCACCCCGACATGAGCGGCTGGCAGGCCGGCTCGCAGTTCTTCATGGACCTCAACTCCGGGCAGTACACCGGCTATGGCATGACCAACGAGGCGAAGAAGGGGCCGATCCTCAACGAAGGCAAGTACACCCCGGACATGTACACCGCCGACGCGGCGAGGGCGGTCGGGCGCTGATCCGGTATCGCTGAACCTCGGCACGCCCCGCGCACCTGATATTTTTGTCAGTTGTGCGGGGCGTTCGCGCTGATTAACGTTTCCCCCATCCGCTTTTCCAACCCTGTGGTGTCCACGCCGATCCGGCGCCGCCGAAGGAGCCTGTGCATGAAGCGCAACTGGAAGGAACTGGGTGAAATCTGGTCGGGGCGTGCGTTGCAGCAAGGCGAGCAGGTCACCGTGAACGTGTTCGACAAGGCGCTGGGGACGTTGCTCGAGCAGTTCACCTTTCGCCCCAAGCGTGAGGAGCATCGGCCGCAGATGATCTGGGTCGCGGACCTGTGCCGTCATCTCAACCATCACTCGACACTGATCCGCGCGGGGGTGGAGGACGAGAGCGGTGAATGGGACGTCCTCGAGAGCGGCTACCGCAACAAGTACTGGAACATCACCTCCCGCGAGCTGGTGGTGATCAGCACCGTGCCGCGTGCCTTCAACTGGAGCACCGAGCGGCGGGTGGCGCTGCATTCCCTCGAAAAGCTGCCCCAGGGCACGAAATTGCGGATGAATGTGCGCACCCGTTCCGGCGAGTTGCTGGAAACCGTGTCCTTCACCGTCTCGGACCCCAAGCGCCTGACCTCGGGTCTGTGGACCAAGGATTTCTCCATCCAGATCAACAACACCAGCCGTTTCGTCAGGGCCGGGCGCAACAATGGCGAAACCGTCGAACCCTACTGGGAACACGACGCCAACTGGATCTGGATCCCGTTCAACGGCGAGTTCCTGTCGGTAACCTGGTCGCGGGACGGTCTCAAGGATGTCGGCAAGATCGAATCCGACCGCGACGCCCAGGACGGCGAGCGCATTTCCTTCTTCGTCTTCGACGATGTCGCCGACAAGCTGCTGGACCGCATCACCCTGGTGGCCAGCGCGAGCAAGAAGCGCCTGGGCAAGGCGCAATGGCCGGCGGACCTGGCCAGGCAGATCAACGCGTCGTCCGGGCATGCCGGGGCAGGGGTGCGCTCGGGCACTGCCTTCACGCCCAAGGACAGCGTCAACGAGAACGTCATCAGCCAGCGCTACGCCGAGTTGCGCACCTTCACCACGGCGTTGCACCTGGACAACTGGGAGGAGGCGCGCACGCTCAGTGCGTCCTACGACATGCAGGCCGGGTGGCGCTCGATAATCACGGTAACGACCGAGAACCAGGGCAATTTCTGCGAGGTACTGACCTTTACCCCCGACCCGGCGCGGCTCAAGGCCGCGCAGTGGGCCAAGGACGCGGCGGCGTACATCAACCAGCACAGCCTCTATCTCAAGGCCGGGGTCAAGACCACCACGAGCAAGACCTTCGTTCCCACGGAGAGTGCCGACAGCAACCTGATCTGGCTGCCCAGGGACGCGAAGCTGAGCGTGCGGATGGGGGTGGGCAAGCTGACGGAGCTCGGCTACATCTCGTCGCAACGGGAGCTGAGGGCGAACGAGGGCTGCAAGGTGTTCGTGCTGGATGACGGCAGCGAGGAGATCCTGCGGGAGATCAACTTCACGCCGACGAACAAGCGCACAGGCACGTCGCTGGCGCCCAAGGACCTGGCCAGCCGCGTCAACGGCCAGACCCAGCTGATCGTGGCGGGGGAGCAGAAAGACTCGGAAAAGCCGACCCCTGTCGCCAGCGGCTACCTGAACACGATCTGGGGCTGCGCCAACGAAATACGCGCCTTCCACACGTTCCCCAGCCTGAAGAACTGGGACAAGGGCCCGCAGCTCGGCAAGCTCGACCTGAAGATCAACCAGCAGGTGATCGTGCGGGTGAAGGGCAGCAAGACCGGGCGGATCTTCGAAAGCGTCGCATTCTGGCCGACGGCGGGACGCTACGGCCTGCAGGCCTGGACGCAGGACATGTCGAAGGAGATCAACGCGCGCTGCAGGTTTGTCCGGGCTGGCGAGGAAAAGCCGGAGCTGTTCATCATGGAGCCGGCGTTCAGCATGGGCGCAAACTACCTGTGGACGCCGAAGGGGTCGGGTCTGCAAGTCGAGGTGGAGATCATCCCGGGTATCGCACCGGTGCTGCCCGGCATGAGCAGCGAAGCGAAGCAGTTGTTCGACCACTACGCCGAATCCAGTCGGCGGATTTTCGTCGATCCTCGTTCGGGGTTGCCGAGGTTGCAGATTCCGCTTGCCGACCTTTACGCCGATGACAGCTTGAGCGATCCGCTGAAGGTCAGCCTGGCGTACAACGCCGGGGAGGGAGTTCATCTGCAGTTCGGCAAGGCCTGTCTGTCCGCCGAGCTGCCGCAGGCCTGGGCGGCCAATGATTTCATCCTGACCTTGCGCGATGGCCGGCGCGTGCGGGTCAGCAACACCCAGGAGGATTTCAACGGCGGGGACTTCAAGATCAGCCCGATCCATACCAGCACCCTGGTCGGTATCCAGTGCACCGGTGTTTCCGTGACCTACAAGGACGGAACCCGGGACGCGTTCGCGTTTGCGTCGTTCAACAAGACCAGCATGACCCTGCTTCTGTGCGAGTACACCCTGGCCTCTGGACGGTCCTTGAAGTTCGTCTACGAGGCAGGAGGACTCAAGGTGCTAAAGGGCGAGACGGTCCTGCTGGAAGCCAAGCGGATCCGAATGAAGAGCAAGGTGATCGAGATGCTGGGCTCGGTCGTCGTGTTTCCCGGGAGCAAGACGGAAAAGAGGACGTTCACCCTTAGGGAAAAGTCTGAGAAAGAACCCGATATCCTGATCGAGGAAGACGGTTTGGCGAGCGCTGGCAAGACCTGCTACACCGTCAGCCAGGACAAGGCTGGCAGGCTCACCGGCATCAGGGTCGAGCCGCAGCATGACTTCACCGTGGACAAGAAAACCGAAACCGACAAGACCCTCTGCAAGGAAACCCTGGAATACACGGGCGACGGCCGGGTCAAGCGCCACGATATCTGCCCGGGCGAGCAGATGGACGACCTGGTCCATGAGTACACCTACACCGCCGAGGTGACGCGGGTGATCGCCTATTTCCGCATGGCCGCGCCAAGAACGGCGATCGAGCGCAACTACCGCTTCCAGAACCAGCACTCCAGCCTCGAAGACTACGGCAGCGACGAGGTGCAGATCTGTCGCAAGCACCATCACCGGCTGGACGAGAAGAACAAGTGCATGCTGTCGGTCACCCAGGTGTGGGAAGGCGATGTGCTGGTCGACGACCAGGAAATGCGCATCGATGCCATCGGCAACCCGATCAGCCGTCGGGACAACGACCAGACCACCCGTTACACCTATTACAACAACTACCAGCAGTTCGAGGTCCGCCAAACCGAGGAGAAGGTGCAGGACTGGAGCCTGTTCGGCTGGCTGTTCAAGGCGCTCGACTTCATCAATCCGATCGGCCTGGCGTTCGTCATCGGCGGTTCCGGCGGGATGACCTGGGGCACCTACATCAAGACCACGGTCGCGATGAAACCGGCGAAGAACGACTACGCCAAGGACGCGTTCAACCTGCCGGTGGCCATCGACCATTGTGGCAGTGACGCGACCTTCGCCGGGGAGGTGGAGTCCGAACTGCTGACGCAGAAGGTCGATGGCGTGGAGCAGGCCCAGCGCCTGACGTACTTTGCCTATGACCAGGTCGACGGGCGTACCCGGGTGAAGAAGAAGCTGACGGTGCTGCAGCCCGATGCCATTGAAGTCGATGTCGAGGCGGCCCAGTTGAAAGCGGCTACCGCGGCCGCCGCCGAGTTCATCAAGAGCCTCGACGGACAGATCGCCGCCACCAGTGGCAACGACAAGAAAGGGTACGAGACGCTCAAGGCCGAGCTGAAAAAGAGCCTGGTGGCCCAGAGCAAGGAAAACAAGCTTGGCTACAAGCTCAAGACATGGAAAGGCGCATCCATGTCCCTGGACACCTTCGACTACCACACCGACGCGCAGCAGCCGGGGTTCGGCACGGTCAAGTCGATCGAGACGGTGCTGCTCACGGACAAAGGCGCCAGGGTGGAGTCTTCGCTGCGCACCACGACGTTCGACTACACGGTCGATGGCGACCTGCTGACGATCAAGACCACCCTCGCGCGCGCGGGCGAGACCAGCATCGTCTCCAGCCAGACGCGCTCGCGGCTGACCGGCAGGCTGCACGGCAGCGTCGACAGCGAGGGCGTCGAGACTGCCTTCACCTACGACCCCCAGGGCAACCTGACGAGCGAGACGGCCAGCAAGGACGGCAAGACCCGGCACAGCATTACCTGCTCGCTGCAGCGCAAGCTGGTTGCCCGCTGCGACCTGGTCGAGGGCGGCACCACCACCCGGCTGGAAAGGGACTCCCTGGGCCGCCGCACCTCGCTGTCGCTCAAACCGGCGGGTGCGAGCAGCTTCCTCGAGACCCGACGCTGGGAGTACGACAGGCTGGGTCGGGTCAGCAAGAGCACCGAGAGCGATTATGGCAAGGGCAACCGCAAGGTCTCGCAACGCGAGGTCAAGCGCACTTACGCGCCGCTCACGGGCGCGATCTCGATCAGCAACGTCCTCAAGGACGGCAATGGCAAGGAACTGGCGAACGTATCCCAGACGCAGCAGCCATGCGTGAAAGGCGAACGCTTCGTGCAAGGGCGCTTCAGTGTGGAGCGGCAGTTCAACAGCGCCAGGAAGGTGTTCGTCGAGCACTATGCATCGAGCGACGGCGGCGCCTGCAAGATCGAACGCAGCCTGTCCGCCGAGGGGCTGCTGAAGTCGATCCGCTATCTGAAGATCGACAAGTCCGGCAAGGAAACCGAGCACGACGCGATCGTCTTCGAATACGACAAGCACGCCCGGATGACCAAGGTCTCGCCCAAGGAAGGCGCGGCATCGTCCTTCACCTACGACGCCGCCGGACGCCTGCTGAGCACCACCCGCGACGGCACGGAGCTGGGTAATCGCTATCCCGACAGCAGCCTGGCGGCGGTGGCGGCGGAGGGTTATGTCAAGCGTGCGGGCAAGGAGCATGCCCTGGGCAGCCAGACGGTCGACCTGCTCGGCCGCGTGTCCAGCCAGACCGTCCGCCAGTTGCTGACGGAATTCAGCTACGCCGGGGTCAGCACTGCGGCGCAGCCCAAGGCGCCGGGCGCTGCGCCCGCGGCGCTGGATGGCTATGCCAGCAGCACGGAGGAGAGCACCCGCACCCACAGCCAGACGGCGACCGAAACCTCGACACTGCTGTTCAGCACCAGCGGGCGCGTGCTGTCGTTCAACGACCTCACGGGCGCAACCACCGGCTACGAATATGATTTCTTCGACCGGGTGACCCGCTCGGTCAACGAGCACTGCGAGTCGGTTTTCACCTATGCCGACAATGGCCTGCTGGTCAGCGAGACCGTCAAGGCACTGAAGGCCGGCAACCTGACGATGACGGTGAGCTACCACTACGATGAACTTGGCCAGGAAGTCCGCCGCACCTTCACCTGCGCCGGCATGGACAAGCTGGACTTGGAGCGTACCCTGCTGGCGGACGGGCGCCTGCGCAAGAGCACGTTGAAGTCGACGAAACAGGTGAAGGACAAGACGACGCAGACCGAAGTGCATTCGGACAGCTATACCTACGACAGCAGCCTGCGGTTGAGCCAGTGGGAGCCCTCGGACACCCTGGCGCTGTCGTACAGCTACGACGCCCTGGGCAACATCGAACTGCAGGAGCAGGCGGGTTCGCTGGATCGCCACCGGTTCTACTACATGACCACCGCGGCCGATAGCTTGCTGCGCACCCAGAAGTTCCGTTCCGCGCGGGAGATTCCGGTGGGGCTTGCCGGTCCGCCCATCAGCCACGACAGTGCCGGCAGGCTGACCCTCGATGGCGACCGGCAGATCAGCTATCACGATAATGGTCAGGTGAACACTTATTCCCTGGACGCAGGCGCTAGCCAGTACACCTTCAGCTACGACAGCGAGGGACGGGTGCGCGGCGGCACCCGCGGTACCCGGACGGAGACCTTTCACTACCGCGGCGACCGGGTCTATGCGGTGGTTCGCGGCGATTCGGCCAAGGGCGGCGTTGCCAAGCGTACCCTGGTGCTGCGCAACGAAAGTCGTGGGTGCCTGATGCAGGACGCCAATGCCGACGGCAAGGAAAGCCGCTCGTTCGAGCTGCGCGATGCCAACGGCACGGTGTTCGCCAGCCTCGACCTGGCGACGAAAGCCATCACCTGGTTCCGCTACGAGCCTTATGGCAAGCGCTACTCCGGCAGCAAGAGCGACAACTGGCTGGGCTTCAAGGGCGAGGCGCTGAACCTGCTGGACCTTCATTACCTGGGCAATGGCTATCGCCTGTACGACCCGGAGTGGGGACGTTTTCTCAGCCCCGACAGCTGGAGTCCTTTCGGTGCCGGTGGCGCGGCAGCCTACGCCTATGGCGATGGCGACCCGGTCAACAAGCATGATCCCAGCGGGCATCAGGTCGTCGCTCAGTACGAGCGCTGGGGCACGATGCCATTTATCCAGACCACGGCGTTTCGCGTGGCGGTCGGTGCCATGGGCGTGCTCCTGGCGCCCTTCACCGCGGGTATGTCGGCGCTCGCGGCCATCGCTACCACGGCCCTGGCGGCGGTTTCCTTCGTCCTGGATGTCACCTCGCTCCTCCTGGCGGAAAGCGATCCCGCGCTGTCCAGAACCCTGGAAGCCTGGGGGCAAGTATTCGCCATCTGCAGTGCGGCCGCCGGGGCTGCAATGACGGTCAACGGCTGGAAAGGCATGCCGAGGAAATGGCTCAGCCAACGTGGCGGTGGAGCGACGCCCCGCTCACGGCTCTACGAGGTACGCGCGCCCAAGGACCTGCAAAGGGTGCTCCAGGCTCGTGAAGCCTACCTGTCGAAGCTGGCGACCGGTTATGCGGACGCCAGGGCGGCGGGAGGGAATGCCGTGCGTGCCTTCGAGGAAGCGACCTTCATGCCGGCCGGGGCCCTCGGCACCGAGCAGGGCGTCAATGCCCTGAGCACCTATGGCGCGGGCCGCCTGCAACGTGCGGGTCAAACCACGCGCAACCTGTTCGTCGGCCTGGCCCGGCAGTTCGATGAGTCGCTGCTCGATGCCTGGGGCAAGACCCTGGACATGTACTCCGGGCCCAACACCCTGGTGCAGTCGTTCGTGCCGCGTCCACCGGAGGCGACCACGCTGGTCTCGATCGTCGCGGGGCCCCTTGGCGGGCGCGAGCGGTTCCCTGCGTAGCAGCTTGCAAGAGGCTCTGGTCTGCACCACACAAAGGCATTGCGTGGCAAAACGATCCTCTGTACCGTCCGCAACCTTGCGCATGCTGCATGTGCGTTGTCTTGCCCTACTGATGCTTGAGAACAGGAACTCCCCCATGAGCCTATGGAAGAAACTGGTGACCGCCGTGCGCGGCGGCGCCTCCGAGGTTGGCGAGGCGATCGTCGATGCCAATGCCATCCGCATCCTCGAACAGGAGCAGCGCGATGCTGACGCCGCCCTGGTCAAGGCCCGCAACGGCCTGATCGAGATCAAGGCCAAGCACAAGCTGGCGCAGCAGCGGGTCGATGGCCTGCAAAGCGACATCGCCAGTTGGGAAGGCAAGGCCCTGGCGGCCTTGAACGCCGAACAGGAAGGCCTGGCCACCGAATGCGCCGGCCGTGTTGCCGAGCTGGAAACCCAGATCGCCCAGGAGCGCGAGATGGCCGCGCAGTTCGACAGGCAGGTCGGGTTGTTGCAGGCGCAGATCACTGAGGCGGAAAGTCGTCTGAAGGGCCTGCGCCAGCAGACCGAGATGGCCAAGGCGCGGGAAACCGTGCAGCAGGCCCGGGTCGCCACCGCCAGCGCCACCGGTGGCGCCAATGGCAAGGTGGAGACTGCGCTGGACTCCCTGGCGCGGATCAAGCAGCGCCAGGACGAGCGTGACGCCAAGCTGGACGCGGCGCGGGAGCTGGCCGAAGTGAGCAGCGGCGACGATCTGGAGAAGCGCCTGCAAGCGGCCGGGATCGGCGCGCAGCAGACCGGCGCCAATGATGTGCTGGCGCGCTTGCGGGCCAAGCAACAGGACAGCAAAGCGGCCCTCTGAGGCGTTTTTGGGGACCGCTTTGCGGTCCTTCGCGGGCAAGCCACGCTCCTACAGAGTCGCGCGTCGCCCTGTAGGAGCTGGCTTGCCTGCGAAGGCCTGCACAGCAGGCCCGGCAATCCCAAGGATTAGTAATGAGCTGGATCAAACGCATGCTCGGCTTGCAGGCCCCCCTGCCGACCGCGCCCGTCACCACCACCGCCCCGCAGGCCCCCCTGGGCCTGGCCCCCGAACGCATGCTGTGCCTGGACAAGCACCTGTCACTGCTCCTCGCCGACGCCTCGACCCTGGTTCTCCCGGGCGACGAGAAGGTCTGGGCCACCGGCACCCTCGACCTCGGCCAGGGCACGCGCCTGGAGCGCTTCTACCTGGACGACGAGGACTATTTCCTGCAGGTGGTGATGCACGGCAACGGCGCCGAGGACATCGAAGACATCATCCTGTTCGGCTACCACCAGGTCACCCCGATCAACAGCCGTGACGAACTGCTGCGCCTGACCGGCCCGCAGTCGCTCATCGGCCTGCCGACCTTCGCCCTGGACGGCATCGAGTACCAGCGCCAGTGGGGCTCGGAAGACGGCCAGACCGAGCTGGTGCCCATGCAAGAGCAGGTGAGCAACCCGGAAGCCCGCTACCGGGTAAGCCACCACAGCATGCTCTATGCCCGCGACATCGACCTGGTCAACCGCCGGGAATTCCTGCTGTTCTCCGTCGAGGAAGACGAGGAGGGCAACGTCGCGCTGTCCACCGCCGTCGGCATCACCCTGCAACTCACCGATATCACCGTTATCTGACAAGGAAGCACCATGCTCGAAGCACTCCGACTGTCGCTCGATGCGACCGCCGTATTCGGATTCGTCCTCTACATCGTCGTCGCCCTGGCACTGTTCGCCCTGTTCCAGTTCCTCTACACCCTGATCACCCCGCACAAGGAGTTCGACCAGATCCGCCAGAACAACCCGGCGGCGGCCATCGCCCTGGGCGGTTCGCTGATCGGTTTCGCCCTGCCGGCGAGCAATGTCATCGCCTACAGCATCAGCGTGGTCGATGTGGTGGTCTGGGCGCTGATCGCCGCCGTCGTGCAACTGCTGGCCTTCGTCGGTACCAGCCTGGTGCTCAAGGGCCTGGCCAAACGCATCGTCGAGGGCGAGCTGGCCGCGGCCATCTATGCTGCCGCCGTCGCCATCAGCGTCGGCTTCCTCAACTCGGCCTGCATGACCCCGTCGGCCTGAGCCAGGAGAAGCCCATGAGACGCCCTAGTTCCACCAAGCTGCTGCTGGTCGGCGCACTGCCCCTGGCCATCAGCGGTTGCAGCGACCCCGAGCAGACCGTCACCTGGTCGGTGAAGGACAACTTCAAGAACGTCCAGGCCTGTGTCGACGCCAAGTTCCCCGTGGACGTGTGTTCCGACGCCTATATCCAGGCCATGGTCGACCACCGCAAGGTCGCCCCGGTCTACGCCGACCGCGCCGCCTGCGACGCCGACTTCGTCGAGGGTTATTGCCAGCCCACCTCGGACGGCCAGTTCATGCCGCAGATGGCCGGGTTCGAGCTGGCCATGTCCGGCGAGATGCCGAAGGAGCAGGCCGAGCAGATCCAGCAGCAGGCCGCGCAACAGGGCGCTTCGTCCAGTGGCATCGGCGGCACCGTTGCCGCGGCGGGTGCTGGCGCCTTGGCCGGCATGCTGATCGGCAATGCCATGAGCAACCGCAGCGCACCGCGCTACCAGTCGCAACCGGTCTACCAGAACCGTGATTCCCGCGGCAGTTACCAGACCTCGACCCTGTCGCGGCAGATCGAGCAGGGCAAGACCTTCAGCCGCTCGACCCAGCCGCAGCGCTACAAGCAGGACGACAAGCAAGGCAGCTCGTCCGGTTACTACGGCGGCTCCGGCTCGTCGCGCTCCACCAGCAGCACGTCCGCATTCCGTTCCAGCTCGGGTTCCAGCGTCAGTTCCAGCATTTCCCGCGGCGGCTTCGGCCAGCAGGCCAGCGCACGCAGCGGCTGGGGTGGCAAGAGTTCCGGCTTCGGCGGCTGAGGGCAGGGCACGATGAAGAAGATCAGCATCAATGAACGGCCGGACTGGCAGGGCATCGTCGAAAGCGAAGGCTTCGATTTCCATACCATCGACGGCGAGCGCTACTGGGACGAGCGTGGCTATTACCAGTTCAGCGAGCGGCAGATCAGCGACGACCTCGAAGCACCGACCCAGGACGTCCATGCCATGTGCCTGGACGCGGTGGAGCGGGTGGTGGCGTCGGAGGAACTGCTGACGCGTCTGGCGATTCCGCCGGCGTTCTTCGATCTGGTCCGCGACTCGTGGCGGGAAGGGCATCCGCACCTCTACGGTCGTTTCGACTTCATCTACGACGGCAACGGCCCGGCCAAGTGCATCGAAGCCAACTACGACACGCCCACCAGCCTGCTGGAAGCCGGCTCGGTGCAACTGCTGTGGCTGGAGCACCAGGTCGCCGCCGGCGTATTGCCGGCAGCGGCGACCCAGTTCAATACCATCGCCGAAGACCTGGTTCGGGCATTCGACGCCTTTCCCAATGACGCACCGTTCCACTTCTCGGCCATGTCCGGCTCGCGGGAGGACCGTGGTACCACGGATTTCCTCCGGCGCATGGCGGCCCACAGCGGGATCGACGCGCGGCATATCGATATCGAGGACATCGGCCTGCGCGACGGGCAATTCGTCGACCTCGATGGCCAGTGGATCCAGCGCCTGTTCAAGCTGCATGCCTGGGAGCACATCTTCCACGAGCCGTTCGGCAAGGCGGTGCCGGGTTGCGATACCCAGTTCGTCGAGCCGGCGTGGAAGTCGATCATCAGCAACAAGGGCATCCTCGCCTTGCTCTGGGAGTTCAACCAGGGTCATCCGAACCTGTTGCCCGCGTTCGTCGACCGCGAGCCGCAACGGCCGGTGCCGGCGGGTTGGGTGCGCAAGCCGTATTTCTCCCGCGAGGGGGCGAACATCGAATTGCGCACACCACAGGGCGAGTTCGTTGCCGAGGACGGGCCCTATACCGACGCGCCCTACATCCTCCAGGAATTCGTGCCGTTGCCGCGTTTTGACGACAGCTACACCCTGGTCGGTTCCTGGGTGATCGGCGACGTGGCCGCGGGCATCGGCATCCGCGAGGACGACAGCCTGATCACCAAGGACACCAGCCGGTTCCTGCCGCATGTGGTGCTTGACTGATGTCTTCATCGCTGTGGTTCGGGGTGCCTTGCGGGGGAACCGCATCAAGGCCGCCAGGTGCCTGTCTTGAGTCTTGCAGCGCTCTGAAGATCGAGCGCCGCCCGCGCGGCGCTTCGCTGTGCATGACGATGTTTCTCTAGCGCTCTTGAGATCGAGCGCCGTCCGCACGGCGCTTCGCGACGGTTCGGCGCCCCGACAAGCTCGCTCCCACAGTTTGTTGCAACGAACCTATGTCTGATAGACCGCCATTGACCGCTTTGTGTGTTCGACTCGATACCGAGTCGAACCCAACAGCCTCCCCGCGATACATCGCCGAAAAAACAAAGGCTGACAACTCAAATCCAACAGGCCATGGCACGTTGCAACCGATGTGGGAGCGGGCATTGCCCGCGATGCGCCGTGCGGACGGCGCTCGATCTCAAGGGCGCTAGAAGAGCATCGTCATGCACAGCGATGCGCCGCGCGGGCGGCGCTCGATCTTCAGAGCGCTGCAAGCCTCAAGACAGGCACCTGGCGGCCTTGATGCGGCACCCCGACAAGCCTTCAAAGATGTGTAGATACGAAAGCTGTCGGTCCGCCAGCCATTGAGCTAGCATCCCCCTCTTTGCCACTCACGAGGGGAATGCCATTGGATTCATTGACCCAGGCCGTCCTGGGCGGCGCCATCCAGGGCGCCGTGCTCGGCAAGGTGCAAGGACGTCGTTCACTGGCATACGGGGCCATGCTGGCGACGCTGCCCGACCTCGACGTGGCGATCCGCTACACCGACCCTGTGTCGTCGATGACCTACCACCGCGGCTTTTCCCACTCCCTGTTCGTCCTCACCGGCCTGGCCCTGCTGCTGACCTGGCTGACCCTGCTGGTGGTCAGGCGCCGCCGTCCCGATGCGGGTTACAGCGGGCCGCGACTGTTCCTCGGTTACTGGCTGGTGCTGATCACCCATCCCTTGCTCGATGCCTTCACCGTCTACGGCACGCAACTGTTCTGGCCGTTCCAGCCCACGCCGCAAAGCTGGGCGGCGGTGTTCATCATCGATCCGCTGTACACCGTGCCGCTGCTGCTCGGGGTGATCTACGCCGCAGTCAGGGGCCTGGGCGACCGTACCCGCGCACTGCTCGCCGGGCTGCTGCTGTTCAGTTGCGCCTACCTCGGCTTCGGCCTGCTGTCGAAGAACATCGCCGAGCAGCGTTTCCACGCCGAGATGAATGCCCGGCAGATCCAGGTCAGCCAGTTGCGCGCAGTGCCCATGCCGTTCAATACGCTGCTCTGGCGGGTGATCGCGAAAACCCCGGAGGGTGACTACATCGAAGGGGTCAGTGGCCTGTTCGACGACCAGCCCCCGGAATGGCAGCGCCAGCCGTTGAACCTGGAGGCGGCGAACCTGCTCGATGGCGTGCCGCTGCACGAGAGGCTGCGCTGGTTCACCGGCGACTGGCTGCGTTACGACGTGGTCGGCGATGCGCTGGTGGTGAGTGACCTGCGCATGGGCATTCCCGGCAACTACACCTTCCGCTTCCGCATGGCCCGCTGTGACGGGCAGGGACGTTGGCAGACGCAAACCCCCAGCGCATGGCCGGGGGCAGGCGTGGGTTCGATGCGCGATGCCGAGGCGCTCAAGCTGATCTTCACCCGCATCGTCCGGCAGCAGCCGCCGCTGCCACTGGCCGAGTGGACCCGGCAGTACCTGGCGGGCCCGGAGGCGCTGGCCAGGTGCGCCTTTGCCGGGTGACCGGCTGGCCCCGAGTGACGTAGCACCACCCGGCGGAACTGGCATTTTTGTCAGTTGCGTGCAATTGCGCGGAGTTCTTCAATCCCCTTGTGCGCCTCGCACGACACGGAAAGAGGGCTTCAATGATGGATTGCCAGTTGTCCCGACCTGCAGGCGAAGATCAATGCGGTACCGCGGGCTGTGAAGGCCGTGGACGCTGACGGCGTACTCGTCTGGGAGAATGGCAAGGTTGTGGTGACCAACCAGGCCGCGATCGATACGGCGACGGATACCGTCAAAAAGGCCTGCGATGCGTGCGGGAGCCGGTGCGTGCGCTGAAGGTGCCGGCGCCAGGGCACCATTCGGCGGAACTGATATTTCTGTCAGTTGCGACCACAGGCCAGTGCTCACGTAATGGGTCATCACGACCCACCGCGCGGAGCAGCACATGGACTATCCAACCTGGGAAAGCAACGGCGCCATCGATTCGGACCGCAGTGCCCTGACCTCCACGCGCCTGCAGGCGGTGGTGGTCGACAAGATGACCGGCGAATTGCTGGAAAGCACGGTGTTCACGCCGAAGAAGGCGCGCCTCGGTCAGCACCAGTGGCCCAAGGATTTCGCGGACCATATCAACCGGCACCTGAAGCTGGCGTGCGCGGGTGAGTTCGGCACGGATGGCCTGGTCACCCTCGAAAGCACGTACCGCAACGAGTTGTGGGCGGCACCGGGGGTACGGGTGTTCGCCACGCACCTGCGGACCGCGTACTGGGAAGCCATTGGCTGGTTGACCGGCACCCATGACCTGGAAGCCGACCATATCCTGATCACCGAGGTCCGTTCGAAGCACACCGACACGCTCTACGAAACCCTTGTCTACCAGCCTGGCCCGATCGCGGGGGAGGGCTGGCCCAGCGAGCTGGCGAAGTTCATCAACAAGCACAGCCTGTTCGTCGCCGCCGGCAAGGAGATCAGCGCCGAGGCGGCTGCCGCCATCAGCAGTGGCAGCGTGCTGTACGCGCCGCTGCCCTCGCGCAACAAGAACCAGGTGCATGCGCCGGTGGGCTCCGACCTGACCTTCAGGGTGCTCACCGAACGCTGGAAGGACGTCGGCCAGATCCGCTCCGACCGCGGCTGCCTGGCGGGGCGGCAACTGACGGCGGTGGTGATCGACAACAGCACCGAGGAAATCCTCGAACGCACCAGCTTCACCCCGCCGGCGGCCAACCGCGGGTTTTCCAGCTGGCCCAAGCTGTTCGCCGATCACATCAACAAGGAACTGAAGCTGGCCCGGGCCGGCAAGTTCGATACGACCGATCCGGGCACGACCTGGAGCACCTACAGCAACAGGTTGTGGACCGCGTTGCCGGGGACCCGGGTATTCACCACCGGGCTGCATGCCGATGCCTGGGAAAGCGTCGCGACCATCAACGGCGGCGCCTTGACCCTCACCTCCGTGGTCACCGTCCAGGCGTGCAGCGCCCTGACCGGAAAAGTCCATGAAACGCTCAACTTCACGCCGGGCAGCGAGCGGCTGGACGCCGCCCTGTGGGGCCAGGACCTGGCCCGTTACATCAACGCCAACAGCCTGTTGCTGCGCGCTGGCCGGCCGTGGAAAAAGGGCGAGTATCCGTCCGCGACCCTCGAGGCGGCGGACAACGACACCGATATCTGCTACCCCACCCCAAGCCGCGGGCTGAACCTTGTCTGGGTGCCGAAAGGCTCCGGCCTCGCGGTCAACCTGAGCATTGGCGAGTGGGAGAAGTCCACCCTTGGCATCGATTCGGATCGGGCGGCGATGGAAGGGCGGCCGATCACCGCGGTGGTGATCGACAGCGTCTCGGAAGAGATCCTCGAAACGACCGTGTTCATCCCGCAGAAGGACCGCCGCGGCAGCGTGACATGGCCGAAGGATTGCGCGAACCACATCAACCAGCACTCACGCTGGATGCGCGTTGGCGAGTGTGACGAGAAGGGCTTCAGCGGCAAGGAAAGCACCTGGGACAACTACCTGTGGACCCCACCCGGCATCCGCGGCTTCATCGCCGGCTGCTGGAATGCCGCGTACTGGGAAAACATCGGCAGCCTCAACGGTGGCGCGTTGGGTACGCAGGCGGTGGTCAGTGTCCGGGTGTGCAGCCGGGTCACTGGCAAGGTCTATGAAACCCTCAACTTCAGCCCGGCCAAGGACCGCTTGCGCCCCGACCAGTGGGGGCAGGACCTGGCGCGGCATATCAACCAGCACAGCGTCTTCCTCCGCGCCGGCCGCGAATGGCGTGCCGATGAGCTGGACGCCGCGGCCATGAAGAGCGAGGGCCAGGAACTGTTCTACCCGACCGGCAGCAGCAGCGGCTCCAATATTCTCTGGGCGCCCAAGGGCTCGCTGTTGAGTGTCGAGATCAGCGGCGATTGCCTCCAGGTGCCGGGTGCGGCGCCGGCGATTCCCTATCGGGTGGAAGTCGACAACTTCAGCGGGGTGTATTCGTGCAAGGTGCCGTTGGCGACGGTGGTGGGGAACAATGGGGCGGGGCCGGAGTTCAAACTGGAGTTTGACGTTTCCAGGAGCAGGGCTGAACTGAATGTGAGTTCGATATTTGAAGTTATTGATGTAGAGGGCGGAAAAACCATCGGTCGAACGCTAAGGTTAAGAACCGCGAACGGTATTTATCACAGCATAGAATTGACGGATAGCGATGATGTTTCATTGGTTTTGGGGGATGTTAATTTAAGTTTGAGTCCCGGTCGCTGGGTTCTGGAGTATGCTGGGGGTGGCGTTGAGTATTTTACAGGTGTTCGGCATTTTCAGTACGGCGAAATGGATGATTATCATCGTGAGGGTTTTTACCTTCCCAAGAGGATCGAAAATTGCGCCGGGTTAGGATTGAGTCTTTCCTGGGAAGACTCGAAGTATATGAAATTTCATATCGCTGTGCTGTCAAAAGAGAACGTGCCTATTGTGGCTCCCGTTGTAGCGGTTTTGAAGTCTGTGATTGATGATTGTGGGCAGACTTTAGTAAGGGGTGAGTATACAAAGACTTCATATGGCCTGATCGTTTTCCCTGATCGATCCGATCTTAAGATGAGATGTGATTTGAGTTTTTCAGATTACGATTTTGACAAGAACTTCCTTGAAAATGTTTTCGGTAAGGTTTCTCAGCCTTTCAGTAGCGCCAGGCCGGAAAAAATAACATTCACCTACGCGAACGCCGAAAAGGCGGATTTGAAATTTTCGTTCAATGATTCGGATTTGAAATCGATCACTTCCTCAGCCTCGGACATGCTTGACGAACTGACGAGCGACAAGCTTGGGCGAGTGACGAAACACGTCAGGCGCAATGCCTCAGACACCGTGAGTAGTTGTTCTTACGCATACAATGAGAAAGACAGAAGTACGGTGCTCACCAAGGAAAGCGCTGACATCAAGGCAACCGAGGAGTATCACTACGAAGCCACCGTCAATCGCCTCAAGAAGCACGTGATGAAGAGCGCGGGCTGCGAACTTTCCAAGGAGTACACCTATACCTCGGATACCAAGGCCAAGACCCACAAGGTGGAAATGAAGGTCACCCATGCCAAGGACAAGAAAACGCGAACCGAGACAACAGCCTTGACACTGGATGAACACGGTAATGTGATCAAGCGCGAAGAAGACGGTTTCATCACGGAATGGACCTATTATCGGGGTGATCCTGAAGTCAAGGGAAAGGAGATCTCTTCAAGTCGTGTGGAAAAACAGACCTCCGGCATCGGCCTGGTATTCGGTTGGGCCATCGATTACATAAATCCTGTCGGCTGGTGCAACAGCATCTTCAACGACAAGGGGCTGACCTGGGGCACCGACTATGAACGAGAAAAGTACTTTTCCGCGCGCGCCACGAAGCATGAGAAAAAGGTATTCGGTCTTCCGCTGGAATTGAATTATCCGGGCAACCTGCAGTTCTTCACTCGCGACGTGGAGTCCGAGCGGCTCTACACCATGAGCGGCGACAAGCGCGTCGATCTCAAATGGACCTTCTACAGCTACACGACACTCAAGCATTTCAAAGGCGACGCACGATTGCTGGGTATGGTCGTCGACAAGAAGGTGATCATCCACAACCCGGTTTCCGCCGACAACAAGAAAATCGACAGCCACGCCGGCGGCGAACGGCATAGCTACACCTATCACGCCAATACAAGTGCTGTCGGCTGCTACGGCGAGATCGCCACGAGCGAAATCATCCTGATCGGCAAGGATGGCAAGGACATCGCCGACTCCAAACGCAAGGAAAGCTACAACACGCTGGCCGCCACCACTGATCATTCCACGCACATCCATTACGACGAAGTCACCCAGGAAAGCGTGACGAGCGCGGGACTGACTTCCTGGCTGTTCAAGGACCTCATGACCGGCAACGTACGCCGCGAGATGCATGGCGGCGCGGGCCAGGACAAGTACATGGACTATGACGCCCATGGCCGTCTGAAGACCCTGAAGTTTCTCAAGGAGAGTCACAGCGACGTGCTGCAGACGTACACCCATGGCTACTACCGCCACGGCGATCTGCGCCAGGAGGTGGTGACCTCCGACGCCGGCAACAGCGTGCGCAACGTCCTGGACCTGTCCGGCAGGCTGGTGCAGCACCAGCGCCTGATCAGCGCCGCCACCGGCTGGCGTACCCTGCAAGCCTATCGTTACGACGGCCTGGGCCGGGAAACGGAGTGCATCGAATACGACCATGGCGCCGATGGTCGTTTCCTCAGCCGCTCCGTCACCAGCATCGCGTATGACCATTGGGGGCGGGCCAACCGGGTGAGCACGGACGGCCAGTGCCAGTGCAGCGACTACGACCCGGTCGCCCTGACCCTCACCGAGTGGAGCGAAGGCCTGGACAAGAAGGTGCACGGGGGCAAGACCGTCACCCATTTCAACGCCAATCAAACGCCCGCCTCGGTGCAGATCCAGGATGACAACGGCAAGGAACTCGGCAAGCAGAGCTTCACCTACACCCGCAAGACCGAGATCAGCAAGATCACCAGCACCCGTGGCGATACCGCGTTCGAATACGACGCCTTCGGGCGCACGGTGCTGGTGCAACAGCAGGACGTGAAGTTCCACAGTACCTATCCAGCGCACACGCGGGCGCCGGTCGCAGCCAAAGCCAGCATGCAGTGGAACAAGGACAGCGCCGAGCAGTCGCTGGAGCTGGGCACGCAGACAGTGGACGTGTTCGGCCGCGTCACCGGGCTGCAGCGTGGCGGCTTCAAGCAATCGTACAGCTACAGCGTCGCCGGGCGCCTGGGCCAGCCTGGTGTCATCGCTGGCGATCTGGCCACCCATCGGCCGAAGGAGGAAGCGTTGTTGCTGGACGAGTGCACCTTCGGCGTCTGCGAAAGCTTCACCGGGCAGGTCGCGCAGACCGCGCTCGACACCAGTAGCCACTACTCCTTGCAACGGCGCTTGCTGCGGGTCGTCGATGCATTCGGCCAGCACACGCACTATCACTACACCCGTGAAGGCATCTACCGCGCCCAGGCCAACCACGAGATGAGCAGCCAGGTGAGGCGCGGCAGCAATGGCCGGGTCGAGGAGGAGTGCTCGCGGGTCGCCGGATCGGGGCATGTCGTCCGTACGACCTTTACCTACGATGGCCGGGGCAGGGAGAGCCAGCGCCGCATCGAGGTCAGCGGATTCGAGGAGCTGAGTCTCCAGCGGACCTACGACGAGAACGGGCGGCTGAAACGCGCGCTGACCTGCCAGGGCAGCAAGAACACGGTGATCCGCGACGAGAACTACACCTACAGCACCAGCGGCAGCCTGCTCAGGTACACCTGCGCCGGGTCGCACAAGCCGTTGACCTTCGACTTCGAACAGGAGCAGATCGACTTCGAGCACGATCCGGCCGGAGGCGTGAGCAAGTCCACCCTGAAAGTGACCCGGGAGGCGTATGGCACCCACAACGTGATCAACGCCTGCACATACGGCGGTACGGGCATCAGCGCCGAAACCCTCAGCGAACTGAGCGTCAAGCGCGAGGGGCGAAAGACCGGGCGGGTCATCACCTGCGGCAGCGACACCAGCGGCCGCCTGGAAACGTTGAAATACATGTACGAGGGCAGCACCACGAACGGCGAGTACAAGCTCGCCTACAACGTCAACGGCCGCCTGCACCAGATCCAGGACGTGAAGAACGACTACACCACGGCCTACACCTATGACATGGCCGGCAAGCTGGTGGGGCGCAAGGACAGCCTGCGCACGGTGGACCTGCTGTATCGCAACAACCTGCCCTATGCGCAGATCCGCCACACCCATGCCAGCGACACGGTGCAACGCATGGTCCTGGTGAACCAGAGCGACGCCTGCGAACTGCAGCGCATCGACACCACCCGGGCCGGCAAGGCCGGCGACAGCGCCTATACCCTGGAGATCAAGGATGCCCATGGCAGCATCATCGCCAGCTATGACCTGTCCGGGAACAGCACGCGCTTTCTCAGCTACACCCCTTACGGCGAGCGGCCGACCTCCCACGATGACCTGTCATGGCGTGGCTTCAACGGCGAGGTGCTCGACCCGGAAATGCTCGGCATCTATCACCTGGGCCAGGGCTACCGGGTCTACAGTCCGTGGATGATGCGCTTCATCACGGGCGACAGCGAAAGTCCGTTCGGCGTCGGCGGGGCGAATGCCTACGCCTACTGCTATGGCGATCCGGTCAACTACTGCGATCCCAGCGGTCATCAGGTGATTGGCCGCTACACCCATTCGGAGAGGGCCTATTTCAGTGATCCGCTGGTCGAGGCCATCGTCACGGGTGTGATCGGCCTTGCCTTGGGCGGCGCTGGCGGGCTCGCCGCCTTCGGTGTCATGGGGGCGGTGGTGGCGGGCGGCCTGAGCGCGGCGTCGACCGGGCTGGGCGTCGGTGCGCTCTACGTCGGCAAGAGCAATCCCGACCTGGCGGGGATGATGCAGATGTTCGCCTTTGCCCTCGATTTCGACGGCACCTTTGGCAGCGTGGCGTCCAGGCCGGGGCTCCGCGGCGCGGGCATCAGGCCGCGCTCGAGCCTGGAGCTGCCCGCGAGCGGCAATCTGGCACGGACCAGCAACCGACCTGACGGCGTCAGGTCCTATGTCCTCAAGAGCGATGGCGGAGCGGATCTGTTCGTCCTGCACACCCACCCCAAGAACAAGCACCTGTTGATCGATGCGCACGGCAGTTCGATTCATGGTTTCCACTACGCCAACGGCAATGTTCCGCCGAGAGTCTTCAGTACCGATGTCACCCCGGAAATCGGCTTCTATGCCGACCATGGGTTCACCACGACATTCCCGAAAAACAAGGGCTACCTTGATGTACTCAACGGCAAGGCTGCGCCGAGCAATTTCTACCAGGGCACCTATCCGAACTACATCCTCAGCGAATTGAGCACCGAGTTCGTCGCCAGGGAGCGGGGCTTGAACCTGAAGAACGCGAAGCTGCTGAAGAAGGACCTGTTCGACCTGGTGCAAAAGGGCTGGACGGGAATGGACTACCTGACCCCGCTGTCACCGGTGGCGCTGGATCGGGTATTCGCGATTCTCAAGCGCGAAGGCTTCAGCTATCAGATGGTTTCAGGCCTGCACTGCCGCGGCCGTCTCATGCATGACCGCTGGCATGCAGCGGCACGCAAGGCCATTCGCCAGCGGCTTTACCAACTGGAGCGGGACTATGGCTTGAACCCGATCAAACTCGATTGAGCCTTGCGCAGCCGGGATGCGTGGTCGGCCCTTGGTGGTCAGCGACCTGCGCATGGGCATTACCGGCAACTACACCTTCCGTTTCCGCATGGAAACCCAGTCAAGGCCGCCAGGCACCTGGTGGCCTCGATGCGATTCCCCGTCAGACCCTCAACGTCGTCCAGCTACCACGACAACCCCAGATCCCGCCCCTGCACCGTCTGCAGATCCCTTTCCGGAATTTCCCACACCACCAGCTTCGGCGGCGTCTGCGCGAAGGCCGGGCTGTCGAAGTAGGCCTTGGCCGCGCCGGAGAACTCGCCGCCATCCTTGGCGAAGTTGCCGATCGGCGCACCCAGCGCCTGTTGCAGAAAACCGGCGAAGTTGGAATTGCGCGAGAACGAGGTGCCGATCAGCGCCACGTTGGGCAGGTTGTCGTCGCCGAACAGGTCGTCGAGGCTGTCGCCGCTGGCATCGGCCTCGGGCGCATGTTCGCTGATGGTCGTGGCGGCCACGCGTTCCTCGGCCGGTTGCTGGGGCTGCGGCAGCCAGTCGAGGCCGGCCAGGCGCACCAGGTCACCGGGACGGGGCGCCGGCGCTCCCTGGGTAACATCGAAATCACGACGCGGGGTGGCCTGGAAACCCAGGCTGGCGATCTTCCCGGCGACAGCTTGCGCGGCCGCACGGGCCCCGGCTTCGCTCCAGTGGGTGTCGAGGCGGAGGAAGGCGTCGGCGCCCAGGGGCTGCAGGGCAGGGGCGAGGTCGAGCACGGCGATGCCCGAGGCCTGCAGCAGCGCGCTCCAGTCCCGCACCCGCGCTTCCAGGCTGGGCGGACGCGGCAGGTCGCACAGCTGGCTGGCGGCGATGCGGCTCTTGTCCGGCACCACGCTGACCAGCAGTTCGATACCGCGCTGCTTCAGGCGATCACGCAGGGCGACCACCGCCTCGGCCTTGGCCCGGGCATTCTGCGCCGCGTGCCGGTCGATCTTCAGTTCGTCACTGATGAACAACCAGTCCGGACAACCTTCGCGCACCCGCGGGCCGCTGTCGCCGAACAGCAGCCAGCTGCCGCCGCGCTCCAGTTGCGCGGCGTGCTCGGGCAGCGGCGCCTTGGCCAGTTCCTTGGCGATGCGGTGGGTGATTTCGCCCTCCAGCACCTGGTCGTTGGATAGCGCCTTGCCCGGCAGCAGCTCCAGCTTGCCGCTCAGCAGCAGCCAGCCGCAGGAGAGCAGGCCGGCCGTGAGGAAGGTCGCGAGGACGGCACCGGCCAGCGGGCTGGTGCGCAGGGCGATGGCGCTCGGTGGCGTCGGCGCGGTGGACGGCGGTGGGGTCTTGGTCGTCATCAGAACTGGAAGTACAGGAAGGGCACAGCGTCACGGCTGGCGATCAGGGAGAACGCCAGAAGGAAGCCGGCCACGGGCCAGAGGGCAGCCAGCACCGCGTACAGCGCGCTGTGACCGTAACGTTGTTCGAGGCGCGCCTGGTACAGCGGCGCGATGACGCAGAACACGCCCAGCGCCGCCGCCAGGCCATGCACCGGACGCACGCTGGCGGCCAGCGCCTCGCCGAGGGCGAAGCCGTGCAGGCCGAACTGGCCGGCGTACATCGCCAGGGCGGTGGCGAAGTCCGGGGCGCGGAACAGGGTCCAGGCCAGGCAGACGAAGAGCAGGGTCAGGGTGTGCGACAACGCCTTGGGAATCGTCGGCAGGCTGGAACGGCTCCAGGCCCGGTCGATGCACAGCGCCACGCCGTGGGCGGCGCCCCAGAGCAGGTAGTTCCAGCTGTCGCCACCGTGCCAGAGGCCGGCGATGGCCATGGTCAGGAACAGGTTGCGGTAGGTGTTCCAGGTGCCGAAGCGGTTGCCGCCCAGGGCGATGTACAGGTAGTCGCGCAACCAGCTGGACAGCGACAGGTGCCAGCGCCGCCAGAAGTCCTGGATGCTGCTGGCCAGGTAAGGCCGGTTGAAGTTCTCCGGGAAGTGGAAACCGAGCATCAGGCCCAGGCCGATGGCCATGGCGCTGTAGCCGGCGAAGTCGAAGAACAGCTGCAGCGAATAGGCCAGGCAGCCCAGCCAGGCGTCGAGGAACGACGGGTTTTCCAGGTGGAAAGCGATGTCCACCAGCGGCGACAGGGTGTCGGCCACCAGCACTTTCATGCACATGCCGATCATGAAGCGCCGCGCGCCGAGGGAAAAATTCTGCCGGTTGAAGTAGCGCTCGTTCAGCTCGCGGCGGACCCAGTCGTAGCGAATGATCGGCCCGGCGATGGAGTGGCCGAACATCGAGATGTAGGTGGCGAAGTTCACCAGGCTGCGTTCCACCGGCACGGTATGTCGGTGCACGTCGACCAGGTAGGAGATCGCCTGCAGGACGATGAACGACAGCCCCGCCGGCAACGCCACGCGCTGCCACTCCAGCGGCAGGTAGCCGTAGTGGGTGATCAGCTCGCTGTACGTCGCGGCAAGGATGTTGGCGTACTTGTACCAGCACAGCACCAGGGTATTGAACACGATCAGCGCCGCCAGCAGGCGCACGCGACCGCGGCCGTCCTCGCGGCTGCGGTCCACCAGCAGGCCGCCGGTCCAGGCGATCACCGTCAGCACCACGTGCAGCAGCAGGAACAGCGGGCTCAGCCAGCCATAGAAGAACCAGCTCCCGAGCAGCAGCACGAGGTTGCGCCCGCGCGCCGGACTGAGGGCATAGACCAGCATGAACAGCGGCAGGAACAGGGTGAGGAACTCGAGTGAGGCGAAGACCATGGTGCGGTGGACGTCCTGTCAGTTGGCCAGCGTGTCGGTGGTGCTGAGCAGTCGCGGACCGCTGGCGCCCGGCAGGAGCATCACGCTGTAGCGTTCGCCGGCCTTCAGCTCGCCCAGGTCCAGCGGCGTGCCGACATTGGCGTTGGCACAGACCAGTTGCACCGAGAGCTTCACCGGGTTGATCGAACGGCGCTGCACGCTGCCGTCGGCGGCGTCCTTGAACAGGTCGGCAGTGCGTCCGGCCGGGCGCAGCGCGGCGCCCTGGCAGGCCGGGTCGAGGCTGACGAAGGCCAGCGAGGCCTTCAGCGCGTTGAAGTCGTCCGGTTGTTCGCGGACCACGCGCTGGGTGATCTTGCCGCCGTCGGCGAAGGCGAACACCGTGGCGAATTCGCCCGGCGCCACCTGCAGGTCCAGCGCGGCGTTCTGCCCGTCGCGACTGAGGGTGCCCTTGATCGCCTTGTTCGCCGGTACCGGCAGATAGGCGGAGACCTGCTGCGCGTCGTTCAGGTCGAGGCTGGCCTTGGAGCCGCTGGCCTCCATCTTCAGCACGCCGGGGGCAACGTTGACGAAGCGCAGGAACGCCGAGTCTTCGCTGGGGCCGGTGGGGTACAGCGCGACCTCGGCGCTGGCGGCGCCGGCCAGGGCCAGCAGGGGCAGGGCGATCAGCCCGCGCAGCCGGCTCATGGCTTGGCCCCTTGCACGGCCGGGGTTTTCAGCAGGGCTTCGGTGATGGCCTTGCTCCAGCTGGCGTAGCCCATGGAGGTCAAGTGCTGGCCGTCGATGGTGGCCCACTGGCCCTGTTTGGCGAAGGTCAGGGAGTCGATGTAGTCGCACGGTGCGACGTTGCTGGCGAGGAACTTCGAGGTCAGTTCGACGCGGGCGAAGGTCTTGCCGTACTTGCCGCCTTCGGTGCCCCAGGTCGGTCCGACCCACACGCACTTGGCGCCGGTTTCCTTGATCGCCTTGGTCAGGGCGGTGGTCTGCTGCCAGATCCAGGTCTTGGGGAAGGCCGGCTTGGTGTAGTCGGCCATGGTGGACACCAGGCTGTCGATCACCGGACGCCGCGACAGGTTGAGGTTGTAGCGCAGGTTGCCGTTCTCGGTGAATGGCCGGTCGAGGCTGATGCCGCCCACCACGTTGGTTTCCTGGAAGCCGATCGGGCTGCTGCCGAGGTCGGCCTTGAGGCCCAGGGAAGGCATTTCATAGGCCACGGCCAGGCCGACACCGGAGTCCATCTGCGAGCCGACGCTGGCGTCGGCGGCAATCGGTAGGCCCTGGGTGAAGCCGCCGAAACGGGTATAGCCGGAGTCGTTGGCGTTCAAGCCGCCGGCATTCAGCGACACCGGTGTCACCCGCACGGCCATGCGGTCGTCGCGGACCGGGAAGCTGATCTCCAAGGGTGTCTCGACGTCGGTGATCCGGCTCAGCCCGGACTCGCCGTTGTTGCCACGGAAGGTCACACCCTGCTTGATCTGCGGGCTGCGCGCCTCGCGCAGGCTGTCCAGCTCGCGCTCGATGGTCGCGCGCGGATCCGGGTTGACCACCGCGGGCTCCAGCTCTTCCTGCACCACCGCGCCGCGCCGTTGCACCGGCTGCGCGTCGTTGCTGGCGAGCAGCACCGGCTCGTCGAAGCGCTCGGCCTCGGCGGCCTGGCTGGCCGCCTTGCGGGTCTTGCTCTGTACCCGCGCCGGCTCGGGGATCTCGCTCAGGGCCAGTTCGTTCAGGCGCGAGGCCTTGCGCTGGCCGGGCTGACCGACGAAGGGGTTGGCGGCGACGACCTCGCCGAACGGGTTGTCGATGTAGGTTTCCTTCGCCGGTTGCAGGGCCAGGGCCTGGGCATACAGCTCCTGGGCCTTGCCCAGTTTGCCGCGGCTCTTGTACCAGGCCGCCGCGGTGGTCAGTACGTCGGGGTTTTCCGGCGCCAGCGCCAGGCCGCGCTCGATGGCCTGTTCGGCCTTGTCGCCCTGGCCGTTCTGCTGATAGGCGATGGCCGCGCCCATCTGCACGTCGGCGTTGTCGGGCTGGGTGACGAGCAGCGGCTCGAACAGGTCGACGGCCTTCTGCGGCTTGCGGTTGTCCAGGTACATGCGCGCCAGCGACGACACCGCCTGGGCATCGTCCGGGCGCTGGGCCAGGGCCGGGGCCAGGGTGTCGTAGGCGGCGACCAGGTCGCCTTTCTCGCGCAGCAGGTCGGCCTGGCGCACGGTGTACTGGAACAGCAGGTCGTCGTAGCTGCGCTGCTCGCCGGCGGACAGCGGCAGGCCACGGGTCTCGCGCAGGATCTGGCTGACCTGGACGTCGTCGCCGGCCTTGAGCAGGGCCGCGCCGTAGGCGATGCGCAGCGCCGCGCTGGGCTTGCTGCTCTGGGCGATGGCGTTGCGCAGCAGGCCCACCGCGCGATCGGTGTAGCCGATATCGATATAGGCACTGGCCAGCGCCGCGTACAGGTCCGGGCTGCCGCTGACGCCGCCTTCGGCGCGTTGCAGCAGGCTCAGGGCCTGGCTGCGCTTGCCTTGCTTGGCCAGCGCCGACGCCTGGCTGGCCAGCAGGCGCAGTTCGATTTCATCGGCCAGGCCGCGCATCGGCGCGCTGCGCTCGCTGGCGGGAATCCGCGCGAGCAGTTGCTCGGCCTTCTGCCATTGCTCCTGGCGGCTGGCGAACAGCGCGCCGGCGTAGAGGGCGTCGGCGTCGTTGGGGTTGGCCTGGAGCAGTTCGTCCATGGTCTGCCGCGCTTTGTTCGCGGCATCGGTCCTCAGGTAGAGCTCGGCCAGGTCGGAGCGTGTCCAGGGGTTGCGCGGGTCGTCGCGCACCGCGTCTTCCAGGGCTGCCCGTGCGCCCTGCAGGTCGCCACGGCGCTCGGCGTCCTTGGCCTGGCCGACGGCGATCGCCGCGCGCAGCCTGGCCATGTCGCCGAGTCGGTCACGCTGGGCATCGCTGAGGTTGTCCATCAGGCGCTGGGCTTCGCCGAGCTTGCCGTTCTGCGCCAGGACGCTGACCAGGCCGCGCAGGCCGTCGGGCTGGCCGGGGTCCAGGCTCAGGGCCTGGCGGTAGGTGGTTTCGGCGCGTTCGAACTGGCCTTCGGCGGCCTGCAGGTCGGCGAGGTTCAAGTGGCCCTGGACTTCGCGGGGGTTGCTGGCGATGGCGCGCTGCAACAGGCTGCGCGCCTGTTGCGGGTCGCCGCTGTCGCGGGCCGCGGCGGCTTCGTCGAGCAGGGTCCAGTAGCGGTTGGCCTGCAACGCGGCCTGCCAGCGGCTGGCGCTGCCTTGCTTGATGGCCTGGCGGAACAGCGCGTCGGCATCGCTCAGGCGACCCTGGCGCTGGCGCACCAGACCCAGGCCGCCGAGGGCGTCGGCATCCTGCGGCGCTTCGCGCAACCGGGCCTGGAACGACTGTTCGGCGGCGGTCAGGTCTTCGCTTTCGAGGGCCTTGAAGCCGCGTTGCAGGTGCGGATTCTGCTTGTAGGTGGATTGCGCCTGGCGTTGGCCGCTGCGCATCTGCTCGCGGACTTCCTCGTCGTCCGGGTAGGCCTTGAGGTAGTCCTCGAACAGGGCCATGTCGGCCTTGCTTCCGCCGAGCCAGGACAGCCCCTGGCGCCAGGCTTCCACGGCCTGGCTGCCGATTGCCGGATCGTCGCGGAACGAGGCCAGCCGACGCAGGCCGTCGGCACGGGTGCTTTCGTTGCTCAGCAGCAGCTTGGCCAGGGCCAGCTTGACCCGCGGGTTGTCGCCGTCCTGGCGCAGCAGGCGCTCCAGGCCCTGGCGCGCTTCCTGCCAGCCGCCGTCGGTGTAGCCGAGGGTGCTGTAGAACTCCAGGGCGAGCTCACCCTGGGGCGCCTTGCCATCGAACAGTTGGCGGTAGGTGCGCACGGCCTTGCCGCCTTCGCCGGACTCGACCTCGACCCGTGCCTGGTTCAGACGCTCGCCGCTGGTTTCGCCGTGCAGGCGGATTTCCTGCTCCAGCAGCAGGGCCTGGCGGGAGTCCGGATGGGCCGTCTGCAACTGCTGCAGGTAGCGCTTGGCACCGTCCGCACGGTTGCTGTCCAGCTCCAGCAGGCCGAGGTTGTAGATGGCGTCCGCCTGCTGCGGATCGATCAGCAGCAGCTTGCGCCAGGCCTCGCTGGCCCGCGCGTTGTCCTTGCGCGCCTGCCAGTACTGGCCCTGTTCGAGCAGGGCCTTGCCGTTCTCGTTCAGTTCGGCGTGGGCACCGTTGTGGATCAGCGCGGCCAGCAGGCCGACGGCTAGGGTTTGGCGGCGCGAGCGCATGAAGTCTCCCAGAGAGGTTGCAGCTTCCCGTCGGCGAGGAAGCGGTAGTGTTCATCCATGTAGCCAAGGGCGAACAGGCTGAGCACTACGTCGTAATAAGGCGGTTGGCGGGTCTGCACGGCGGCCGGGGTCAGGCTCTGCGCCAGCAGGGTGTCGACCCGGGCGCGCTGCTGCTGCTCCAGCCAGGGTTGCTGGCGGGCCTTGAAGTAGGGGAGCAGGGCGGCGGAGAAACCGAAGGGGCCGTCGCCGGTGCTGGTATTGCTTTTCACCTGGACCTTTTCCGGCGGCGTGCCCTGGGTCGCGACGCTCTGCGCCATGCCGCCGAGGCTGTCGAGGATCGGTTTGGCCAGGGGTTCGCTGGTCGGCGTGATGCCGGCCCAGAGGTAGGTGCGGATGGCGTCGTAGCTGCCCAGCTCGCCCTTGACCGGATCGACCACGAACAGCCCCGTGCCGGGGCCGGTGCCGCGATAGCCGACCCAGTCGGCGACGTAGCCGTTGTAGCTGCCGTTCTTCATCAGGGTCGCGGTGGACCTGGCGATCTCGTTCCATGGTCCCTGCGGATCGGCCACGGCCATGCGCCGCAGCACCGGCACCGGCAGGTAGCTGGGGTTCAGGTGCCAGAAGTGGTCCGGCTTGGCGAAACCCTGGGCGCCGGGCAGGAGCATCTTGCCCAGGCCGGGCAGGTCGGCGACTTCCTTGGCCTTGATGTTGTTCAGCAGCAGGTTCGCTTCCTTGGCGTAGCTGTCGTCCTTCCACAGCCGCGCGGCTTCGAACAGGGCGTAGGCGAACCACAGGTCGGCGTCGGACGCCGAATTCCTGTCGAGCAGGCGCCACTGGCCCTGTTCATCCTTGCCCCACCACCAGCCGGGCAGGTTGTTGACGATGTCGCTGCCGGCCAGGTTGTTCTTGGCCCAGGCCCAGAGGCGGTCGAAGTTGTTCCGGTCGTTGGCCACCAGGGCGAAGAACATGCCGTAGGACTGGCCCTCGGAGGAGCTGTGCAACTGCGGCGTGCTGGCGTCCAGCACGCGGCCGTCCGGTTGGATGAAGTGCTGGGTGAAGCTTTGCCACAGCGGCCAGTCGGCGACGCCGCAGGCCTCGGCGGCCTGGCTCGGCGCCGCGGGCAGCAGGCAGGCGGCCAGCGCGCTGGCCAGCAGGGTGGGTTTGACACAAGCCATGGTTCATTCGTCCTTGAGGCGCCGACGGGCTACCGCGCGCAGCGAGAAATAGGCCGCCAGGCTGACCAGGGCGATGCCCGCGACGGTCAGGCCGAGCAGCAGGAAGACATGCCGCGAGAGCAGCCACTGGAGGTACTTGAACGGGCTGAGCTGGCCGACGTAGTAGGACTCTTCCGCCACCAGCGACTGGATGCTCTTGCCCTTGATCACCACCAGGCTGCCCTGCAGGGACTGGGTGTAGTGCTCGCCGCCGATCAGGGCGTCGGTGATCTCGCTCAGGTGCTGTGCCTGCGGGCTGTTCAGCAGGACCACGCTGCGTCCGCTTTTCAGGGGCGACTCGAAGCCGCTGAGCCAGGATGCGCCGCTGTCGCCACTCAGGGTCAGGGCGCCGCGGGCCTTGCGCAGGTTGGCCACCGGGTCCGGGCTGATCCATTCGCGCAGGCGCAGGGGCAGGTCGGAGAATTCGATATAGCGCTTGTTGTCCACGGTCTTGCTCGGCAGGTGCTCGGCCCAGGCTTCCAGCAGCGGCTGGTTGGCGCCGGAGGCCAGCACCAGCAGGTCCTTGTCGGCCAGCGCCGCGACGCCATCGGCCTGGGCCACGCTGACCGCGGTGGCCGGGTAGCCGGTGGACTCGCCGAAGCGCCCGAGCACGGTCAGGTAGGCGTTCCACTCGGCCTGACCGGCACCGTTGGGCAGGATCACCGCGGTCTGCGACAGGTCGGCCATGCGCGTGAAGGGGAAGCCGCTGTCCTTGAACACACCGAGGTTGGGCATCGCCATGAAGTGCTCATAACCGCTCAGGTCGAACGTCGAGTCCGGGTCGATGGCACCGCGCATGTTGTCGATGATGATGTCGTTGCATTCGCCCTGCTTGGTGTAGTCGTACATGTAGCGGAACTGCAGGCGCGACTGCAGGGCCACCGCGTCCAGCGGCAGCAGGATGCTGGCCTCGCGGACCAGGCTGTCGTCGGTCTTCAGCGTGGCCAGCAGGTTCTGCGCGGTGCCCATGTCGTTGACCGACGGCAGGTTCAGCGAGCGGATGAAGGTGTCGTTGAAGCTGACCATCAGCGACGAGTTGCTGGCGTTCTGCGGCGGCGTGTAGCGGTACTTGAGGTTGAGCCGCGCACCGGCCTCGCGCCAGTTGAACAGGTCCGGCGGCAGGCGCACCGGCACGGTGATCATCGCCGGGGCGTAGCCGGCGACGTTGAGCTGGCGCTGCGGGACCAGCTCGCCGAGGCGCACCGGGCGGTCGCTGGGCAGCCAGTTCGGCGCATCGTAGGGCTTGCGCGGGACGAGAATGTCCACGGCGTCGATCTGCACGCTCTGCCCGGACAGGTTGCGGCTGCCCACCACCAGGGCGGTGGCGGCGCGCTTGATCTCGCTGCTGTCGCGGCCGGCGATCACCAGCAGCTTGCCGAAGCGGTCGTTGGGGTTGCTGACGATGGCCAGGCTCGGGCCCTGCACCGCCGGCAGGTCGAGGCCGCCGAGGTGGCTGGCCTGGCTGCTGTTGACCATGACGATGCCGTTGCCCTTGGCCGGCAGTTCCTGGATGGTCGTGGAGAAGCGCGCGCCACGGTAGCTGGCCAGGGCGCCGAGCCACGACGATACCGCGCCGGCGGCTTCCAGCACGCTGTTGTCCGGTGCCGCGGCGAACACGAACGGCAGCTCCAGGGCGCGCCGGTCGCGGCGATCGAAGAACGGCAGGGGCAGGGCGGCGAGGTCGTTGGGCAGCTCGACCTGGGACACCTGGATGCTCAGCTGGCTGTCGCTGCTGATCTTGGCCCACAGGCTGGAGTGCAGCGGGTCTTCGCACTGCATGGTGTAGTGCCCGACCAGTTGCACGCTGAGGCGGTTGAACTCGGTGATCAGGTACGGCGGGATCGTCACCGTCTGCTTCTGCACGCTGCCGGCGGTTTCCTTCGGCAGCGCCAGGCTGGCGGCGACTTCGTCGTTGACCATGATGTTGATCTGCGACAGATCGGTGAGCAGGGCCGGCGAGTAGGAATACTGCAGGCTCAGCTGGGCCCCGGTCACCACCTCGTCGGCACGCATGTCGAAGTTGACCGTGTCGGACGAGTCGATGCCGCGCAGACTCATGGTGTAGTCCTTGCCCAGCTCCTTGAAGGTCATGCGGTAGCCGGAGGTCTCGGCTGCCGCGACCGGCATCTCTTCCGCCGCCGGCGGCTCGGGCGCGACGGGCGAGATCTCCTCGGCCTGGGCCGCGCCAGCCAGGAGCAGGGCGCAGGCCAGCAGTGTGCGCGGGTAGCGCAGGGCATTCACGGGGTGGGCACTGGGAGCCTGGACGGTCATTGCGTTTCCATTACCGGTTCGGAAGGGGAAGAAGGGTTCTTGCGGAAATAGCGGCGGTGACGCAGCGCGGCCAGGGTCGCCCTGGACAGGTCGTACATGCCGCGCAGGCCCACCCGGCTGACATCGCGCAGGGCATGCAGCGGCGTGTCGGTCTTGGCGCCGCCCCAGGTCGAAGCCCAGGTATCGGCGCGGGAGAAGGTCAGACGGACCATGTCGCTCTGCTGGCGCAGGGTCAGTTCGCGGAAGCGCAGGCCGGCCATGCCGTTGCGCGAGAACATCACCCGCGCCGGCAGTTCGCAGGTCTGGCCGCCGCGGTACAGGGTGACCTGGACTTCCAGGTCCTTGCTCAGGGCCAGGTCGGCCGGCAGCTTGAGCCCCATGCCGCTCTGCGAGAAGTCGACGGTGCAGCACTCGACGACGCGGCCGTCGGGCAGGTTCAGGCGCACCGGCAGCTCGGCATGCACCCGCGGCTCGGTGCGGACCTGGCGCGATTCACTGGCGACCGCCACGGCGGCGCTGGTCATGATCACGTTGTACAGGGTCCAGCCGAGGTTGATGATCAGGGTCACCGTGGCGTCCGGATCGCCGATGATCAGCTGGACCACGCCGCAGACGATGCCGATCAGGTTCAGCACGAGCAGGACGATATAAGGCCGGGCCAGCTTCCAGTCGAAGTAGTCCTTCTCGATGATCCCGCCCTTGTCGGTGACGTTGAAGCCGCCGATCTTCGGGTTGATCAGGGCCACCAGCACCGGACGCATGATGTACCAGGCCAGTACCGACTCGTAGACCTCGTTCCAGAACGAGTGGCGGAAACGCCCCTGGATTCGCGAGTTGGTCAGGCTGGCGTGGAAGATGTGCGGCAGCACGTAGGCGGTGATCATCAGCGCCGAGGCGTGGAAGATCTTCGCATCGAAGATCAGGAAGGCCAGCGGTGCGGTGAGGAACACCAGACGCGGCAGGCCATAGAAGAAGTGCAGCATGGCGTTCACGTAGCAGACCCGCTGGCCGAAGCTCAGGCCCTTGCCGGTGAACGGGTTGTCGGTGCGGAAGATCTGCGCCATGCCCCGCGCCCAGCGGATCCGCTGGTTGATGTGGCGCGACAGGCTCTCGGTGGCCAGGCCCGCGGCCTGGGGAATGGCCAGGTAGGCGGTGTTGTAGCCCCTGCGGTTGAGCTTGAGCGCGGTGTGGGCGTCCTCAGTCACGGTTTCCACCGCCACGCCGCCGACTTCCAGCAGGTGGGTACGGCGGATCACCGCGCAGGAGCCGCAGAAGAAGGTGGCGTTCCACAGGTCGTTGCCGTCCTGCACCAGGCCGTAGAACAGTTCGCCTTCGTTGGGCACCGAGCGGAAGGTGTCGAGGTTCTTCTCGAACGGGTCCGCGGAAAAGAAGAAGTGCGGGGTCTGCAGCAGCGACAGCTTCGGGTCGGCGACCAGCCAGCCCATGGTCACCTGGAGGAAGGAGCGGGTCGGCACGTGGTCGGCGTCGAAGATCGCCACGAATTCGCCGTCGGTGATCTTCAGTGCCTCGTTGAGGTTGCCGGCCTTGGCGTGGCGGTTGTTGTCGCGAACGATGTAGCTGACCCCGATCTGCCGGGCGAACTCGCGAAACTCGTCGCGGCGGCCGTCATCGAGGATGTGCACGCGCAGCTTGTCCCGCGGCCAGTCCATGGCCTGGGCGGCGAGCACGGTGAGTTTGACGATGCTCAGCTCTTCGTTGTAGGTCGGCACGAACACATCCACCACCGGCCACTGTTCCGGCGGCAGGCTGAGGATCTTCGGCTTGCGCTTGAGCGGCCAGGCGGTCTGCATGTAGCCGAAGGCGAGGATGACCAGGGCGTAGGTCTCGGCGGCCACCAGGCCGTAGCCGAAGAACATGTCCAGCCAGTTGTCGAAGCCGAGGGTGTCGGTCAGGCGCCAGTACACATAGCGCAGGGTGGCGATCAGCGACAGCGCGATCATCGCCAGCACCGTCAGGCGCCCGGGGATCTTGCGCAGGATCAGCAGCAGGGTGAAGCACAGCAGGGCGAAGGCGAACTGATGCTCCAGGTCCAGCGGCGCGGTGACCACGGCGACGAGCAGGAGCAGACCGACCACGGCGGCGGCGATCTTCAGGGTCAGCTTCAGGCCATGCGGCAGCTGTTCCAGGCGGGCGAACCAGGCTTGCGCCCGCGCTCCCCTGGACGTCGGCAGGGCCGGCGTCGGTTTGAGTTGGGCGGTCATGAGGCGCTGGTTTCTTCGCGGTGCTGCTCGATTCGTTGGGCCAGCGCTTCGGCGACGTTGCGCAGAGCCTGGCAGGCGGGGCTGTCGGTTTGCTGGAAGGGGTCGTAGTCGAACGCCAGGGCTTCGCCGAGCTGGTGGTCCAGCGGTATGGCGGCCAGCCACTGGCTGCCCAGTTGCTGACGCAGGACTTCGCTCATGTCCTGGCTCAACGGGTTGCGCGCGTCCACCTGGTTGACCAGGAAGGCGCAGTCGGCGGGGCGCAGGGCCGCGAGCCAGCTTTGCAGTTTGTCGAGGACGATATAGGACGCGGCGTCGGCCAGGGTTACGGCGAGCACCTGGTCGGCGATCGCCAGGACCTGATGCAGCCACGGCGAGGCGCCACTGGCGGTGTCGATCAGCAGCAGGTCGTCCTTGCCCAGGTCAAGGTCGGCCAGTTGTTCCATCAGGTACGCCGGATTGGCCACCAGTTGCGCTTCAAAGTCGCGCTGATCGGCGGCGTTGCTCGGACCGAACGGCAGGCAGTCGATGCCGGCGACGGTCTGCACGCAGACCTCGCTCCAGCCGCCATCGTCCAGGCGCGCCTGGTTGATGCCGGCACTGGCGCGGGGCACCTGCAGATGGCTGACCAGGGCGTTCTGCGGGTCGAGATCGAGCAGCACGGTGCGTCCGCCGCTGCGCTTGAGCAGCCTGCCGAGCGACGCGACCAGGGTGCTCTTGCCGACACCGCCCTTGGCTGACACCACGGCGATGACCCGGGCCTTCGGCCGCTGTGCCGACTGCGTGCGCAGGGCCCGGTCGAGGGCGCGGCGGTTGTGTTCCTCGGCGAGGGCACGACGTTCGCGAGCCAGGGCCTGGAGGCGATCACGCAGGGAGCCGGCGGGCGCCTCCACGGGCACGGGCACCGCGACAGCGACCGCCGCGGGTTCCGCGAGCCGCGCACGCGGCGCCGGCGCTACGACCTCTGCGGGCGTGGCGGGGCTGGGGGCTGGCGCGCGCTTGAGCTCGACCAGGTTGATTGCGACAGGCTTCACCGAGCTCGGTTCGGCCGCTGGCGCAGCCGACTCGAAATACTCGAATTCAGTGTTTATTTCCCTATAACTGTCGGCACTTGCTCCAAATCTGTGGAACAGCTTTCCAATATCGTCCGCTTGACTCATGGTTGTACTTCCAGCCTACGGCTATCTGGATTACAGAAGGGCAGATCAGGACTTCCAAGTGCGTAAGGGTGTGATATCAAAATAATTGTGTCAATAATTTGTTTATTTACGGTTGCTGTTCGCAGGTTTTGCGTACAACAAAAATAAAGCGCCGTATTTTTGACTTTATTCTGAACCGCTCTGGCTCGGCCCGCATCCGGTGCATCGGCCCGAAATCCCAAAAGTTGAATGCTACTTAAGGAGATCCCCTACAGCGTTTGCAGGGGTTGGCCCTGATGTCGTGTAGGAAAAATCGCACAGATGATATCAAGATTTCCTACATTTTGCGCAAAGAGCGGGTTGTTGCCGGTCGGATCGCGACAGATGCATCGAGGCCTGCACCGCCCCCGTGGGAGCGATGCAAGGTGTGAAACAGGCAAGAACAGTGCCTGATGGCGCCTCAGTGGGGCGCGCGAGGAATGGTCTTCAGCAGGTCTTCGGCGCTGATATGGCCGACCACGGCGCTGCCCGGCTGCGGCAGGTCGAGGATGTGGCCCTTCATCTTGCCGATCACATGCATTTCGCATGGCTTGCAGTCGAACTTCAGGGTCAGCACTTCATCGCCATGCACCAGTTGCATCGGCGCCACCTTGGTGCGCACGCCGGTCACGCCCTTGGCCTGTTTCGGGCACAGGTTGAAGGAGAAGCGCAGGCAGTGCTTGGTGATCATCACCGGCACTTCGCCCGGTTCTTCATGGGCCTCGTAGGCCGCGTCGATCAGCTCCACACCATGGCGGTGGTAGAACTCGCGGGCCTTGTGGTTGTAGACGTTGGCCAGGAACGACAGGTGCGACTCCGGGTACACCGGCGGCGGCGTGGTTTCCGCCTTGCGGCCACCCCGCGGATGGGCGGCGACACGGGCTTCGGTCAACGCCTCGATCACCTCGCGGCGCAGGGCCTTGAGCTGCGAGTTGGGGATGAAGTACGCCTGCGGCGCATCCAGCTCGATGTGCTCGGCGTGGTACTGGGTGGTGCCCAGCTGGCCGAGCAGGTCATGCAGTTGCTCCAGCGCCTGCTGCGGCTTGTTGGCGGCGCCGAACGGGCCGTCCAGGCGTGCGCTGGCGCTGATGCCTTCCTCGCTGGTGGCCGTCAGGTCGAGGCCGTCCTCGCGCAGGCGGGCGCTCCAGGACAGGCCGATCCGCCGCTCGGCGGAGGTCTTGAGCAATGCCTGCTGCCAGTTGTGGTCGAGGTTGCGGCTCAGCGGATGGTTCGGCCGCAGCTTGTACAGGCCTTCCGGCATTTCGTTGGGTTCGACGCGGTAGCGGTAGCGTTTTTCGCCGTCTTCGTCGAATTCGCCCTTCGGCTCGGCGATGTTGGCGCGGAAACCCACCACCTCGCGCTTGACCAGCACGTTGAGGCCGTCACCGTTGGACAGCGGCTCATGGGTCACCACCTGCATGTCGCGCTTGCCGACTTTCTCCACCACGCCCACCAGCAGGCCGGTGAAGGTCGGCGAATCGAAGGCGCCGATGTCGATCTTGCGCTCGCTGACGAAGTAGTCGGTGCTGCCGCGGTGGAAGGTCTTGTCCGGGTCCGGGACGAAGAAGTGCGCGGTACGTCCGCTGGAGGCGCGGGCCAGGTCCGGGCGGTCTTCGAGGATGTTGTCCAGCAGTTGACGGTAATAGGCGGTGATGTTCTTCACATAGCCCATGTCCTTGTAGCGCCCCTCGATCTTGAACGAGCGCACGCCGGCCTCCACCAGGGCGCGCAGGTTGGCGCTCTGGTTGTTGTCCTTCATCGACAGCAGGTGCTTCTCGTAGGCGATCACGCCGCCTTTTTCATCCTTCAGGGTGTAGGGCAGGCGGCAGGCCTGGGAGCAGTCGCCACGGTTGGCGCTGCGCCCGGTCTGCGCGTGGGAGATGTTGCACTGGCCGGAGAAGGCCACGCACAGGGCGCCGTGGATGAAGAACTCGATCGCCGCGTCGGTCTCGTCGGCGATGGCGCGGATTTCCTTGAGGTTCAGCTCGCGAGCCAGCACCAGCTGGGAGAAGCCTGCCTGATCGAGGAATTTTGCCCGGCCCAGGGTGCGGATGTCGGTCTGGGTGCTGGCGTGCAGCTCGATCGGCGGGATATCCAGTTCCATCACCCCGAGGTCCTGGACGATCAGCGCGTCGACCCCGGCGTCGTAGAGCTGGTGGATCAGCTTGCGTGCCGGCTCCAGCTCGTTGTCGTGAAGGATGGTGTTGATGGTGGTGAAGATGCGCGCGTGGTAGCGCCGGGCGAACTTCACCAGCTCGGCGATCTCGCTGACTTCGTTGCAGGCGTTGTGCCGCGCGCCGAAGCTCGGGCCGCCGATGTACACGGCGTCGGCGCCATGCAGGATGGCCTCGCGGGCGATGGCGACATCGCGGGCAGGGCTGAGCAATTCCAGGTGATTCTTGGGCAGGGACATAATGTTTTTTTGGGCTTTGGCACGGTCAAGGCGCGCATTGTAGCGGCGAAACGTCCGACGGGCATCCCAATGCTGCCCGATGGCGGTCCCACAGGTCGTGGGACCGCTGTCTGTCAGGCCTTGGCGGCCATGGCGGTGACTTCGACCTTCATGCCTTCGACCGCCAGTTCCGCCACGCCGACCGCGGCGCGCACCGGCCATGGCTGGCTGAAGAAGCGCTGGTAGACCTCGTTGAAGGCCGGGCGGTCGGCCATGTCGGTCAGGTAGATGGTCAGGTGCAGGACCCGGTCCATGGCGCTGCCGGCCTTTTCCAGGGCGACCTTCAGCGCCTGCAGGGTGCATTCGCTCTGCGCGGTGATATCGCCCAGTTCCAGGCTGCCGTCGGCGCGGGTCGGGATCTGGGTGGACATCAGGATGCCGTTGAAACCGGTGACGTCGGAGGAGATCGACTCCGGGTCCGGGTCGGGGATGTAGGTGATGTCTGGGTTGATCATGGAATTCTCGGTGTATGCAGTGCACGGCCGGACAGTTTACGGGGTGTGGGGCGTTCGGGCGAATCTCCTGGGGGGCGCATCGAGGCTGTCAGGTGCTTGTCTTGAGTCTTGCAGCGCCCTCCAGATCGAGCGCCGCCCGCGCGGCGCATCGCTGTGCATGACGATGCTCTTCTAGTGCCCTTGAGATCGAGCGCCGTCCGCACGGCGCTTCGCGAGCAAGCTCGCTCCCAGTGTGCCCGGCATGGGCCAAAATCAGTCACCTGAAAGCGGTGGCCAGACTGAGTGACGATAACTGTAGTGAAACGCAAGGTGGACGCCGTGAGGCCAAGCTGAAAGAAGCGCGTAGCGAAGGCGCGACCGCAGGAACA
>NZ_FZOL01000022.1 GCF_900188455.1 Pseudomonas japonica | reverse complement strand
GGTGGTGAATCTTCTGTACTTCTTGGTCATCGGGGGTACTCCTCAGTAGGGGGATTCTCCCTAATTGAGGTGTCCGGAGCCATTAGACCAGCACACTTCTAGCGCTCTTGAGATCGAGCGCCGCCCGCGCGGCGCATCGCGAGCACGCTCGCTCCTACATTTGTTGCAACGTACCTATGCCTGACAGGCCATGGTTGTACGCCTTGTTTGCACGACACGGTATCGTGTCGACCCGAAGGGCTCCCCCGCGATAGATCGCCAGGCACCAAAGGCTGGCAACGCCGCTCTCACAGGCCATGGCACGTTGCAACAAATGTAGGAGCGAGCGCGCTCGCGATGCGCCGCGCGGGCGGCGCTCGGTCTTGAGAGCGCTGCAAGCCTCAAGACAGGCACCTGGTGATCACCACACAGCCCCCCTCACAACCCCAACGCCGACAACCCCGGATACTCGTCCGGTCGCCGTCCCAGCGGCCAGTGGAACTTGCGCTGCGCCTCATTGATCGGCAGGTCATTGATGCAGGCGAAGCGCCGCGCCATCAGGCCGTGCTCGTCGAACTCCCAGTTCTCGTTGCCATAGGAACGGAACCAGTTGCCCGAGTCGTCGTGCCATTCATAGGCGTAGCGCACGGCGATGCGGTTGCCGTCGAAGGCCCACAGTTCCTTGATCAGGCGATATTCCAGTTCCTTGTGCCATTTGCGCCGCAGAAAGGTTTCGGCCTCGGCCCGCCCGTCGATGAATTCGGCGCGGTTGCGCCACTGGGTGTCCGGCGTATAGGCCAGGGCGACCCTGGCCGCGTCGCGGCTGTTCCAGCCGTCCTCGGCCAGGCGCACCTTGAGCAGCGCCGACTCGCGGGTGAATGGCGGCACGGGTGGGCGGATCTCGGGATGGGACATGTGCAGGTTCCTCGATGGGTTGAAAGAGCTCATGCGGGTGTGAGGGGCGCCCAGCGCAGCGCCGTCGCGGCGCGGCGCAGCACGACCCGCTCGACGTCGAGGCTCCAGAGCCGTTCGGCACCTTCGACGTGCTGGATCCGCGGGTCGTCCAGCAGCAGCTCGGTGCGACCCGCGACCTGCAGCAGATCGCCGCTGGCGAAGTCGATGAACAGCAGCCCGGCGACCGGGTTGAGCAGCAGGTTGCCCAGGGTGTTGAAAAACTGGTTGCCGCTGTAGTCGGGCACGATCAGGCGGTTGCCCTCGATGGCGATGAAGCCGGGGCGACCGCCGCGGTGCGAGACGTCCACCGCGTGGCGACCATCGTCATGCTCGACATGGCTGGCGATGAAGAAGGTGTCCGCCGCGCGGATCATCTCCTGGGTCCGCGGGGTCAGCCCGTCGAACGTCTCGGGGCGCTCCCGCGCGGGTCCGCCGACGTGGGTGAAGGCGCGCGGCTGGATGTACTTCGGACAGTTGCCATAGGACTGTTCGACCTCGACCTCGATGCCGGCGCTGTCGATGCAGCGGATGCTGCCGTTCAGGCGGTTGCGCCGGCGGCTGTGCAGTTCGATGCCGAGCAGGCCGATCGCCCGCCCCGCGCGCAGACCGGTGCTGGCGGGATCCTGGCTGTGCGCGAGGCTCGCCAGCAGCAGGCGGTGCGGATCGGGAGAACTGGCGAAACCTTCCGCGCCTTCCAGCAGCGTGGCCCAGGGCTGTCCGTGATCATCGACAGCGCCGACCACGATGAACGGCAGTTGCCCGTAGAAGGTCCGGTGCTGCTCGGGCAGGTGGTCACGGATGACTTTCTGGCCGACCAGTTCCATGCGCTCGGCGACCTTGAAGCGCGCCTGAAGCTGCTTCTCGCCGGCGTGCCAGGGCGACTTCGACGAACTGTCCATCGCGGCTCTCCTGGAAAGGGCCGCCGAGGCGGCCCGTGGCATTCAACCGGCCTGCAGGCCGATGGTGGTGCGCGGCATGCCGACGAAGCCCGGCAGCGCCTCGATGCGTTGCAGCCAGGCCCGCACATGTGGGTAGGCCTCCAACGACACGTTGCCTTCCGGCGCATGGGAGATGTACGAGTAGTTGGCGACATCGGCGATGGTCGCCGTCGCGCCGGTCAGGAACGGCCTGTCGGACAGCTCGCCGTCCATCACCTTGAGCAGGACATGGGCGCGGGCGATCACCTCGTCGGCATGGAAGCTGGCATTGAACACGGTGATCAGGCGCGCCGCCGCCGGGCCGTAGGCCACCGGCCCGGCCGCGACCGACAGCCAGCGTTGCACCTGAGCGGCGCCCACGGGGTCTTCCGGCAGCCACTGGTCGTTGCCGTAGCGCTTCGCCAGGTAGACCAGGATCGCGTTGGAATCGGCGATGACCGTGCCGTTGTCGTCGATCACCGGAATCTGTCCGAACGGATTGAGCGCGAGGAATTCCGGGGCCTTGTGCGCGCCGTTGGCCAGGTCGACGAACACCAGCTCGACCGGCAGCCCGAGCAGGGCGAGTTGCAGTTCGATGCGATGGGCGTGGCCGGAAAGCGGGTGGCGATACAGCTTGATGGCGGTCTGGGACATGATCGAGGTTCCGTGTCGAGTCAGGAGGAGGGCAGCGGTGCGGCGCTGCTGGAGGCATCCTGCGCCCGTTCGCGGACCGACAGAATCGCCATCAATGGCAATCCATAATTCCGTATTCCGAAACAGTCAGCCGAGAAACGCAGCGTGCTCGCGCAGCAGTGGCGTGGCGAAGTCGATGAAGCTGCGCACTCGCGCATCGGCCCGGCGGCCGTCGCGGTAGATCAGTTGCGCGGGCAGGCCGGGGCTGGCGAAGGCGCCCAGGACTCGCACGAGCTTGCCGCTCTGCAACTCCTGGTGGGCCTCGTAGCTCATGCAGCGGACCAGGCCCAGGCCCAGGGTCGCGGCGTGGATGGCGCCGCGCTGGGTGGTGCAGGTCAGCACCGGCCTGAGCCTGGCCGGGCGGCTGCCGTCGGCGTGCCGGAAGCGCCATTCGCTGGCGTAGCCGGGGGCGCTGGTCAGCACGGTGCGATGGGCGGCCAGGTCGTCGGGCGTCAGCGGCACGCCCCAGGCGGCGAGGTACGCCGGCGACGCGCAGACGATCGGGCTGACCCGGCCCAGCGGCATGGCGAAGTCCGACGAGTCGGGCTGCTGGCCCAGCGTCAGGGCGACATCGATGGCATCTTCCAGCAGCCGCGGCAGGGTATCGCTGGCCCGGGTGACCAGTTGCACCTCGGGGTAGGCGCGCAGGTAGGCGAGGGCGATCGGGGTGAACACCTGGTTGTCCATCAGCAGCGGCAGGGCGATGCTCAGGCGCCCGGCGGGACGCACATGCAGGCCGGCGGCGGAGTGCTCGGCGCTCTCGAGCTGCTGGAGAATCTGCCGGCAACTGGCGGCGAAGCGTTCGCCCGCCGGCGTCAGGCTCACCCCGCGCGGCCCGCGCAACAGCAGCGTAGTGTCGAGGCGGGTTTCCAGGGCGTCGACCAGGCGGATCAGGGTCGCCGGCGACCACGCCAGGCGCCGCGCCGCCGCGGCCAGGCTGCCGGCCTCGACCACGGCGAGAAAGGCCTGCATCTGCCGATAGCGGCTCATGACCTGACGTGTCGCGACAGGTGCAGGGCGGATGTGTCGCGAAAACGTTCGACGCAGTGTTCGACGAAGCGGCTGACCTTGGCCGGCACCCGCGCGCCGGGCTGATACAGCACATGCACGGGAAACGCCTGGATGGCGTAGTCCTCGAGGACCAGTTCCAGCTCGCCTCTGGCCACCCGTTCGGCGGCCTGATAGGACAGCACCCGGGTGAAGCCCCAGCCCTGGCACGCGGCATTGATCGCCGCCTGGTTGGAACTGACCAGCAGGCGCGGTTCGGGACGCAGGACCAGCGCTTCGCCGCCGACATCGAACTGCCACTCGGTGAGCAGGTTGCTGGTGCTGGACATGACGATCGGCGCGTGCAGCACCTCGTCGGGCGTGGCGGGCCGGCCGACCTGATCGAGAAAGGCCGGCGCGGCGCAGACTACCGGACGGATTTCACCGACCTGGATGGCCTGCAGCGTGGTGTCCGCGAGCAGGCCGATGCGCACGGCGACGTCCACGCCTTCGTCGACCATGTTCACCAGGCGATCCACCAGCAGCGCATTGACCGTCACCTCGGGGTGGCTCATCAGGAACTCGGTGATCAGCGGGACCAGGAACAGCTCGCCGAACATCACCGGCGCGGTGACGGTCAGGTTGCCGCGCGGGCGGATGTCGCTGCCGGTGGCCAGTTCCTCGGCCTCCTGCAGATCGACCAGGATGCGCTTGCAATCCGCGACGAAACGCCGGCCGGCTTCGGTCAGGCGCAGGCTGCGGGTGCTGCGTGCCAGCAACAGGGTGCCCAGGCGCTGCTCCAGGCCGGCGATCACCCGCGTCACGCTTGGCGGCGACATGCCCAGCAGGCGGGCCCCGGCGGCGAAGCTGCCAGCGTCGGTGACGGCGAGCAAGACCTTCATTTCCTGGAATCTGTCCATGTCGATCATCCGCGCTGAGAAGGGAGTCGGCGCACGATACCGGCACCGCGTTTGAAGGTGGAGCGAGTTTATACGTGATCGCAGGCGCCACTGGCGAAACCCGCCTGTTGCCCCGCTGCCGGCGGGGCGAAAACCTGCTGGCGTTTCCTTTGGCGCGCCAACTGAATCCACATTGCGCCGTTGTAGGAATTAGTCCATTTTGTCTGTTGATCTTTCGATCAGCTTTTAGCCATCGGCCATCACGAGGTCACTTGTCAGATCAGAGGCCACATGCAATCAACGCCCAGTGACGTCGCTTCGGCGCCGGTCCTTCAAGCCCTGCGTGCCGGCACCGGCGAACTGCACATCGCACTGGAAAAACGCCTGCCTTTCTTCTCCGACACCCTGGATATCCCGGCCTTCCTGCGCCTGATGCAGGCCTATCACGGTTTCTATGCGCCGCTGGAAGCCGCGTTGCGGCAACGCAGCGAGCTGCCCGCCGCCGTCGATCCGCAGTCGCTGCACAAGACCGCCACCCTGGGCGACGACCTGCGCGCCCTGGGGCTGTCCGGCGAGGCGCTGGCGCGGTTGCCGGTGTGTCGCGAGTTGCCGCCTCTCGGCTCGGCCGCCGCCTGCCTCGGCGTGCTCTACGTCATCGAAGGCGCAACCCTCGGTGGCCAGGTGCTGCGCCGCGAAGTCCACGCTCGTCTCGGCCTCGATGCCAGCAACGGCGCGGCCTTTCTCGATGTCTACGGCAGCGACACCGGGCGCCGCTGGCGGGCCTTTCTTGCCCTGCTGTGCACTCGCCCGCTGGACGCCGCCGAGCGCGGTGTCGTGGTCGAGGCCGCGCAGCAGACATTCCGCTGTTTCGAACGCTGGCTGGAAAGCCGGGAGGTACTGCTGTGAACGCCGAAGAGCAGAAGGCTTTCGACGAACTGCTGGCCGATTGCGCCAACGAACCGATCCGTTTTCCCGGGGCGATCCAGCCCCATGGCGTGCTGGTCACCCTGAGCGAGCCGGACCTGCGCATCCTCCAGGTCAGCGCCAACGTCGAAAGCCTGCTCGGCCACCAGCCGCAGGCACTGATCGGGCAGCCGCTGGAACAGTTGCTCGGCGCGCAGGCGCTGGTCGCGCTGCGCCCGGTCCTGGAGCAGCCGCTGCTGTCCAGTGAATCGCCCTTGCAGGTGCAGCTCGGCGGCCTGAGCTTCGACGGTCTGCTGCATCGCCACGACGGTGTGCTGATCCTCGAACTGGAAGTGCACGCCCGGCATTTCGGGGCCGACAGCATCGCCGGCAACCTGATCAACCTCGGGCGCATGCTCCAGCGCCTGCAGGGCGCGAAGTCGCTGCAGGCGCTGTACGACATCAGCGTGCGCGAGATCCAGGCCATGACCGGCTACGACCGGGTACTGATCTACCGCTTCGAAGAGGAGGGCCATGGCCAGGTGATCGCCGAAGCCTCCGCGCCGGCCATGGAAGTGTTCAACGGCCTGTTCTTCCCGGCCTCCGACATTCCCCGGCAAGCCCGCGAGCTGTACCGCAGCAACTGGCTGCGGATCATTCCCGACGCCGATTACCAGGCCGTGCCGCTGGTGCCGCGCCTGCGCCCGGATACCCAGGCGCCGCTGGACATGAGTTTCGCCACCCTGCGCAGCGTGTCGCCGATCCACTGCCAGTACATGAAGAACATGGGCGTGCTGTCGTCCATGAGCATCTCGCTGCTCAAGGACGGCGAACTGTGGGGCCTGATCAGTTGCGGCAACCGTCAGCCGCTGCACGTCCCTCACGAACTGCGCATGGCCTGCCAGGCCATCGGCCAGGTGCTGTCGCTGCAGATCAGCGCCATGGAGGCACTGGACCTCAGCCGCCAGCGCGAAGACAAGATCGAGGCCCTGGCGTTGCTCAACCAGGCGATGATCGATTCGCCGCGGACCGTCTTCGACGGCCTCGCGGAGCAGCCCGAGGTGCTGATGGCGCTGACCGGCGCCGGCGGCATCGCGATCATCGAGGACCGGCAGTTGCACCGTTATGGCAACTGTCCCGGGCCCGACGAGATCCGCGCCCTGCACCAATGGTTGCAGCACAGCGGCGAGCCGGTGTTCGCCAGCCACAACCTGTCCGCCGTATACCCGCCGGCCCTGGCGTACCAGGCGGTTGCCAGCGGCGTGCTCGCCATGAGCCTGCCCAAGCCGGTGGACAATGGCGTGCTGTGGTTCCGCCCGGAGGTGAAGGAGAGCATCAACTGGAGCGGTGATCCGCGCAAACCGCTGGCCCTGGAAAACTCCGGGACGGGCCTGCGCCTGCGTCCGCGCACCTCGTTCGAGATCTGGAAGGTGGAGATGGCCGGGATTTCGCGCAAGTGGAGCCAGGGCGATCGGTTCGCCGCCAATGACCTGCGCCGTTCCGCCCTGGAAAACGACCTGGCGCGCCAGGTACGTCGCGAACAGCAGGCGGTGCGTGCCCGCGATGACCTGGTGGCCGTGGTGTCCCACGACCTGCGCAACCCGATGACGGTGATCTCCATGCTCTGCGGCATGATGCAGAAGACCTTCAGTTCCGACGGCCCGCACACCTCGCGGCGCATCGCCACGGCCATCGACACCATGCAGCAGGCGGCGGGGCGCATGAGCACGCTGCTGGACGATCTGCTGGACACCTCGAAGATCGATGCCGGGCGCTACACCATCTCGCCGAAGACCCTGGACGTCGGACAGCTCTTCGAAGAGACCCAGGCCCTGCTCGCGCCGCTGGCGTTGAACAAGGACATCAGCATCGCCTTCGAGAGCGAGCCGGCGCTGAAGATCCATGCCGATCCGGAGCGGCTGTTCCAGGTGCTGTCGAACCTGGTGGGCAATGCCATCAAGTTCACCCCACGCCTGGGCGCGGTGGGGGTGCAGGCGGTGGCGGGGGGCAACGAGATCGTCTTCACCGTGCGCGACAACGGCGAAGGGATTGCCGCGGATCAGTTGCCTCACGTGTTCGACCGCTACTGGACGCTGAAGGCGGGCAATCCGACCGGGACCGGGCTGGGTCTGTACATCACCCAGGGTATCGTCGAGGCCCATGGCGGGCGGATCGAGGCGCGCAGCGAGGTGGGGAAGGGGACGGAGTTCAGGTTTACCATTCCGGTGGGGCAGTGAATTCCGTCCGTGGGGGCGATTCGAGCCTGCGGGGCTGGATCGGCCCCGTTGCTGGTGGCCGTGTCAGCTGTAAAGGCTTGCGATGAAGGCGTCATCCAGCGTGGCCCCACCAAATCTCGTCATGAACGCCTGGGCACTGTCGAACCGCGAGAACTGCTGATTGTGAATCAGGTGAAAGCTGTCGCAGTGCTCGCAGATCTCCTGGATGTTGTGGGACGACACGATGATGGTCGCGCCGTTCTCCCGGGCTTTCTTGATGAACGACCAGATGTAGTGGCGCGACTCGGGATCGACCCCGGCGGTGGGTTCGTCGAGGATCAGCAGTTCTTTTGCAAACGAGATGAGCGACAGGGTGAAGAAAAAGCGGATTTCCCCGTAGCTGCAATGGCTTGGGCGTTTTTTCAAGGTCTCGGTGAATTTCGTGGCCAGTCGGGTATCCCAGGCATGGAAGGTCTGCAAGGTCGTGTCCAGCGACGGAATCCGTTCGCAGGACAGCGCTGCGGTCATTTCGTGGATTTCTTTCATCGACAAGGTCGACGGCATGCCCAGGGTCTGTGACAGGTAGGAATGCTGGGGCGTGAAGTTTTCCAGTGTGCCCTGGTCCGGGCGGCGTATGGCGCAGATCAGGTCGAAGAAGGTGGTTTTGCCGGCGCCATTCTTGCCGATGATTCCGCTGATTTCATTTTTCCTGATGAGGATATTGGCGTTGTCGAACAGGATCTTGTCCTTGAACTTCAGTGACAGGGCCTGGGCTTTTATGGCGGGCATCAGTATCTGCTCCATACGGGGTTGATCTTCAGTTTTCGTGCGGTGTACACGAAGGTGACAAGCAGTACCCCGATGAACGACAGCATGAACGGCAACGCTTGATAATGGCCGGCCATGATGTTTTTCGAGAGCAGGAAGAGATTGAGCCGATTGACGATATCCAGGGCTGGGCTCTGCACCCTGGTCGACAGCAGTGCCAGCAGGATCAAGGCGAAAATGATGATCGAGATAACGGTGTTGGCAGTCTGGAATTTCAGTCGGCGGTTGGCGAGCAGTAATGCCGGAGAGCAGAAAATGATGAAGCAGGTGAGGAACCTGTAGAGGATCAGTGTCATTTCCGAAAGGCTGTATTCACCGAAGCCTGGCTTGGTAATCAGATAGAACGCTACGCAATAGAGCGATGCCGTCAGGAAGCAGCAGATCAGGTGTGACGCCAGGAAGATGTTTTTCGCTTCGGCGGAGTAGATGAAGGACCTGACAAAACCGCTTTCCCTGCGTCCGATGATGTAGAAGGCGACACCGAAAAAGGCCACGGTGGTGGCGATGTAGGCATGGAAGCCTGCCGTCGCGTGGAGGTAGTTGTCACTTCCGCTGCCGAAGGGGGCATTGGTGTAGGTGATCAGATAGAACAAGGCGCTGGGTGAAATGAGCGTCCATAGCAATGAAATGGGTTCTCTCAATTGCTCGCGCAGAAACAGGCTGGTCAGTTTGGTGACTCTTGCGATCGTTGAAGTGTTCACGGGAAGGGCACCCTGGATATTGGCGACTGTCTTTGGCGTTATGAGTGAAATCCTTGACTGGGTGTTTTTAGTTCCTGATTCGTTTCGTGTAAGTGAGAGTTTTCCTGCTGCTTTGTAGGACGCGGATCTAATTCCCCGGTAGGAGCAGGCACGCTGTTTCTACGAGGGGCGATAGCGATAGGTCAGCCACCCGATGAACCGGGATTGCGGTGGGCTTGAGGTCCATCACTTGCCCATGGTAAAGACACCCCCCTGACCCCAGGAGCCGCACCCCATGTTCTACTCCACCACCTACCAATCCCCCGTCGGCACCCTGCAGCTGGCCAGCAGCGACAGCCACCTGATGGGCCTGTGGATGGTGGGTCAGAAGTACTTCGGCGACAGCTCCCCGGGCGAACTGATCGTCAACGACGACCTGCCCTTCCTGATCCAGGCCCGCGACTGGCTCGACCGCTATTTCGCCGGCGCACAGCCCGCCATCGCCGAGCTGCCCATGGCCCCCCTGGGCAGCGACTTCCGTCAGGCGGTCTGGACCCTGCTCTGCGAGATCCCCTACGGCGCCACCACCACCTACGGTGAGATCGCCAAGGCGGTGGCCGCGCGCACGGGCCTGGCGAGCATGTCCAGCCAGGCGGTCGGCGGGGCGGTGGGGCACAATCCGATCTCGATCATCATCCCCTGCCACCGCGTGATCGGTCGCGATGGCAGCCTGACCGGCTACGCCGGCGGCATCGAGAAGAAGATCCACCTGCTGGAACACGAAGGCGCGCTGTCCTCGCTGTTCTACACGCCAACCCGCGGCAGCGCCCTTTAAAGACGGGCGCGCACCGCCTCCAGGCCCGGCTGCCGACGGCGAGGTGGGAAAAGTGAACGCTGGCTTGCCCGACGCTGCCGAATGGCTGATAAAGACGGCTGTTTTGCCTACATCGAAGAGGGCTTGTGTATGTCGGATCAACCCTACACTCCACCCAGGGTCTGGACCTGGGACAAGGCCAGCGGCGGCCAGTTCGCCAATATCAACCGGCCCATCGCCGGTGCCACCCACGAGCGTGAACTGCCTCAGGGCCGTCACCCGCTGCAGTTGTATTCCCTGGCCACGCCCAACGGCGCCAAGGTCGGCATCATGCTCGAAGAGTTGCTGGCCGCCGGTTTCAAGGACGCCGAGTACGACGCCTGGCTGATCCGCATCGGCGAGGGCGAGCAGTTCGGCAGCGGCTTCGTCGACCTCAACCCCAACTCGAAAATCCCGGCGTTGCTCGATACCCGCTTCAAGCCGGCCCTGCGCCTGTTCGAGTCGGGTTCGATCCTGCTGCACCTGGCTGACTCCTTCGGCGCCTTCATTCCCAAGGACCCGGCCAAGCGCGCCGAATGCCTGAACTGGCTGTTCTGGCAAATGAGCGGCGCGGGCTTCGTCGGCGGTGGTTTCGGGCACTTCTTCGCCTATGCGCCGGAGAAGTTCGAGTACCCGATCAACCGCTACACCATGGAGGTCAAGCGCCTGCTCGACGTGCTCGACCGCCAGCTGGCGGAGCACCGCTACGTGGCGGGCGACGAATACAGCATCGCCGATATCGCCTGCTGGCCGTGGTTTGGCGAGATGCTGCGCAACAAGGTCTACGGCGCCGCCGAATTCCTCGATGCGCAGAGCTACACCCATGTGCTGCGCTGGGCCGACGAGATCGCCGAACGCCCGGCGGTGAAGCGTGGGCAGCGGGTCAACAAGACCTGGGGGGATGAGGCGGAGCAGTTGCCGGAGCGGCATGCGGCGAGTGATTTCGACTGAAGCGAACGCGGACCCCGTAGTGACTGGCTTGCCTGGGGAGGACCTGTAGGAGCGAGGCTCGTCGTGTGACGAACCACCGCGAAGGACCGCGCAGCGGTCCCTGATGGCGGTGAAGTCTGGGACCGCTGCGCGGTCCTTCGCAGGCGAGCCAGCTCCTACAAGGCAGCGCTCGGCCGCACCAGCGGATGAAACGCCCGGCTGAAATACACCAGCCCATCACCACTGTCGCGCACCTGGATATCCTCCAGCTCCACCAATAAGACCGAGTGGGTGCCGACTTCCTGCACCTGGGTCACCCGGCCTTCGAGGCTGGCCAGGGCATCGCTCAGCTTCGGTTGGGCGGCCTCCTGCAATTGCCAGTCATGCAGGCCGAAGCGCTGTTCCATGGTCACCTGGGTGATCCCGGCGAAATGCCGGGCCACTTCTTCGTGCTCGCTGGCCAGCACGTTCACGCAGAGCCGGCCGTTGGCCTTGATTACCGCGTTCAGCGCGCTGTTGCGGTTGACGCAGACCAGCAGGGTCGGCGGCGTGTCGGTCACCGAGCACACCGCGGTGGCGGTGATGCCGCAGCGCCCGGCCGGGCCGTAGCTGGTGATCACGCTGACCGCGGCGGACAGGTGCGCCATGGCTTCGCGAAACGCCTGTTGCTGAGTGTTCATCACGGATCTCCGGTTACTGGCGGATGCCGTCGAGGGCATTGATATCGGTCGGGTTGTGCAGGTGCGGCACGGTCCAGCCTTGCTCGTCGTAGTCGGACAGGCACTGCTCGACCAGGCCCTGCATGCCCGCCATGGCGCCGCTGGCGCGGGCGTAGGCCAGGGTCTGCAGGCGGATGTCGTCCTGGTTGCCGGCGTAGTTGATTTCGTACAACTCGTGACGGCCGCCGAACTCGCTGCCGATGGCGTCCCACAGCAGCTTGAGGATCTTCACCCGCTGATGGTGATCCATGCCGCCCGAGCCGCGGCAGTAGGTGGCGAGGTACTTGTCCAGCTCCGGGTTGGCGAAGTCGCGCACGCCGCTGGGCAGGTAGATCAGGCCGCTGGCCACGGTCTGCTCGATGATCTTCTTGATCGCCGGGTAGGCGGTCGGCGCCATCACCCGGTAGACCTGCTGGGCCTGGTTGCTCGGCAGCAGCGCCGGGGTGCTCCAGCTGTCCTGGCGCTCCGGCGCGCCGCACATGGCGTCGGTCAGCGACCAGAACAGGTTGCGCCAGGCGATCACCTCGCCGACCTGCGCCGACACCCCGCGAAACTCCAGCGAACCGGTGCATTCCAGGGCCTTGGTCAGCAGGCCCGAGATGAAGTCCAGCTTGACCGCCAGGCGCGTGCAGCCCTGCATCGGGTACAGGCGGCCGAACCCGCCGGCGCTGGCGAAGCGGCGGCAACGCTCGTAGTCGCGGTAGACCAGCACGTTCTCCCAGGGCACGAAAACATCGTCGAGGATCAGGATCGCGTCGTTCTCGTCGAAGCGGCTCGACAGCGGGTAGTCGAACGGCGAGCCGGTCAGGCCGGCCTGCAGCTCGTAGGACGGGCGGCAGATCAGCTTCAGGCCGGGGCTGTTCATCGGTGCGAGGAACATCAGGGCGAAGTCCGGATCGTCGCCCATGACCTGGGCCGAGCCGAAGCCGATGAAGTTGTAGTGGGTCAGGGCCGAGTTGGTCGCCACCACCTTGGCGCCCTTGACGATGATCCCGCCTTCCACCTCGCGGACTGCGCGGATGAACACGTCCTTGACCTCGTCGCTCGGTTTGTCGCGATCGATCGGCGGGTTGACGATGGCGTGGTTGAGGTACAGGCAGGATTCCTGGATGCGCTTGTACCAGGCGCGGGCGTTGTCCGCGTATTCGCCGTAGAACTCCGGGTTGGCGCCGAGCACCGCGCCGAAGGCCGCCTTGTAGTCCGGCGTGCGTCCCATCCAGCCATAGGACAGGCGCGCCCAGGCGGCGATGGCGTCGCGCTGCTCGCGCAGTTGCTCGGCGGTTTCGGCGATGCGGAAGAACTTGTGGGTGTAGCCGCCGTTGCCGGTGTCGGTCGGCCAGCACAATTGCTCGTGGTGCTCGGGATCGTGCAGGGCGTCGTAGAGGCGGGCGATGGAGGCCGCCGAGTTGCGGAACGCCGGGTGGGTGGTGACGTCCTTGACGCGGTCGCCGTAGATGTAGATTTCGCGATCGTCACGCAGGCTTTCGAGGTACTCGGCGCCGGTGAACGGACGGGTGGTCTCGGGCAGGGCAGGGGGCATGCTGGTCTCCGCTGATTGTAGTTATCGGAAGCCTTGGGGGCTGGTCAGCATGATGAAGTGGCGGAGTTCAGCGCTGAATGACGCTTAGGCTGGAAAACTTGTATTTTTCGTAAGGTTCTCGGCACGGTAGTCCCGCGGACTCATCCCCACCTGCTGAGTAAAGAACCGCGAAAAATACCCCGGGTCCTTGAACCCCAGTTCGTAGCAGATCTCGTTGATCGACATCCCGCTGTGCAGCAGCAGGCGCCGAGCCTCCTGTGCCTGTCGCTCCCAGACCACGCGCTTGGCCGACATCTGCGCGATGCGCCGGCAGACCAGGTTCAGGCGCGCGGTGGTCAGGCCCAGCAGTTCGGCGTAGTTCGGCATCGGCCAGTGCTCGTGGAAATGCTGTTCCACCAGCAGGTTGAAGCGGTGGAACAGCAGCAGGTCGGGGCGGTTGACCTGCCAGTCGGGTTGGGCGTTGCCGGCCAGGCGCAGGAGGGTGACCAGAATCAGCCGCACCAGGGCCTGCAGGTTCAGTTCGCGACCGGGCAGGTCGGCGCGAAATTCCCGTTGCAGCAGGTGGAACAGCTGGTCGATCTGCGTGGCCTCGGCGGCCAGTTCGCCGGGCAGGTCGGCGAGGCTGACGCACAGGGGGATCTCCAGGCGCGGGTCCGGGGCGCGCTTGCCGTCGCTGAACATCTGCCAGACCCAGGGTTGGCGCAGGGTGATCACATGGCCTTCGCATTCGGCATCGGTGACGAAGGCATGGGGGATGCCCGGCGGGGTGAAGAACAGCATCGGACCGTGCAGGCGATAAGGGGTGTCGTCGAGGTAGACGTGGACCTGACCCTTGGTCATGTAGTGGAGCTGGAAGAAGCGATCGTGGCGGTGCACGGCGACATTGCGCCCGAACACGGCGGACAGGTGGCCATGGGCGTCGTAGTGCAGGTCGGCGTCGGCGTAGCGCTGGTCGTAGTCGCGGCCGAGGTCGAGGATGGGGATCGGGGTGCTGGTCATGGGTTGTGAATAAGGGAGGCGGCACGGTGGAGCGAGTTTACTCGCGAACGGGTGCGAAGCGGCCATGAAACCTGCACCCGCCAGCTGCCAGCGGGGCCCTACCTGGTACTTCTGTCAGGCTGACGGGCGAGGGCGCTCCCTGTTCAATGGCATCAGCGTTTCCACCGGGAGCGCTGAAACCAAGGGAGACCACCATGAAACGACTGCCCGCTTGCGGCGCCGCGCTTTGCGCGTTGTACGCCCAACTGACCTGGTCGGACCTGCTCAACCAGCCTGCGCCGGCGAACGTGGAACTGGCGCCGCTGTTGTCCGCGCATGACGTGACGTCGGAGCGCTTTTTTTCCGTCGGCCAGTTGAAAGGTACCATCGGTATCGGCTGGTCCTGCACGGCAACGCTGGTGGCCGGCAGCGATACCCCGGATCCGGACAAGCCGGCGCTTATCCTGACCGCGGGCCATTGTGCCGCGGGGTTGACGGGCGATAACGAGGTGGTCATGGATCGGCCGATGGGCGAGGGCTGGTTTTTCACGCCTTCGTACTTCCACGACAACAAGGATCAGCATGTTCGTATTCCCATCGTCAGGATCCTGTATTCGACCCTGAAGTCGACCGACGTTGGCGTGCAGCAACTGGGCGAAACCTACGGCCAGATGCTCGCGCGGGGTTTCAAACCCTTGCGCGTGCGAGCCCTTGAAGGCGCTGTTCCTGATATCGATATCGCGCATATACCGATCGGGCTGTTCCGCGACCATTACCTGCGTTATTCCGAGTGTTCGAGCCGGCAACCTGCCGCGCTGTTCGAAACCGTGATTGAGGTCGAACCGCGAAAGGACGTGCCCTGGTTCTGGCCGGGTGCCAATCCCAATGCGTGCATTGGTCTTTACGGCGGGTCTTCCGGGGCACCGATCTTCGTCAGGGGCGAGTGGGCGATCATCGGCGTGCATTCCACCGGTCTGCGCGAGGAGGGTTGTGGCTCGGGGAAACCCTGCGAGATCGAAGGCGGGCAGCCGGTTGGCAAGTTGGGAACTTCCTATTTCGCTTCGATCGAGCATTTGGTCGAAGCGTTCAAGGCCGATGGATCGTTCGATCCTTCCAGTCTGGATCCGGGCACCGGCATCGTCATCCACCGCCAGGGCCATGGTGACAGCAAACCGGTCGACCCGAAGGTCGCGGGCGAGCGCATGCCGGTGCGCTGGGGCATGTTGATCGACGAGTCGTTCGAGAGTATCCGCTACAAGATCGGTCCGGCCGACGAGACGCCGTGCGAGCAGCCCAAGGGCTATGGCGAGGCGGAGTCGGTGCTGAAGCAGCCGTTGATGGATCGGGCCACGCCGATGATGCCGGGGGTCTATGTGCTGTGCGCGGTGGGCAAGCGGCCGGGCAGCGCGCAGTGGCAGCCTTGGGCGCAGGCGACGATCAAGTTGCTGAGGGTCGAGTAGGGGGAGACGTTCGGGCCGCATCGAGGCTGCCAAAATTGTGTAGATACCCATGCCAATCGCTGGCAAGCAGAACGCCGCTTGCCAGCGATGGGGCGGTCAGATCACTACCGAGGTGCCGGTTGCGGACGCCTTCAGCAGCGCCCGGGTGATCTGCATCTGCAGGATGGAATCCTGGATCAGCCAGCGCTGTTTGGTGGGCAGGTCTTCGGTCGCCTCGTTGGCGTGGTCGATGGCTTTCTCGAGGTGCTGGCCGGCGAGGCGGATGGCCTCTTCGGGGCAGAGACCTTCGCGGATGGTCATCACTGGGGGTGGGTCGGGGACGTGCTTTTTCATGGGTGTAATCCTATGAGTGAAGGGATTACCACCAACCTGCTGTCAAACAGAAGGGTGGCAACTGTACGTGGGTTGACAGACCGAGTCATAGGTACCCCGGCGCGCACGAATGCGCCCTCACGCACAGCTGCCATAGCAGCCGGCGCCTATGAAAACGGCCTGTCAAAGCCGGTCGTCGATGTGCAACGACCGGCGAAGACTAGGCAGCATTTCCACAGAGCGCAACGGCTGATACGGCCGGGAAGTATGCTTGGGAAATTGCCTACATAAAAGTCGGAGGAGGGTGAAGTTTCGTACCGATTTGCGACGGTGTTCGGATGGATCGGCGCACTCCGGGTGAGCCTGACCGGGCTTGCCTTTTAAGCCCTTCCAATCGTATGGAGCCTGAGGCGCTGCTACGCTGAAAGCCATGCGCACGGCGAGGCGATGGCCTGCGCTATGACCTGATTGGCGTGATCCTGACATCTGGCCACGAAACGTCATGTGACCGCGCAACGCGGAAGAGGGCACACCATGCGGCTGTCCCGTTTTCGAATCACCTTCACGCTGGCCTTGCTGATGGCCATGATCATGGGTGGGAGCGCGTTGGCCCAGCGTTATGACAGCTACTACGGCCAGCAGCAAATGCAGCGCCAGCAACAGATGCAGCAGCAACAGCAGCAACAGCAAATGCAGATGCAGCGCCAGCAGGAACAGATGCGACGGCAACAGGATCAAGCCCGTCAGCAACAAGCCGCCATACGCCAGCAGCAGGCAGAGCAGCAGAGGATCATGCGGGCGCGGCAACAGGACGCCCAGCGCACTATGCAACTGCAGCGTGATCAGGCCATGCAGCAGCGTCAGTTGGCCTTGGATCGTCAGCGACAAGCGAGTTCACAACGGGCCGAATCAGAATTCAGGAAAGCGGCCAAAGACCAGGTTTTCGCAAAGCAACAGGCCGTTGACCGGAGTGCCCTGAAACAACAGGGGTTGGAAAAAAACAGACAGGAGCGATTACTGCGGCTCAAGCAGGACTTCCTGCAAAAGCAACGTGTCACCTCTGGGAAAGCCAGTACTCCTCAACCTGTGAGGGTTCTTACTCTCAGCGAAAAGTTCAAAGCCAGTTCTGGTGCAAAAAATATCGCGGCGTACCAGCCGGGCAAACAGTTCAAGACCAAAGAGCTCGCGACCCAGCGTCAGGCCGCGCAGGCATCGGCTAAAAAAATACAGGACTCACTGAGAAAGAAATTCAACGCTGCCCAGCAGCAGAAGAAAATCACTACCGCCTTCAATCAGGCGAGTAAGAATTTTCAACGATGCGATCTCGCTGGGAAGTGTACGTGCTCATTTCATGGTGATACCCAGGTTTTAACCAGGGAGGGCCTGCGGGCTATCAAGTCACTGGTGGCTGGGCAGGATTATGTCTGGTCAAGAAACGAATACACGGGTGACATGGACTGGAAACCTGTCACGGCACATTATTCCAATATGTATGATGAGTCCGTCGAGGTCACGGTTCGCAATCCGGAGAGTGGCGAAACGCAGACAATTATCTCGAATCGCATTCATCCGTTTTATGTCAGCAACCATGGGGTTGAAGAGAACAGGTCAACGCGCCATGAAAAAGCGGGCACAAATGCAACGGGTAGGTGGGTAGAGGCGCAATACTTAAAGGCTGGCGACTTTCTACTCACCTCATTCGGCACGATTGTAGAGGTTCTTGGTGCAAGCGTTAAAAAAGCTTCACTGACTGCCTATAACCTCAGTGTGAGCGATTATCGAACTTACTTTGTAAGTGGTATTGGCAACAGCAACAAAAGCTCGGTGTGGGTACATAATGAATGTCATGACTCTAGCGCAACAGGCAGCATCACTCGCGCAAGCGTAAATGAAAAACTGGACAGGTATCTATTAAACAAAGACCATCCAGTCGGCGGCAGTAAGGCGAAGTGGTTTGATCAAGCGTTAGGCTTCAATAATGGAAATGCTGCTGACCTGTCCAGGCAAATTGTTTTTGACGAGAAAAAATCAGTAAAAACAGCCCTGACCCAGTACGGTCAAAAATTTAATCAAATAATCCCAATCAAAGGTGCGAATGGAAGAGTTATCGATGTAAAATTCAGCTGGATTAGAAACACCGATGGAGTGGTTCGGCTTGTAACGGCCATTCCTGCAAAAAAATGAATCAGCGTCGGAAGTCATTACATGTTTAAGGAATACGATGTAGTCGTTGCAGTAAAGTCTCTATCGGCTCATGTCTTTCCTGGCTGTATCGGGGTTGTATTGCTTTGCCTGGATAGCGATCATTATGAGGTCGAATTTGTTGATGGGGATGGGGAGTCTTTAGAGGTTTTAACAGTTTCAGAGGCCGCTTTGGAGCTTAAAGAGGACTCAGGCCAGCCCTGATCTATTTCCATATCCTATGGCTGGCGTTTACCTGCGCTCGGGGTTTTTTCTCACTATATGTCTTCTTCAATTTGCTGCCATTTCTTGCTGCCAACCTTACGGAACTTACTGAACGTATACTCCATAGAGTTATCACAGGCGAATTTCATCATCTGATTCATGAACTGGATCATCTGATCCTCTCCCATGCTTCCGCTGGTGCCGCATTCGGCAACCACCATGTACTCGCAGAAGAATTCTGTCGCCGATGTCTGGAAGCATTCCTTTACTTTCGCATCGACAACCCGGATGGATGTGGTGACACCCAGTATCCCGTACGAGGCATCTCTTACTGGCAACGCCTGCACAATTTCCTGTGGCGTTGGCGGCGGAATGTCCTTGTAGAAATCAATGCCGTTCGGGTTCAGCTCTTTGACCATCACAAGGCCTTTGGCATAGCCCGCTTCTCCTGAAGCCTTGTATAGATTCAGGGCATCAACGAAGGCATCCGGGTCATCGGATGTGGCCAGCAGCATTTCAGCGCGGAGATAGACGGCGGCGGCATAGCCTTTCGAGGCCGCGAGCTCGATGTAGTCGCGCGCCGACTCCTGATCACCCGTGAACCAGAGCAGGCGACCAAGCTGGAATTGCTGGCGGGTATCGCTGGGATCGTTCTCTACGGCAGCGATACAGGCATCCAACGCTTCGTCAACGTCAAAACCGGCAATGTCCGCTGTCTCGAAGTCGATGCCAGCCGCAAGCTTCTGCGGGTCGTGGCTGTCAGCCGCCACCCTGTCACAAGCACGTATGCCTTGCCCATCCGGCTCTCCGCTGTGGGCCGGGGCCGCCCGTTCCGCGACGTCGCTCCCATCTGCTCTCAGCCTGTCCTCGGCGGCCTTCTGATAGGCCGCGAAACCCGCAAATTGCGTACTGAGCTCCTGGAATGAAACGGCCTGCTCCTGCAAGGCGCTGGCGTTTTCGTCCGTGAGTTCGAGCGCTGTCAGATCCTGTTTGTACTGTTCCAGCCCGGCGCTCAGAACCTGCTCGATATGGCTTACCATCGCCGCCAGCAGGCTATGCCCTGCGTCCGCGAAGCCGGACTCTTCAAACTCTCCCGCCAGCGAAAAGCCGGTCTCCAGAATCGTATCCACATCCGCATAACTGGCCCCCGATTCCTTGATGACTTCGACCGCCAGCGCTTGCAGGGTTTCTATCCTTTGCGCCACGCGGGCTGGGAGCGCGGCCTTCGAAGAGGCAATCAAGGCCGCGGTTTGCGGCAATGCCTGCACGTCCTGTGACGACGGCAGTTCCGCTAGATACCCGGCTGCCCAGGCTGCTTCATCGAGTGGCGCGTCGTTTATATCCTCCTGGATGAGCGTCGTTTCTTCGCCGATCCACGCGGCAAGCTGAGAGTCCATGTACTGTTTGAACTCACCGGAAGGTGCCGCGTTCGCCATGGCGACCGCATTCGCAATAATGTCCTTCAGCGGCTTCTCGCTATCAAACAGGACAGCCACGCGCGATGACCAGTAATGGTCTTTCAAGCGGCTTGCTTCCTCGGTGAAGACCGCGTTGTATGCCTCGTATTGCGCGGGGACGTAACGCTTTATAGTCGTCAGCACATCCTGGTAGTGGCTCAAGGCGGATTCAAAGTTCTGGAATTTCCCGCCTTGCCCCTGGAGATACGCGCGGAGCTTTTCGGTGTCGCCATCGATAATGCTGGAAAGCCGCTTTATCTGTTCATCCAGAGCCTCGTACTGATAGCTCGTTTCAATCCCGGTGACTTTGCGATAGCTCTGCAGCTTTTGCTGCGCGCTGCCCAGGTGGAAAAAATCAGGCTGATAAAGGCTGAAGAACAGCGCCAGTGCTTCCAGAGGGGCAGGGCCTGTTTGCAGTGCCCATTTCTGCTGTTTCTTTGCTTCGGCTTCAAACACGACAACGCTGTCTGTCAGTCCGGTGAAAGCAAGATGCGACATCTGCGGGCATTCAAAACCCAGCATGGCGCTTGCCGTATTGACCAACTGCTGCACCGTCTGTGCGCCCTGGTCAAAATAGGCGGCGGATGCCGTGATGATTTTTATATCTGCCTTGGGACCGCACTTGAAGGCACTGTCGATTGCCAGGCGTACATCCGCGCCCTTCGACGCGAGCTCCCGTTCAGCACCACCGGCATGGTTCAAAGCCATGCAGGCGAAGGCAAGAAACCCGGTGCGGAGGAGGCGCTTCATGTGCGGTCACCTGAACGTCAGCTCTTCACCTTCCAGCCGTCTCCGCCCTGACACGCTTCAATGGTTTCTGATTTCTGCGACCCGTCGGGCAGGGATACGGACTGCTCAATGGTGCGGCAGACTCGCTCGGAGGCGACCTGCTGCTGCGCGATGTCGCTCTGAGCGATGGTTGTGCCTGATGACGGAGGGATTTCCCCCGGCACATGTTCCATCAGCGGGGAAGACACGAATCCACTGCCCACACCGTCCTGGCTGATCAGATACCAGTCACCGGTCTTGACCTTGCCGACAACATTTACGGTCTCTCCGGCCTTCAGGCTTCCCGTCTTCACGTAATCGGCGCCTGGCCCGCCGCGCACATTGGAAATGCTTTTGGCGCGATAAGTATCACCAATGATATCCAGCGGCGGGATTTGTTTGACTTTGCTTTTCAGTACCGGAACGACAACGGGTTTTGGCTCTTTTTTTGTTTCGACGACACGCGCCTCACCGCTTGTCTTGGTTTCAGGGTTGGTCCAGGTTTGTGTCTTTCCGGTTGAAATTGCCTGATGAGTGGATTGCGCCATGTGCTGCTTATCCCGTTCATCAAGGTATTTGCCGATACTGCTGCCGATAAAATACCCGGCGGCTACGCCGAGGGCGGTGCTGATTCCTTTGTTGTCTTTATCTCCCCATTTATTGGCGACAACCCCGCCTGTTATTACGCCGATAGTGGCACCAATCTTTTCCTTGGTGCCCATGCTCTCGCAGGAGCTCAGGGTCAGCGTGGAGATGGTCAGGGCCAGCACTGTGAGGACAAATCTTTTCATCGTCTTTGAGCCCTCTGAAAGTGGCATGCCAGAGATCTTGCATCGGCGTGATCTCGTAATGATAGCCCTGCCGCCTGATCCAGCAAGAATGGCCATGTCCTCTGGCCCGACGCAGAAATTTCTCCGCAGCATGGGCGAGCTCGGATGCATTTCGTACATGGGCGAGAACAACCTGCGCTACCTGGCGGGGGTGCTGGGCCTGGTCGTCTGGGGCTCGGTGCAGAACCTGGGGACGGTGTTCGCTTTCACCGACATCACCATGACCTTGCTGGCGTTGGTCAATCTCGTGGCGCGGCGTTGCTGGGCAAGGTGGTGCTGCGGCTGATCGCGGATTATGACCGGCAGCGGGCGGCGGGCATCAGGGAACCGGTGTTCGATCCACGCGGGTTTGCCGATCTGGATGTGGATGTGGATGTGGATGGGCGGGCCTGGCCGGTAGTCGTCGAGACGGTGTCGGTCGATGTCAGCCTTAAAGTCACGGGGTGACAGATTTGGGGCTGCGTTGCGGCGCTCGATCTGGAGGGTGGCAACTGTGCGCGGGGTATGCCCACGGACCATCGATGGCCTGTCGGGATAAAGCCACATTCTTGAAGCATCGCCAATTTGGCGATATGGTGCCATGTCTACCCAATACCGATTTCGCGAAAAGTACCGTATCGAGTTGCGAGAAAGAGACCACTTGCCACCCCATATTTGACGGGTGGCGGGGTAGATGTGGTGATCAGCCTGGAGTTGGTGACTGTCATGCAAGGCAGGGCACCCGCCAGAGTGGTGCGTGAGGCCCTCGCGTGGGTTGCGGCCAATCAGGCCGATCTGTTGAAGGAGTGGATGAAATGGCATCGATGAAACGCCCTCGCCTGCGGGCTGTCCGGCCACGCTCGGGCGCACGCCTGGCGCTTACCTTTACCAATGGTCAGCAGTTCGATCTGGACATGAGCGATGCACTTGCCTCGTATCCAGGCCTGGCACCGCTTGCCCAGGGCAAGGCATTCGCAGGCGCTACCCTCGGGGATGGGGGGTGGACTGTCGAATGGCCGGCGCTGGATATCCAGATCGGCGCGGACACCTTGTTGCTGGATGCCCTTGCCCAGGCGGCGCCGGATGAAAACACGCGGATCTTCATTCGCTGGCGCCTCCGGCATCGAATGACGCTCGATCAGGCTGCCGATGCACTGGGCGTGAGCGCACGCAGTATCAGCAGGTACAGCAGCGGCCGCGAAGCGGTGCCGCGCACATTGGCGCTCGCTTGCCTGGGGTGGGAGGCGCTGGAGCATAAAGCCGCCTGACTCGTTCTAACTGATATTGCGCTAATTCTGCAGGAGCTGGCTTGCCTGCGAAGGCCTGCGAGGCAGGCCCGGAAATCACCTGAACTTCCAGGCCAGCCAGCGCCCGCCACTGACCACCCAGACCACCCCGGCAATCACCCAGATCCCCACCAGCATCCCCTGCACCCCGGCCTGTCCGATCAGCTTCCCGGCAATGAACGGAAAGCCGAATACGCCGATGAAATACGCCAGGCTGAACAGCAGCAACGCCTGCGCCGTCAGCCGCTGCGGCGCTTCATTGGCCGCCAGCCCGTTGATCACCGAGTAGTTCAGCCCGTACCCGACCCCGAGCAGTGCCGCCGTCAGCACATACCCGACACTGTCGTGCACCCAGTGACCAAAGCCGAGCACCGCCACCAGCATCAGGGTGGTCAGCACCCAGGAACTGGCGAACGGATTACGCTTCACCACCCACCCGGCGATCAGCAGCCGGCAACAGATCGCCGCGCCCATGAAGCCGATGAAGAATGCCGGAGTTGGGTGGGGCAGAAATGCATCTGTTGTCCTTCAGGGCCCTATCGCTGCACGGCTCAAGACAGGCACCTGGCGGCCTTCATGCGGTCTCCCGGCAGGCCGTCAAAGATGTGTAGATACCTATGCCTATCGCTGGCAGGCCAGCTCCCACAAGGACCGTGTGTACCGCGAACCCTGTGGGAGCTGGCTTGCCAGCGATGAGGCCCTCACAGCCAAACGGAAACCTGACAGGTGCCAACACCGGCCCGGGCTTCAGCTGCTTCCACAGTTCCGCCATGCTCAAGCCGAACTCCGGATGCCGCAGCTGCGGCGCCAGCAACTGCAGCGGATACAGCACGAACGCCCGAGTCAGGATCTCCCCCCGCGGCACCCGCACGCCGTCCACCAGCCCGGCGAAGTCGTCGAACAGCAGCAGGTCGATATCCAGCGTGATCAGGCTCTGCGCGCCACGTCGCCGGCCATGCAGTTCCTCGATCTCCTTGAGCCAGCCGATCAGCGCCCGCGCCGACAGGTCGGTGGTGGCCGACACCACCAGGTTGAAGAACGGCGGATGCGCGCCGTCCAGCGATTCGCTCTCGTACACCGGCGAGCAGCGCAGGTCGCGCAGGTGCTCGCCGAGCATGTCCAGGGCGATGTCGATATGGGTCTCGCGTTGGACATTGCTGCCCACGCCGAGAAAGATGCGGTGGTCGGTCATGGCCGTCTGGCTCGCGAAAGGGCGCCATCCCTGGCGCGGTTCCCGGGACTCAGCCCAGGGTGTAGTTCAGCAGCAGCGTCGCCAGCAGCGCGACGAGCGAGGCCACCACGGTACCGCCGGTGAATTTTTTCAGCGCTTCTGAAAGCGACACGTTCAAGTACTCCTTGACCACCCAGAACGCCGAATCGGTGACATGGGCCCAGCCGATGGAGCCTGCGCCGATGGCGATCACCAGGATCTCGGGCTTGAGGTGCGGGTCGGCGGCGAGCATCGGGTTGATCATGCTCGCCGCGCTGACCATGGCCACCGTCGCCGAACCCACGGCGAAGTGCATCAGCCAGGCGATGAACCACGCCAGGACGATCAGGTTGATGTCGCTGTCCGCCAGCAGGCTGGAGATCGCCTTGCCCACACCGCTCTCGATCAGCACCGCATTGAAGGCGCCGCCGGCACCGATGACGAAGATGATGTTGGCCAGGGCCGGGAAGCTGCGCTGGGTGGTTTCCAGCAACTGGCCCATGCGCCGGCCCTGTCGCAGGCCGAGGGACCAGTAGGCGAAGGCCACCGAGATCATCAGCGCGGTCAGCGGATTGCCGACGAACTGCGCCACCTGCCGCAGCGGTCCGGCGGGCAGGCCGGCGGCGACGGTCTTGAACACCATCAGCAACAGCGGCAGGGCGATGGTCAGCAGGGTGATGCCGATGCCCGGCAGGGCGCGTTCGCTCGCGGCCTGCTTGCCATGGGCTTCGAGAAACGCCTGCTGTCGGGCGCTGCCGTCGCGGGCGCAGAACAGGCTGACCCAGATCGGTCCGGCAATGATCATGGTCGGGATGCCCACCAGCAGACCATAGAGAATCACCGTGCCGACATCGGCGTGGAGCATGCCGGTGATGGCCATGGCCGCCGGGTGCGGCGGCAGGATGCAGTGGATGGTCATCAGCGAGATGGCCAGGGGAATGCCGAGGTACATCAGGTTGATCCGGGTCTCCCGGGCGACCACGTAGACCAGCGGGATCAGCAGGACGAAGCCCACTTCGAAGAACACCGGGATCCCGGCGATGGCGCCGACGATGGCCATCACCCAGTGGGCGCGGCGCGCGCCGAGGTTGTCCAGCAGGGTCTTGGCCAGGCGCTCGGCGCCGCCGGACTCTTCGAGCATCTTGCCGAGGATGCCGCCCAGGCCAATGATCGCGATGAGAAAACCGAGGGTGCCGCCGATGCCGGCCTCCAGCGACGTGACGATCTTCGCCGCCGGCATGCCGGAACCGAAACCGACCACGAAGCAGGCGATGATCAGCGCCAGAAAGGCGTGCAGCCTGACCTTCATGATCAGGAACACGATCAGCACGATGGATGAAAAGAGAACCCCTAACAGCCAGGTCGTTTCTTGCATTGCTATGCCTCGCACCTTGTTTTTCTTGGGTGTGCAGATTCAGGAAGGGAAAGTGCCGAAGCTTCAGTGATTGCTCATGGCGTACTTCAACAGCGCAAAGAGGGGGGCTCGCGCCCGGAACGGGAATCCGGGCGCGAGCGGTGGTCACCCGAAGGCTTGGTCAAACACGCGGGTGCCATTGGCCGGGCAGCGCGGGCGCCGCCTAGCCGATGGTCTCGGACGAGTACGAGTCCGGCGACGGCGGGAACACGATCGTCTTGTTGTCATTGAGGAACACCCGGCCATGCACGTAGGCGTGGATGGCCCGGGCCAGTACCTGGCTTTCCACGTCGCGGCCCAGCGAGACGTAGTCGTCGGGGCTCTGCGCGTGGGTGATGCGGACGATGTCCTGCTCGATGATCGGGCCTTCGTCGAGGTCGGCGGTGACGAAGTGCGAGGTCGCGCCGATCAGCTTCACGCCACGCTCGAAAGCCTGCTTGTAAGGGCTGCCGCCCTTGAACGAAGGCAGGAACGAGTGGTGGATATTGATGATCCGCCCCGACATCTGCTGGCACATCTCGTCGGAGAGGATCTGCATGTAGCGCGCCAGCACGATCAGCTCGGCGCCGGCGGCGCGGACGATGCGCATCTGCTCGGCTTCGGCCTCGACCTTGTTTTCCGCCGTCACGCGGATGTGGTGGTAGGGAATGCCATGGCCTTGCACCACCTTCTGGAAGTCCAGGTGGTTGGAGATCACCCCGACGATGTCGATCGGCAGCGCACCGATGCCCCAGCGATAGAGCAGGTCGTTCAGGCAGTGGCCGAAGCGCGAGACCATGAGGATGACCTTGCGCTTGGTGCGCTCGTCGAAGAACTCGTGGTCCATGCCGAACTGCTCCACCAGCGGCTGGAACTCGCGGTCGAGGTCTTGCAGCGAGCGGCCTTCCTCGGCGCGGAAGGTGATGCGCATGAAGTAGTGGTTGGTGCTCTCGTCGTCGAACTGGGCGCTGTCGCGGATATTGCAGCCACGCTCCGAGAGGAAGGCGGTGATCGCCGCGGTGACACCACGGATCGACGGACAGGTGACGCGCAGGACGTAGTTGGGTTTGTTCTTGGTCATTTTCGATTCACCTTAAACGGCCACGGCGGCCTTCTGGAGGGCGAGGTGGTGCTGGCGCTGGAACGCCGTGACGGTATTGGCCAGCAGGCAGGCGATGGTCATCGGCCCGACGCCACCCGGCACCGGGGTGATGGCGGCGGCATGCCCGGCCTCGTCGAAGGCCACGTCGCCGACGATGCGCGAACGGCCATCGCGCTCGATGCGGTTGATGCCGACATCGATCACCACCGCGCCGGGCTTGATCCAGTCGCCGCGCACCAGCTCGGCACGGCCGACGGCGACCACGAGGATGTCGGCGCCGCGGCACAGGGCCGGAACGTCGGCGGTCTTCGAGTGGGCCACGCTCACCGTGCAGTTCTCCGCCATCAGCAACTGGGCCATGGGCTTGCCGACGATGTTCGACTTGCCCACCACCACGGCGTTGAGTCCGGCGAGATTGCCGAGGCGGTCCTTGAGCAGCATCAGGCAGCCCAGCGGCGTGCACGGCACCAGGGCGTCCTGGCCGGTGGCGAGGCGGCCGGCGTTGAGGATGTGGAAACCGTCGACGTCCTTGTTCGGGTCGATGGCGTTGATCACCGCGTTGGCGTCGAGGTGCGCCGGCAGCGGCAACTGGACCAGGATGCCGTTGACCTCGGGGTCGGCGTTGAGCTGGTCGAGCAGGGCCATCAGTTGGTCCTGGCAGGTCTGCGCCGGCAGGCGGTGGACGAACGACTGCATGCCGACGGCCACGGTCTGGCGGTGCTTGGCGCCAACGTACACGGCGCTGGCCGGGTCTTCGCCGACCAGGACCACGGCCAGGCCAGGGGTGTGGCCGGTGCGCGCGCGCAGCTCGTCGACATCGTCGCGCAGACGCTCGACCAGGTCGGCGGCGAAGCCTTTGCCGTCGATGCGCTCGGCCAGGAAGGGCTGGTTCATGGGGTTACCTCGTTGTTTTGTTGTTCTTGAAAAACGGGCGACGGATCAGCCACCGACCAGGGCGGCGCCGCGCTGGAGGAACTGCTGGAACTGTTGTTCCGGGACGAAGGCGCCGCCGGTGGTCCAGACCACATGGGTGGCCTGGGCGGCCTTGTCCCGCAGGCCGTGGGCGCGCAGATAGTCACGACCGCGCGGGCTGGCGACGACAAATTCGGGCCCGGCAAAGCCCGCGGCGGCGGACGGTTCGAGGCGGATCGCCTGGGTGCTGTGGGCCTGCCACAGCCAGCGGAACAGGTCGTCGTCGGCCACGGTGAAGACCCCGGACAGCAGTGGCCGCATCACCTCGGCGACGAACTCGGACATGCGCGCCACGGCCATGCCGTCGGCTTCGGTGCGGTTGCTCAGGCCGACGTCGTAGACCGAGACCAGCTCCGCGGCGCCGCTCATCATGTGCACCAGGGCGCAGGGCGACTGCACCGGCTCGACGAAGAAGGCGTGGGCGGCATCGCCGAAGATCGCCTTCAGGCCATAGGCCGCGCCGCCCGGGGCGCCGCCGATGCCGCACGGCAGGTAGATGAACAGCGGGTGCTCGGCGTCCACTGTGACCCCGGCGGCATCCAGCTGCGCGGCCAGCTCGCGGGCGGCGGCGCTGTAGCCGAAGAACAGCATCTGCGAACGCTCGTCGTCGACGAAGTAGATGCTCGGGTCGGCTTCGGCATCGATCCGCGCGTGCTCCACGGCGGTGGTGTAGTCGGCCTGGTGCCGGACCACCTCGACGCCGAGGCGGGTCAGGCGCTCGACCTTCCATTGCTTGGCGTCCGCCGACATGTGCACCACGGCACGGAAGCCCAGGGCGCGGGCGGCGATGCCGACGCTCAGGCCCAGGTTGCCGGTGCTGCCGACGGCGATGGTGTGCTGGGCGAAGAGGGCGCGGGCCTGCTCGCCGGCGAGCACGGTGACATCCCCGCCGGGGGTGAGGATGCCGCGCTTTTCCGCCATCTTCAGGGCGTGCATGAACACTTCGTAGACCCCGCCACGGGCCTTGATCGAGCCGGCCACCGGCAGGTCGCCGTCGGCCTTGACGAACACCCGGCCGTAGTCGGCGCCCTGGTAGCCGAGGGCGTTGCGCAGGGCCTTGGCTTCGATCAGTGCTGACTGGATGCGCCCGCCGGCCGCGGCCAGTTCGGGAAAGCAGGTTTGCAGCAACGGGGCGAGGCGCTGCCAGTTGGTTTCGGCCTCGGCGACCTGGGCGGCGCGCACCGGCAGGCCGGGTTCGGCGATGCCGTCGGCCTTGAGGCCGGGGTTCAGCCACAGCGCCGGGCGCCCGGCGAGGACGTCGTCGCGGGCGGGATCATCGGGAAGTTGAACGCTCATTTCGGGTTTTCCTGCAACAGCGGGAGAGGGGGCGGGACGCGGGTCCCGCCGAGGGTTCTCAGGCGTAGATCGGGAATTCGCCGCACAGGCGGGCGACGGTGGCACGGCTCTGCTCGATCACCCTGGCGCGGGTCGCTTCATCGGCGGCCTGGGCCTCGAAGATGTCGGCGATCAGGCTGCCGATCACCGCGAACTCGTCGGCGCCGAAGCCACGGGTGGTACCGGCCGAGGAGCCCAGGCGCAGGCCTTTCCATTCCGACGGACGCGCGCTGTCGAAGGGGATCGGGTTCTTGTTCGAGGTGATGTTGATCGCCGACAGGGCGTCCTGGGCCTGCTGCCCGGTGAGGTCCTTGGACGACACGTCGACCAGCACCACATGGGTGTCGGTGCCGCCGCTGACGATGCGCACGCCACGGTCCTGCAGCACTTTCGCCAGCAGCCGGGCGTTGGCCTGGACATTGGCGCCGTAGGTCTTGAATTCGTCGCTCAGGGCTTCGCCCAGGCAGACCGCCTTGCCGGCGATGGTGGCCAGGTGCGCGCTGCCCTGCACGCCGGGGAACACCGCGGGTTGCAGCTTCTTGAACAGGTCTTCGCGGTTGGTCATCACCAGGCCGCCCCGGGAGCCACGCAGGGTCTTGGTGGTGGTGCAGGTGACGAAGTCGGCGTGGGGGATGGGCGAGGGGTGCACGCCGGCGGCGACCAGCCCGGCGAAGTGGGCCATGTCCACCAGGTAGGTGGCACCGACCTTGTCGGCGATGGCGCGCATGCGGGCGAAGTCGATCTCCCGCGGGTACGACGAGCCACCGCAGATCAGCAGCTTCGGCTGGTGCTCCAGGGCCAGGGCCTCGACGTTGTCGTAGTCGATGCGCCCGGTCTCGCGGTGCACGCCATAGGAAACGATGTTGAACCAGCGCCCCGACTGGTTGGGCTTGGCGCCGTGGCTGAGGTGGCCGCCGCTGGCCAGGTCGAGGCTCAGGACCGTGTCGCCCGGTTGCAGCAGGGCGAAGAACACCGCCTGGTTGGCCTGGGTCCCCGAGTGCGGTTGGACGTTGACGTATTCGCAGCCGAACAGCGCCTTGGCGCGGTCGATGGCGGCCTGCTCGACCACATCGGCGAAATCGGCGCCGCCGTGGAAGCGCTTGCCCGGATAGCCTTCGACGGTCTTGTTGGTGATCACCGAGCCGAGGGCTTCCAGCGAGGCCTGGCTCACCGAGTTCTCGGAAGCGATCAGCTCGATCTGGCCCTGCTGGCGTTTCTTCTCGTCAGCCAGCGCCTTGAAGATCAGCGGGTCGCGCAATGCGAGGTTGTCGTTGAAGTAGGAATGCGTCATTGCGGCGGTACCTTTTGTTGGGTTTTTTCCAGCCTATCGCTGGTGAAAATCCAAAAAAAGCGATTAATATTTCAAGGATACATAAGCCTAACTTAACGATTGGAGGCCTGATGGATATCGGCAAACTCGGTGCCCTGCGCGAGCTGGCGGTGCGCAAGACCATGGCCGCGGTGGCCGATGCGCTGCATGTGTCGCCCTCGGCGGTGTCGCAGCAGATCTCCATGCTCGAACAGGAAGTCGGCATCGACCTGGTGGAGCGGCGCGGGCGCGGGGTGGAACTGACCATCGCCGGGCGCACCCTGGTGGAGCGGGCCAACCGCATCTTCGCCGAGCTGGAGTCGGCCCGTGCCGACATGGCCGAGTTGAAGAAGGTGGTGGCGGGCGATATCCGTGTCGCGGCGTTTCCCTCGGTGGCTTCGGCGCTGATGCCCAGGACCATGCGCAGCCTGCGCGCGAGCCATCCGCGCCTGGAGGTGCTGTTCGAGGAAATGGAGCCGGAGGAGGGCATGAACGCCCTGCGCAGCTGGCAGACCGACGTGGCCCTGATCGACGACCTCAATGTGCCGCCGGGGCTGCTGGATCCGGGGATCGAGCTGACGCCGCTGATCGAGGACGTGTTCCACGTGATGATGGCACCGGATCATCGCCTGGCCGGGCTGGACGAGGTGAGCTGGGCGGAGCTGGAGCAGGAGCAGTGGGTGATCGACACGGCGTCCGGCACCTACACGCGGATGCTTGCCGAGGCCTGTCAGCGCTCGGGCTACATGCCGAGGATCGTCGCCCGCTGCAAGGGTGCGGAAGTGACCAGCGCGCTGGTTCGCGAGGGCTGCGCCATCGCCATGTTCCCCGGGCTGCGGGCCGGCACTGAAACCCAGGGCGCGCGGGTGAGCCGGCTGGTGCCGGAGATTCGCCGAAAGATTTCCATCGCCTACCGCAAGGGCGAGAAGAAGAGCCCGGCGTTGCGGGTGTTCATCGAGTGCCTGCTGGAGCATGCGCGGGGGTTTCGTTGAGCCTGTACGCGGACCCTGTGTGAGCGGGTTTACCGGGACGCCGGACCGCCGCGATGGCGTCGGTGAATTCACTGCCGCAATCGCGGCGGTCCGGCGTCCCGGTAAACCCGCTCACACAAGGTCCGCGTAGCCCTCAAGATCTGCGCTGAACCTGTAGGAGCGGATTCATCCGCGATCGGGCGCGAAGCGGCCGTAAAACCTGAGTGCACGGTGTGTCAGGCAGATTCGGGATTCAGGTTCTACGACGGCTGCGCCGCCGATCGCGGATAAATCCGCTCCTACAGGTTCCGTGCAAGTCGCCCTTCAATTCGTAAGTTCCCCTTACGCCTATTTGCAAAATTATTCGCTTTTTCTCTCGCCCCCTTTGCCGTTACGTTGCAGCCAGAGCCGCTAACGCACGCTCTGACGGCGCTTCACACTTGGCCCCTGCACACGGGGGCCTTTTTCCAAAGAATAAAAAGAGGGCCAGCGATGCCACTTACCGACGTTATCCACGTTGTCTCCGGGCCCTGACCGCCCACCCGCTGCTTTCTGCCTTTTCCCTGTTGGTTTGCGCGTTTCCCGGCGATCCCGATCGACCGGCGGGAGCGCTCGTCCTGAATAAAACGAGGCGATAGAAATGAAAAAAGCAAACACCCCCCGCACCGCCGTCCTGGGCCTGACCGCCCTGACGCTGGCGACGCTGCTGTCCACCCCGGCCATGGCCGGCACCACCCTGGACAACGTGAAGAAAAAAGGTTTCGTGCAATGCGGCATCAGCGACGGCCTGCCGGGCTTTTCCTTCGCCGATACCAAGGGCGATTTCCACGGCTTCGATGTCGATGTATGCCGCGCCGTGGCCGCGGCGATCTTCGGCGACGCGAGCAAGGTCCGCTACACCCAGCTGACCGCCAAGGAACGCTTCACCGCCCTGCAGTCCGGCGAGGTCGACCTGCTCTCGCGCAGTACCACCTGGACCTCCTCGCGTGACGGCTCCATGGGCATCCTCTTCGCCGGGGTGGCCTACTACGACGGCCAGGGCTTCCTCGCCAGCAAGAAACTCAACGTCAGCAGCGCCCGCGAACTGGACGGCGCGACCTTCTGCATCCAGGCCGGCACCGTCACCGAACTGAACCTGGCCGACTACTTCCGCGGCAACGGCATGAAGTTCACACCGATCTCCTTCGACACCTCCGACGAATCGTTCAAGGCATTGGAGTCGGGGCGCTGCGACGTGCTCACCGCCGACCAGTCGCAGCTCTACGGCCAGCGCCTGAAGCTGGCGGCACCGGACGACTACGCGGTACTGCCGGAAATCATCTCCAAGGAACCGCTGTCCACCGCCGTGCGGCGTGGCGACGAAGAATGGTTCTCGGTGGTGCGCTGGACCCAGATCGCCATGCTCAACGCCGAGGAACTCGGGGTCACCTCGAAGAATGTCGGCGAACTGGCCAAGAGCACGAAGAACCCGGATGTGGCGCGCCTGCTCGGCGTCGACGGCGTCCTCGGCAAGGACCTCAACCTGCGCAACGACTGGGTGGTGCAGATCGTTTCCCAGGTCGGCAACTACGGCGAGTCCTTCGAGCGCAACCTCGGCCAGGGCAGCGACATGAAGATCAAGCGCGGGCTCAACGCCCTGTGGAACCAGGGTGGCCTGCAGTACGGACCGCCCGTGCGCTGATCACCGGCATCGCCCGGCCTGGCGCCGGGCAAACCCGCTTTCGCTCCGTTTTGCAGAGTCTCGATCATGTCCAGTCTTTCCCCCGTTTCGCGCCGGCTGTCGCTGGCCGATCCGCGCCTGCGCGCACTGCTGTTCCAGGTGGTCACGGTCCTCGCGGTCGTCGCGGTCGGCCTGTACCTGTTCCACAACACCCAGAGCAATCTCCAGCATCGCGGCATCACCTCCGGCTTCGACTTTCTCGAACGCAGCGCCGGCTTCGGCATCGCCCAGCACCTGATCCCCTATGCCGAGGCCAACAGCTACGCCCGGGTCTTCGTCATCGGTCTGCTCAACACCTTGCTGGTCACCGGCATCGGTATCGTGCTCGCCACGCTGCTCGGTTTCATCATCGGCGTGGCGCGGCTGTCGCCGAACTGGATGATCAACAAGCTGGCCACGGTCTACGTCGAGACCTTCCGCAACATCCCGCCGCTGCTGCAGATCCTGTTCTGGTACTTCGCCGTGTTCCTGACCCTGCCGGGACCGCGGGGCAGCATCAACCTCAACGACACCTTCTTCATCAGCAACCGCGGCCTGAACATGCCCGGCGCCTCGATCGCCGAAGGTTTCTGGCCGTTCGTGATTGCCGTTCTGCTGGCCATCGTCGCGGTGGTCGCCATGCTGCGTTGGGCCAACCGTCGCTTCGAGGCGAGCGGTGAGCCGTTCCACACCTTCTGGGCCGCCGTCGGCCTGCTGCTGGTGATCCCGGGTCTGAGCGTGCTGCTGTTCGGCAACCCGCTGAGCTGGGAACTGCCGCAATTGAAAGGATTCAACTTCGCTGGCGGCTGGGTACTGATCCCCGAACTGCTGGCGCTGACCCTGGCCTTGACCATCTACACGGCCGCGTTCATCGCCGAGATCGTCCGTTCCGGGATCCGCTCGGTGAGCCACGGCCAGACCGAGGCGGCCCGCTCCCTCGGCCTGCGCGAAGGGCCGACGCTGCGCAAGGTGATCATTCCCCAGGCGCTGCGGGTGATCATTCCGCCGCTGACCAGCCAGTACCTGAACCTGGCGAAGAACTCCTCGCTGGCGGCCGGTATCGGCTATCCGGAAATGGTCTCGCTGTTCGCCGGCACCGTGCTCAACCAGACCGGGCAGGCCATCGAGGTGATCGCCATCACCATGAGCGTGTACCTGGCCATCAGCATCGGCATTTCCCTGCTGATGAACGCCTACAACAAGCGCATCGCGCTGATCGAACGCTGAGGAGCCACGGATGAATGCCTTCGTCTTCAAGCCCGACATGCCGCCGCCGGTGCGCACGGTGGGTGCGCTGGCGTGGATGCGCGCCAACCTGTTTTCCAATTGGCTGAATACCCTGCTGACCCTGTTCGCCCTGTACCTGGTCTGGCTGATCGCGCCGCCGCTGTTGCAGTGGGCGATCGTCGATGCCGACTGGATCGGCGGCAGCCGCGCCGACTGCAGCGGGCAGGGCGCCTGCTGGGTGTTCGTGCAGCAGCGCTTCGACCAGTTCCTGTACGGCTACTACCCGACGGCGCAGCGCTGGCGCGTCGATCTCACGGTGCTCAGCGCAGTGCTCGGCGCGGCGCCTTTGTTCCTGCGCCGGTTTCCACGCAAGGCCGGCTATGCCCTGGGTTTCCTGCTGCTGTATCCGCTGCTCGCCTGGTGCCTGTTGCGTGGCGGCGTGGCCGGCCTGCCGCTGGTTGCCACCAGCCAGTGGGGCGGCCTGATGCTGACCCTGGTGATCGCCACCGTGGGCATCGCCGGAGCCTTGCCGCTGGGCATCCTCCTGGCCCTGGGCCGGCGTTCGAAGATGCCGGCGGTGAAGGTGGTCTGCGTGACTTTCATCGAGTTCTGGCGCGGCGTGCCGTTGATCACGGTGCTGTTCATGTCGTCGGTGATGCTGCCGCTGTTCCTGCCCGAGGGCATGAGTTTCGACAAGCTGCTGCGGGCCATGATCGGGGTGATCCTGTTCCAGTCGGCGTATATCGCCGAGGTGGTGCGCGGTGGCCTGCAGGCGATTCCCAAGGGCCAGTACGAAGCCGCCGCGGCCATGGGCCTGGGCTACTGGCGCTCGATGGGCCTGGTGATCCTGCCGCAAGCCCTGAAGCTGGTGATCCCCGGCATCGTCAACACCTTCATCGCCCTGTTCAAGGACACCAGCCTGGTGGTGATCATCGGCCTGTTCGACCTGCTCAACAGCGTCAAGCAGGCCGCCGCCGATCCCGCCTGGCTGGGCATGGCCACCGAGGGCTATGTGTTCGCGGCCCTGGTGTACTGGGTTTTCTGTTTCGGCATGTCCAGCTATTCGCGGCGCCTGGAGCGTCGGCTGGACACCGGTCACAAGCGTCAGGAGAACGAATGATGAGTCAGGCACCGATTATCGAAATCCACGACATGAACAAGTGGTACGGGCAGTTCCATGTGCTCAAGCACATCAACCTCAGCGTGCGGCCGGGGGAGCGCATCGTGCTGTGCGGGCCGTCGGGTTCGGGCAAGTCCACCACCATCCGCTGCCTCAACCGGCTGGAGGAGCATCAGCAGGGGAGGATCGTGGTGGACGGGGTGGAACTGACCAACGACCTCAAGCAGATCGAAGCGATCCGCCGCGAGGTGGGCATGGTGTTCCAGCACTTCAACCTGTTCCCGCACCTGACCATCCTGCAGAACTGCACCCTGGCGCCGATGTGGGTACGCAAGATGCCCAAGCGCCGGGCCGAGGAAATTGCCATGCACTACCTGGAGCGGGTGCGCATTCCGGATCAGGCGCACAAGTACCCGGGGCAGTTGTCCGGTGGGCAGCAGCAGCGTGTGGCGATCGCCCGGGCGCTGTGCATGAAGCCGAAGATCATGCTGTTCGACGAACCGACCTCGGCGCTGGACCCGGAGATGGTCAAGGAGGTGCTGGATACCATGGTCGGCCTGGCGGAGGACGGCATGACCATGTTGTGCGTGACCCATGAAATGGGTTTCGCGCGGACGGTGGCGGATCGGGTGATCTTCATGGACAAGGGCGAGATCGTGGAGCAGGCGGCGCCGGATGCGTTCTTCGATGATCCGCAGAATCCGCGGACGCGGGCGTTCCTCAGTCAGATCCTGCATTGACTGAGCGCATCTCCCCCCGTGGGAGCTGGCTTGCCTGCGCGGTCCTTCGCGGGCAAGCCACGCTCCTACGGGGGATTGCGAAGGGCCCCACGCCGGGCCGTGAAAATCGTTTTGTGTGGCGGATTCTTGCGCGGCAGCTAGCATCAAATTGTTACCTCGCAATTCACAGCCAATCGACTGCTGCCCAACGATCAGGGAGGATCAGCCATGAGTCTGCGACTCGGCCCGATAGTGCACTTTCAGGGAATCCATGCCGGGAAGTATCGCGTTTCGGCGTTGTTGGTCAGCGACCTGGGTGATCCGCCACCCGTGGCCAAACTGGTCAATTGCAAGCTGATCGATGTCGAGAAGATCGCCGCCATTCCGTTCGGCAAACCGACGCGCAATGTCTGGCGAATCCAGGTCGCCGTCACCCAGAAGAAAAACACCGCGCTGCGCTGCGACATCGATGTCGGCAACGGCCTGGCGAGCTTTCACGTGCCCGCCGCGGGCGAGTCGCCGTGCATCGCCTACGAGTCATGCAACGGTTTTTCCGCCGAGAAGTACCGCAAGAAGGTCATCGACAGGGCCAACGAGCGCTGGTTCGACATGGGCCAGCGACATGCCGTGAAGGACAAGGAGTTCCACCTGCTGCTGATGGGCGGCGACCAGGTCTACACCGATTCGCTGGCGGTGCTCGCCGGGCCGATGAAGGACTGGTCCGAGCTTTCGCACAAGGAGCAGGTGGGGGCGACCTGGAACAAGAAGCTGGAGGACCAGGTCGACCAGTTCCTCGCTGAGCTCTATGTCTCGCGCTGGAGTCAGGAAGGGGTGCGCCAGATGCTCCAGGCGATCCCCTACGTGGCGATGTGGGATGACCACGACATCACCGATGGCTGGGGTTCCTACCCGCAGGACCTGCATGAGAGCGAGGTCTACCAGAACCTGTTCAGGCTGGCTTCCGCGTACTACCGGTTGTTCCAGCAGCAGCTCAAGGTGGGCGAAACCCACCCGGCCGCGCTGCCTGTGGTTTCCGAGAAACCCGCGCCGGTGCAGGGCTTCACCCTGGTCTATGCGGGCCTGGGCGAGCTGGCGATCCTGGTGCCGGACCTGCGCAGCGAGCGCCAACCTGACCTCAAGAAGAAGGAGGACGGCAGCTTCACGCCGACCCGCATCGCTTCCGAGGCCACCTGGGATTCCATTTTCGCCTGGCTCAAGGGCCTGTCCGCGGCCAGACCCCGGCATCTGCTGGTGTGCTCCAGCCTGCCGGTGGCCTACCTCGACCTGAATGCCGCCGAGGTGGCGCTCAATGCGCTGCCGGGAACCTGGGAGCTGGAAGACGACTTGCGCGACCACTGGCGCAGCAAGCCGCATCGCGACGAGCGCCAGCGTCTGATCAAGCGCCTGCTGGATTTCTCCGCACTGGGTACGCGGGTCACCATCGTTTCGGGCGATGTCCATGTCGCCGCGGCCGCGGTGATCGAGTCGACGCTGCCGCAGCATGGCAATGGCGCGGGGGTGATCTTCCAGCTGGTGTCCACCGGCATCGTGCACACGCCGCCGCCGGCGGTGGCGGTGTACTTCATGGAGAAGTTCGGCGCCGGCCAGGAAACCATCGAATACGGCGTGAGCGCCAGGATGCTGCCCATCGGCTTCAAGGGCCATTACCTGGTGCCCGAGCGCAACTGGTTGAGCCTGGAGCCGGACAAGAAAGGCCGGATCTGGGCCAACTGGCATGTCGAGGGGCATGAGCACCTGCTGACCCAGGTCATCGATCCGGTGATGCGGGCGGAGTGAGGCACGGTGTAAAAAGTTGAAATAAGAATGATTCGCTATTAATGTGCCGCCCCGTATCCAGCCGTTCCGGCTACGGGGAGTGCCATGTCGCCACATGAAGCGGATTCCATCGTTCCTTTCGAAGTGCTCTACGGCAGCCATCACGGTTGGCTGAACGGCTGGCTGCGGCGCTCGGTCGGCTGTTCGCAGCAGGCCGCGGACCTGGCCCAGGACACCTTCGTGCGCCTGCTGGTGCGCAACCAGCCGATCACCGCCCGCGCGCCCCGCGCCTTGCTCGCCCGCATCGCCCGTGGCCTGGTCATCGACCACTGGCGCCGCGATGCGCTGGAGCGCGCCTACCTGGAAGCCCTGGCACAACTCCCTGAAGCCAGCCATCCCTCGCCGGAAGTCCGCCACGAAGCCCTGCAATGCCTGGAACGCATCGCGCAGATGCTTGAAGGCCTCAAGCCCGCCGTGCGCGAAGCCTTCCTCCTGTACCAGCTGGGCGGCCTGACCCACGCCCAGGTCGCCGCGCAACTGGGCCTGTCCAGCCGCACCGTGGAACGCCACGTGGCCAACGCGCTGCTGCACTGCTATCGCCTGTGCTTCGAGACGCCGACATGAGCCCGGCCGGCGAGCGCGTTCCGGAAAACATCGTGCGCAGCGCCATCGAGTGGCAGATGCGCCTGCGCGGCAATCCGCAGTTGCAGGAGCCCTTTCATGACTGGCTGCGCCGCGACCCTCGCCACCAACTGGCCTGGCAGCGCCTGCAGCAGATGGCCGGGATGTTCCAGGCCAGCCAGTTGCCCAGCGCCGAACAGAGCATCCCGTTGCTCAATCGCGCCTCCGCCGATCTGAGCCGGCGGCGCACCCTGAAGATGCTCGGCCTGCTCGTCGGTGGCGGTGCGCTGACCGCCGTCAGCCTGCCGTCGGCCTGGCATGCCGGCTATGCCACCGGTCTCGGCGAACGGCGCAGCCTCAGCCTGGGCAACGGCGTCCAGGTGCTGCTCAACGGCGACAGCGCGGTGGATGTGCGGGGCGGCGAACTGCTCCTGCGCGCTGGCGAAGTGCTGCTGGACGGCCCGCGCTGGCAGGCCCGCTGCCGTTTCGCCGAATGCAGCGGCAGCGACGCGCGGGTCGTGCTGCGTGAGCGCGACGGCTTCAGCGAGATCCGCGTCGATCGCGGCGAGGTGCTGGTCCGCTCGCCGGTGGGGCAGCGCCGCCTGCTGGCGGGCGAGGGCCTGGGCGTGTCGGCGGCGGCGATGACCGAGCTGGGCAAGAGTCCCTTCGATCCGTTCGCCTGGAGCCGTGGCCTGCTGGTGGTCAACGACATTCGCCTGGGCGAATTCCTCGCCGAGGCCGGGCGCTATCGCCATGGCTGGCTGGGGTGCGACCCGCGTATCGCCGAGTTGCGCCTGTCCGGCGTGTTCCGCCTGGACGACCCGGCCTCGTTGCTGGACAACCTCACCCACCTGCTGCCGGTGAAGCTGGTGGAACGCACGCGCTGGTGGGTACGCCTGGTCCCCGCCTAGACGCGGGGGAAAATTTTTTGTCGGACTTCAGGGACTCGTCCGGTTATGGGATATCTCTCCCTCATTGGACATCGTCATGCGCTCCGCCCGACTTCAGCCATTTCCCTTTCCGCCTCGCTCCCTGTCCCGCGCCGTGTGCCTGGCACTGGCCCTGGGCGGCCTGCCGGCCTTCGCCGAAACCCCGGCCGGCGTCGCCCCGGCGGTAGCGGCGGGGCCGCTGGCCCAGGCCCTGAGCAGCTTCGCCGAGCGCGCCGGAATCACCCTGTCCTATGCCCCCGACGATGTGCGCGGACTGAACAGCAGCGGCCTGAATGCCGGCGGCTCGCTGGCGGACGGCCTGGCGCAACTGCTCCAGGGCAGCGGCCTGGTGGCGCATCGCACCGCTTCCGGCTTCGTCGTCCTGCGCGACAGCGGCGCCGGTCTGCAACTGGAACCGACCCGCATCGACAGCACCGCGATGCAGAGCGCCTTCGCCCCGGTGGACGGTTACTTCGCCAGCAACGCCAGCAGTGCGACCAAGAGCGACAAGTCGATCCTGGAAACCGCGCAGAGCGTCAGCGTGGTCACGGCCGAGCAGATCAACGACCGCAAGGTCAACAAGGTCGAGGACGCGGTGGCCTACAGCGCCGGGGTGCGGGTCGGCAGCTCGGGCCTGGACCCGCGTTTCGACAACATCCAGGTACGCGGCTTCGAGACCACCATCGCCGCCGACTTCCTCGACGGTCTGCGCCAGCCCGGCAGCGGCTGGCTGTCGCTGTATTCCACCGAGGCCTATGCGCTGGAGCGCATTGAAGTGCTGAAGGGCCCGGCCTCGGTGCTCTACGGGCAGATCAGCCCCGGCGGTATGGTCAACCGCGTCAGCAAGCGCCCGAGCCTGCTGGCGAAGAACGAGGTGCAGGTGCAGGCCGGCAGCTACGGCCACGAGCAGGGCCAGTTCGATGTCGGCGGCAAGCTGGACGAGGCCGGCGACGTGCTGTTCCGCACCGTCGGCCTATACCGCGACTCGGGCTACTCGGTCGACCAGATGGACAACCAGTCGCGCCTGCTGGCGCCGTCGCTGAGCTGGCAGATCGACCCGGACACCCGCCTGACCCTCCTGGCCCAGTACCAGGAGCGGCAGACCGCGGCCTCGCCGATGATGCTCCAGGAGGGTGACCACCTGACCGACTTCTGGCAGGGCGACGAGTACTACGACAAGCTGCACCAGCGGCAGTGGACCTTCGGCTACGAGTTCGAGCACGACTTCAACGAGACCTTCAGCGTCCAGCAGAACCTGCGCTACGGCCAGGTCAGCACCACCAACCAGTACCTGCAACCCACGGCGTTGATCGACGGGCACCTGCTCGATCGCTACGCGGTCGGGCTGTACGAGGACATGAATTCGCTGTCCACCGACACCCGTCTGGTCAGCCGTTTCTCCACCGGCAACCTGCACCACACCGTGGTCAGCGGCGTCGACTACGCCTGGCTCGACACCTCGTTGCTGTACGCCTGGGGCCCGGCGCCGGGCATCGACCGCTGGGCGCCGAACTACCATCAGCCGGTGGTCAAGCCGACCGATCCGCTGGCCGACCAGGACGGCCTGGAGCACCGCATGGGCGCCTACGTCCAGGACCAGATCGAGCTGGACAACTGGCGTCTGTCCGCCGGCCTGCGTCGCGACTGGGTGCATGTGCGGCGTGACGACAACCTCACCGACATCAACAGCACCACCCGCGACTCGGCGACCACCGGCCAGCTGGGCGTGCTCTACCTGTTCGACAACGGCCTGGCGCCCTATGCCAGCTACGCCACCTCGTTCCTCCCGGTCAGCGGGGTGAATACCAGCGGCCAACCGTACAAGCCCACCGAGGGCGAGCAGTTCGAGGTCGGCCTGAAGTACCAGCCGCCGGGCAGCCGTACCTTGCTCACCGGCTCGCTGTACCACCTGACCCAGAGCAACGTGCAGACCCGTGACCTGGTCAACCCGCTGAACAACGTGCAGACCGGCGAACAGGTGTCCCGTGGCCTGGAGCTGGAAGCGGTGTCGGATGTCAGCGACAACCTGCGCCTGACCGCCAGCTACGCCTTCAACGACGCCGAAGTGACCAAGGGCAACAACGGCGACCAGGGCAAGGTGCCGAAGAACGTGCCGCGCCACCTCGCCGCGTTGTGGCTGGATTACAAGCTGCCGTTCGGCGTCGGCGTGTCCGGCGGCGCGCGCTACACCGGCAGCACCTACGGCGACCCGGCCAACGAAGTGAAGAACGAGGGCTACACCCTGGTCGATGCCGGCGTGCACTACGACTTCGGCGGTGGCCTGGACGGCGTGCGCCTGGCGCTCAATGCGCGCAACCTGTTCGACAAGCGCTTCATCAACTGCCAGGACGGCTACTGCTACCGCGGCGAAGCGCGCAGCGTGGTCACCAGCCTCAGCTATCGCTGGTAAGGGGAGGGCGGACCATGATGCGTACCCTGTTGAAAGCCCTCGGCATCCTGCTGTTGAGCGCGGCGGCCCAGGCCGAACCGGTGACCCTGGATGGCACCGAGCAATGGACGATGAAGAGCGCCGAGGGGCGCGAGTACCGGATCATGGTCAGCCTGCCGGAGGGCGACGTGCCCTGGACCGGCGGCTATCCGGTGATCTACCTGCTCGACGGCAACGCCTACTTCCCGGCGTTCCATGCCGCCAAGCGAGCCCAGGACCGGTTGCGCGGGGCGATCCTGGTGGGCATCGGCTACCCGAGCGACACCCCGCTGGACTTCGTCCGCCGCGCCTACGACCTGTCGCCGCCGGCCCCGGCCGAGCGCAACGACCCGCCGCAGGGTGGGCAGGACGTGTTCCTCGACTTCATCGAGCAGCGCCTGATGCCCAGGGTGAACGAGCGCTTCAAGGTCGACCAGGACCAGCGCAGCCTGGTTGGGCATTCGTTCGGCGGGATGTTCGCCATCTACACGCTGTTTACCCGGCCGCAGTTGTTCCAGCACTACGTCGCCATCAGCCCCAGCCTGTGGTGGCAGGACCGTTACCTGCTGGCCCATGAGAAGGCGTTCACGGCCAAGGCCCATGCCGGGAAGCTGGACCTGATCCACCGCAGCCTGAGCCTGGTCGCCGGGGATCGCGAGATGCCCCAGGAGATCCAGGACGTGCGCTCGTTGCAGCTGCGTCTGGAGAACCTGTCGCAGTATGGATTGCGCAGCGACTTCCAGATCGAGGCGGGGGAGGACCATGCGGCGATTCCGTTCCGTGTGCCGAACCGGGTGCTGGACGAGCTGATGAGTACGCGGCGCTACTGAAGCTTTCGGGATTGTCATCTGCGCCTCACCTTGCTGTTAGCTGCGGCTTCTTAGACTGGCGGGCATCGAGGGTCGCAATTCCCTGTGGCCCTGCAACAGGTGAGGTGTGTTATGCGAGTGCTCAAGGTCATTGTGCTTGCCGGTCTGTTCGCCAGCGGCGCCGGCGTTGCCCAGGCGGAAGACGGATTCGAGCGGATCCAGCGCTTCCAGGCGCAGTTCCAGGCCGAGCAGCAGCGGCTGTGGGGGGATCGCGGCGATGAGGGCAAGGAGCAGGTGGTGAAGCAGGAGAAGGATGGCAAGAAGGCGGACAGTTGAGGATTGCGAAGTACCCGGAAGCCAGGCGAATGCCTGGCTTTTTTGTTGTCTGTGAGGGCCTCATCGCTGCATGGGTATCTACACAACTCCGAAAGCCTGACAGGAAACTGCATCAGGGCCGCCAGGTGCCTGTCTTGAGTCTTGCAGCGCTCTGAAGATCGAGCGCCGCCCGCGCGGCGCATCGCGAGCGCGCTCGCTCCTACATTTGTTGCAACGTACCTATGTCTGACAGGCCATGGTTGTCCGCCTTGTTTGCACGACGCGGTATCGCGTAGACCCCAACAGCTTCCCCCGATAGATCGCCAAGCGACAAAGGCTGGCGACGCCGCTCCCACAGGCCATGGCACGTTGCAAAAAATGTAGGAGCGAGCGCGCTCGCGATGCGCCGCGCGGGCGGCGCTCGATCTTCAGAGCGCTGCAAGACTCAAGACAGGCACCTGGCGGCCTTGATGCGATTCCCCGCCAAGCCTTCAAAGATGTGTAGATACCCATGCAGCGATGAGGCCCAGGAGAACAGTCGAGAAACCAAGGTCAAAAGAAAAGCCCACGGTTCGCACCGTGGGCTTCGTTTTTATGCCACTTCTTCCTCATCCCGCCGATGCGCCCACTGATACAACGCCGGCAACACCAGCAAGGTCAGCGCCGTGGACGAGAGAATCCCGCCGATCACCACCGTCGCCAGCGGCCGCTGCACTTCGGCCCCGGTGCCTGTCGCCAACGCCATCGGAATGAAGCCCAGGGACGCCACCAACGCCGTCATCAGCACCGGCCGCAGGCGGGTAAGAGCGCCCTCGGTCACCGCGCTGGACAGGCTCGCGCCTTCTTCCCGCAAGTTGCGAATGAAGGAAATCATCACCAGCCCGTTGAGCACCGCCACCCCCGACAGGGCGATGAAACCCACCCCCGCCGAGATCGACAGCGGAATGTCGCGCAGCCACAGGGCCAGCACGCCACCGGTCAGCGCGAAGGGAATCCCGGTGAATACCAGCAGGCCATCCTTGAGGTTGTTGAACATCAGGAACAGCAGGGTCATCACCAGCAGCAGTGCCACCGGCACCACCACCTGCAGACGCTTGGCCGCCGATTGCAACTGCTCGAACTGGCCGCCCCAGGTCGTCCAGTAGCCCGCCGGCACCTGTACGTCGCGCTCCAGCGTGGCACTGGCCTCCTCGACGAACGAGCCAAGGTCGCGACCGCGCACGTTGGCGCTGACCACCACCAGGCGCTTGCCGTTCTCGCGGCTGATCTGGTTCGGCCCCAGTTGCAGGTCGAGGCTGGCCACCTGGGACAGCGGGATGAAGCCGATGCGCTCGGCCCCCAGCGCGGCATTGGCCGGCACCGGGATCAGCAGTTCGGACAGGCCCGCGACGTCGGTGCGCAGGGCTTCGGACAGGCGCACCACCATGTCGAAACGGCGGTCGCCTTCGTACAGGGTACCGGCCTGCCGTCCACCCACGGCGATGGCCACGGCATCCTGTACTTCACCGATGTTCAGGCCATAGCGCGCGGCCTTTTCCCGGTCGATGTTGATGGTCAGCACCGGCAGGCCGGTGGTCTGTTCCACCTTCACTTCCGAGGCGCCCTGGACGCCCTGCAGCGCCGTGGCGATCTTCGCCGCGGTGCGGTTGAGGGTATCCATGTCGTCACCGAACACCTTGACCGCGACATCGCTGCGTACCCCGGAAATCAGCTCGTTGAAGCGCAACTGGATCGGCTGCGACAGCTCGTAGTTGCTCCCCGGCACGCTGGCCGCGGCCTGCTGCACGGCGGCGATGATCGCCTCGCGGGACTTGCCGGGATCGCTCCACTGTTCCCTGGGCTTGAGCATCACGTAGGCATCGGAGATGTTCGGCGGCATCGGGTCGGCGGCGATTTCCGCGGTGCCGGTGCGGGCGAACACCCGCTGCACTTCCGGCACCTGTTCCATCACCGCTTTCTCCAGGCGCTGCTGCATGTCCACCGACTGGCTCAGGCTGGTGCCCGGCACGCGCAGGGCCTGCAGGGCCAGGTCGCCTTCGCTGAGGCTGGGGATGAACTCGCTGCCCATGCGGCTGGCCAGGGCGCCGCTCAGCACCACGGCGGCGACCGCGGCGGCGAAGGCCGCGTTACGGTGTTCCAGCACCCAGCGCAGCACCGGGGCATAGCCCAGGCGCGCCTTGCGCATGACCACGCCTTCTTCTTCCTTGACCTTGCCGGTGACGAACATGGCGATGGCCGCGGGCACGAAGGTCACCGACAGCAGCATGGCGCCGAGCAGGGCGATGACCACGGTGAAGGCCATGGGGTGGAACATCTTTCCCTCGACCCCGGTGAGGGCGAAGATCGGCAGGTACACCACCATGATGATCAACTGGCCGAAGATCAGCGGCCGGCGCGCCTCGCGGGCGGCGGCGAAGACTTCCTGGAAGCGCTCGCTGCGGCTGAGCATGCGCCCGTGGCGATGCTGGGCATGGGCCAGGCGGCGAATGGCGTTCTCGACGATCACCACCGCGCCGTCGACGATGATGCCGAAGTCCAGGGCGCCGAGGCTCATCAGGTTGGCGCTGACCTTGTTGTTGAACATGCCGGTGAAGGTGAACAGCATCGACAGCGGAATCACCATGGCGGTGATCAGCGCGGCGCGGATATTGCCGAGGAACAGGAAGAGGATGGCGATCACCAGGATCGCGCCTTCGACCAGGTTCTTCTTCACCGTGGCGATGGCCTTTTCCACCAGGTGGGTACGGTCGTACACCGTGACCGCGACCACGCCTTCGGGCAGGGTACGGTTGATCTCTTCCAGCTTGGCCGCCACCGCCTGGGACACGCTGCGGCTGTTCTCGCCGATCAGCATGAACACCGTGCCCAGCACCACTTCGCGGCCGTTCTCGGTGGCCGCGCCGGAACGCAGTTCCTGGCCGATACCGACCTCGGCGACGTTGCTCACCCGGATCGGCGTGCCGTCGACGCTGGAGATGACGATATTGGCGATGTCTTCGATGCTGCCCACCTGGCCCGGCGCGCGGATCAGCAACTGCTCGCCGCTGCGCTCGATGAAGCCGGCGCCGACGTTGGCGTTGTTGCTCTGCAGGGCGGCGACCAGGTCGTTGAGGGTCAGTTTGTAGGCGGCCAGGCGCTTGGGATCGGGGGCGATCTGGAATTGCTTGGCATGCCCGCCGATGGTGTTGATCTCGGCCACGCCGGGCACGTTGCGCAGTTGCGGCTTGATGATCCAGTCCTGGATCTCGCGCAGGTCGGTGGGCGTGTAGGGCGTGCCATCGGCTTTGCGTGCGCCGTCCTCGGCCTCGACGGTCCACAGGAAGATCTCGCCGAGGCCGGTGGACACCGGGCCCATCACCGCCTCGACCCCCTCGGGCAACTGCTCCCTGGCCACCTGCAGGCGCTCGTTGACCTGCTGGCGGGCGAAGAAGATATCGGTGCCGTCGGCGAAGATCACCGTGACCTGGGACAGCCCCGAGCGCGACAGCGAGCGGGTCTGCTGCAGTCCCGGCAGGCCGGCCATGGCGGTCTCCACCGGGAAGGTGATGCGTTGCTCGGTCTCCAGCGGCGAGTAGCCGGGGGCGGAGGCGTTGATCTGCACCTGGACATTGGTGATGTCCGGCACCGCGTCGATCGGCAGCTTCTGGTAGCTGTAGATGCCGATCCCCGCCATCAGCAGCACGGCGATCATCACCACGATGCGCTGCTCGATGGCGAAGCGAATCAGACGTTCAAACATGCGAAGTCATCCTGTGAAAGCGCATCAGTGGCTGTGCTCGGCGGAGGCCTTGCCCAGCTCGGACTTGAGGGTGAAGCTGCCGCGGCTGGCAACCACGGCGCCGGCCGCCAGGCCGTCGAGGATCTCCACGTGGTCGCCGTCGCGCCGGCCCAGGGTCACCGCGCGGGTGTCGAAGCCCTCGGCGCTGCGCACGAACACCGAGGGGCGTTCCTCGACCGTCTGCACCGCATCAAAGGGAACGGTGACCGCCGCCGGGGCGCTGCGGGTGGTCACGGCGACGCTGACGAACAGTCCGGGACGCCAGACGCCGTCGGGGTTGGTCAGGGTGACGCGGACGGTGGCGGCGCGGTTCTGCTCGCCGAGCAGGCTGCCGACGTAGCCGATGGTGCCGTCGACTTCACTGTTCAGGTCCGGCGACGACACGCGCACGGCCCGTCCGCTGGCGACCTTGTCCAGGTCCCGTGGGGGCACCGCGAAGGTGGCCCAGACCCGCGACAGGTCGGAGAGGGTGAAGGCGTTGCTGGCTTCGCTGACCACCTCGCCGAGGGCCAGGTGCTTTTCCACCACCAGCGCGTCGAACGGCGCGCGCAGTTCGTAGCGGTTGCCGCCGGCGGCGCTGACCGAGGCGCCGAGGGCGGCGACTTTCTGCCGGGCGTTGCTCAGGCCGATCTCGGCCTCCTGCAGCGCCTGTCGGGCCGCCAGGTAGTCCTGCTCGGCGGAGATCTTCTCCTGCCACAGCTGCTTTTCCCGCTCGAAGGTGACGCGCGCCAGTTCCACGCGACGCTGGGCCGCCTGCTGTTCGCTGCGCAGGTCGGAAATCTGCTGGCTGGCGATCACCGCCAGCAACTGGCCCTTCTTCACCGGCTCGCCGAGGTTGGCGTGTACGCTTTCCACCACGCCCGGTACCCGCGGCACCACATGGGCGGTGCGGTCCTCGTCGAAGCGGATTTCCCCGGGGAAGCTGACTACGCTGCCGAGCTCGCGCGGCGCCGCGGTCGCCAGCTCGATGCCGGCGCTGGCGATCTGCTGCTCGGTCAGGTGCAGGGCGCCTTCTTCGGCATGCTCACCTTCTTCCTCGGCATGGCCCTGCTGTCCATGGCCGTCCTCGTCATGGCCTTGCTCGCCATGTTCATCCTGGGCCGCGCGGGTGGCGGCCTTGCCGTGGCCGTGACCATCGTCGGCGGCATGTCCGGCGTCGTTGCCATTCCAGGCGGCAGCGCCAAGGCCGAGGGCCGCCAGCGCGGCTAGCGCGAGGGCGATCTTGCGTGTGTTGTCCATTGTTGCTCCAGAGCGACGGGCTGTCGGGTTCAAGGGGTGACGTCAAGGGCGTCGAGGTCGCCGAAGATCCGCTCCACGCGGCCCCGGGCCTCGCTGGCCATGGCCAGTGAGGCGAGGTACTGCTCGCGGGCGACGATCAGGGTGCGCTGGGCGTCCAGCACTTCGATGAAGCCGAACTTGCCGCGCTCGAAACCGCGGGTGGCGGTGTCCACGGCCTGGCGCGCGGCGGGCAGGAGGGTGCTGTCATAGGCCGCGACCTCCTGCATGGCCGTGCTCCACTGGTTGAGCGCCGTGCGGGTTTCCCCGCGCAGGCGCAGTTCCACGGCATTGCGCAGGTCGCGGGCCTGGTCGGCGCGGCGCGCGGCGGTGAGGACATTGCCCTGGTTGCGGTCGAACAGCGGCAGGGGCAGGGACACGCCGACCACATTGACCCGCTCGCGCTCGGCGCGGTCGTACTGGCTGCCGAGGCTGACGGTGAGGTTGGGGATGCGCTGGGCCTTTTCCGAGCCCAGCGCGGCGTCGTTCTGTTCGATATGGGCGACCGCCTGGCGCAGTTCGGCGGTGTCCCGCAGACGGTTGAGCAACAGCGCTTCGGCGGGCGGCAGGCCAGGCGACAGCGAGGTAGCGTCGAGACGCTCCACGCCATCGGCGGCGCTGCCGGTGACCTGGGCCAGTTGCCGGTAGGCATTGCTCTTTTCGCTTCGCGCCCGGTTCAGTTGCAGGCGTGCTTCGGCCAGTTGCACCTCGGCCCGGGTGGCCTCCACCGGTGACGACTTGCCCGCGCGCACGCGGCCTTCGACCACCCGCAGGCCGCGCTCGGTGAGGTCGAGGGACTGCTGCGCCAGCTCCACCGCGGTCTGCGCGCGCAGGGCGCCATGGAAGGCCTGGACGACCTCGGCGCGCAGCGTATTGACCTGCTGTTCCAGGGTCATCTGCGCCAGGCTTTGCCCGACCCGCGCCACCTCGATCCGTGCCCCGCGCTTGCCGCCCAGTTCCAGCGGCTGGCTGAGGGTCACCGTGGTGGTGCTGGTGTCGCGCCGGGTGTCCTCGACCTCCCAGGACAGTTCCGGGTTGGGGATCAGCCCGGCCTGGCGCCGGGCGCCTTCGGCGATGCCGATTTCCTGGCGGGCGGCGGCCAGGTCCGGGTTGTGGGCCATGGCGCTGGCGATGGCCTGCGGCAGACTGAGGCTGTCGGCCAGGGCGAACGGCGCTGCCAGCATCGCGCAGAACGCGGCGATCGTTCGGGAAAGGGTGGGGGATCGGGGCACTTGCGGGTCCTCGTGGGCGCAAAGCCTGACGAGAACGCCGAACGTGCCACCAGGCCCTGATGGAAAGAGTCGTGGCACTCTAATGAGCGGCAGCTATCAGCGCGGTGGCGGCAACATTACAATTCTGTAATCAAGCCAACGTCCCGAATGACGAAACTGTAATTATCCAATCACCTTCCTGTTATTCGTCCTCTGCAACTATCGCTTCGGCGCTCTTGTCCGGCGCCCCGTGGGCATAAGCAACTTCCAACAGCGCCTGTCGGGTTTCTCATAATAAAAACTGCCGCACCTCGAAGGAGCATTGCATGAGTTACACGTTTCCACGTTATCTGGTGGCGTTATGCGCATTGTCCGCAAGTTATGCGGTCAACGCCGAAGAACAGGCCGAAGGTTTTATCGAGGGCAGCAACCTCAGCGTGCTGAACCGCAACCTGTACTTCAACCGCGACCATCGCGACGGTCCCGCGCCGGCCTACGGCAAGGCGGGTGACAACGGTTATTCCGAAGCCTGGGCCCACGGCATCATTGGCAAATTCTCCTCGGGCTTCACCCAGGGCACCGTCGGTTTCGGTGTCGATGCTTTCGCCATGCTCGGTCTGAAACTCGATACCGGTGGTGGTCGCAACGGCGGTCGCAGTTCCTTCGACGTGCTGCCGGTGAACCGCGATGGCGAGGCCCGCGACGAATACAGCAAGCTCGGTGGCGCGGCGAAAGTGCGTTTCCTCGACACCGTGGTGCGGGTCGGCGACGTGTTCCCGGCCACGCCGGTGGTGGCGGCGGGAGACTCGCGCCTGTTGCCGGAGAGCTTTCGCGGGGTGACCGCGGAAAACACCAGCTTCGACGGCCTCACCCTGCAGGCCGGGCGCCTGCATGCGATGAGCCAGCCGGTGTCGAGCAATATGCGCGACGGCTTCGCGACCTTCTATGGCGGCGCGGTGGATTCGCCCTGGGTCGCCTACGGTGGTGGCGATTACGCGGTCACCGAGCACCTCAGCGTCAGCCTCTACGGCAGTCGCCTGAAGGACGCCTGGAACCAGTACTACGCCGGTGCCAGCTTCACTTACCCGCTGGCCGACGACCTCGACCTGATCACCGGCTTCAACGCCTACCGTGCCGTGGATGAAGGCAGGCAACTGCTCGGCGAGTTCGACAACACCATCTGGAGTGGCAAGCTCGGCCTGCGTTTCGGCGCCCATACCCTGGCCCTGACCCACCAGCGCAACAACGGCGACGACGACTTCGACTACCTGCGCCATTCCGACTCGATCTTCCTCGACAACTCGATCCAGTACAGCGACTTCAACTCGCCGAAAGAGCGCTCGTGGATGCTGCGCTACGACTTGAACATGGCCAGCTACGGGATTCCCGGCCTGTCGTTCATGACCCGCTATGGCAGGGGCAGCGACGCCGACTACTCCAATGCCAACGCCGTGTACATGCGCCGCGACGCCAATGGCGACCCGCTCACCGACCAGAAGCGCTGGGAGCGCAATATCGAGGTCAAGTACGTGGTGCAGAGCGGCGCGGCCAAGGACCTGTCGCTGCGCGTGCGCCAGGCCAATACCCGTGCCACGGCTTTCGAATCGGACCTGGACGAGGTTCGCCTGATCGTCGAATACCCGCTGTCGGTACTCTGATCGGTACTTGCCTGATCGGTACTTGCGCAGCACACCCCATTCACCTTTGGCTGCACAACTCCTTTGGTTGAAGGTGGATCACTTTGCGCCCGTTGACGGGCGCTTTTTTTTGGGGTTTTTCACGGAGTCCCGGGAGCTTGGGTTGAGTGGCGGTGTCTGGAGGGGCAGGGGTATCTACATATCGTTGAAGGCTTTGTGGGGGGCGCATCAAGGCCGCCAGGTGCCTGTCTTGAGTCTTGCAGCGCCCTCAAGATCGAGCGCCGCCCGCGCGGCGCATCGCTGTGCATGACGATGCTCTGCCAGCGCCCTTGAGATCGAGCGCCGTCCGCACGGCGCTTCGCGAGCAAGCTCGCTCCCACAGTTTGTTGCAACGCGCCATGGCCTGTGGGATTTGGGTGGTCAGCCTTTGTCTTACTGCGATGTATCGCGGGAAAGCTGTTGGGTTCGACTCGGTATCGAGTCGAACGCACAAGGCGGTCAATGGCGGTCTATCAGACATAGGTTCGTTGCAACAAACTGTGGGAGCGAGCTTGCTCGCGAAGCGCCGCGCGGGCGGCGCTCGATCTCATAGGCGCTGCAACACTCAAGACAGGCACCTGGCAGCCTCAATGCGATTTCCCTCCAGGCGCCGGAAGATGTGTCCGGTCTCTACACGCACTCTCAATCGTTCGCCAGTCGCCTGAACACCAACCCCGCCGCCAGGCACATCGAACTCACCAGCAACAACGTCAACTGGATATCCCCGGCCTCCGGCTGTGCATGTCCGCGCAGGCCCTGGATCAGCCCGAGGATCATGGCCGCCAGGCACACCGCCAGGCTCAGGCTGAGCTGCACGCTGGTGGCCGACAGGGTCGCCGCGCTGGCCGAGTGCTCGGGCGGGATGTCGGCGTAGGTCAGCGCGCCCACGGCGGTCATCTGCAGCGAGCGCGACAGCCCGCCGATGAACAGCAGGAACATCACCACCACGGGGGCGGTATCGGCGCTGAACAGCGCGCACACGGCGATGGAGAACGCGCCCAGCAGGCTGTTCCAGACCAGCAGGGTGCGGCAGCCGAAACGCCGCGCCAGAGGCACGGAAATGAACTTGATCAACAGCGCTCCGGCGCCGCCGGCGAAGGTCAGCAGGCCGGCCTGCAGCGCGCTCATGCCGTAGCCGAGCTGGAACAGCAGGACCAGCAGGAACGGCAGCGCGGCACTGCCCAGGCGGAACAGCGTGCCGCCGCCGAGCACCACGGCGAACCCGTGAATACGCAGCAGCGACAGGTCCAGCAGCGGTGCGCTGCTGCGCCGTGCGTGGCGCAGATAGCCAAGGGCGAAGAGCACCCCGGCCGCCAGCAACAGGCATGACCACTGCCAGCGCAGCGAACCATGGCCGAGGCTTTCGAAGGCCAGCACCAGGCAGGCCAGCGCCGGGCTGCCGAGGAGAAAGCCGCGCAGGTCCAGGGGTCGACCGCGTTGTCCCGGATAGTCCGGCACATGGCGCAGTACCAGGGCGATGCCGAGCAGGCCGATGGGCAGGTTGAGCAGGAAGATCCAGTGCCACGACAGCCAGGTCACCAGCAGGCCGCCCAGTGGCGGACCGAACACCGGGCCGAGCAGGGCAGGCATGGTCAGGTAGGCCATGGCCTTGAGCAGATCGCCCTTGCCCGACCAGCGCAGCAGGATCACCTGGCCCACCGGGACCATCAGCGCCCCGGCCATGCCCTGGCAGAAGCGCGCCAGTACCAGTTGCCAGAGGCTGGCGGACAGCGCGCAGGCCAGCGAACTGACCACGAACAGGGCGATCGCCGCGACGAATACCCGCCGCGGCCTCAGGCGTTCGGCGAGCCAGCCGCTGAGCGGGATGAACATCGCCACGGCCAGCAGGTACAGGGTCACCACCAGGTTCATGCGCACGCCGGGCTCGGCGAAGTCCACCGCCAGTTGCGGCAGGGCGGTGAGCACGGCGGTGGAGTCGAGCAGTTCCATGAACAGCGCGCAGCCGATGATCATCGGCACCTTGCGTTGAAAGGTGCTGGCGACCGGCGTCGGCTCGGGATGGGTGAGGGCGTTCAGCGGGCCGGCCTCAGCGCAGCGCCAGGCGCTGGGCGTTGAGCGTCGCGGCGATGCGTTCGCGGCCGTGCAGGGCGCTTTCATCCTTCAGGCGGTTGATCACCTGCTCGCGCCACGGCGGCGTGTCCTGGCCCTGGGCCTGGCTGAACTCGGCGGCCAGCGCTTCGTATTGGCGGATCAGCCGTGGCTCCTGTTGCGGGTCGACCTGATAGGTGTCGCGGTGCACCGTCACGGCCTGGGGCAGCCGCGGCTTGATCGCGGTCTGCGTGGCGGCGTAGCCGACGCACAGGCCGAACACCGGATACACCAGCGGCGGCAGTTGCAGCTCGTCGATCACCGCCTGCAGGTCATTGCGCAGGGCGCCGATGTACACCGTACCCAGGCCCAGGGCTTCGGCGGCGATCACGGCGTTCTGCGCCGCCAGCGCGGCATCGATGCTGCCCACCAGCAGGCTGTCGAAATAGGCCGGGGCCTGGAGCTGGATGTCCTGGGTATCGGCGATGCGCTGGGCCCGCGAGAAATCCGCCAGCCACACCAGGAACAGCGGCGCCTGGACGATATGCGCCTGGTTGTTGGCCAGGGCCGCCAGGCGTGCGCGGCGCCGCGGGTCGCGCACCTCGATCACGCTCCAGGCCTGCAGGTTGGACGAGGTGGCCGCCGACTGCGCGGCGGCGACCAGGGTTTCCAGGGTGCCGGGGGGCAGTGGGCGGTCGGCGTAGCTGCGCAGGCTGCGGTGGTTGAGCAGGTGCTCGATGATCGGGTTGTCCAGGGCGGGCGTGGCGTGTTCGGCGCCGTAGCGCTGGTTCAGCAAGGTGGCGGTCGCGGGCATGGCAGGGCTTCGTCGGCGGGAAAGGTGGCGAGCAAGGTAAGGCGGCGGGGTGGGGTTTGTGAAATATCGCTTGGTGCTTTTCTAATAACTGATCGCATAAATCAAATTATCTTGTATGCGAATTTTGCATTTAATGAGGGCCGTGGCACTGCATAGCTTTCGCCTATCCCCCGAGCATATTTTTACTGGTTTCCGCTGCCCTGCCGGCTGGCGCACAATGCTGACCAGCAAGCCTACCAATCGGTAGGTCGCCATCCCGCCAGGTACGGAGATCCTCGATGACCGTCATGAACAACAACAACGGCAAGACCACCCAGGCTTATCAGAAACTCGACGCGGCGCACCATATCCATGCCTTCCTCGACCAGAAGGTGCTGAACGAGAAGGGCGCGCTGGTCATCGAGAAAGGCCAGGGCCTGAACCTGTGGGACACCGAGGGCAAGCGCTACCTGGACGGCATGTCCGGCCTGTGGTGCACCGCGCTGGGCTACGGCCGCGCCGATCTGGCCGCCGCGGCGACCCGCCAGCTGGAGGAACTGCCGTACTACAACCTGTTCTTCCAGACCACCCACCCACGGGTGATCGAGCTGTCCGAGCTGCTCTTCAGCCTGTTGCCCAAGCACTACAGCCATGCCATCTACACCAACTCCGGCTCCGAGGCCAACGAACTGCTGATCCGCACCGTGCGCCGCTACTGGCAGGTCGCCGGCAAGCCGCGCAAGCGCATCATGATCGGTCGCTGGAATGGCTACCACGGCTCGACCCTGGGCAGTACCGCGCTGGGCGGCATGGGCTTCATGCACGAGATGGGCGGCATGCTTCCGGACTTCGCCCATATCGGCGAGCCGTACTACTACGTGCACGGTGGCGAACTGAGCGAGGAGGCCTTCGGCCTGCAGGCGGCCCGCGAGCTGGAGACGAAGATTCTCGAGCTGGGCGCCGAGAACGTCGCCGCCTTCGTTGCCGAGCCGTTCCAGGGTGCCGGCGGCATGATCTTCCCGCCGGCAGGGTACTGGGCCGAGATCCAGCGCATCTGCCGCAAGTACGACGTGCTGCTGTGCGCCGACGAAGTGATCGGCGGCTTCGGGCGCACCGGCGAGTGGTTCGCCCACCAGTACTTCGGTTTCGAGCCGGATACCCTGAGCATCGCCAAGGGCCTGACTTCCGGTTACGTGCCGATGGGGGGGCTGGTGTTGTCCAGGCGCATCGCCGAGACCCTGGTGGAAGAGGGCGGGGTGTTCGCCCACGGCCTGACCTACGGCGGCCACCCGGTGGCGGCGGCGGTGGCCATCGCCAACCTCAAGGCGCTGCGTGACGAGCAGATTGTCGAGAAGGTCAAGGGCGATACCGGCCCGTATCTGCAGCAACTGCTGCGTGAACACTTCCAGGACCATCCGTTGGTGGGCGACATCCAGGGCGCGGGGCTGGTGGCGGCGTTGCAGTTCGCCGAGGACAAGGCCACGCGCAAGCGTTTCGCCAATGAAAACGACATCGCCTGGCGCTGCCGCACCCTGGGCTTCGAGGAAGGGCTGATCATCCGTTCGACCCTGGGCCGGATGATCATGGCGCCGGCGCTGGTGGCGACCCGGGGCGACCTGGAGGAACTGGTGGAGAAGACCCGGCGGGCGGTGGACCGGACGGCGCGGGAGATCGGGATTCTCTGAGCCCTTGAGGGCCTCATCGCGGGCAACGCCCGCTCCCACAAGTTTCGCGTACACCGCAGGACCCTGTGGGAGCGGGCGTTGCCCGCGATGAGGTCGGTGCTGCAGTCGAGATCCCGCCTGACACTACAAAGCTTTTTCATGCCTTCACAGAACATATTTCATATTTTTCCTGTTCCACGAAACACCGCAGAATCGAAGCCATACGAATAATCAACGACGCTCCCGAGCGATCGATACCAGGCCGGTGCCGGACCCGCGACCATCCACTGCGCGGGCCAATAACAACAATCCGCACCCGCCTTTAGCTGCCCTTTCAAGCCTGTCCGTTCCAACTGTGCCGGGGTTCCATACCCGCGCCCGCTCGCGCGTGCGCGTTGCCCCGGCATTTACCTTGAGAAGTAGGGAGGAAGTGTCGATGTCTTTGAAAATGCATGCGTGCGCACTGGCAGTGGTATCCGCGTTGCTGGCGGGCAATACGATGGCGGCGGCGGACAAGCTCACCGTCATCTCCTTCGGCGGCGCGACCAAGGCCGCCCAGGACCAGGCCTATTTCAAACCCTTCGAGCAGAGCGGCGCCGGCAAGGTGGTGGCCGGGGACTACAACGGCGAATTGTCCAAGGTCAAGGCCATGGTCAGTGTCGGGCAGATCTCCTGGGATATCGTCGAGGTGGAAAGCCCCGAGCTGCTGCGCGGCTGCGAGGAGGGCCTGTTCGAGCGGCTCGACCCGGCGCTGCTGGGCAATGCCGATCACTACATCGCCAACACCGTCAGCGAATGCGGCGTGGCCAGCTATGTCTGGTCGATGGTCATGGCCTACAACCCGGCGAAGGTCGGCACGCCGCCGGCGTCCTGGGCGGACTTCTGGGACACGACCAAGTACCCCGGCAAGCGCGGCCTGCGCAAGGGCGCGAAATACACCCTGGAAGCCGCGCTGCTCGCCGACGGCGTGAGCAAGGCCGAGCTGTACCAGGTGCTCGCCACCCCCGCCGGGGTCAGCCGCGCCTTCGCCAAGCTCGACCAGATCAAGTCCTCGATCCAGTGGTGGGAAGCCGGGGCCCAGCCGCCGCAATGGCTGGCGGCCAACGACGTGGTGATGTCCGCGGCCTACAACGGGCGCATCGCCGTGGCGCAGAAAGAGGGCACGAACCTCGGCATCGTCTGGAACGGCGGCCTCTACGACCCGGACCACTGGGCCATCGTCAAGGGCTCGCCGAACAAGGCCCTGGCCGAGCGTTTCATCGTCTTCGCCAGCCAGGCGGACACTCAGAAGACCTTCTCCTCGAACATCCCCTACGGCCCGGTCAACAAGCAGACCCTCGGCGCGCTGCCGATGGACATCCAGGCGCAATTGCCCACCGCCCCGGCCAACCTGGAGCAGGGCCTGCTGGTGGATTCCAGCTTCTGGGTCGATCACGGCGAGGAGCTGGAAGAGCGCTTCAACGCCTGGGCCGCGCGCTGACCGCCGACTCACCCGCCCGGCGCCGTGCGTGCGGCGCCGGGCGATACCGCTGCACACAACAACGATAAGAAGGATGCTGCAATGAACGCTTCAGTGATGGCGGCGACGCCGCAGCCTGCCGGCGGCTTGCGCCGGGTTCTGGGCCTGGGGGCCCTGTTGTCGGTGGCCATCGGCCTGGTAGTGTCCCAGGGTGTGATGGTCATGATGCTGCAAGGCGCGGGCATGGCCGGGCTGGGCTTCATCATCCCGCTGGGCATCGCCTATGTGCTGGCGCTGACCTATGCCATGTCGTTCTCCGAGCTGGCGCTGATGGTGCCCCGCGCCGGCAGCCTGAGCAGCTACACGGAAGTTGCCATCGGCCACTTCCCGGCGATCCTCGCGACCTTTTCCGGCTACATGGTGGTGGCCATGTTCGCCCTGTCCGCCGAGCTGCTGTTGCTCGACCTGATCATCGGCAAGGTCTACCCCGGCGTGCTGCCGCCGATGGTCGTGGCCGGCGGCATGCTGGCGCTGTTCACCGGCCTCAACCTGCTCGGCATCGACGTCTTCGCCAAGCTGCAGACCGTGCTCGCGCTGGTGATGGTGGCCATGCTCCTGGCCCTGGGCGTCGGCGCGCTGGGGCACGCCGAGGGCAGCCTGCAGACCGCCCTGGACCAGGGCTGGAACCCGCTGGGTGCCGGTGCCCTGACCCTCGCGGCGATGGCGATCTGGGGCTTCGTCGGTGCCGAGTTCGTCTGTCCGCTGGTGGAGGAAACCAAGCGGCCGGAGCGCAACATCCCGCGCTCGATGATGCTTGGCCTGAGCATCATCTTCGGCGTGATCGTCCTCTATTGCCTGGGCGCCTTGCTCCTGATTCCGCGGGAGCAGCTGGCGAGCGACCCGCTGCCGCATTTCCTCTATGCCACCACCCTGTTCGGTGAAGGCGGCAAGGCCTTGCTGGTGGCCGCGTCGGTGACCGCCACCGCGAGCACCGTCAACTCGTCCCTGGCCGCGTTGCCGCGGATGCTCTATGGCATGGCCGAGAACGGCCAGGCATTCCCGCAGTTCAAGCGCCTCAGCGTGCGGACCCGCACGCCTTGGGTGGCGGTGCTGTTCATCGCCGCGATCACCGGCCTGCCGATCCTGATCCTCGGGCAGAACCCGGAGGCGGTGAGCCTGCTGCTGCTGGCCGCGGCGCTGGCCTGGCTGCTGGCCTACATCGTCGTGCACATCGACGTGATCGCCCTGCGCCGGCGCTATCCCCACGCGAAGCGGCCGTTCCGCACGCCGTTCTACCCGCTGCCGCAGATCGTCGGCATCGCCGGCATGCTGTTCGCCATCTGGCACGCCTCGCCCGCGCCGGAGATGACCGCGAAGATCTTCGGTACCGCCGGGGTGGTGCTCGGGGTGATTTCGCTGATCGCGGTGCTGTGGGTGAAGCTGGTGATGAAGAAGCCGTTGTTCAGGCCGGAGCCGTTGGTGGTGGGGGAGGCGGCTGCTTCTGAGGTGGGTTGACGTTTCGAACCGCCGACAAGCCAGTTCTCTCAAACTTGGCGCCTCTATATGGGCGGGCATCTGTGGGAACTGGCGAAGTGGCGGTTACTGCAATTGCGGTTGCCGTACCTCAGCTGCGTTTTGAAAGAGAGGCCGAGAAAATTATCCACGCGCTGCTTGAGTGCAAGGTCGAAATCGAGTCGATTTTGAAGAGTGCTCGATAGTCGCGCAGTGCCCGCTGAGCGATCTGTTCAGCGGGCAATGGCTCAAGAGCGGGCTTTGATCAAGGTCTCCTGGATGGCATTGCGACAGCGACCTAGTGCTTCGGTCAACTGATCCTTGTTGCGCATGAACCGCGCTGCCGGGACGGTAATGCTCAGCGTGTAATGGAGGCCCGATACGTCCTCCAGGACGGTGCCCACTGCGCTGATGTCTTCTGTATGCTCTTCCAGATCGTAACCAAAGCCGGTGCGCCTTACTGCGTGCAATTGTTCGATCAAAGCGGTCACATCGGTGACCGTATGCAGCGTATGACGTCGGATTTTGCCGGCTATGATTTGCCTGACTTCTTTGTCAGAAAGTGTCGCGAGGTAGGCCTTTCCGTGGGCGGTGCAATACAACGGGAAGAGCGCACCTACCGCCGAGACAATTCGCAGTTTGCGGTCCGATACGATCTGATCGATGAAGAGCAATTGATTGTCGACCAGCATGGAAAGGTCGACTGTCTCATTGATCTCGTTCGAAAGCGCCTTCATGTGAGGATGGGCCAGACTTTTCACGTCCATCCGCGCGATACTGCCGAGGCGAGCCAGTGCAGGACCCAATTTGACGCCTTTGCGCCCAGCTGTGACCAGCCCCTCGGTTTCAAGTGCCTGCACAATCCGTTGCACGGTGGAACGGGCCAGAGCCACTTTCGTAGCGATCTGACCCAGGCTCAGCCCTTCAGGATCTGCGCTCAAGGCATTGAGTATTGCGGCGGCACGGGCAATGACTTGAATGCCATTGTCCCGTCCGGATTTTCTGGCGTTTGCGTCGTCGGCGCTGGCAAGTGCGCCCTGGATCTGTGAGTCCACGCTTTCCATAGACGATATCTCGGGGTTCAGCATTTGGCCTCTCCCACATACATTGCCCGTAGTCGCGGGTCATTCATTATTTGATGTGCCGAGCCTGACAGAGCAATTTGCCCACGCTCCAGCACGTGAACCTTATCAGCGATCTCCAGCGCCCGCTGAACATCCTGTTCAACAATCACCATCGTCATACCCTCGGCTTTGAGGATGCTTAGAGCCTGGTAAAGCTTATCCATCATCACGGGGGCGAGACCAAGGCTGATTTCATCGAAGATTACCAACTTCGGCCGACTCATCAACGCGCGCCCGATGGCAAGCATCTGCTGCTGGCCGCCTGACATTGCGGTACCGGGATCTCGCCTGCGCTGCTTCAGGTCAGGGAACAAACTGTACACTTGTTCCAGCCTTTCACTGAGCTCGGCCACATCCTTGGTTCTGGCGTTGATCAGCAGGTTTTCTTCAACCGTAAGGTTGGCAAAAATCTTGCGGCCTTCGGGGCAATAGGCGATGCCTGAGCGCGCCCTTAGGTGCGAAGAGACTACTGTAATTTCTTTATCATCAAATCGCAGCGCACCGCTCGTGGGCTTCAGCACGCCGCTAATCACGTTGGACAGCGTGGTCTTGCCGGCTCCGTTAGTGCCCAGAATGGCAACTGATTCCCCTTCGACAATCTCAATGGTAATGCCCTGGAGGACCTTGGCCTGGCCATAACCAGCATGAATGTCTTGAAGGTACAGCAAGGTCTTGGGAGGGGATGTCGTTGTGCGTGGGGCAATCAGTCGATCCAGATTCAAAGCTTTACCTGAAAGTGGGGCGTCTTTGCTCTGCGATGTGGCCCCGCCATGAGCGCCCAGATAAATCTGAGCGACTTCCTCACTGTCCAAGACATCATCAGTACGTCCTTCGGTGACTTTTTTGCCGAAGTTGATTACCAGGGAGCGATCACAGCACTCCCTCACGACCCTTAAAACGTGCTCGATGATGATCACCGAATCCAATTCGCTGCGTAGAGACTGAATCAGGTCTATGAGTTCACCAACCTCACTGTCTAGCAATCCTGCACCTACTTCATCCAGAAGGAGGAGCCTGGGTTGTATCGCAAGCGCCCGGGCAATCTCCAGGCGTTTGCGCCGCAGGAGGGGCAGATTACGGGCCTTGAGATTGCGCTGACCCAGAAGTCCCGTGCGCTCCAGAATGGCGTCGCAGGTGTCGTTGGCTTCGCCGTTGCCGCACCAGGGGTTTAGCGCAAACATCGCAGTGAGCAGATTGTCTCGAACACTCATGTCCAGGAAGGGGCGGGGAACTTGGTACGTCCGGCCTATACCGAGGCGTGCCCTCCCGGCAGCATCCAGGCGCGTCACGTCATTTCCGTCAAAGTGGATCGTGCCGGCAGTAGGTTTCAAGGCGCCGCCAAGCAGGCCAATGAAGGTTGACTTGCCTGCCCCGTTGGGACCGATTACGCCGCAGATCTCACCTTTTCGCAGATCGAACGACATATCCTGAATGGCATGCACACCACCGTATGATTTGCTGAGGCCCTGTACGCTGATGAGCGAGTTGCTCGACGTTGTTGCGCTCATGAGCGTTTACCTCCGAATTTGGCGTGTACGAATACCTTCTCAGCCAGACCCACCAGGCCTTGAGGAGCAAAGCGAATAGCAATGATCAGGAAGAGACCGAGTAGCAATAGATGGACTGCGGGGTAATCTGCGAACAGCTCACCTAGCAACACGACCAGAAATGCACCTGAAACCGGTCCCAACCGCCGTCCCTGGCCCCCGATGATGACGACCGTCAGCACGCTGACCGTCCACTGCAGGTTGAACATTCCATACGGTTCGATGGCGCCCATCTTCAATGCTTGCAGGCCACCGGCTACGCCGATGATGAAACTCGAAATGGCGAAGGCGATCAGCTTGATTCGGAAGACCCTGACACCGAATTGAGCTGCAGCATCCTCATCGTCCCGAACGGCTCGGAACAGAACTGAAAGCCTGCTTTCCGCGCAGGCATGGATGATTGACCAGGTCATTACGAAGGTCGCAAAGGCGAGCCAGTACAGATGCTTGAGCTCGGGTGGGTCAGGCGAGAGGAATACCCCCGTTGCACCACCCAGGGTTTCGCAGTTGACCATGAACAGACGCAGTGCCTCGGCAAGCGCCAATGTGCCGATCGTGAAGTAGAGACCTCGGAGTCTGAATACCGCTCGGGATGCGAGGACTGCGGCCACTACGGCGCCCAGCCCCGACAGCAAAAGTGCCACCGGAACGTCGATGCCGTATTGGTTCATCAGGCCTACCAGTATGTATCCACCGATGCCGACGAACGCAGCAGTGCCAAGGGATACCAGCCCGGTGTAGCCAGCTAGCAGGTTCCAGGCTTCGGCCATGACCAGCAACAAAAGAAATTGGAAGCCAATCTCGAAGCCGTAGTTATCGAGCCGGGTCGAAACAAGAGCGAACCCGGTGATCGTCACGCACATGCCAATGGTTGAATATGTGGGCTTGGAAAGTGATTTAGGTGTTTTCATGGTGACAGCCGCATGCGGATCCATTTAAGCGGTTCCTCGATTCATGATGCCTGTGGGACGGAAGGTGAGAACCGCAATGAAAAGAACCAGGCCAACGAGATCCCGATAACCATCTCCAAGCATCATCGCTCCCACGCTCTGCAGCACGCCCAGCGTGATGCCGCCAAACAGTGTTCCCCTGATACTCCCAAGACCACCCAGAACGACGACAGTGAAGGCTGTCAGCAGGTAGCTTGCCCCCGAGGAGGGCGTGAACGAAAACGCAGTCCCGATCAGCACGCCGCTCAGTGCTGCACAACCAGCCCCAAGGGCAAAAGCCATTGAACGCACCCTGCGAACATTTACTCCGTGCACTTGGGCTATCACGGGATCTGCGGAGCTCGCTCGAAGCTCGCGACCGAAAGCTGTTTTCTCGGTTACCCAATAAACCAGGGCAATCGCACAAAGCGATATGCCGCATCCAATCGCGTAGCTGCTGGAGATGGTGAGTGGGCCTAGATGCAGTGCCGTGGCCGCGTAGGGAATATCGATGGAACGTGTATCGGCGCTGAAGAACATGAGAAACAGGTTCTGGGCAATGATGGATAAGCCGAACATGGTCATCATGCCCGCTTCCATCCCTTTGTTTATCAAGGGCGCGACGAGCAAACGCTCCAGTGGGTAAACGGCTGCGGCGGCAAGTATCGCGATTAACGGAATGCAAAGAATCGGATCTAGACCGGTAAGCCTGAGCAGGTAGTAACCGAGGTAGGCACCGATCAGCAACAGCTCGCCGTGTGCGAGGTTTACCAGTCGCATTACACCCAACACGATCGAAAGCCCCAGTGCGGCCAGTGCCAATGTAGCGCCTAGCAGGACGCCGGATGCGAGGCTGTTGAGGATGATCACAAGGCTTGGCATGGTGGCTTTCTCACTGAGGGATTGCTTTGCCGGTAGCTCTGCTTTTCGGCCAGATAACTACCGGTTTGCCGTCCTGCCATTGCACTACTGACATGACGATTGGAGAGGTATGGTCGGCTGCAAATTTGACGGGGCCGATCACATACTCCTTATCCGTTTTTGCGATCGCGGCGTTGATTGCTGCACTGTCAGTGCTGTTGGCTGCGCTGATGGCATCCAGGAGGATCTGTGCAGTGGCGTAGGAGTCGGCGATATGCTGACTGAAGCTCGATTTGGTTTCCTGCTCAAAACGGGTGGCCAATTCACGCGCTTGTGGGAATGGGAAACTGGGATCCCAGTAGCTGCCCACGAGGACGCCATCGGACAACTTCCCCAGCGCCAGGGCAAACTGCTCCGGTTCCGCGCCTTTCTCCATCACCAGAACTTTTGGACGGAATCCAGCAGCTTCCATCTGCTTGCGAATGGCCACAGCTTGCGGCGTGATCGCGTCCACCAGCACGATCTCGGCTCCTTTGGATTGAGCCTCCATGATCATGGAGTTGAACTGAGTATTATCGATTGGAAACGAGGCGCGGCTCACGACTTCATAACCGTCGCGCTCGGCAAGGCTTGGCCAGAGCTTGCCGCCGATGACCGATCCATCTGGACCGTTGTCATGAAGAATGGCGATTTTCTTGTTCGTAGCGACGTTCAGTTCTTTGAGTAGCAAGAATGGAGCTTCAGCAACGTCCTTCTCATCGAAGAACACTGACCAGGCGTATTGCCACTGGCGCACCGCCCGGAACGCGCCGAGGGGATTGCAGCCAGCGACGAGCGGCACGCGATTTCGCTCGGCGATCAAGGCGCCGGCGTTGACCAGAGCCGGCGTGCAAGACCCCAACATGGCCACGGCCTGGTCGCGAGTAATCAGTGTTTGGGTGTTGCGCGAGGTGGTCACGGGATCAGTCTTGTCATCCCGAACGACCAGTTTGACGGGGGTTTTCACACCGTTGATCAGCAAGCCGCCTGCTGCGTTTACTTCGTCAACAGCTGTTTGATAGCCCCACTTCTGATAGCTACCAAAACCCGCCAATGAACCAGACAACGGAAGTGACGCACCGATTACGACCGGAGCGGGCTCTGCATGGGCATGGAGTGTGAAATCGGCAAGGAGAACCAGTGCCATCACCAAGAACAGTTTGAAACGAGTAAGTACCCAGCGAGGGTTAGGGAGGGAATGCATGTCAGTCTCCGATTGTTGTTATAGAGAGGACTGTTAGAAGTAGTACTTGGCGTCGACTGAAAGTGTGGTCTGCCGGTCGTCGCGCGCGTTAGCGAAGGCTTTTTCTTCACCATTGTCGGATTGCCAGTCGTATCGAATTTCCGGACGCACCAGCACGTGAGGCGTGGGATTCCAGTTCACGCCGAGGGTGACTGCGTTGAATGTTCCGGCAACCGCCGTCGTGGGGAAAAGAGCAAAACCGTCAGGGTCTTCGAAGCGTTCGAGACGAACGCCGTACTCAAGGGTTTCGCTGTATTTGTAGCGAGCAGTGGCATTCACGCCTCGATAATGTGCACCACTAAAGGGCTGGCCAGTGACAAGGTCAATGGCATTGGAGCGATCGCCCTCTTGTCGACCGTACAGACCTTCAACGATGACTTTCCATTGCGGCGTCAGCTGATGCTGCACTACAAGTGAGTGATGCTCTCGGCGCAGACCTTCATCTGCAAGGATGCGCGAGACGGGCATCTGGATGTCGTGGTCGATATCATTCTGCTCATCGCCACTCATGAAGCTGTAATCAACCCATGTCTGCATGTCGGGGGTACGGTATCTCAACGCACCCAATACGCTCTGCTGAGCATTATTGTCCTGCCAATTCTGTCGGCCAACGGCGACACCAAACTCAGCAGCGAGCAGCCCCGCAGACCCTCGATACAGGTTGGTGGACAGAAGCACGCCTGATACCTGATCTGGTTGAGCGACCAGGGCGTAGCTGTAGGAGTAGAAGAAGTTGGGGCTTGGACGAGTTGGTGGTGGGATTTCATAACCTACTCCCGAGCCGAAACGTCCCGCAGTAATCGCCAGGCCGTCCAGTACGGGAATGTAGGCCTGAAGGAACGCTTGAGGCATCGCGAGGTAATTGTCGCGATTCGTCGCCGCCTCAACCGGGTCGACATTGCCAGGCCGGTTGATTCCCCAGTGCTGGTCAAACCCGAACATAGCGGCTGGAAGCGCGTTGCGGCCATACAACAGCTCTGCAGTAAAACCCCAGGAAAACTCATCTGGCCGGGGACCTGGCAGCGGTGTCACCCGCGGAATCACATTGCTTTTGATCTGCTTTTCAACGGTGAGCTGAAAGGCGTTGAGCTGGAAACCTTCGTCAGCCGGACCGGTGATGGGATGGTTGCCACTTCCTTGCTTGGGCGAGATTCCATCAGAGGTATTGTCGTTTTGTGAAAAGCCGACATCGATGACGCCTTTGATGCGTACGCCGGTGCTTTTTTCGAAGTCAGGGCCAAGCATCCATCGGCTTAAAGAGCCATCAGCTGGATAATCTTGCGCATACAACGGGGCAATTACGCTGGCAAGGAATGAGGCTGCTGCCAATGGATAAGTTATCCGCTTGTGCTTACTCAATTTGACACTCCACTTATTCTTGTTGTCAGTTGGATGTGCGGATTCAAAGATAAGGTTTTGAATACTCCTTGATGACAGCGTCAAACAGGCGTTTCGCAAGTGAGAAGGTGTTCTTCGCGGCGATACGCATCGCCCGCATTGTTGAAATGCAGACTCGCTTGACTGTTCTGGCGGTAATGTAGGGCTGGGTCATGTGAAACTCTCTTATTGTTATGTCCGTATTACGGTACATGGGTTCACATGAGGCTCAGCCTAGGTTTGGCCATTCGAAGGTGTCAATCGGCGGGCGGCGTTTTGATAAAGAAAGTAGGAAGAATGCCGGGGCGAGTGGTACCGCCCGGGAAGTAAAATTCAAGTTTTATCCAGTATTTTCATGTGTTTATACATTTTTCACGGCTTGTCTTGGCTGCCTGATTCGATAGCAAGGTAATGTACCGCATTATGGGTTTGCCCGGTCTGCAGATGATTTTCAGTATTTTTGCATCCCCAATAACGGTTTTCTATTTTTCTGATAAATGCTCGCATGTACCGCAATGCGATACAGAACTTGCATCGTTTGTTTCTCCCGCTATTTACCCCTTCAGACCAACACGGACGCGGCTTTGACAGACTTTGCGTATCTGTGGTCCTGAAAAAAACTGCGCAATTGTCTTTCCCTTCGTTGACATCCCGAAACCTCAGGCTCATTACTTTTTACGCAGCGGACCAGTCGTCCGTTTAGTGGAACAAAAACAATAATCCTGGAGATGTCATGACTACTTATCCGAAAGCCGCCCCTAGCAGCACCGACTCCATTGAGTTCTTCGAACTCAGCCACCCGTGGGGTATCGGTGTGCCGAATTGGCCTTACTTCGAAGATGTGAAGATTGAACGTATCCACTACCACGCCAAGTCCGGAGTGCTGACCCAGCGCATCACCACGGTCATGCACAGCGGCACCCATATCGATGCACCTGCGCACGTGGTCGAAGGCACACCCTTCCTTGATGAAATCCCACTTGAGCGTTTCTTCGGTACAGGCGTAGTGGTATCGATTCCGAAGAAAAAGTGGGAAGTGATCACTGCCCAGGATCTCGAAAATGCTCGTCCGCGCATTCGTCCGGGCGACATCGTCATCATCAACACCGGATGGCATCACCACTACGGCGACAACAGCCAGTACTACGCCTACTCGCCTGGCCTGTACAAAGAGGCCGGTGAGTGGCTCGCCGCCAAAGGCGTGAAAATGGTGGGTGTTGACCAGCAGGCGCTTGACCACCCACTGGCTACTGCAATCGGCCCGCATGGCGTCGGCCCACTTCTTCCTCGGGTCATGGAGGAATACAAGGCGGAAACGGGTCGTGAAGTCATTGAGGACTTCCCTCTGTGGGAGCCCGCGCACCGTGCGCTGCTCAATGCCGGTATTCCTGGTATCGAGAACGTCGGCGGCGACCTGGATAAGGTCACTGGTAAACGCGTGACCTTCGCAGCATTCCCATGGCGCTGGGAGAAAGGTGACGGCTGCATCGTGCGTCTGGTCGCCATGATTGACCCGAATCAAGACTTCCGTATTGAATCGGGCGCTGAGGAGTGAGCCATGTTCGTCACTCGAATCGATGACGCGCGGCCCTACGATCCTCCTGGTCATCACGGGATTTTCTGTCTGCGCCTTCAGGGGGCTGAAGCTACGCCTGCCGTGGATGCGGTTGTTGGCCTCTCTCACCTTCTGCCTCAAGGCAGGGCGGTGTGGGATGCATCTCCGGTTGAGAAAATCTACGTCGTGTGCAGCGGTGAAATCACCGTCTGCACAGACGACACGGAGACTGTACTCAAAGCCTTCGACACCTGCTGCATACAGGCGGGTGAGCGGCGGAGCCTGGTCAACCGCAGCAACTTGCCAGCAACCATGTTGGTGGTTATGGCGCCTCCATCACCAATTCGCAATTAGGAGAGCCCGATGGCCAAAGCATTTAGTTCGTCGAGCCGGTTCTCCGTTGCGGGCAAGGTAATCGTAATCACCGGCGCCACTGGGGCTTTGGGTTCCGCGGCAGCTCGCGCCCTGTCGGCTGAAGGTGCCAAGCTGGTTTTGGTAGCTGGAACCCGGGACAAACTGATTGAGCTCAGCAATGAGCTCAGTACAGAAGACCGTAAGGTTCTGGCTTTAACTGCGCGTCCAGATTGCGAAACGACCACCGACTGGATAGTTGCGCAAGCAGTCGAGCATTTTGGCCGTCTGGACGGGATCCTGGTTGCCTCCGGCGTGAATGACGTCAAGCCTGCGGTGGACTTTCCGGTGGCAGACTGGCAAGCCGTCATGGATGCCAACGTCCTGGGGTCCTGGTTGATGGCACGGTCGGCAGCTCGGCAGTTCATCAAACAGGGCTGGGGCGGCAAGGTGATCCTTATTTCCTCTACCCGCGGCAAGTTAGGGCACTCAGCAGGCTACAGCGCCTATTGCCCGTCCAAGCACGCCATCGACGGGCTAACCCGTTCTTTGGCATGCGAGTGGGGTGGTCAGGGAATTTGCGTCAACGCTATAGCCCCGACCGTGTTTCGCTCCCCGCTGACTGCCTGGATGTTTGACGACTCCGAGCGTGGCGCTGCCGCGCGCACCGGGATGCTCGCCCGGATTCCGCTTGGGCGCCTGGGAGAGCCCGAAGATCTGGTGGGGGCTGCCCAGTTCCTGCTCTCGGATGCCTCGGATTTCTGCACCGGGCAAATTCTTTACATTGATGGCGGTTACACCGCCGGGTAATGCCACCATGCAAGCGTTCAATATCAGCGTCATCGGCGCCGGTTTGATGGGCTTGGGCATCGCGCAGGTTTTCGCGTCTCATGGTCACCGTGTATCCCTGTTCGACACCTCGGAAGAGGTGCTCGGGCAGGTACCGGACCGGCTGCGTCATAACCTCCAGTTGCTTGATCTACCCATTCACCACGCTGAAGCAGTCACCACGTTTTCCAATCTACGAAATGCTGTAGCGAGTGCGGATTTCGTGTTTGAAGCCGGCCCAGAGAAGCTGGCCGTCAAGCAGGACATTTTTGCTCAATTGGCAGAGTTCACACCGCCGCATGCAGTGCTCGCGAGCAACACCTCGGTCATCCCGATCACTGAAATCGCAAAGGGTGTTCCAGCATCAAAGCGCTATCGGGTGGTAGGTGCCCACTGGTGGAACCCTGCTCCCCTCATTCCTTTGGTGGAAGTCGTTCGCACGGCCGATTCAGGTGAGTCCGAAATCACTTCCACCATTGATCTGCTGTTGGCATGCGGCAAGCAAGCTGTCCGCGTTAACAAAGACGTCCCTGGGTTCGTGGGTAACCGCCTGCAGCATGCCTTGTGGCGTGAAGCTCAAGCGCTGATCAGCGACGACGTTTGCGATGGTGAAACCATCGACCTGGTCGTCAAAAACAGTTTCGGCTTGAGGCTTCCGGTGTTCGGGCCGATTGAAAATGCCGACATGGTTGGTCTTGATCTGACTCAGGACATCCACTCCGTAGTTCTGGCTGATCTGAGCCAGGCAACCGGTCCGCTGCCCGCTTTGACCGAGCGTGTAGCCCGCGGAGAGCTGGGCGCCAAATCCGGCCGGGGTTTTCTGGAATGGCCGGCAGGCCGTCAACAAGCCACTAGCGAGCGGCTGTCGAAGTATCTGCTCGACGTGGCGCGAAAGAACCTGGCAGAAAAGTCGGAGCACAACCATGAGCAAGAATAAGGTCATCATCACCTGTGCCATCACGGGTGGGATTCACACCCCTACGTTGTCGCAGTATCTGCCGTACACCCCGGATCAAATCGCAGAGCAGGCAATCGAAGCTGCTCAGGCAGGTGCCGCAATTCTGCACCTGCATGCGCGTGACCCAAGCAACGGCCGACCGACCGGAAATCCGGATGTGTTCGGCCAGTTTTTGCCACGCATCAAAGAGGCTACCAAGGCGGTGATCAACCTCACTACTGGTGGCAGCCCGGACATGACACCCGAGGACCGGCTAGCCGCCGCGTTGAGGTTCAGTCCGGAAATGTGTTCCTTGAACATGGGTTCGATCAACTTCAGCTTCCACCCGCTGGCAGCGAAGGAGAGGGAGTGGCGGTTCGACTGGGAGCGTGACTACATCGCAACCAGCGATGCTTTCATCTTCCGTAACACCTTCAAGGATATCGAGCGCACGCTGGATCTGATGCGTGAGCACGGTACCCGATACGAACACGAATGCTACGACGTCGGGCATCTCTACAACCTTGCCTACTTCCTCGACAAGGGGTTGTTGAAGCCACCGCTTTTCGTTCAGGGTGTGTTTGGGATCCTGGGGGGGATTGGAGCGGACTCCGACAATCTGATGTTCATGAAACGGACAGCTGATCGCCTGTTCGGTGACGATCTGATCTGGTCCACACTTGCCGCGGGTAAAGCCCAAATGGGGATGGTCACCCAGGCCGCCTTGCTGGGGGGGCATGTCCGGGTGGGGTTGGAGGACAGCTTGTTCATCAATCGCGGGCAGCTCGCGGTGAGCAACGCGGAACAGGTGAGCAAAATTCGCCGGATTCTGGAGGAGCTGGGCTTTGAAATCGCAACGCCTGACGAAGCGCGTCAGATGTTGTCGCTGAAGGGTGGCGAAAACGTCAACTTCTGATCGTCGCGCGGGCCGCCAGGCCCGCCGCTTGTGATTGCCGGCATTTTCAGGACTGCAAGTAACCTCCGCAGACGTTCAGCAATAACAATAAAGGTGCTCAAAATGAAATTTTCCGAAGTCGCTCCCTTGCTCGATGTTGCCCCTCTCCCTCTGGAAATGGGCTATGAGCGGTTAGAGGACGGCGTGTTGCATGTGGCTTGTCGAACCGATATGCGCGGATGCACAGGAGAAATGTTTGAATGGTGGTTCAGGAGCCGGCCAGATACTCAGAAATATATCTGGTGGCACCCATTGGACCATATCGGCAGTCATTGGGCTGAGGGCGAGGAAGGTACGCACGTAGGCTCGATTCATTTGGCTGAAGAGTATTTCACAGGGCTACCAGCAGAGCAGCTGGCAATCCAATTCCAGGATGCTGCGACATTCTTTGATCCAGATGATTACAAGCGTGCAAGGGCTGACGGAGCTGTCAGCGCAGCGATTTGTGCCAACGTGGGGATGAGTTTTACTCCGCCGCGAGATGAAAGTGGAAAGGTACGCGGCGGTCGCCTCCTGCACATCGGACGGGATACTGCCTGGGGACTGGTGTTGCGGAGCCACTTCTACATGGGCCAGGACCTGCCCAGCCTGGGCAAATCGCGAGACGAAATCATTGAGGCTGTGCCCGATGAATTCGGCAGGGCTTTGCTGATGCATTGCTACAACGAATTCGTGTTTCTTTCGAAGTTCCTGCCGTCGCTCTACATAGGCGAACATCGTGACGAGCGGCCCGTGATCCTTCCGTGGTGAAAGCCGGTATTGACAAGGGTAGTTACGGGCCAGGATCTGTTGACAGGTCGGTTTCCTGTCGCTGTCGTCGTTCGCGTCCGTCCAGGGAAGCTAGGCCGATCGGTGAGGTGTCTGTTGCCTGGGTTTGCCGCGTTCTTGGCTGAAAGCGACATCGGCATATTCCAGGGCGGCAGGAAGGCACACTGGCTTCCTGTTGGAGCTGGCTCGTCGGCACACCGACAAGCCAGCTCCTGGGGGCCAGCGTTCGGAGGACGATCAGAAGTCGTAGCGCAGGGTCACGGTCGCGTTGCGTGGCGCGCCGTAATGGCCGTAGCTGCCAGCCATGCCGGCGTAGTACTTCTCGTCGAACAGGTTGTTGACGTTGAGGGTGGCGGCCAGGTGTTCGTTGACCTTGTAGCGCGCCATCAGGCTGGCGACGAAGTAGTCGTCCTGGGTGACCCGGCTGGCGTAGCGGGAGAAGTACAGCGACGACGCCGAGTTCCAGTTCAGCCCGCCACCCAGGGTGAGTTTTTCCCAGGCCCCGGGCAGGCGGTAGGTGTTCCAGAACCGCCAGGTGTCCATGGGCAGTTGCGAGGTCAGGCGCACGCCGTCGGCGTCTTCGGTACGGGTATGGCTGTAGCCGGTGTAGACATTCCAGCCGGGCAGTACTTCGCCCGACAGTTCCAGGTCGATGCCCTTGGTTTGCGCTCCGTCCACCGCTTTCGAGGCGGTCGCGCCACTGGGTGCCAGCTCGTTGGTGGCTTCGGCGAAGTTGTCGCGTTGCACCAGGTAGGCAGCCACGTTGGCATTCAGCCGACCGTCGAGGAATTCACCCTTCCAGCCCAGTTCATAGTTCTTGCCGACTTCCGGATCCAGCGGCCTGCCAGAGATGTCGACGTTGCTCTGTGGCTTGAAGATGTCGGTGTAGCTGGCGTAGACCGACTGCTCCGGCGTCAGGTCATAGACCACACCCGCGTAAGGCGTCACTACGCCACGCTCGGTCATCGAATAGGTGGTCGGTGCCACGGGGCTGTCGATGATGCCCAGGCTGTAGTCGAACCGGTAGCTCGATGCCCGCGCACCGAGGATCAGGTGCAGGCTGTCCGTCACGTTGAAGCGGCCCGCGGCGAAGTAGCCGCTCTGGCGGTTGAAGATGTCGTACTTGATGCTCGGTGAAAGCTCGTCGTCTCCCGGTTTGGGGGTCTGGTTGCGCCAGGTGAAATAGTTGATGTCCATATCGGGGCCGGCATATTCGCGGTGCTGGTTCTGGTACTCCAGGTAGTTGAAGCCGACGATCAGCTCGTGGGTCTGGCCCAGCAGCTCGAACGGTCCCTGAAGGTTGGCATCGATGCCTTTCTGGTACTGGTTCGCCGAGGCCACCCCGGCGCTGATGGAGGTCGAGCCGTCCGGCTCCAGATAGGAGCGGTTGGTGCGGGTCGAGACGTAGGAGGAGAAGGTGTCGCGCTCGACATCCATGTAGTTGGCGGCGACCTTCAACTGCCAGTCATTGGCCAGTTGCTGTTCCAGGCCGAGGCTGTAGTTGCTGGTTTCGTAGTCGTCGTAGCCCCAACGGGCGTCCGAGCTGTTCGAGCGGGACAGGCGGGTCTTTTCGCCATTGGTGTAGATCAGCGGCACTCCCGGCGCCCCGTTGACCTTGTACGTCTGCCGGTCGATTCCGAAGCGCACCAGGGTGCTGTCGGTGATGTCCGCTTCCAGCACGCCGTAGAAGAGGCCACGGTCCTGGCTGTACCAGTCCATGAAGGTGTGGTTGTCCTGCTCGGCGGCGACGAAACGCCCGCGTACCTTGCCGTTCTCGGTCAGCGGGCCGGAGACATCGGCTTCGGCGCGGTAGTAGTCCCAGGAGCCGATCCCCGCCTGGACGTAGGACTTGAACTCGCGGGTCGGGCGCTTGCGCATCACGTTGATCACCGCGCTGGGGTCGCCGGCGCCGGTCATCAGGCCGGTGGCGCCGCGGACGATCTCGATACGGTCGTAGAGCGCCATGTCCAGCAGGGTGTTGGGCATGTTGCGGGTCTGGTTGTCCTGGAAGGTGGTCACCCCGTCGAACTGATAGGTATTGATGCCGCTGCCCCGCGAGTAGATGTTGAAGCGCTCGCCGCCATCCTGGGACATGGTGATGCCAGGGGTCTGGTTGAGCACTTCGGTCATGTTGCCCAGGTGCTGGTCGTCCATGCGCTGGCGGGTGACCACGGTGATGGTCTGCGGGGTCTCGCGGATCGACAGGTTCATCCGGGTCGCCGTGCTCGTCGAGCCGGTGGTGTACGAGCCGGTGCCTTCGGTGGTGGCGCCGAGGCCCGTGGCATTGACGCTGGTGGCACCCAGTTCGAGGGCATCGCCCGGCGCGCGGGTCGGCTCCAGGGCGTAGTTGCCGCCGGCATTGATCGGTGCCAGGCCGGTGCCGAGCAGCAGGCGCTGCAACCCTTCGTCCACCGTGAAGTGGCCGTCCAGGCCCGGACTGCGCTTGCCCGCGGTGAGGCGCGAGTCCACCGACAGGAGGATGCCGGCCTCGCTGGCGAAGCGGTTCAGGGCCTGGTCGAGATTGCCGGCGGGGATGGCGTAGGTGCGGCTCTGTTCGGCGGTCGCCGCCTGCGCCGGGGCGATGGCGCCGGGCAGCAGCGGGGCGCTGGCGAGCAGGCCGGCGAACACGGCGCGGCTGATGGAAAGGTTCAGCGGCGAGCGCTGGGAAGCGGGCAGATGGGGCACTCCGGGATCCTCTTGAGAATGCGTCTTTATTGGTTTCAGGAGGTATCCCGAGCGAGTCGGAAAAAACGTCATCGAGCCGATGAAGTTTTTTGTGCGGTCGTTTTTTGCGGGCAGTCAGGCAGTGGTGCGGGGAGTGATGGTCACCCAGTAGCGGGTGAGGCGGTGGATCTCGACCGGCAGCGATTGCTCCAGCGCCGCCAGCACGCGATCGGTGTCGGCCAGGGGAAACACGCCGGTCAGCGGCAGTGCCGCCACCGCCGGGTCGCAGCGCAGCACCCCGGGTCGATGGCGTGACAGCTCGCCGACGAACTGGCCGAGGGGCATGCGTTCGGCGATCAGGCGCCCGTCGCGCCAGGCCATGGCATCGCGCTGCGCCGTGCCGAGCGGGCCGAAGCGTGCGGCGTCGAACCAGCACCGTTGGCCCGCCCGCAGGCGCAGGGCCGCGGCGTTGCGCGGACGCAGTTCGAGGGCGCCCTCATACAGTTCGACGCGGCTGCCGCCGTCGACTTCGTACACCGAGAACAGCGTACCCAACGCCTGGATTTCGCCGGCGGCGGTCTCCACGATCAGTGGGCGTGCGCTGGCGTCATGACCGCTGTCCAGGAGCAGTTCGCCGCTGAGCAACTGGATGCGCCGCTGCGTCGCGTCGTAGCGGATGTTCACCGCGCTGGCGCTGTTCAGGCTCAGGCGGCTGCCGTCGCTCAAGGTCCGTTGCAGGCGTTCGCCGGTGCCGCTGCGCAGATCGGCCATGGCCTCGCGCCAGGGCAACTGGCGCTGGGCCAGATAGCCGCTGCCACCGGCCACCAGGAGCAGGCCGAGCAGCTTGAGGGTCTGGCGCTTGCGCGCGTCCGGCAACTGCCGCAGCACCTGGCTGGCGGTGCCCGCGGGCACGCCGGCAAGGGTGCCCTGCAGGTGTTCCAGGCGTTGCCAGGCGCGCCGGTGTTCGGGGTCGGCGGCCTGCCAGGCGGCGAAACGGTTCTGCTGCTCGGCGTCCAGTTCACCGCCCCAGTGCAGCATCAGCCAGTGGCTGGCCTGCTCGATCACGGCGGGGGCGATGGGCGCATGCGGGGACGGGTTCATTCGGCGTAGAGCACCTGGTAGCAGGCCTGGATCGCCCGGGTCATGTACTTCTGCACGGAGCTCAGGCTGATGCCCAGGCGCTCGGCGATCTGCGGGTAGGTCAGGCCCTCGAACTGCGACAGCAGGAAGGTCTCGCGCACCTTGCCCGGCATGGCATCGAGCATGCTGTCGATCTGCAGCAGGGTTTCGATGACCAGGGCACGGGTTTCCAGCGACGGCGACTGCGGCTCCGGCAGATGGCCGATGCTGTCCAGGTAGGCCTGTTCGATTCGCTGGCGGCGCCACTGGTCGATGACCAGGTTGCGGGCGATCTGCGCCAGGTAGCTGCGGCCCTCGCCGACGCTGGGCAGGCGGCCGCTGACCAGCAGGCGCAGGAAGGTGTCGTGGGCGATGTCCGCCGCCCGTTCGCGGTCGCCCAGGCGCTTGCGCAGCCAGCCCTGCAACCAGCCGTTATGGTCGCGGTACAGGCCGTGCAGTTCGTGTTGCAGCGGGGAAGGGGGCGTTGCGCTGACCACCTGGAACTCCTGAATCGCACCGATACGGATAAGAATGGGTCGCAATTGTATTCAGGCTTCAGAGGTTTGGGAACAGGCGCTCAGCTCAGGGTCGTCATTCTTTCCAGCTGTGCGCTCGAGGGAAAGCCCAGGGTTCGGTAGCGGGGCGGGTAGGCCTCCACCGGCTCCAGCAAGCCCGCCGCGTGTTCCTCGATCTGCGTCCATTCCACCAGCCGGGTATTGCTCACGCCGTCCTCGCCCAGCGCCACCAGCGCTACCCGGTCGGTCCTCGGCAGCAGGCTGGCGACGCTTTGCGTCCAGCTGCACAGGGAGAAGGTGCAGCCACCGCTGTCGGCCCGTTCGTAGAGCAGGTAGGTGGCGACGAACAGGTCTTCGGCGCGTTCGGCGTGGAGCCTGTCGAGGAGTTCCTTCTGCGTGTGATAGGCGCCTTGCCACATCAGTTGCTGCAGGGTTGCCAGGCGCGCCCGCAGGGGCTCGTCGGCGGGGGTGAAGGGCACGATGCGCAGGTCCTGGAACGTCAGCATCTGGCCGGAGACGACACGGCCACCTTCCTGGGCCTGGAAGCACAGCTCGACCATCTGCCGCAGGGCCGGTTCGTCACGATCGCCGGCCACCAGCAGGATGTCGCTGGTGGGGATCATGAACACCGGCTGGCCCTTGATCGGCGCGCGTTGCAGCACGTCCGGCAACAGCGCGCGGCTGATGTCGTAACCGTCGCCCCAGCGGCCGATGTACAGGCCGGGGATGATCTCCTCGAACGCCTCCAGGGTGTCCGCGCGCAGGTTGTCGCGGGCGATCGCCAGGGCCTCGTCGATGTCCACGCCCCAATGGGCCTCCGGGCCCTTGGTCAGGGTCGCGGTGGACTCGGGATGATCGATGGCCAGCAGCACCACGCAATCCCTGGCCAGCGGGCGCTGCACCACGGCGTAGGTGGCATCGCGGCCCTCGCTGCGCAGGTGGTGCAGGCGTACTTCTTCGAGCATGGCCCGGTTGCGGATCACCGGGCGCAGCCGCGCGCGGACGTCGTCGAAGCCGCGCGCGGTGTTGTCCCGCGACCTCAGCAGGGTCGCCACGTAGCCCTCCAGCACCGCGGCCTTGCCTGGCCTGTCGGCGTTCTGGTAGTCGCGGAAGGCGTTGTGCAGGTTGAAGTAGGCGCCGTCGCCATGGCGGATGCGAAATTCGTCGGCGAGGTAGTCCAGCGGTTCGCGATAGCCCGCGTCGCGCGCGGCCGCGATCAGCTTGCGGGCGAAGCCCCGGGCGTCGAGGGGGCGGTTGAAGACTTTGTCGAGCAGGGCGCCGAGCATGCGGGAGGCTCCTCCATGAGTGCGGATGTTCCGTGCGCCGCGCCACGACGGCACGAGCTTCTCAAAGACCCTGAGTGCGGCGGGAAATTCATTTAGTGCCGACGAATATGACCGATCGGTGACGCTTATCCGTTGGAAATGAGCGATCGGTCACAGCCGGCGCTGGCGAGGAAGGTCGCGCGGTCACCGGCATCGCGCAGGCGGATCACCGGTACCTGCGCCGCGACGGCCAGGCGCACCTGGTCGATGACGGGGCGGTAGTCACGGTCGAAGGTCCAGACGTACTTGAGGAAGGCGAAGAAGGCCTTGTCGATGCGCTCGCGGCAGCCGTGCGGCAGATCGGGGCGTGGCCGGTTCAGCAGGCTGCGCAGGATCACCCGGCGCAGGCAGGTCAGGCGCGGGGTGTCGAGCCAGATCACCAGGTCGGCGCGGGGCAGGCGCAGGTCGAAGGTCTTGCGTGCGTAGTTGCCTTCGCAGATCCAGGTGTCGGACGCCACGGCCTCGCGCACCCGCTGGCGAAACAGCGTGGTGTCCGCTTCGATCCAGTCCGGCTCCCAGAACAATCGGTCCAGGTGCACCACCGGCACCCCCAGGCGCTGGCCAAGCTGGCGCGCCAGGGTCGATTTGCCGCTGCCGGCGTTGCCGAGTATGACGATGCGTTGCATGGGCAGTCCTTTGCGCAAAAAAAGCGCGGGAGTCTACTGCAACGGCCGAGGGTTTGGAAACACTGGACCCGGTCGGGAAGGACATCCGCATCCATGGGGCAGGCTCATGCCGTAGCGACCAGGTGAAAGTACAGTTCCAGCCCGAGCCGCTGTCCGCCGCGCACCCGGCTGATGGCATGCCGGGTGGTGATCGGGTAGTAGCCATGGCCGCCGGCGACAGGGCGGCGGTGACTGGGGAAGAAGGCGATATCGCCATGGCGCAGGGGTACGACCAACGGCCTGGATTGCAGGCGCGGGCGCTGTTCAGTGAGCAGCAGTTCGCCGCCGCTGAAGTCCTCGCCGGGCGCGGAGAACAGCGCGACCATCTGCAGCGGAAAGGCCAGCGTGTCCGCGCCACGGTGGCGCAGCGCCAGGTAGTCCTGCTCGCCCAGTCGGGTGAAGCGGGACGGGTCGACGGCCTGGCCGGCGGCGCGGCACTGCGCCTGGAATTCGCTGAACTGCCGCGGGTAGCGACCGGGCTGGTCGAAGCGCGCGCGCCAGTGGTTGGCGACTTCGGCCAGTGCCGGATAGAAGGTCGCCTGCAGGGTGCGCAGCAACCCCCAGGAGCCGAAGTGTGCCTCCCGCAGGTAGCCGGGGAGCAGGATGAAGCCGTCTTCGTCGAGGCGTTCGAGCAGGTCAGCGGGCATCATGGAAGATCACTCCCAGGGTGTGCCGCTGGCCGGCCCGCACGCGGCTGACGCCATGGCGCATCAGCACCTTGCGCGTGCCCTTGCGCAGCCCCGCCTGCGGACGTTCGGCCACGGCGAAGATGAGCGCATCGCCTTGTTCCAGCGGGACCACTTCGGCGCGATGTTCGCGGCTGGAATACTCGGTCAGGCAGAATTCACCGCCTTCGAAATCGACGCCCGGGCGGGACAGCAGGATCGCCATCTGCAACGGAAAGTGCAGGTCGCCGTAGAGGTCCTGGTGCAGGCAGTTGTAGTCGCCGCCGCGGTATTGCAGGAGCAGCGGCGTGGGCCGGCATTGGCCGGCGGCGTGGCATTGCGCGAGGAAGGCGGCGAGGCTCGCGGGAAAGCGTGTCGGCTTGCCGAGCCTGGCGTTCCACTCATTGGCGAGGCTGGCCAGGGGTGGGTAGAAGGATTGCCGCAGGTCTTCCACCACGGTTGGCAGCGGGTAGCGGAAATACTGGTATTCACCGCGGCCGAAGCCGTGGCGGGCCATGACGATGCGCGAGCGGAACAGGGACTCCCGCTGGTACAGGGCGACGAGGTCCCGGCATTTTCCGGCATCGAGCAGGGCGGGCAGGCGAGCGTAGCCGGACTGGTTCAGGGACTGGTACAGGGCGGGCCAGTCCGGTTCTGGGAGGGTAGGGGGAAAGGCAAGCTGGAGACTGGTCTGCATGGTGTGGGCCCTGGTCCTGTGGTGGGTTCAGGATAGGTGTCCGGATCGAGTGGAGAACTCCGTTCCTTGCGTTCGAACCTGACGGCCTCATCGCGGGCAACGCCCATTCCCACAAGGACCGCGTCGGCCACACGTCCTGGGGCCGGCCCAGGACATTGTGGGAGCGGGCGTTGCCCGCGATGGCGTGCGCCGCGACACCACCGTTGCCAGTGCCATGACTTTCCCTCATACCCCCATGACTTTATGTGGTTCCAGCCCCGCCCCGGCGCGGTGATACAAAACCGGCAAACACACCCACCAACAACAAAGAGTGTTTGCAGATGAAAGAACTTGACCTGTACATCGGTGAAGGTTTCGAAGGCCCGGGCGTCAACGCGGCGCACATCAACATCCTCATCGGCCCGCGCAACGGCCCCGCCGGCCAGGCCTTCGCCAACAGCCTCGCCTCGCCGAGCCAGGGCCATTGCCCGTTCATGGTGATCGCCCAGCCGAACATCCCGGTCAAGCCGATGACCCTGTACGTGAACAAGGCCGCCATCGACGGCGAGCTGCACGGCAACGCCACCTGGGGCGCATCCCAGGCCGGGATCGCCAGGGCGGTCAGCGAAGCCCTGCTCGACGGTACCCTGCCGGCCGAAGCCGAGGACGAATGGGCGATCGTCACCGCCAACTGGGTCAACCCCGCCTGCGACGACCTCGATGCTGTCTACCTGAACAACTACAACGCCTGCCGCACCGCGATCCGCGCCGCCCTGACCGGCAAGCCGGAACGCGCGCAGCTGGCCGATGTGGTTGGCCGCATCAGCAACCCGTTCTACACCCCGAAAGCCTGAGGTCGCCGCCATGCAAACCATTCGTTTGGGCAATTCCGGCCTGGAAGTCTCGCGCCTGTGCCTGGGCACTATGAACATGGGCACCCCGGACTGGAAACCGTGGATCTTCGACGAGAAGCAGAGCGAGCCGATCGTCGCCCACGCCCTGGCCAACGGGGTCAACTTCATCGACCTGGCCGACTTCTATTCCGCCGGCGTCGGCGAGGAAGTGGTGGGGCGCATCGTCAAGCGCCTGGCCCGTCGCGCAGACCTGGTGATCACCACCAAGGTCGGCTACGGCACCCGCGGCGGGATCAACGCCAGCGGTCATTCGCGCAAGCACATCATGGACAGCATCGACGCCTCCCTGACCCGTTTGGGCATGGACTACGTCGACCTGTACATGCTGCATTTCTTCGACGTGAACACGCCGGTGGAAGAGACCATGGGCGCGCTCAACGACATCGTCAAAGCCGGCAAGGCCCGCTATATCGGCGTGTCCACCATGCTCACCGGGCAACTGGCGAAGATCCTCCTGTGCTGCGAGCGCAATGGCTGGGTCAAGCCGATCAACATGCAGTTGCAGTTGAACCTCGCCTACCGCGAGGAAGAGCGCGAGATGATCCCGTTCTGCCGCGACCAGGGCCTTGGCGTCTCGGTGTTCAGCCCGCTGGCCCGCGGCCTGCTGACCGGCGACGTGCAGTCGACGCGCAACCAGACCGACTTCTTCACCCAGCAGATGTACAGCGACGAGGCGTCCTTCGAGATCGCCCGCTCGGTGCAGCGCGTGGCCCGTGCCCGCGGTGTGTCCAACGCCCAGGTGGCCCAGGCCTGGGCGCTGCAGCATGGCGGCGTCGACTGCATGCTGGTGGGCGCCGACACCACCGCGCAGTTCGACAGCGCCCTGGCGGCCCTGGAGACCCGTCTGGATGCCGAGGAGCTGCACGAACTGGAACGCAACTACACGCCGTGCGACGTGATCAACGACTACACCGCCGGCAAGCGCATCCTGCGCACCCCGCGCCCGGGCATCGAGCGTTTCCTGCTGAGCGAGGCGGTGGCATGAGCGGCCTGCTGCGCAACGGCAACTACATCGACGGCCAATGGACCACTGGCGGCGCCACCTACACGGTCAACGACCCGGCCAGTGGCGAGCCGATCACCCAGGTACGGAAGGCCGGCGCCGAGGAAACCCGCCTGGCCATCGCCGCCGCCGAGCGCGCCCTGCCGGCCTGGCGCGGGCTGACCGCGAAAGAGCGCAGCCAGCGTCTGCGTCGCTGGGCCGAGCTGATGCTGGGCAACCAGCGCGAACTGGCGACCCTGATGTGCCGCGAACAGGGCAAGCCCCTGGCCGAGGCCATGGGCGAGGTGGTCTACGCGGCGAGCTTCCTCGAATGGTTCGCCGAGGAAGCCAAGCGTGCCTACGGCGATGTGATCCCCAGCCACAAGGCCGATGCGCGCATCGTCGTGGTCAAGGAAGCGATCGGCGTGGTCGCCGCGATCACGCCGTGGAACTTCCCCCTGGCCATGGTCACGCGCAAGGTCGGTCCGGCCTTGGCGGCGGGTTGCACGATGGTGCTCAAGCCGTCCGAGGAAACCCCGCTGTCGGCCTTCGCCCTGGCGGTGCTGGCCGAGCAGGCCGGTATTCCCGCCGGCGTGTTCAACATCGTCTCCGGCGATGCCGTGGCGATTGGCGGCGCGCTGCAAGCCTCCAGCGTGGTGCGCAAGCTGTCCTTCACCGGTTCGACCCGCACCGGCAAGCTGCTGATGCGCCAGGCCGCCGACACGTTGAAGAAGGTCTCTCTGGAACTGGGCGGCAATGCCCCCTTCATCGTCTTCGACGACGCCGACCTGGACGCGGCGGTGAAAGGCGCCATGGCCTCGAAATTCCGCAACACCGGGCAGACCTGCGTGTGCGTCAACCGCTTCTTCATCCAGGACGGGGTGTACGACGCCTTCGTCGACAAACTGGCCGAAGCGGTCAAGGCCATGCGCGTCGGCGCGGCGCTGGAGGGCGAGACCGAGCAGGGCCCGCTGATCAACGCCGCCGCTCTGGCCAAGGTCGAGGCCCATGTCGGCGATGCCCTGGAGAAGGGCGCGCGCCTGGTCTGCGGCGGTCGTCGGCATGCCCTCGGCGGGACCTTCTTCGAGCCCACCGTGCTCGCCGAGGCCGGTCGCGACATGCTCATCGCCAGCGACGAGACCTTCGGTCCGGTGGCCGCCTGCTTCCGCTTCAAGGACGAAGCCGAGGTGCTGCAGGCCGCCAACGACACGCCCTACGGTCTCTCGGCGTACTTCTACAGCCGCGATATCGGCCGTGTCTGGCGCATGGCCGAAGGCCTGGAGGCGGGCATGGTCGGGATCAACGAAGGGGTGATTTCCACCGAGCTCGCGCCGTTTGGCGGCATCAAGGAATCGGGCCTGGGGCGCGAAGGCTCGAAGTACGGCCTGGACGAATACCTGGAGATCAAATACCTGCTGATGGGCGGACTCTGAGCCCCAGGCAGGCACCGCCGGCAACCCTGCCGGCGGCTTTTCGGCTTCATCTCTACTTCAAGAACAATAACCGGAGACGAACATGTCCGTTGAACCCATCAAGATCGACGATCTGCCGATCGGTCGCTTCCACCTGAAAATCGCCGGGCTGACCTTCGGCGCGCACTTCACCGATGGCTACATCCTCGGCCTGATCGGTATCGCCTTCACCCTGCTGAGCCCGCAGATGCAACTGGATGCCTTCTGGCAGGGCCTGATCGGCGCCTCGGCGCTGATCGGCCTGTTTCTCGGCAGCCTGTTCTTCGGCTGGATTTCCGATCACCTCGGCCGGCAGAAGATCTTCCTGATCAGCTTCGTCCTCATCACCCTGGCCTCGGTCATGCAGTTCTACGTGGAAAGCGCGGCGGCGCTGCTGGCCTGCCGGATCCTCATCGGCATCGGCCTGGGCGGGGATTTCAGCGTCGGCCACGCGATGCTCGCCGAGTTCGCCCCGCGCCGGCACCGCGGTGTGCTGCTGGGGTCGTTCAGTGTGATCTGGACCTTCGGCTATGTGGCCGCGACCTTCGTCGGCACCGCCATGCTCAGCCTCGGCGACGATGCCTGGCGCTACATGCTGGCGTCCTCGGCGATTCCCGCCGGGCTGATCCTGCTGGCGCGCATCGGTACCCCGGAATCGCCGCGTTGGCTGGTCAACCGTGGGCGCATCGAGGAGGCACGGGCCATCGTGCGCAAGCACCTCGGCGCCCACGTGGTGCTGGACGAGGAGCCTGCCGTGGAGCGGCATTCCGGCTACAGGGCGCTGTTCAGCCGCGAGTACCGCAAGCGCACGGCGTTCAACTGCCTGTTCTTCGTCTGCATCGTCATGCCGTACTTCGCCATCTACACCTTCCTGCCGACCATCCTGGCGAAGATGGGCCTGGCCGAGGGCTTTGGTACCGAGCTGATGCTGAACATGCTGCTGATCATCGGCGCATTGCTGGGGATCTGGTGCACGGTGAAGTTCTCGCGGCGCGGGTTCCTCATCGGTTCGTTCGTGATCCTGGCGGCGGCGCTGTTCCTGCTGGCGGTGCTGCCGGGCAGTGCGGCGTGGCTGATGGTCCTGGTGTTCGGCCTGTTTACCCTGGTGCTGTCGGCGGTGAGCAACCTGGTCGGGGTGTTCCCGGCGGAGAGCTTCCCGACGCCGGTGCGTGCCAGCGGCATTGGGCTTGCCACGGCGGTCAGTCGGCTGGGGTCGGCGGTGAGTACCTTCCTGTTGCCGTTGAGCGTGGCGGGGATCGGGCTGAGTCCGACCATGGGCATCCTCGCCGGGATCCTGGCTTTCGGTGCGCTGATTTCCTGGGCCTGGGCGCCGGAGACCAAGGCGCTGACCCTGAGCCAGGCGTGTACGGTGCCGAGTGCCGAGGGCGGGGAGAAGGGGGTGGTGGTTTCGGTGGCTTGAACCTCAAGGCTTGCACGTAACCCTTGTGGGAGCGGATGAATCCGCTCCCACAAGGGTTCGGCGCCAGTCTTTAGACCGTGATCCCCTGCAACCACCCGGTAAACAGCCTCACCTTCGACAACCCCTGCTTTTCCCCTGCCACATCCAGCCAGTAGCCATAAGGCCCCGGCACTTCCAGTGGGGCAATGGGCACGAGGCTGCCCTCGTGCAGTTCCCGATCGATCATCTGCCGGTCGATCACCGCCACGCCACCCCCGGCCAGCGCGGTATGGATCACCTGGTCCAGGGTGCTGAACTCCAACCCGCTGGCCACGTCCACATCATCCCGTCCCGTGGCCCCCAGCCAGTTCTCCCACACCGGCAGACGCTTGCCGTCATGCAGGATGTGCAGCAACGGATACGCCCGCGGGTCCGGCGCCACGCCGTCGACGAACAGTTCCGGGCTGGCCACCGCCACATGCCGCTCCATCACCAGCAACTCGCTGTGCCAGTGCTCCGCCGGGCCCAGGCCGAAGCGGATGCGGCAGTCGATTTCGGCCAGGTGTTCATGGCTGGCCTGGTGGGTGATGCTCAGGCTGATCTCCGGGTAGTGCCGGCAGAAGTCGCGCAGGTGCGAGGACAGCCAGCGTGTGGCCCAGGTCGGCGGGGCGAGGATGCGCAGACGCTGGCGCAGGTTGGGCACGCGTACCGCCTGCAGCGCGCGCTCGATCTGGTCGAAGGCGGCGCCCAGTTGCGGCGACAGGGCGAGGCCCGCGTCGGTCAGGGTCAGGCCCTGGTGGGTGCGCACGAACAGCGCCACGCCGAGGTGATCTTCCAGCTGCTTGATCTGCCGGCTGACCGCGCCCTGGGTGACGTTCAACTGCACGGCGGCCTGGCTGAAACTGCGATGCCGCGCGACCTCTTCGAAGACGCGCAGCATGGTGAGCGGGGGCAACTGACGCACGGCGAGGCCCCCCGGGAGGAAGAAACTTAGAAGTAGTACCCGATGTTCACGTAGACCTGGTTTTCCCATTGGTCGCTGCCGCCGGCACCCAGGCTCTGGGTGTAGCTGCTGCCGCCGATGTACGGGTCGTTCTTGCCGACCAGCCATTCGGTGGCGATCCACAGTTTGCTCAGGGAGAACGACGAGCCGAGGATCAGCCGCTCGGAGGTGTCGAAGTCCGCCGCGGATTTGTCGAAGGCGCTGTAGTTGGCGTACAGCTTGATGCCGCTGAGCTGGTCGAACAGGTACTTGCCGTCGACGTCGTAGCTGAGGTCGGCGACATAGAAATTGCCGCGGCTGGCGACGTTGAAGGTGCCGTCGTAGCCGCCGAAGGTGACCAGTTCGTCAGTGCCTTCGTTGCGCGGCGACATCTGTTGCCGCGCCGCCATCAACTGCACGCCCCAGGGGCCGTTCTTGCCCAGATAGTGCACGGCCACGGCATTGCGCCGGCCCTCGTCGTGGGTGTCGTTGTTCTTCAGGGTCGAGGTCATGCCGGACACGCCGACCTCGGATTTCCACGCGCCCAGGTCAACCGACCGCGCCACGCGCAGGACCGCGGTGTTGCGCTCGCGGTTGTCGCTGCCGTCCTCGACGTAGGCGTCGGCGGAGGAGACCACGGTGGAGTAGGTGCGGCCGTTGCTGGTGCCCTTGCCCTGCCAGGCCGGGCGCAGGTAGTAGCCGGCCTGCAGGTTCCAGGCGCCGGCCTGCTGGATGTACTTGGCGCCGATCTGCTCGACGTCCTCCAGGCCGATGACGTTGCCCAGGGTTTCGAAGAAGGTGCTGCCGAAGTACGGCTGCAGGCCGAACGGAATCTGGTTGAGGCCGACCTGGAGCTGTTGCTCCGGATTGAACCGGTAGCCGATCCAGGCGGTTTCGGCGAATGCGACGTCGCCGACGTTGTTGGTGTACTTGTAGGGGTAGGCGCGACCGTAGAAACGGTACTTGGCGGCGCCGATCCAGGTGTCGGAGCTGTACTTGGCGGTAAGGAAGGCGGTGTCGAAGTTGAACTTCTGGATATCCCGGTCCGGGTCGTAGTCCCAGCGGGCGCGGACGGCGCCGCCGAGGTCGAGGTTGTCCGTGACCTGCACGGCGAACGCCGGCACGGCGAGGGCGGACAGGGTGGCAAGACAGACGGACTGCAGGCGCAGTGAAGCGGGGAAGGGCATGGCGCGGCTCTCGTTGTTGTTATGTGAGACGCGCGCAGTGTTGCCAGCGAGGCGGTGGGCCACAAACGATTAAATGGCGGGGCGAACCTGCGTTAAACGCAAGTTACTTGCAGAAAATTCTGATGAGCTTGTGGGGTGTGTCTTACATGGCGTGGGATACTTCACACATTTCCCCTTCGCCAGCGAGCGCCTTCCATGAAACGCAAAATGCCAGGTCTCAATGCTCTCAAGGCTTTCGAAGTGGCCGGCAGCACCGGCAGCTTCACCCGCGCCGCCGAGCTGCTCAACGTCACCCAGAGCGCGGTCAGCCGCCAGGTGCGGCAACTGGAGGAGCAGCTTGGCGAGAACCTGTTGCAGCGGCGTCACCATCACCTCGAACTGACCAACGCCGGGCGCGTGCTGCTGCGCGCGTTGCACCAGTCGTTCGACAAGATCGAGATGACCGTGCGCAGTATCCAGCAGAAGACCCATTCCAACCGTCTGCACCTCAATGCCCCGCCGACGTTCACCAGCCGCTGGCTGATGCCGCGTCTGGGCCGCTTGCGCGAGGCCCATCCGGAGTTGGAGCTGAGCATCACCACGCAACTGCGTGACAGCCTGGCCGAGACCGCCACCCTCGACTGCGCGATCCGCTTCGGTGATGGCGAATGGGACGGGCTGGACAGTTCGCTGCTGATCCAGGAGCGGCATATCGCCGTGTGCGCGCCGTCGTTGTATGCCCGCGAGCAGGAGGGGCAGGGCGTCGACCTCAACCGCATGACCCTGCTCCATGTGCTGGCCCGCGAGGACCAGCGCTACCTGACCTGGAAGCACTGGCTGGACGCGGCGCGGATCAGTGGCGTGGATACCCAGGGCGGCTACGAGTTCGACCTGCTCGACCTGGCGATTCGCGCGGCGGTGGATGGTCTGGGGATCACCATCGCCGACTGGCACATGGTCGCGCCGGAGCTGGCCAGCGGGCAGTTGACCCAGGTGTTGAACGTGCATGTGGAGGGGCATCAGTCGTACTGGCTGGTGACCCGTCCGGAGCAGCGCGATGCGCCGCAGTTGCAGCTGTTCCACCAGTGGTTGCAGGAAGAGATCTGGCTGGCGCAGCGGCAGTTGGAGCCGTCCAGTCCGGCGGGTTGAAGGGCTTGCGCGAACTGTAGGAGCTGGCTTGCCTGCGAAGGACCGCAAAGCGGTCCCGGTTCCTGATCCAAAGCCAGCACAATGACTTTCTCCTGGCTGCAGATCGGGAACCGGGACCGCTGCGCGCTCCTTCGCAGTGGTTCGTCACACGACAAGCCAGCTCCTACAGATGTCACGCCGCGAAGTCAGTAACATGCCTTTTTCGAATGTTCCCCCGCGAAATTCATCGTTTGTCCAACCCCCGCCGAATCACAACACTGCCCGTCAATAACAACGCGACAACGATGGGCGGATTGCGATGCGAATCGAGCGAAATTTTGTTGATGGCCACTTCATCGAGCCTGCCGGCACGGCACGGATCGCGGTGTACGACCCGGCCACCGAGACCCTGGTCGGTGAGGTCGCGGCCGCTACCGCCCGCGAGGCCATCAACGCGGTTGCCGCCGCGGCCGCCGCGCAGAAGACCTGGGGCAAGCTGACCAGCATCCAGCGCGGTGACTACCTGCGCGCCTTCGCCGATGCCCTCGAAGCCCGTGCCGTGCCGATCGGCGAAGCCCTGGCCGCCGAGTCCGGCAAGAGCCTGGAAGACGCCAGCAACGAAGCCCGCTACGCGGCGCAGATCACCCGCTATCACGCCGAATGGGCACGCCGTATCGAAGGCGAGATCATCCCCAGCGACAGCCCCGACGAACGCCTGTTCCTGCACCGCGAGGCGATCGGCGTGGTGGCCTGCCTGATCCCCTTCAACTACCCGGTCTACACCCTGCTGCGCAAGATCGCCCCGGCGCTGATCACCGGCAATACCGTGGTGGTGCGGCCGAGCAACAACACCCCGCTGTCGGCCTTCGAAATCGCCCGCGCCGCGCAGCAGGCCGGCCTGCCGGCGGGGGTGCTGAACATCCTGACCATGGACCACGCCACCGCCGCCAGCCTGTGCACGCACAAGGCGGTGGGCCTGATCACCCTGACCGGCAGCGTCAACGCGGGACGCATCGTTCTCGACTACTGCAAGGAAAACATCGCCAAGCCATCCCTGGAACTGGGCGGCAAGACCCCGGTGATCGTCGAGGCCGACGCCGACCTGGAACAGGCCGCCAGCGCCATCGTCGCGTCCAAGACCACCCACTGCGGCCAGTTGTGCACGGCGGTGGAGCGGGTCTACGTCCACGAAAGCGTGCATGAGCACCTGCTGGCGCTGCTCAAGGCAAAGTTCGCCGCGGTGCGCTTCGGCGACCGGGCCGAGGACCCGCAGCGCATGGGCCCGCTGGTGAATGCCGCGGCTCGGCGCAACATCCACGCCATGGTCGAGCGCGCCGTCGCCGCCGGCGCGGTGCTGGAGACCGGCGGCTTCATTCCGCAAGGGCCGGGGCATTTCTACCCGCCGACCCTGCTCAGCCACTGCCGCCAGGACATGGAGATCGTCCAGGAGGAAACCTTCGGTCCGGTGCTGGCGCTGCTGAGCTATCACGACATCGACCAGGCCCTGGAGATGGCCAACGACCATCAGTTCGGCCTGTCCTCGGTGCTGTTCAGCGAGAACTACCGCACCACGATGAAAGTCGCCGCCGCCATCGAGGCCGGCGAGCTGTACGTCAACCGCACCCCGGCCGACCCCTACCAGGGCTTCCACGCCGGCTGGAAACGCTCGGGCCTGGGCGGCGACGACGGCAAGCACGGGATGCTCGAATTCACCCAGACCCGACTGGTGGTCATGAACTACTGACCATTGCGTAGCAAGCTGCACGGACTGCGTGCAGCCGTTTCACCCTCAATAACAACAATTAACCGGCACACCCGCGCAGCGGGGTGCCCGAGGTCTCATCCATGTCCAAGCATGCTGCCAATGCTGCCGCTGTCCAGGGATCCGCTGCCCGCGTCGCGGGCAACAGCGACAAGGGAAGTCGCTATTTCCAACTGATGCTGCTGGTGCTCGCCGCCGGCGCGATCTACCCCATCCTCTACCTGCGCCAGGTCTACCAGACCACCATGCTGGAGGTGTTCCAGATCAACCACGCCGAGCTCGGCTACCTGTACTCCATGCTCGGCACGATCTTCCTGCTCAGCTACCTGCCCAGCGGCTGGCTGGCCGACCGCATCGCCCCGCGCTTTCTGATCTTCTTCTCGCTGGTGGCCACCGGTGCCCTTGGCCTGTGGTACGCCACCGCGCCGGGCATGAGTGGTCTGCTGGTGATCTTCGGCTGCTGGGGCCTGACCACCGGCCTGACCTTCTGGGCCTCGGTGCTCAAGCGGGTCAAGATGATCGCCCGGCACTCCGAGCAGGGCCGTTTCTTCGGCATCCTCGACGGCGGCCGCGGCCTGGTCGAAGCACTGCTGGCCACCATCGCCCTGGCCCTGTTCGCCATGGCCACGGAAACCCGCGGCGAGTCGGTGGCCGAAGGCTTCAGGCATGTGGTCTACCTGTACTCCTTCACCTGTATCGCCATCGGCTGCGTGCTGGTGCTGCTCAAGGACCCGAAGTCCATGGAGGACACCCAGCCGGTGGAGCAGGGCAAATACAACCTGCTGGGTGACCTCGCCACCCTGGTGAAGATCCCCGAGCTGTGGCTGGTCACCGCCATCGTGTTCTGCGGCTACCACATCTTCTGGGCCACCTACAGCTTCTCCGACTACCTGCAGGGCAGCGGCATGACCGCGGTCATGGCCGGCACCATCACCACCATCAAGCTGTGGATGCGGCCCATCGGCGGCATCGGTGGTGGCTGGCTGGGGGACAAGTTCAGCAACGTCTCGGTGTTGATCGTCGCCATGCTCCTGGCCACCCTCGGCGTGTTCGGCCTGATCGTGTTCCCGGGCTTGAACAGCCTCGGCCTGCTGATCGCCACGGTGATCTTCATCGGCCTGATGACCTATGCGATCCGCGGCCTGTACTGGGCGATCCTGGATACCTGCGCCATCCCGCTGCGCATCACGGGCCTGGCCATCGGCATCGTCTCGGTGGTGGGTTACCTGCCGGACACCTTCATTCCGCTGATCAACGGCTACCTCACCGAACACTACCCGGGTGCCCTGGGCTACAAGCTGTACTTCGGCTACATCGGCGCCGTGGGCCTGGTCGGCACCCTTGCCGCGGTGGCTCTGCGCGGCCGGGTCAAACGCACACAACGTCTTCTGAACACAGGTGCCTGAGATGAAAATCGTCGCGCTCGAAACCCATATCGTCGCCGTTCCGCCCCCGCACATCGGCGGCATGTACTGGCTGTTCGTCAAACTGCGCACCGCCTGCGGCATCGAAGGCGTCGGCGAGATCTACGCCGCCACCTTCGGCCCCAAGGCCATGCTGCCGATCATCGAGGACGTGTTCGAGCGCTACCTGCTCGACCAGGACCCGCACCACATCGAGCGCTTCTTCCGCCAGGCCTACTCCAGCGGCTTCACCCAGCGCCCCGACCTGACCATGATGGGCGTGGTCAGCGGCCTGGAAATGGCCTGCTGGGACATCGTCGGCAAGGCGGCGAACAAGCCGGTCTACGAACTGCTCGGCGGCAAGGTGCATGAGCGCCTGCGCTCCTACACCTACCTGTACCCGCTGAACGGCAAGGGCGAGTACGACTACGACGACCCGGACCTGGCCGCCGAGTGCGCGGTGCAGAACATGAACAAGGGCTTCACCGCGCTGAAGTTCGACCCGGCCGGCCCGTACACCGCCTATTCCGGGCACCAGCTCTCCCTCGAAGTGCTGGACCGTTGCGAGACCTTCTGCCGGCGGATCCGCGAGGCGGTCGGCAACCAGTGCGACCTGTTGTTCGGCACCCACGGGCAGATGGTGCCGTCCTCGGCGATCCGCCTGGCCAAACGCCTGGAGAAGTACGACCCGCTGTGGTTCGAGGAACCGATTCCGCCCGGCCAGGAAGACGCCATGGCCCAGGTCGCCGGCAAGACCAGCATCCCGATCGCCAGCGGCGAGCGCCTGACCACCAAGTACGAGTTCTTCAAGCTGCTGCAGGCCGGCGGTGCGTCGATCCTGCAGATGAACGTGGCGCGCTGCGGCGGCCTGCTGGAAGCGAAGAAGATCGCCAGCCTGGCCGAGGTGTACTACGCGCAGATCGCCCCGCACCTGTACAACGGCCCGATCGGCGCCGCGGCGAGCTTCCAGCTGGCGGCGTGCACGCCGAACTTCCTGATCCAGGAAAGCATCGAGACCTGGGGCGGCTTCCACGCCGAGGTGCTGAACAAGCCGCTGCAGTGGGAAGACGGCTACATCATCCCGTCCAGCGAGCCGGGCCTGGGTGTGGAGCTGAACATGGACGTGGTGCGCAGGCACACGCCGTACACCGGCCAGCGCCTGCACCTGCAGATGGCGGCCGATCCGGTGGACGTGCGCGACACTTCGCCGGCCAAGGGCTGACAACTTCGCGCCTGGCAACGGGCGCTGTTTTTCCCGACTTACGCGGTAATTTGCATGACTTACGACTACATCATCGCCGGCGCCGGTGCGGCCGGTTGCGTCCTCGCCAATCGCCTGTCGGCCTCGGGCAAGCATTCGGTGCTGCTGCTGGAAGCGGGCGGCAAGGACGACTCGTTCTGGTTCAGGATCCCGGTCGGCTTCGCCAAGATGTACTACAACCCGACCTTCAACTGGATGTACTACAGCCAGCCGCAGCGGCAGCTCGCCAACCGTGCCCTGTATGCCCCACGCGGCAAGGTGCAGGGCGGCTCCGGCTCGATCAACGCGATGATCTACGTGCGCGGCCAGGCCCATGACTTCGACGACTGGGCGGCCAATGGCAACGATGGCTGGGGCTTCAAGGACGTGCTGCCGTACTTCCGCAAGCTGGAGAACCATCCGCTGGGCGACAGCGAGTACCACGGCGGCAGCGGCCCGATCAGCATCACCCCGATGAAGGGCCAGACCCACCCGATCTGCGACGTCTTCCTCAAGGGTTGCGAAGAGCTGGGTTACCCACGCAGCGACGATTTCAACGGGCCGAAATTCGAGGGCGCGGGTATCTACGACGTCAACACCCGCAACGGCCAGCGCTGCTCCAGCAGTTTCGCCCACCTGCATCCGGCGCTCGCGCGGGCGAACCTCAAGGTCGAGCACCATGCTCTGGTCGACCGCGTGCTGTTCGATGTGGCCGGGCAACGGGCGATCGGTGTGCTGGTCAGCCAGAACGGGGTCAGCCGCAGCTTCACCGCGCGCAAGGAAGTCATCCTCTGCGCCGGCGCGGTGGATACGCCGAAGATCCTCCAGCTGTCCGGCGTCGGCGATCGCGCGCTGCTGGACAGGCACGGTATCGCCCAGGTCAGGCAACTGCCGGCGGTGGGCCGCAACCTGCAGGACCACCTGTGCGTCAGCTACTACTACAAGGCCAATGTGCCGACCCTCAACGACGAGCTCGGTTCGCTGCTCGGCCAGCTCAAGCTGGGTATCCAGTACCTGTTCACGCGCAAGGGCGCGCTGGCGATGAGCGTCAACCAGGCGGGCGGTTTCTTCCGGGGCAGTGAAGACGAGCAGAATCCCAACCTGCAGCTGTACTTCAATCCGCTGTCGTACCAGATCCCGAAGAACAACAAGGCCAGCCTCAAGCCCGAGCCGTACTCCGGTTTCCTGCTGTGTTTCAACCCGTGCCGGCCGAGCAGTCGCGGGCATGTCGAGATTGCCTCGGGCAACCCGCGGGATGCGGCGTTGATCGATCCGAACTACCTGAGCACCGCGAAGGATATCGACGAGGCCATCCAGGGCAGCCGCCTGATGCGCCGGGTCATGCAGGCGCCGGCGCTTGCGGGCATCACCGTCGAGGAAGTGCTGCCGGGGCCGGCGGTGGACAGCGACGAGCAGATGCTCGCGTACTTCCGCGAGAACTGCGGGTCGATCTATCACCTGTGCGGCAGCTGTGCCATGGGCTCGGACGAGCAGACCTCGGTGGTGGACAAGCGCCTCAAGGTGCATGGCCTCGACGGGCTGCGGGTGGTGGATGCGTCGATCTTCCCCAACGTGACCTCGGGCAATACCCATGCGGCGGTGCTGATGGTGGCGGAGAAGGGGGCGGACCTGATCCTGGCGGATGCCTGAGATGGGGTGGCTTTGCCTGCGCAAGCCAGCTCCTACAGGAGCCAGGAGCCAGTCAGTCAAACCGTAATATCGACTGGCCATACTCGGCGGCCTTCAATAACGACAACGGCCGCCGAACCATGCTCTTCACGCCGCACCGCCTTGCCCTCTGCGTCGCCCTCGCCAGCGCCTCGTTCACGCCGAATGTGCTGGCCAAGGACTACTCGATCAGCAGCGCCACCAGCGACACCCTGGAACTGAAGAAGGGCGACAACCTCAGCGTCTCCGCCAAGGGCAGCATCGTCTCCAGCAAGGACGACGGTGTGATCCTGCCCAAGCAAACCAGCGGCACGACGATGACCGTGAGCAACGCCGGGGTGATCCGCTCCACCGTGGCCCGTGGCATCGACAGCAAGGACGCGGGCGAGGACGCCAGCGCCTGGGTGATCAGCAACAAGGCCGGCGCGCTGATCCAGGGAACCAACGACGGCCTGCGCCTGCAGACCAACCCGAGTGCGGGCGGCACGCTGAAGATCGACAACGCCGGGACCATCGAATCGATCACCGACGGCCAGGCCATCGACCTGGAAACCCTGAACAACCCGAAATTCACCACCACGCTGGTCAACCAGGCCAGCGGGGTGATCCATTCGGTGGGCAACGACGCGATCAAGACCGGTTCCAACGCCGTCGTCACCAACTACGGGCGCATCTACACCGACACCGCGCCACAGGACAAGAACGGCCAGGACCAGAAGTTCGACGGCATCAAGATCGGCACCTCCACCGGCGTCACCGTCTACAACTACGGCAGCATCAGCGCCGACCGCCACGGCGTCGACCTGAAGACCGACGCGACCCTGTACAACCACGGCGAGGTCACCGGACGCAACGGCTCGGGCTTCGGTTCCGACGGTTCCGGTACGGTGTTCAACTACGCCGGCGGGGTGATCACCGGGGCCATTGCCAGCGGCAAGATCAACGGCGATGGCGATGGCGTCGATATCGACCTGATCGGCCACATCTACAACGAAGGCACCATCCAGGGCCTGGGCGCCAAGGGGGTCGACAGCGGCGGCCGGCCCAACGGCAGCGAAGGCATCGCCATGGGCGGCGGGAGCATCGTCAACACCGCCAGCGGGGTGATCCGCAGCGTCGACAACGGCATCCTCGTCGACGATGGCGCCGAAGGCCCGGGCAAGGGCAGCACCAGCATCACCAACCAGGGACGCATTGCCGGTGAGGGTGGCTTCGGCATCAAGCTGATCGGCGAATGGGACGATACGGTGATCAACGGCGGCAGCATCAGCGGCGGCAACGGCCTGGCCCTGAGCCTGGGCGCCGGCAACGACAGCCTGACCGTGCTCACCGGTGGCGTGTTCACGGGCCTGGTGGACGCGGGCGAGGGCATCGACACCCTGACCCTGAATGGCAGTGGCCGCTTCGGCAACAGCGCCAACTTCGAGAAGCTGGTGGTCAGCGGCGGAGCCTGGACCCTCGGCAGCACCAACGATTTCAGCCAGGGCGGCAGCGTGCTGGCCGGCGCGACCCTGATCAACCAGGGCAGCATTCTCGGCGCCATGCGGGTGGAGGCCGGTGGCGTGTACGCCGGCGGCGGTTCGGTGGGCGGCCTGACAGTGAACGGCCGCCTGCTGACCAACACCGGCCTGGGCGTGGCCAGGGTCAATGGCGACCTGAACTTCGGCCGCGGTGCCAGCCTGATGTACGGCGTCAATGCCGACGGCAGCAGCGCGCCGATCAGCGTGACCGGTACCGCGCACCTCAACGGCGCCACCCTCAACGTGCAACCTTCGGCCGGCGAGTATCCGTGGAAGAGCCAGTACACCGTGCTCACCGCCGGCGCGGTGGATGGCACTTTCGCCAAGGTGGTCAGCGACTACGCCTTCCTCACCCCGACCCTGAGCTACAGCAACACCACGGTGGGCCTGACCTACACCCGCAACGACGTGACCTTCGAGCAGTACACCCAGACCGCCAACGGCGGCGCCGCTGCCCATGCGCTGGGCAGCCTGGGCAGCGACAGCCGGCTGTACAACGCCTTGCTCAACACTTCCACCGGCAGCGCCGGCGGCGCCATCGAGCAGCTCTCCGGTAGCCACAGCGCCAATCTTGCCGGCGCCACCCTGAGCGGCAGCGCCCAGGTCGGCGGCAGCATGCTCGGCGCCATGCAATCGATGGGCAGCAATGCCGGTCTGCTGGTCGGGCTGAACGCGCAGGAAACGCCGGTCCTGGCCGCCACCGGTCTGCCTCAGGGCGTGCGCAACCTCAATGACCCGAATGCCCGCGGACGCCTGTGGCTGCAGGCCCTGGGCAGCTACGGCAAGGTCGACGGCAGCCACGGCGGCAGCGCCCTGGAACAGCGTACCGGTGGTGCGGTGATGGGTCTGGACTGGGCCGTGGGCAGCGACTGGCGCCTGGGTGTGCTGGGCGGCTATTCGCGTACCCGTCTGGACGCGACCGGCCTGGATGGCAAGGTCAACAGCTGGCACGCCGGCGTGTATGCCGCGCGCCAGAGCGGGCCGCTGGCCCTGCGCCTGGGCGCGGCCTACAGCGGTCACGATGGCGACAGCAAGCGCGATGTCGGCTTCAACGGCTTCAGCGAGCGTCTCAAGGGCGGTTACGACGCCGACAGCCAGCAGGCCTTCGCCGAGCTGGGTTATGCCCTGGGCAGCGGCCGCTTCAGCGCCGAGCCGTTCGCCAACCTCGGCTACCAGCGCTATCACCGCGACGGCTACCGCGAGAAGGGCGGCAATGCCGCGCTGGCGGTGGACAAGGACACCCAGGACAACGTCAGCAGCACCTTCGGCGTGCGCGTGGCCCATCTGGGGCAACTGGACAACGGCATGAGCCTGACCCCGCGGGCGAGCCTGGGCTGGCGCCATGTGTACGGCGAAGTCGATAGCCGCACCCGCCAGGCGTTCATCGCCGGTGGCGATGCCTTCAGCGTCGAGGGCAGCGCGCTGGATCGCGACAGCCTGGTGCTGGAAGCCGGACTGGAACTGGGCCTCAGCGCGACGCAGTCGGTGGGACTCGGCTACAGCGGCGAGCTGGGCAGCAACAGCCGCAACCATGCCGTGATGGGGCAGTGGCAGTTGAAGTTCTGAGTCAGCCTGGCGCTTGCGCGTGCCAACGAGCGCGCAAGCGCTGCTTCAGCGTGAATCAGTAGTCGTACAGCTGGCAGTAGATGTTCTGGGTATCGTTGTCATGGTCATCGCAAGTCAGCGTGAACCGGAATCTGTGGAATATCGCTTCATTGAATGTCGGCTCATCCCTGAAGACCCCCACGGGGCCGTCCTTCAGCAAGTTGATGTGCTGCTCCATGCCATTCCTCCAGAATCGCAAGGACAGCGGCGTGTTATGCACATTGAACAGCGACAGGGTCGGTTCTTCCAGCATCTGCGGCATGGCCGTCTGCGGATTTGCAATCTGCTGCTTCGAACGCTTGAGATCGAAACTGCATATCATCGAACCGCCGATACGCACTATTCCACTTGGCGTCCCAGACTTCCAGTCCACTTCCGAGCCCTGCGTAATCAAGCCGATGTCGTAGTAGAGGCCAATGACCTTGGAGCGGTTCCTGATGTAGAACTTGTAGGCTGTGCCAGGTACAGGGCTGCTAGGTTTCAGTTTGAAAGTTGCCACGGATATCCACCTGTGTACGAAGATTGAACACGGAAAACGTTACATGGGACTCGAACGTTTGCACTGATACTAGGATGGGGACCCGATTCGAATCTGAGCAAATCTGAGCGACTGGCGTGGGTGTGTGATTCCGCTATTCCCCCCCGGAATACCCCCATGAAAACCTTGAATTGTATTTCCCGGCGCAAACCTCCTAGCGTGGACACATCGCACAAGGAGATCGCGTCATGAGCCAACCGCAGTTCCACCTGTATGTCGATGCCCGCCATGCCAGCCCCTATGCCATGTCGGTGTACGTCACCCTTCGGGAGAAGGGCCTCGATTTCGACACCGTCCTGGTCGACCTCGACGACGGCGCCAACCAGGCCGACGACTACACCCGCCTGTCCCTGACCCAGCGCGTGCCGACCCTGCTGCACAACGGTTTCGCGCTCTCCGAATCCTCGGCCATCACCGAGTACCTGGAAGATCTGCATCCCGGCAATCCGGTGTACCCGAGCGATCCGCAGGAGCGCGCGCGGGTACGCCAGGTGCAGGCCTGGCTGCGCAGCGACCTGGTGCCGATCCGCGAGGAGCGCAGCACCGTGGTGGTGTTCTACGGGGTCAAGCTGGGTCCGCTGTCCGCCGCGGGCCAGGCGGCCGCGCGCAAGCTGATCGGCGCCGCCGAGGCGCTGCTGCCGGAGGGCAGCGACTATCTGGCCGGGCAGTGGTCGATCGCCGACGTGGAGCTGGCGGTGATGCTCAATCGCCTGGCGCTCAATGGCGATCCGCTGCCGGAGCGCCTGCGCGCCTATGCCGCGCGTCAGTGGCAGCGGCCTTCGGTGCAGGAGTGGGTGAACAAGCAGCGGCCGGCGCTGTAGGGGCGGCAGGGGGCGAGGGCGAACCAGCGCCCATTCTGGTGTCACCTTCCGGGCATTGATCGAGCGCGGTGCGGGGGATAGCGATCCTTGCTAGATTTCCCGCTCCGTCCTCGTGCCGCCAAGGAAGTGCAATGCAACCGCCGTCGTCGAACCCGTCCGCCCCGTTGTCCCGCCGTAACTGGCGTCGCTGGCTGCCGGGCCTGCAGCTACTGCGCGACTACTCTCCCGCCTGGCTGTCGCGGGACCTGCTCGCCGGCCTGGTCCTCACCGCCATGCTGGTCCCGGTCGGTATCGCCTACGCCGAAGCTTCCGGCGTGCCGGGCATCTACGGCCTGTACGCGACCATCGTGCCGTTGCTGGCCTATGCGCTGTTCGGCCCCAGCCGCATCCTGGTGCTCGGGCCCGACTCGGCGCTGGTGGCGATCATCCTCGCCGTGGTCCTGCCGCTGTCCGGCGGCGATGCGCAGCGCGCCATCCTGCTCGCCAGCGCCATGGCCCTGGTCTCGGGGCTGGTCTGCCTGGGCGCGGGGATACTGCGCCTGGGCTTCATCACCGAGCTGCTGTCCAAGCCGATCCGCTACGGCTACATGAACGGCATCGCCCTGACCGTGCTGATCAGCCAGACGCCCAGGCTGTTCGGCATTTCCCTGGACAGCGACGGCCCGCTGCAGGACACCTGGCATCTGTTCGGCGCGCTGCTCGACGGCAAGGCCAACGCCTATGCCTTCGCCATCGGCGGCGGCAGCCTGGCGATCATCCTGCTGCTCAAGCGCTTCGAGCGGGTGCCGGGAATTCTCATCGCGGTGGTCGCCGCGACCCTGACCGCGTGGTGGTTCGACCTGGAGGCCAGGCATGGCGTGCGGGTGGTGGGCTCGCTGCCCCAGGGCCTGCCGGACTTCGTCCTGCCACTGATCGATGCCGCCGACCTGCAGGCCGTGCTGATCGGCGGTTTCGCCGTGGCCCTGGTGTCCTTCGCCGACACCAGCGTGCTGTCGCGGACCTACGCCGCCAGGACCCGCACAGCGGTGGATGCCAACCAGGAAATGATCGGCCTGGGCATGGCCAACCTGACCACCGGGCTGTTCCAGGGCATTCCGGTCAGCAGCAGTTCGTCGCGCACGCCAGTGGCCGAGGCCGCCGGTGCCCATACCCAGCTGGCCGGCGTGTTCGGCGCCATTGGCGTGGCCCTGTTGCTGCTGTTCGCCCACGACCTGCTCAGGCATCTGCCGAGCAGCGCCCTTGCCGCGGTGGTGATCGCGGCGGCCGTGGGGCTGTTCGAGTTCAAGGACCTGCGGCGCATCTACCGCATCCAGCAATGGGAATTCTGGCTGTCGATCACCTGCTTCGTCGGCGTGGTGGTGCTCGGCGCGGTACCGGGGATCGGCCTGGCGGTGGTGATTGCCGTGATCGAATTCCTCTGGGACGGCTGGCGTCCGCACTACGCGGTGTTGGGGCGGGTCGACGGCATTCGTGGCTATCACGATATCGGCCGCTATCCCCAGGCACGCCTGGTGCCCGGCCTGGTGCTGTTCCGCTGGGACGCGCCGCTGTTCTTCGCCAATGCCGAGCTGTTTCAGAATTGTGTGCTGCAGGCAGTGCGCCAGGCGCCGGTTCCGGTGCGGCGCATCGTCATCGCCGCGGAGCCGGTGACCAGCGTGGACGTGACCTCGGCGGACATGCTCATCGAGCTGCAGCAGTTGCTGCACGCGGACGGCATCGAACTGCGATTCGCCGAGATGAAAGACCCGGTCAAGGACAAGCTGCAGCGCCTGGAGGTGCTGGCACGGATCGGCCATGACGTGTTCCAGCCGACGGTGGGGGCGGCGGTGGATGCCTACCTAGAGGAGCACCGGGTGGACTGGACGCCCTGATTCAATGCCGCGGCGGCCAGCTTCGCCACTTCGCGCAGGTGTGCGGGGTCGCCGCCGTCCTCGTCCATCCAGCAGGCCGAGAGCCCGGCCCAGGCGAGGATCCACTGCAGCAGGCGGCGGCGCTCGATGCCGCTGGCGTTGCTGACCGTGTCGAGGCGTTGCGCGAAGTGGAACAGGGCGCTGTGGCCATCGGGGTTGCAGAAGAGATTGGCGTAGTCGAAACCGCGTTCGCCGTACAGGCCCTTGGGGTCGATGGCGAGCCAGCCGGACGGGCCGAAGTCGAGGACATTGCCGTGGTGGATGTCGCCATGCAGCACCGTGACGTCACGGGGGGTGGCGAGCAGTTCGCGGGCGGTGGCGGCGCAGGTTTGCAGCAGTGGGTCATGGCTGCCGTTGAGCAGGGCGTCGAACCAGCGGGTCAGCGGGACCAGTGCTGGCAGGGGCTGGGGCCGTGGGGCGTGGAGGCGGGCGGCCACACGGCAGAGAATGCGCGTGGCCTGGTCGTCGTCGGCGTCCCTGACCATCTTCGTCAGGGACGCCGGCCCGGTGGCGCGCTGCAGCAGCAATGCGCGTTCGTCGTGGGCCAGCACGGGCGCCGCGCCGTCGCCGTTCCACCAGATCATCAACTGGGCGCCGGCCTGTTCCTCGGCTTCGTGGGCCAGCTTGAGCATGGCCGGCCGGCCGTGCTGGCGGACGGGGAGAAGGTCGGCGCCGTGGGTGGTGATGGGGTGGCCGTCGGGGGTGAGGTGCCAGTGCTGAAGAAAATTGTCAAACATCATGGGGTTCTCTGGATTGGAATGAGTTTCAAGGCCGCCAGGTGCCTGCCTTGAGTCTTGCAGCGCTCTGAAGATAGAGCGCCGCCCGCGCGGCGCATCGCGAGCTCGCTCGCTCCTACATTTTTTGCAACGTACCATGGCCTGTGAGAGCGGCGTCGCCAGCCTTGGTGCCTGGCGATCTAGCGCGGGGAAGCTTTTGGGGGCGACGCGATACCGCGTCGTACACACAAGGCGGTCAACTATGGCCTGACAGACATAGGCACGTTGCAACAAATGTAGGAGCGAGCGCGCTCGCGATGCGCCGCGCGGGCGGCGCTCGATCTGGAGGGCATTGCAGGGCTCAAGGCACGCACCTGGCGGCCTTGATGCGGTTTCCGCCAGGCTTTCAGAGATGTGTATATACCTATGCTGTGATCAGCTCGATCCGAACGCCAAATGAATTTGAACCGATCGGCGGCTGCATGTGACGCAGCTACGGCTGAGTGAGCTGTTGAACGGCAAGATCGACAAATTCTCTCTGGATGCTCTGGTGAATCTGCTGTCCAGCGCAGGCTTGGAGGTGGACTTCACGGTGAAGCAGAAAGCGACTTCCTTGTGGCGGTTGTAACGTCCCATTGCCAAATCCGCGACAAAAAGGTCAAATTGCAACTAATTCTCATTAGTGACCTGTTCCCATGTCCGCCGACGACCTCGCCCTGCGTGCCGCCACCCACGACCTCTACGCGACCCACAGCACCTGGCTGCGTGGCTGGTTGCGCAAGCGCCTGGACTGCGGCAGCGATGCCGCCGACCTGGTCCAGGACACCTTCGTGCGGGTGATCAGGGCGCGCCAGGCCCTGGACATCCGTCAGCCACGGCAGTACCTGAGCACCGTGGCCAAAGGCCTGGTGATCGACCTGTTCCGCCGTCGCGCCCTGGAGCAGAGCTATCTGGAGGCCCTGGCCGGGCTGCCCGAGGAGGTCTACCCGTCGCAGGAAACCCAGGCCATCGTCCTCGAGACCCTGATGGAGATCGACCGCATGCTCGACAGCCTCGGCGACACGGTGCGCCAGACCTTCATCCTGTCGCAGTTCGAGGGCCTGAGTTATCCGAAGATCGCCGCGCGCCTGGGGATTTCCCTGCGCACGGTGAACAACCACATGGCCAAGGCCATGGAACATTGCTGCCTGATGCGGATGGGCCTGCTGTGACACCGCCGCCGCTGGCACCCGCGGAGCGCGAAGCCCTGCGCAGCGCGGCGCAGTGGTATGCGCGACTGTCTTCCGGGCTGGACTGCGATGCCGAGCGCCAGCGCTGGCAACACTGGCACAACGCCGATCCGCTGCACCGCCGGGCCTGGGAGCAGGTGGAGGCGGTGCGGCACATGGTCGAGGGCGTGCCGGGCAACATCGCGGCGTCGGCGTTGCACGGTTCCCGGGAGTCCCGTCGCCGGGTCCTGCGGCAGTTGCTGGTGCTGGCCGGGGTCGGAGTCGTCGGCGGCAGCGGCTGGCACAGCGAGTGGGGCAGGGAACTGCTGGCCAGTCACCACACGGGCGTCGGCGAACGGCGCCCGCTGGTGCTGGCCGATGGCAGCCAGGTGTTGCTCGACAGCCGCTCGGCGCTGGACGTGCGCTTCGACCCCGACCTGCGCCTGCTGCGCCTGATCAGCGGCCGGGTGCTGGTGCAGACCGCCGCCGATACCCTGGGGCGTCCGTTTCTGGTGGAGACGCCCCAGGGTCAGGTGCGCGCCCTCGGCACGCGCTTCAGCGTGCAGACCGAAGCGCAGTTCTGCGAGGTGGCGGTGCTGGAAAAGGCCGTGGAGGTGCGTCCCGCCGACAGCGCGCGGGTCCTGCGTCTGGAGGCGGGCCAGCAGGTGCGTTTCGACCGTGTCCGGCTGGGCGATCCCTGGCGCAGCGATGCCTCGGTGGCGTCCTGGCGCAACGGCAGCCTGATCGCCATCCAGCGCCCGCTGGACGATCTGCTCGACGAGTTGTCGCGTTACCGCCGTGGCTGGTTGCGTTGCGACCCGTCCATCGCCGGGTTGCGGATCTCCGGCGCCTTCCCCCTGGACGACACCGATCGCGCCCTGGCGGCGCTGGAAAGCGGTTTCGGCCTGCGCATCGTGCGCCGTACCGACTACTGGGTCAGCGTGCTGCCGGCCCAGGCGTAGGCGATTGCGAAAAAAATCATTGGCGACTTGCACTGTTTGCCCATCCCGCTCGGCCAATCCTCAGACACGTGCCGTTCGCACACTTTGCTCCTGGGGAGGAACACCATGAAGTACCCGCACGCCCGCCGGCTCCAGCCGCTGGCCATCGCCATTCGCCTGAGCTGCTGCGCCCTGGCCGGCTTCGCCTTGCCGAGCGTGGCCAGCGCCGTCGAAGCCAGCGCCGAGCAGAACTACCAGATTCCCGCCGGCAGCCTGACCGCGGTGCTCAGTGCCTTCGCCTCGGCCTCGGGCAATGCCCTGTCGTTCGACGCGGCGCTGATCCAGGGCCGTCAGTCCGCCGGTCTGCACGGACGCTACAGCGTCGCCCAGGGCTTTGCCGTGCTGCTCCAGGGCACCGGCCTGCGCGTGGTGCCGCAGAGCAATGGCAGCTATGCGCTGCGCCCGCTGCCGAGTGAGCAGGGGGCCCTGGAGCTGGATGCCACCAGCGTTTCCGGCCAGCGTCTGGACGCTACCAGCGAAGGCACCCAGGCCTATGCCGCCCGCGCCCTGACCCTCGGCAAAGGCACCCATACGCTGCGCGAGACCCCGCAGTCGGTGACGGTGCTCACCCGCAAGTACATGGATGACCAGAACGTCACCACCATCGACCAGGCCATGGAGAAAACCCCGGGCATCGCCGTGTACGAGTCGCCCATGGGCGGCAAGTATTTCTACTCGCGCGGCTTCATGATGCAGGGCCAGTACCAGTACGACGGCGTGCCGCTGGATGTTGGCGGCGAGTACGTGCAGGCCAACAGTTTCTCCGGCGACATGGCCTTCTATGACCGGGTCGAGGTGCTCAAGGGCACGGCGGGGATGATGAAGGGCACCGGCAGTTCGGCCGGCGGGGTCAACTTCGTGCGCAAGCGTGGCCAGGCGACGCCGACCACCAGCGTGACGCTGTCGGCCGGCTCCTGGGACAACTACCGCGGTCAGGTCGACAGCGGCGGCCCGCTCAACGAATCGGGCACCCTGCGTGGCCGCGCGGTGGTCGCGCTGCAGGACCGCCAGTACTTCTACGACCTCGGTCAGCGTGACGACCAGATCCTCTATGGCGCCCTCGACTACGACATCACGGCGGACACCACCCTGGGCCTGGGCGTCGCCTATGAGCGGCTCGATGCCACCCCGTGCTGGCATGGCCTGCCGCGCTACAGCAACGGCAAGGACCTCAAGCTCAGCCGCTCCACCTGCCTCGGCGCGTCCTGGAACAGCTGGGAAAGCGAGCGCACCACGCTGTTCGCCGATCTGTCGCACCAGTTGAACGAGGACTGGGCCTTCAAGTTCGCCGGCGTCTGGACCCACAACGACCAGGACATGAAGTACGCCCTGTCGGAGACCCGCGGCGGCGTCACGCCGGGCGCGACCACGGCGCCGTCCGGGGTGTATTCCGGGGTGTTCGACTACGACCAGAGCGACTACGGCTTCGATGCCTACCTGAATGGCAAGTTCGATGCTTTCGGCCTGCGCCACGAACTGGTCGTCGGCGCCAATGCCAGCCGTGCCCAGACCCGCGACCACTGGGCGCTGATCAACATGAGCGGCCTGCTCGGGGTGTCCCAGGATCCGTTCAACCCCGACGCCCACCTGCCGCAGCCGCCGGACAGCTACTACCCGCCGAACTCCTACCGTGGCGGTCCGCACCCCACCGAGTCGGACACCCGCCAGTTCGGCACCTATGCCACCCTGCGCCTGAAACTGGCCGAGCCGCTGACCGCGGTGCTCGGCACCCGGGTCAGTTGGTACCGCAACAGCCGCGACTCCTACACCCAGGCCTGGGACTACTGGCAGCACGACCGCAGCCAGGAAAACGGCCAGGTCACGCCGTTCGCCGCGCTGATCTACGACCTCGACGCGCAGTGGTCGGTCTATGCCAGCTACGCCGATATCTTCCAGCCGCAGAGCACCTACACCGACGCGTCCGGCAGCCCGCTGCAGCCCAAGACCGGCGCCAGCTACGAGGTCGGGATCAAGGGTGAGCTGCTGGACGGCCGGGTCAATACCGCCTTCAACCTGTTCCGCACCGTCGAGGAACATCGCGCCGAGGCCAACTACAACACCTCCTGCCCGGGCTCGTCGGACGGCTACTGCTACACCGACGCGGGCAAGGTGCGGGCGCAGGGCTTCGAGGCGGAAATCAGCGGCGAGGTGATCGACCGCCTGCAGGTGCTGGCGGGCTACACCTATACCCAGACCAAGTACCTGGACAGCGCCAACGCCAATCCGCAGGAGCCGACGTTCACGGTCAGCTACTTCCCGCGCCACCTGTTCCGCCTGTGGTCCGACTATCAGTTGAGCGGTGCGCTGGAGCGCTTCAGTGTCGGGGCGGGGGTCACCGCGCAGAGCGACGTCTCGGTGCGTGACGCCAACGTGCGGCCGGCGGTGGAGTCGGTGCAGTCCGGCTACGCCATCTGGAGCGGGCGCATCGGCTACCGCATCGACGATCACTGGTCGGTCGCGCTCAATGGCAACAACCTGCTCGACAGGAAGTACTACCAGAGCGTGGGCGCGGTTTCGTGGGGCAACTTCTATGGTGAGCCACGCAACTTCATGGTGACGCTCAAGGGTACCTTCTGATCGCGGATGCGCTTCGCTGTCGTCGACGGGGCCGCTTCCGCGGCCCCGTTTCATTTGCCGGCCAGCACCGGCGGGTTGGCCAGATCGGGCCAGGCGACGCGCTTGCCGGCCGCGATGGTGCCACACCGGTTCGTGCAATCCTGTCCGCCCTTTCTGCGGCATTGCTGTTCGAAGTAGCGGCAGTTCTGCTTGTCCAGCAGGTCGTCGGGGAGGATGCCGTCCGGTGCCCGGGAGGCGTCGAGGGTGGCGAAGGCGAGGTGGGCACCGAGGATGCCCAGCAGCAACGCGGTGATCAGGGTGGCCTTCATGACTGTTTCCCCGGGCATGGGCTCAACAGCCCGTGGAACGGGCTCTTGAACGGCACACTAGACCACGCCCGGGGGTTCCGCCACCAGGATGACGTCCATCGGCTTGAGGCCGGCGTTGGCCGCTACGCTCTCCGGGGCGACGCTGACGCCCCCCCTTTTCGACGCAGTGCAGGATGCGCAGGGAAATTCCGCCCATGCCCTCTATGCTGGACAAGCAGCGGTAAGACATGATGTCAGTTTGCCCTGGGGAGGGTCGCCAACTTGAAACCGTTCAACTCCATGAGTGACGTCGTTGCCGTTTCGCGCGCCATGGCGCTGGGTTCCACCTTCACGTTGCTCGGCGGCTGCGTGCTGGACCCGATTTCCATCATCACCGATCCGATCATGTATGCCGCCGCCGCGGCGGGTCCGACCGAGGCCGAGTACAAGGCCCAGCTCGATGCGGACATGAAGAACGTCTTCATCAACGAGTACCGCGGCGAGACCTGCGCCCAGATCACCGCCTTCTGGCCGGAGCGTATGGCTTCCGTGGCCCGCGACCCCAACAGCTGGGGTGGCCGGCCGGCGCTGGAAGCAGCGCAGCAGGTGATCGGCGAAAAGGGCTGCGCCGTGCCGCAGGCGATGGCCACGGCCGATCCTGCGTCTCCCGCCGCGGCGCCGGTGGAACGTGACCCGGCGAGTTTCGCCGCGGTGCTGGCGAACCCTTCCCCGGGGTGGGGCAGTGTCTCCCCGACGGGCTTGCCACAAACCTCGCTGGCGGGGTGGATCGCCCAGGAAACGCCCGCGCGCTATCAGAACCGCTCCTGCGACTACCTCAACCAGGCGTTGGTCTACAGCCGGGCAATGGAGGACCTCACGACCCCTGAAGCCCAGGCCTGGGGCGCGTACAAGCGCGTGGCCGTGCGCAAGGTCTTCGACAGCCGCGACTGTCCCGCCTGGAATGGCAATGGCGCGGGACGCATCGGCGCCCCCGTCAGCAGCATGGACCCGGTGAAGGCGTCACGCCTGAACATGCCGGCCCAGGGGGCTTCCGTGCAGAGCGTGCTGCCGGGTGGCAACGCCGAGCGGGCGGGGCTGAAGTTCGCCGATGTGGTGGTTTCGGTGGACGCCACGCCGGTGACCGACGCCGAAGAGTTCCTCGTCGCCATCGGCAAGCTGGACACGGGTTCGACCGCGATGCTCAAGGTCTGGCGAGGCAACGGCTTCATCGACGTGCCGGTGCAGGTCGGCCCGCGCAAGCCCTCCACGGTACCCGCGACCCGCACGGCCAGCCGCGCGCAACCGGCGGCGAGTCCACAACTGCTGGACATGCAACTGGCGAGCCTCAGCCCCGACTACGCCAAGGCCGTGGGCCTGGTCGAAGCCAAGGGTGCCTGGGTGGTCGAGACCAGCAAGGGCGGACAGGCCGAACGCGCGGGCCTCAAGGCGCTGGACGTGATTCTCGAAGTGTCCGGACAGGAAATCGGCTCGCCGGATGACTTCGCCGCGGTCGCCTCGAAAACGCGCAAGGGCTACAACGCCTCGGTGGTGGTGTGGCGTGACCAGGGCCGGAAGGAACTGAAGCTGGTCTTGAACGGAGACTGATGGGCCGGGCCGAGTGGCGGCGCGGTCCATCGATCAGACCGCGACCGCCGCCACCGCATTGACGCCTTCCAGCGTCGCGAAGGAAATGTCCTTTGCCGTAAGCAGGAAATCACTCACGTAGGGCACGTCGAGCATGTCGCTGCGGACCGCCGCGAACAGACTGGCCTGCAGGCCGTTCTGCCCCAGGCGCCTGGCGATGACATAGCCTCGCGAGGTGTACTCGTGCACGGCCCAGTTCGGCAGGCAGCACACGCCGCGGCCGCTGGCCACCAGTTGCATCATCATCACCGTCAGTTCCGAGGTGCGCACCTGGGCGGGTTCGATGTCGGCCGGGTCGAGGAAGCGGGTGAAGATATCCAGGCGGTTGCGTTCGATCGGGTAGGTGATCAGGGTCTGGCTGGCGAGGTCGCCAGGCTCCAGCCAGGCCTTGTCGCGCAGGACATGATGCTTGTCGATGGCCAGCATGGCTTCGTAACCGAACAGCGGCACATAGGTGATCCCTGGCAGGGGCACGGGGTCGGACGTCACCACCAGGTCGAGATCACCGCGTTCCAGCGCCGGCAAGGGCGCGAAGGAAAACCCCGACGCCAGGTCCAGCTCGACTTCCGGCCAGGCGCTGCGGAATTCGTCCACCGAGGGCATCAGCCACTGGTAGCAGCTGTGGCATTCGATCGCGATGTGCAGCCGTCCGGCGGTGCCTCCCGCCAGCCTGCCCAGTTCGCGCTCCGCGGTGCGAATGAGCGGCAGCACCTGTCCTGCCAGTTGCAGCAGCTTGAGGCCGGCGTTGGTAAAGCGCACGGGCTTGGATTTGCGCACGAACACCGGCATGCCGATGCGCTCTTCCATCTCGCGGAAATGATGGGACAGCGCCGACTGCGTCAGGTGCAGGCGTTCGGCGGCTTCGTGCAGGCTGTCTGTTTCCCGCAGGGCCTCGATGGTGCGCAGGTGTCTCAAATCGATCATGAACAGAACTACAGTCGTATGCGAGGGAAGGGCAGCAGCAGGCTCACACCGCGCCCGGCGCGGCGAGGTTGCAATACTGTCCCCTGAAATACAGCAAGGGCTGCGCGGCGGCAGCCTCTTGCAGGTTGAGCGCTTTCACTTCACCGATGACGATCAGGTGATCCCCCGCGGCGTGTTCGGCGTGAATTTCGCAGTCGAGCCAGTGCAGGCTGCCGGCAATGATCGGATTGCCCAGCGGCGAATTCCGCCAGTCGACACCGTGCCATTTGTCCGTGCCGCGCCGGGCGAACTGGTTGGAAATCCCGATCTGCTCGCCCGAAAGGATGTTGACGGCGAATCGACCCGCCTGGCGAATCCCGGGATAGCTGGCCGAACTGGACATCACACTGAAGGACACCAGCGGCGGATTCATCGACACGCTGTAGAACGACTGGCAGGTGAAACCAATCGGTTGGTCGTCGATGTGTGAGGTGATGACCGTGATGCCGGAGGCGTAGTGCCCGAGCGCTTCGCGAAAGCGCAGTGGCTCGATGGCCGTGCTGGGAAGTGCCATGGGGAGATCCTGAATGAGGGTTCGGCTGGTGCTGAACCTGTAGGAGCTGGCTTGCCTGCGATCGGCGGCGCAGCCGTCGTAAACCCTGAATCCTCAGTGGGCCTGGCACCCCGTGGATCCTGATTTCACGACGGCTGCGCCGCCGATCGCAGGCAAGCCAGCTCCTACGGTTATTGGCAAACATGCAGTGCGTACGGAACCTAGTTCGACAGTTCTCTGCGAACGATTTCCGCGCCGGCACTCAACGCCTTCAACTTGCCTCTCGCCACGCCACGAGGCAGCGGCGCCATGCCGCAGTTGGTGCACGGATAGAGTTTGTCGGCATCGACGAACTGCAGGGCCTTGCGCAGGGTGTTGGCGACTTCTTCCGGCGTTTCGATGGTGTGGGTTGCCACATCGATGGCGCCGACCATCACTTTCTTGCCGCGAATGAGTTCGATCAGGTCCATGGGGACGCGCGAGTTGTGACATTCGAGCGAGACGATATCGATACTGGATTCCCGCAGCCTGGGGAATGCCTTTTCATACTGGCGCCACTCGGAGCCCAGGGTCTGTTTCCAGTCGGTATTGGCCTTGATGCCGTAGCCATAGCAGATATGCACGGCCGTCTCGCACTTGAGACCTTCGATCGCCCGCTCCAGGGTGGCAACGCCCCAGTCGTTCACCTCGTCGAAGAACACATTGAACGCGGGTTCATCGAACTGGATGATATCGACGCCGGCGGCCTCCAGTTCCCGGGCTTCCTGATTGAGAATCTTTGCAAATTCCCATGCCAGTTTTTCGCGGCTTTTATAGTGGCTGTCATACAGCGTATCGATCATCGTCATCGGGCCTGGCAGGGCCCATTTGATCGGTTGCCGGGTTTGCTCGCGCAGGAACCTGGCATCGTCGACGAAGACCGACTTGGGCCGTGCAACAGCACCGACAACCGTCGGCACACTGGCATCGTAGCGGTCACGAATCCTGACGGTCTCGCGCTTCTCGAAATCGACGCCGCTGAGGTGTTCGATAAAGGTGGTGACGAAGTGCTGGCGGGTCTGTTCGCCGTCGCTGACGATGTCGATGCCGGCGTGCTGTTGTTCCTGCAGCGACAAGCGCAAGGCATCCTGTTTGCCCTCGACCCATTCATCGCCCTGGAGTTTCCACGGCGACCAGAGTGCCTCGGGTTGGGCAAGCCAGGAAGGTTTGGGCAAGCTGCCGGCAGTTGAAGTAGGGAGCAGTTTTTTCATGACGGATGACCTTGTGTGCTTGCCTGATTCAGAGCGCGAAATTGGCCGACCACTGCTCGAGCAGGGCCTGATGGGGTTTGATGAAGTGTTCCTCGGCGAACCTGCCCTGTTCGATGGCCAGACGGCTGCGCTCTTCCCGGTCATAGACGATCCGGGTCAGTGAATAGTCCTGATGGTGCAGGCTGGGTTGATAGGATTTTCCCGCCGCGGAGTTCGCGTTGTAGATTTCCGGACGGTAGATCTTCTGGAAGGTATCCATGGTGCTGATGGTGCTGATCAGTTCGAGATTGGTGTAGTCACCGAGCAAGTCACCGGTAAAGTAGAACGCCAACGGCGCAACGCTGTTAGGCGGCATGAAATAGCGCACTTTCAGGCCCATTTTGTTGAAGTATTCATCGGTCAGTGAATATTCATCCTGCTGGTATTCAATGCCCAGTACCGGGTGCTGGTTCTCAGTCCGGTGATAGGTCTTGCTGCTCGATACACTCAGGCAGATGACCGGCGGTTTCTTGAAATTATCGTTGTAGGTGCTTGAACTGACGAACGACTTGAACAGCTTGCCATGCAGCTCTCCGAAACACTCGGGCGTGCTGAATCCGGACTGGCCCTTGTTGTGCTCAAGCAACACGACGCTGAAGTCATAGTCACGCACGTAGGAGGAAAAGTTGTTCCCGGCAATACCCTCGATACGCTCGCCGGTGTTTCGATCGACAATAGTCGTTTTCAGGATTTCGATCAGGGGCAGGGGCGTGTCACTGTGTTCAGCATCGAAGTTCATCTCGACCGAAATGATTTCCAGCTCGACGGCGTAACGATCGCCCTTGGGGTTGTCCCAGTGCGCCAGGGCATTGAAACGGTTGTCGATCATCTGCAGGGTATTGCGCAAGTTCTCCTGGCGGCTGTTGCCTCTTGCCAGGTTGGCAAAGTTGGTGGTGGCGCGGGTGTTGTTCGACGGCTGATAGTCTTCATCGAAACAAATGCTTTTGACGGCAAATGCAAACTCTTTGCTCATGGTGATCGGCTGCCCTGAATCTTGAAATGAATCCGAATGCGTTCCCTGCCTTTCAGCGCCTGGTGTTCTTCAGGGCTTTCCTGTTCGGCAGTATTTTCAATGTCTGTAATGGGGAAGTATTTTAGGTCGATCCATTGATCGATTGATAATGAATGGATCGAGGAAGTTCTTTAGCCAAATTCATGATGGAATTCGTGCTCAGTTGCAGAAAACCGCGCACGACTGAATTCATGGGCTCTGGGATCTTCGTTGCCGCACTTTCCAAGTGCTTGCAAGAACGTAATCGGGGTCGATCGATGATGCTCATGGCCATTCCTTGCAAAAGCGCAGGGAATTGTCGGGCTCAAACGCTCAGCTGACAAACTCGTTTTTTTTGCATACAGATTTAGTTCTGCTCATGATCGCGCTTGACTGCGCCATGACGCAGGCGCCGTGCGGCAATCGCCGTCAAACAGAAAACCACCGTGCGCAGCCAGTTCGGCCTCGGCCAACGCGATCAGGGATTCGGCCTTGCCCTCGCTGAACAGCGTGCGAAAGGCCTCGTCGAATCGATCCGCCAAAGACGCATCCACTTCACTCAGCAGGCGTGGCGCCCATTTGCCCGTGCCGTACCAGCGACCTCTGCCGCGCAACGCCAGCTCCACCAGCCTGGCATGCAGCAGGGCGCCGATCGCCAGGGTTTCACTGGCGGGTCGAGTCCCGCGCAGGTCATCGACGGCATCGGTGATTTCGTAGCGCAGCGTGTTGAGCGCAGCGGGCGTCAGGCGTTCCGGGCCTTGTGCCAGGCGCTCCGCGACACGTTGCTTCAACCCCTGCGCAAGCCCTGGCGCGGGGCCGATGACAGCGCCTTCGGTAACCATGTTGAGCAGGCTTGGACGGCCACGCTCCGCGTCCTGGTCGATGAACCAGGCCAGGGTCTGCTGATCGTGGACAAAGGCTTCGACGGGTACGCCTTGAGTCACGAACGACTCTCGGCGTGCCGCCTCCAGGTGCTGGTAGACCACGACGAGGTCGATGTCGGAAAGATAGGTGCCCTGTCCGCGCATGATCGAGCCCGCGACACAGGCGAGGGATGCACCGGGATAGCGGGTGCGCAGGATCGTTTCGGCGATAGCCAATGCTTCGGCGGGAGAGAGGTGTCCGGTGTTCATCAGATCATTGCATCCGTGCTTGAGTGATCGGCGGATCATCTCATGCGCCGGATTGGCGTCAAGCCGCCTGAGCAGACCTGTTGGCAACAGCCGGAGCGCGTCCTCAATGCTCGCCGCCAACCCCCGTGTACTGCTGCAACGCCGCACTCATCCGCTGCCAGGTCAGGTCATCGGCGGGAATCAGGTGCTCGATGCGCAGCGACTCCACGGTGATGTCCTGTGGCATGCCGAAGGTGGTGAAGGTGGACAGGAAGCACAGCTCGCCTTGCGCGGTGTTCACCCGGGTCAGCAGCACCGGCGCGGCCGCCGTGGCCTGGCCTGGATCATCTGGAACCGGCAGTTCGCGCAGGCGCTCGGCCAGCAGCGGATTGTCGGCGGCCTCCCGCGAGGCGCGTTGCCAGGCGACAGCGCGGATCTCCCGGGCATTGGCCAGGCGACTGCCCAGGCCCTCGGGATGCAGCAGGGTGTGCAGCAGGTTGAGCCCCGCCGCCGGGTCCGCGGCCACACCCGCCAGGGCGAACAGCACGCCGGCACTGGCATTGGCCGCGGTGACGTCCCAGTTGCGGTCGATGACGATCGCCGGCGCCGGGTTGTTCGCCCGCAGGATGTGGCCGATGGCGGCGTGCACCATCGCAAGCTCCGGCGCGTCCAGCGCCGAGGCCGCGTAGCGCGGGGCATAGCCGGCGGCGAGAAAGACCTCGTTGCACTGCTCCAGCGGCGTGCCGAGCGCCGCCAGCAAGGCATGCAGGGTTGCCGGGCCGGCCTTGGCGCGCCCGGTTTCCACACAGCTGAGATGACGCTGCGAGACGCCGGCGATCAGTGCCAGTTGCAGCTGGCTGAGCCCCGCCTGGCGCCGCAGCTGGCGCAGGCGCAGGCCCGCCGAGTCGGGGGCTGGGGAATGGCTATGGTGGAAAGGGTGATGGGGCATGTGTCGACTCTGGCCGTCCTTGCGCGCAGCGTCCATGACCTGTGAGGTCATTGAGCGGTGGGCAACCCTATCACTACCGTGGCGGCGAACACTACCAGGGAGAGGCACGATGCCGCTTCGCTACATCGCGTGGGCACTGCTGGTGCCGTTTGCGCTCTATACCGGCTGGACGATGCTGATCGCCGAGCAATCCCTTGCCGCCTTCGGTCTGCAACTGCTGTCGCGACCCGACACCGCCCAGGTGGTCATCGACCTGTACCTGATGGCCGGGCTGGCCTGCGTCTGGATGGCGCGCGACCACCGTGCGCGCGGCGGCTCGGTCGTGGCGCTGCTGCCCTGGCTGCTGCTGACCGCGGTCTTCGTTTCATTGGGCCCGCTGCTGTATCTGGCGCTCAGGGGGGAGCGGCAATGAGCGGCGCCTTGTCCGTGTATGCGCTGTGCGTGGTCGTGCTGTTCGGCAAGATGTTCGCGGTGTCCTGTTACCAGGGCTATTTCCGCTTGCGCTGGCTGGCCTTCACCAACCCGGAGGATGCCGCCGTGTTCGCCCGGCCCGCCCAGCGCCGCGAGCATCCGCAGGTGCGGCGGGCCGCCAGGGTCTGGGCCAACGATCTGGAAAACCTCCCGGCGTTCTTCGTCCTCGGCGGCCTGGCGCTGCTCCTCGACACGTCGGCGCCGGCCTGCATCGGCCTGAGCATCCTGTTCACCGTCGCCCGGGTCCTGCACACGCTGGCCTATCTCGCCGGCGTGCAACCCTGGCGAACCCTGTGCTACGGTCTCGGGATCCTCTGCCTGCTGGGCTTTTGCGCAATGATCCTGGCTTCAGCAACAGCGTCGCTGGCAGTTGTCCTGCCCAGGCAAGGTCCGGTTTCATTGGCTATACCCTCATGAGGCGGCATGTTGCTGTTTCGCGGTGCGAAGAATGCCAAGTGATGCTGAAAGCCAGGGCTTGGCCCGCGGCCGGGCAGGGAACTCTTCTTCATCGTGCGGAGCTGCGAACAGATGCGACCGGTCAACAAGCCCTCCAGCAACTCGCTCTACGCCCCTCCGGCGTCCATCACCTTTGCCCGGGCCAACGCCCAGTTGCTGAGAAAAATGACCGGGGCCGTACCGCCGGTGGGCAACTACACCGTCTCGCTTGCGCAAGTCCTGCGCTGGTTGCTCGGGATCGCCCGTGGCAGACGTTTCACCAGGCTTACCGCGGCTGAACAGAAGACCCTGGTCGCAGCACTGGAAGGACGGATAGCGACAATCTACAAGACCGCCGCCGCGCCGCTGGTCCAGGACCTGGGCGCGTACTGCTCCTACTGCGGCAGCGATCTGCCTGCACAGGTCGAAGTCGAGCACACCGTGCCGAAGTCGCTGTATCCGCTGTTCTCCACCGACTGGCGGGGTTTTCTGCTGTCCTGCAGCCCTTGCAACAAGGCCAAACGACAAAGCCCTGCCCGTGCGGACGTCATCCAGTGGAGCAAATTGAAGAGGCCCACGGAACGGGATCTCTATGATGAAATCCGTCGCCGTTACCTGTGGCCCGATCTGGACCCTACCTGCTGGGAGGATGCGCCGGCACACCTTTTCTACCTGGATGTCGCGACGAACCAGTGGCTGCCAGTCTCCGTGGCCGACAGCGTGGATTTCGCCAACAAGTTCCTTGTTTATGACGTGCCGAATCATCGAGTGCTCGCCGACATCAAGCACGGCAACGCGATACTGCAGAACGTCCAGGTAGCGGTCAGGGTGGAGGCGGTCCTCCTTAAACCGTGGGTGGACGACATGATCGACCTGCTGCAACTCAACGAGGATCTGGTCAACCCCGCGAAGGCTACCTATGACCGCCGGCAGATGAATCGAACCCGGGCCTGGTTCAATGCCCTGGATGCCTGTCGCCAGCTCAGCATTGCAACGGATCAGAAGACCTTCGACTTCCTCTGGCAGCCGATTCCCGGCTGGGCCGCGGGCTCGGCATTCTATTCGGTGTGGTTGACGGTCCTGCAGCATTTCCGCGACCCATCCGGGGTGAACTACGCATCGCGTCTGGTTGCCGACACCAATGTTCCGCTGTATTACCCCAACACCGAAACGGCCCACTTGCCGTGAGAGAGGCACCCGCATGAGACCGTTGCTACGTCCGCCACTTCCGGACCAGGTCAGGGGGCGCTATACGGCAGCGAGTCTGCTGATGAGTGCCTTCGGCCATTTCTGCGCGTTTTGCGAGCGCCCCCTGCCTGACCAGCACTGGGTCTGGAACGCCCGCACCGGCACTTGTCTTGACCGTGAGTCGTACGACGTCGACGACTGGTCGCATCTCTACCTGCTGGACCACAACTGCCACCAGGCGCAGCAGGCGTCGAGCGCGATCGATCCGGGTACGCTGCTGTTGCCGACGGAGGAGAACGTGTTCGACCTGCACGGGGAAAGCCAGTTGCACTATTCGCTGCAGCCGCTGCTGCGCACGCTGCTGGATGACGACGCTCGGCCGGTGACGCACGAGCTCGTTCCCAGCGTGTTGATCAACGGTCGCAGCGCCCGTGCGCTGGCGACGATCGACTACTTCAAGCTCAATACCCGCTACTACGACGACGAGACGCAGACGCTGCGCATTCCCTGGCAGGACCACCTCTCGCTGGAAGACCGGCGCATGGAGCAGCGGACCCGCACATGGCTCGAAGCCGAGGCGTTGGCCAAACGGGTGCTGAGGTCGTTTTCATACGGGTTGGAATCGGTCGTCATCGAGCAGTTTCGCCAGATGGCCGGGCTCAGCGGCTATTGGTCCGCCGCCGCAACGGCGGCTGCCCGCATGCGCGATCCCGGGCTGCGCCGGCGGATATTCGTCGACGCGGCCGAATCGGCAGGGCGGGATGTCTTCATCGAAGGCTTCAACCCCGGTGAGTCCGCCCTGTTTCGCGGCAGCGGACCGCATCACACTTTTCCCGGTACCCGAAACGTATTCGAATGAACCTGCCGCCCGTTGTTCAGGCGCTGTTGCGCGCGCCCCCGAGGCCCGCGCGCGGCACCGCGACAGGTTCGTCGTGCAGCGAAATCCGGTACGTCTCCGGCAGCGCCAGCCCGCCGAGCAAGGCCAGCAGGGCGATGACCACCAGATAGAACGCCGGCGCCAGGCTGCTGCCGCTGAGGCCGATCAGCCAGGTCGCCATCAGCGGCGCGGTGCCGCCGAACAGCGTGTAGGCGACGTTGTAGGTCATCGCCGAAGCGGTATAGCGGGTGCGGGTGGGGAAGGTTTCCGAGAGCAGCGCGGCGGTGACCACCCCGGACATGACCGCGCCCACGGCCAGCAGCATGACGCCGACGACCGCCGCCGCAACGCTGCCGGAACTGGCCAGCCAGTAGGCCGGGAACACCATGACAATCACCCACAGGCAGGTCACACCGATGGTCCGGCGCCGGCCGAAGCGGTCGGCGAAGGCCCCCGCCGCCGGGCAGGCGCCGGCGGCGAACAGCAGGGCGATGGTCGACACCATCAGCGACTGCGCCCGGCTCAGGTGACCGACCACCTGCAGGTAGGTGGCGAAGTAGGTGGTGAACATATAGAACGACAGCGCCGTCAGGGAAATGAACGCGCCCAGGCGCAGCATCGCGCCTTTCTGCTGCGTCAGGGTTTCCCGCAGCGGCGAGTGGGCGTGTTCCTTCTGTTCGGCCATGGCCAGGCGGAATGCCGGGGTTTCCTCCATGCGCCAGCGCAGGTAGAGACCGACCACACCCAGCGGCGCCGCCACCAGGAACGGCACGCGCCAGCCCCATTCGGCCATCGCCTCGGGGCTCAGGCTGGCGTCGAGCAGGTAGGCGATGACCGCGGCGCAGGCGAACGCGGAGAAGGTCGATACCGGAAGAAAACTGCCATACCAGGCGCGCCGGTGATTCGGTGCGTGCTCCATCAGGTAGGCGCAGGCACCGGCGTACTCGCCGCCCGCGGAAAAGCCCTGGACACAGCGGGTCAGGGTGAGCAGCACGGGCGCCAGCAGGCCGATGCTGGCGTAGGTCGGCAACAGGCCGATCACCGTGGTGGCGCCGGCCATCATCAACACGGTCGCCGAGAGCACGCGCTTGCGGCCGAGGCGGTCGCCCAGCGCGCCGAACACGATGCCGCCCAGCGGCCGCAGGGCGAAGGCCACGGCGAAGACCGCGAAGGTCTGCAGCAGGGCGGCATTGGCGTCGTCGCTGGCGAAGAACTGCCTGGCGATGATGGTGGCGAGAAAGCCGTAGACGGCGAAATCGAACCACTCGACGAAGTTGCCCAGGGCCGCCGCCGCGGTCACCTTGCGCAATGTCGCGGGCGATACGTTGATCGGGTCGTTCATGACCGGTGCTCTCCTGGATCGTGCGGCTGACAGAAAGGACGGCAGTGGATGCCGTGGTGCGGGGGCTTCTGCTCCGCGGGTTCTGCGCACGATGTAATGCCGTCCTCGCGCTCGGCAAGGTGCATGTCTCGTTCAGGATGGTGGGTGTCGCAATGGATGTGGCCGGGGGCGTGTCGCCGGCGCTCGCCGTTCAGTCCTGGGTAACAGCGCCGGTCTGTGCGGCGTCCGGGAGAGGCGTGGTCGGCTCGGGAGCAGCGGCGGCCTCGTCCGCCAGCTTCGCCCGGTCGGCCTTGCTGATGTACTTCGGCTTGCTCTTCGGCGCCAGCTTGGCACTGGCCTTCTTCGCGTGGGCCTTGAGCAACTGGTTGATCTTCTTGCGGCGATTCATGGTTCTCTGCCCGGTGGGTTGCACGACGGCCGCCACCTTACGGGCTGGCCGCCATCGTGTCCATGGCGTGGAGCGACGCCTCAGAAGGTCGGGGTATAGGTCAGGGTGAACATCACGTTGCGCGGATCGCCGAAGTAGTTGTTGCCGGTCAGCGTGCCGTACGAAGGTATCACGTAGTCCTTGTCGAACAGGTTGTTGAGGTTGGCCGCGACACTGACCTGGTCGCTGACCTTGTAGGCCACCCGCGCGCTCCAGATCGAGAAGCCGCTGGCTTCATAGGCGCGGTCGAAGCCCAGGGTGCTGCTCTGGCTGTTGACGCCGGCGCCGACGCTGACCTTTTCCAGCTCACCCGGCAGGCGGTAGTCGGCCCACACCCGCAGCATGTGCTTGGGCGTGAGGGTGCTGAACACCTTGCCCTTGAGTTCCGGGTCATCCATGAAGCGCGTGGTGTTGTAGGTGTAGCCGCTGGACACCTGCAGGCCTGGCAGCACTTCGCCGTTCAGCTCCAGCTCGATGCCCTGGCTGCGCACCTTGCCGCTGGCCACCGAGCAGTACCAGCCATCGCAGGCGAAGCCGCTGTCGAGGTCGGCCACCGCGCGGTTTTCATGCAGGTAGCGGAACACCGCCAGCGAGGTGTTCAGGCGCCCATCGAACAGCTCGCCCTTGATGCCGAGTTCGTAGTTTTTTCCGGTGATCGGCTTGAGTGGCGCCTGGTTGAGGCCGCGCTCGCTCTGCGGGATGAACACGTCGGCGTAGCTGGCATAGGCCGACCACTGTTCGTTCAGCGCATACACCAGGCCGACGAAGGGCGTGACCTTGCCATTGCTCTGCGCCGGCGAGTGGATCGGGTCGCCGTTGGCTTCGCGGCGCAGGTAGTTGTTGGCGTCGTAGCTCATTTCGTACCAGCTCACCCGACCGCCGAGGACCAGGGTCAGCGGATCGAGCAGGTTGATCCGGTAGCTGCCGTAGATACCTTTCTGGCGTACGTCGTACTCGCTTTCAGTGAGGTTGGCGCGGTTGGCGATGATGTCGAAGGTCTGGTACGGACGATCATGGTTGATGTGGTTGATGTCCACGCCTGGGGTGAAGGCGCGGGCGTAGGCGTCGTCGGTGGTGAACTTCGAGTAGTTGGCGCCCAGCACCAGGCTCTGCTTGAAGCCCAGGCCCTCGAACTGGCCATCGACGTACAGGTCCAGGCCGAGGTTGTGGTTGCTGAAGTCGGTGCCGTAGTCGGCGTAGATCGGCGCGGGGCCCGTCCCGATGGCGCCGGTGATGAACTGGTACACCGCTTCGTTGGATTCGCGCATCCCCAGGGCCGAGGCCTTGAAGCGCCAGGCGTCGTTGAAGCGGTGTTCGAGGTCGAGGTAGACGCTGGTCTGGTCGCTGCTGGCGCGGTTCCAGTCGGCGCCGATGTAGGTCGAGCGGCCGACATCGAGGCGGCTGCCGTCGCGGTTGCGCGGCAGGGCGATCATGTGGGGCTGGTAGTGGGTCTTCTTGTTGCTCACGCCGACGCCGAGGGTGGTGTCCTCGCTCAGATCGAAGTCCAGCGCGCCATAGACGGTCTGTTCCCAGTTCCACAGCGAGTCGGTGAACGAGTTGCCTTTCTGATAATCCACCACCATGCGACCGCGCACCGTGCCTTCGGCGTTGAGCGCGTTGCCGGCGTCCAGTTGCATGCCGTAGCGGTCCCAACTGCCGGCCTTGGTGGTCAGGGTCAGGCTCGGTTCGGCCTGCGGGCGCTTGCGCACCATGTTGATGGCGCCGCCGGGGCTGTTGGCGCCCTGCAGCAGGGCAGCGGCGCCGCGCATGACTTCCATGCGGTCGTAGATCGACATGTTCTCGCTGATATAGCTGCCCAGCGAGTAGACGTTGCGCGGCACCGGCACGCCGTCGTACTGGATGCTCTCGATGTCGAAGCCGCGGGAAAAGATGAACAGACCGGAGCCCGGCGACTTGATCGCGCTGAGGCCGGTGGTGTTTTCCAGGGCCTGCGTGAGGCTGACGATGTTCTGGTCGTTCATGCGCTGGCGCGTCAGCACGCTGACCGATTGCGGGATGTCCTTGAGCTTCTGCGCGCTCTTGCCCAGGGTGACCGCGCCGGTGGTGTAGGAGCCGCTGCCTTCGGTGGTGGTGCCCAACTGCTCGGAGTTGATCCGGGTCAGACCCAGTTCCATGGCTTGTTCGGCTTCGGCCGCGGCCTCGATCAGCAGGGTGTCGCCGCTCAGCGCCGCGCGCAGGCCGCTGCCGGCCAACAGGCGCTGCACGCCCTCGGCGACACTGAATTGACCGTTCAGGCCCGGGCTGCTGCGCCCGGCCAGCAACTCGCTGTTGACGATCAGGCGCAGGCCGCTCTGGTCGCTGAAGCGGGTCAGGGCCGTGCCCACCGGTCCCGCCGGGATGGCGAAGGCGCGCGTCGCACGCTGCGCCGATTCCGCGGCCAGGGCCTGGGTGCTGCTGATGAACGCCAGGCCGCAGGCGGTGCTTATGGCCAGGCCGAGGGCGGCGCGCTTGAAGGATTGCTGCATGGTTCTCCCCGCTGAAAATCAGCTGATTAAAAATCACTCTCAAACGGGAAAGACGCTGGGCGCTGAAAACCTGACAGCGGCCCCTGAAAATTTTTCGCTTCAGTCGCCGCCGCGCTGTTCGTCGCGCTCCACCACGGTCAACCACGGCAGCTTGCGAATGCGGATCGGCAGCGACTGTTGCAGCAGCGCCAGTTGCGCCTCCAGGTCGCGGGTGTCGAACAGACCGGTGACCGGCAACTGGCGCAAGGCCGGATCGCGGACCCAGAGCAGGCCGTGGTGGTAGCGCGACAGCTCGTCGAGCACCTCGCCCAGGGGTTGGCGGTCGAAGATCAGACGGTCGCGGCGCCAGGCGGTGAGGCTGGCGCTGTCCACGTTGCGCGGTGGCGAGAGGGTGTCGGCGTCGAAGGTGATGCTCTGGCCCTCCTTGACCACGGTCTGCTGCGCGTCCCCCGCGCGGCTGACGCCGACGCTGTGTTCGGTCACCACCAGGCGTACCCGCGCGCCGTCGCGGCGCACGTCGAAGCCGGTGCCCAAGGCGCGCAGGGTACCGTTCGCCGCCTGCACCTCGAAGGGCCGCGAGGCGTCCGCGGCGACCTGGACGAACAGCTCGCCGGCATACAGGCGCAGGGTGCGGCGGTTGCCATCGAGGGTTACATCGACGCGTGTGTGCGGTGCCAGCACCAGTTGCGATCCGTCGCTCAGACGCAGCTCGCGGCGCTCGCCGGCGCCGGTGCGCTGGTCGGCCAGCCAGCCGTCCTCGCGGGCTTGCCAGGTCGCACCGCCGGCCAGTCCCAGGGCCAGCAGCAGACCGAGCAGCGGCGCGGCGCGGCGTTTCGCCGGCGGTCGCTGCAAGGCGCTGCCGAGCCGTTCCCACAGGCGTTCGGCGGCCAGCGCCGCGCTCTGATGCGCGGGGGAGCGCTCGCACCAGCGCTGGTAGGCGTCCCACTCGCGGTCGCCGGCCGTGCCGCTGTGTAGGTCCACCAGCCATTGCAGGGCCTCGTCGGTGAGGCCGGGCAGGGGACGGTCGAGTTCTTCCACGGGGATCGTCGCCATCCGTCAGTCCTCCAGCAGGTCGAGACGCCGCGCGCAGTGGCGCAGGGCCCGCATGATGTACTTGCTGACCATGCTTGGCGACACGTCCAGGCGTTCGGCGATGGCCTGGTGACTGAGGCCTTCGACACGGTTGAGCAGCAGCGCGCTGCGACAGTTGTGCGGCAGCTCGCCGAGGGCCAGGTGCAGGCGCTGCAGTTGCTGGCGCAGTTCGAACAGGCGCTCTGGACCGGGACGGGGATCGAACAACTCGTCCTGCACGTCCGCCAGCGCGCTGTGCGTCCCTTGGCGCTTGCGCCCGCGGGCGAGGTCGATGATCAGGTTGCCGAGGACCCGCATCAGAAAGAACCGCGGGTTGAGAATGCCCTCGCTGCGCTGCTCGCGGCCGAGGCCGGCGTAGCGCACGAAGGTGTCCTGGGTGAGGTCCGCCGCCAGCTCGCGATCACCCAGGCGGCGGTAGGCGATGTTCTGCAGGTCGCGGTGGTAGAGACGAAACAGGCGGTCGAGATCGTCAGCCAAGGCGAACCTCACATGTGCGAAAGCCGGAAGGGAAGGGCGGCGGCGAAAACGCGAAGAGTATAGTGATTAAGAATCGTTCGTAAATCTGCCGTTGCCGACGATCCGCCCTGACCACGCGCCGGGCGTCGCTTGCGCGCCAGCGCTGGCTGCTGGCATGCTCGAACCCGCGTGCGGGGATGGCTTTGCGCTATCGGCCAGGGCCAGGGTCTGGGCGGGGTAAGGCACTACAGGAGTTGAAGGTGAGCAGCAGCCTGTTTGAAATCGCTTATGCAGCCGCTACCCAGCGTCTGTGCCTGTTCACCGGGACCGGATTCTCCAAGGCGGTTTCGGCGAACGACGCGCCGGGCTGGCAGCACCTGCTGGAACAGGTCTGCGATTGCCTGCCGGACGGCGCCGCCTTGCGCGCGTCGCTGTTTCCCGCGGCCGGCGTGCCGCCGTTGAGCCTGGAAGAGGCGGCGCAGGTCATCGCCCTGCGCCTCACCCGGGTTGGCATGAACATCAACGACTGCATCAAGGACCTCATCCAGCCACTGCGGATCAAGGGTGATGTCGCGGAGGTCGAAGCCTTCTATTCCTATCATTCGTTCCGGGTGATCACCACCAACTACGACAAGTTGTCCGAGCAACTGGCGGGTGCCAGGCGGGTCCAGAGCATCGCCCCGGGCATGCCGATTCCGCGCTCTTCGGCCAAGGTCAAGGTGTATCACGTACACGGTTCGGTGGACTCGCCGGAAAACCTGGTGGTCACCTCCGACGACTATTTCCGCTTCATGAACAGCGACTCCTACTTCTCGCGCAAGTTGAGCACCATCCTGCACGAGAACACCGTGGTCATCCTCGGCTACTCGCTGGCGGACACCAACCTCAAGCGCATCATCAGCGACTACAAGACCTTCGCCAACAACCACGTCATCGGCTCCAACCTGTTCTTCGTGTCGAGAAAGCCGGTGGACCAGGTGATCAAGGACTTCTACTTCCACAGCTTTGGCATTCGCGTCATCGACGGCATGGAAGTCGACCAGTTCTTCACCCGCCTCAATCGGCAGGTGGACCAGGTTGCGGCGGTGGTGGAGGAGTCGCTGGAGTCGATCGTCAACGTGATGAACAACGGCTATCAGTTCGTCGAGTCGTTCATCAAGCTGGAGGATTCCTTCTTCCAGGTCATCGCCTCGTTGTCGGCCAAGGGCTTCAGTCTGAAAGACCCGAAGGTCGTCGCGGTGATCGGCGACTTTCTCGAACGCAAGCGCCAGTTCACCCTTTTCCCCGGGGCCTGGGAGCAGTACGAGCACCTGGCCAACTGGCTGATCCATCTGGGGTCGTTGTTCGAAGTGGGCAACACCTCGATCAGGGCGGTGTACCTGAACGCGGTACGGCGCTCGATGGCGACCATGAGCAGGGAGAAGCGGCTCGGCTATTCCTGGCAGGCGTACAAGTTGTGGCAGAGCAACTGGGCGTCGGTCAGCGCGGCGAATCGCTTGCTGATTCGCGAGTACATTACGGCGCAGGCGGTTGGTAGTGATGCGCAGTTGATTGTGGAGTCGTTGGGGTGAAGTGAGCGGGCGGAGTCCCCGCGCTGAAGCCAAACCGGGTGCTGCGAAAAAAATTTCACATTCCTGACGCAAATCGACCCCTCAAAGGGTTTCCACCGATTCCCAAACCGAAAAGGTGGAACTGCAATGAAAGTCTTTCTGGATGACCTGCGCCCCGCGCCCCCGGGCTGGACTCGGGCGTACTGGCCGGACGAGGTCATCGGACTCCTCGAAAGTGGCCGGGTCACCGCCTTGAGCCTCGATCACGACCTGGGCGACGACAACCGTGGTACCGGTTACGACGTACTGGTGTGGATCGAGCGGGCGGTTGCGCTGCATGGCTTCAAGCCGCCCACCCTGCTCATCCACTCGGCCAACCCTGTCGCCGCGCGACGCAGGGCCCTGGCGGTGAGCGCCATCGACCGCCTTCGGGCTGGCGCAGAGCGTTGCGATACCCAGATAATCCCCGCCGCAAAAATGCCCCCTCATGGAAGGAACGACCCGATGGAAGACCTGGAACTGCTGGCGCGCCTCGAACAGCATGAAACCTTTGGCGTGGCGATGGTGCAGCGCATCACTGGCTTTGGTCATCAGCGGGCGACGGAGGTGGTGGGTCGTCTTGAGGCTGCGGGGGCCATCCAGCGAGACCACGCCCTTTCGCAATGGCGCGCGCTGAAGCCGCGTGAGCAACTGCGGGCGCTGTACGAGCAGCACAAGACCAGTCTTCAGGGCCTGCAGGACCTGCCCTCCGGCAAGATCGAACCGCTGATCCTCATGGATGTCCCGCAAGGCTGGGCGAGCGCGGGGCAGCGGGTACTGATCGTGGGCCAGGAAACCCTTGGCTGGGATTTCCAGCCGGGTGACTACTACGACTGGCCCTACGCGCCGATCACCCGTCTGGAGGAATTTCTCGCGCAACCCGACAGCGTCGAAGCGATGATGCATGGCTACCGCGCCTTCGAGTTCGCGCGGTATCAGCCGGGCAACTTCAACAGCCCGTTCTGGCGCGCGCACCGGCGGGTCAGGCAGGCGATAGGGGAGGAGGAGACCGGTTTCGACACCCAGGTGCTGTACACCAACCTGTTCAAGACCGCCGTTGACGAGAAGAGCATCGTCAAGAACGGTACCTGGGAGGAGGCCGACAGTGTCTGGCGGATTTCCGCGGGGCTGCTGACCAGGGAGATCGAGATCCTCAAGCCGGATGCGGTGATCTTCTTCACTGGGCCGGATTATGACCGTTATCTGGAACTGGAATTTGCCGGGCTTGAGTGGGGGATGGTTGGAGAGCACCGGCAGCGGCGCTTCTCGAAACTGACCCATGGTGCGTTGCCGGCGAAGGCGTGGCGGACTTATCACCCCGGGTATTTGAGCCGGGGGCATTGGCACTTGCTCGAAGAGATATGTGCCGGGTTGGTGTAAGAGGTGTGGCCAGTCGATACGGTCGACTGGCCATCTGCAATATGAGAGGCCGGATTAGCGGACGATGATCGCCTGGTTCATATCGATGGAAGGCACCGGAACCGAATAACGACGAACTTGCAGCCATTCGCGCATTTTCGTGGAATCGAATATCTGCCCCTCGTCCATCATCAGCAGCACCAATGATTGGGACATCCGGTAACACCCGCATTTCGGGCAGCGGCGCTCTTCCCAGCCAGGGGAACATTCGATGGATTCGGCGCTTCCGGCGCAGATCAGACAGCTCATGGGACCCCCTGACGTCGTTGTTGGGTGGGGAAAGTGGGTAGTTGACTACCTATTTGGGTGGGATTTGTTTGGGTATGAGAAATTCGTGCCAGTTGGGGGTGGTGTGGAGGGGCTGGTCGACGAGATGTGGCGAGGGGGCGTTATCTGTTTCAGGGGGGGTAGTTATGTGAGCTGGTCAACTTTTTCCGGACACCGCAATGTGGGAGCTCAGGCTATCTGCCGCTCATACCGGTTGGGCGGTAGATAGCCCAGGGTCGAATGC
>NZ_FZOL01000013.1 GCF_900188455.1 Pseudomonas japonica | reverse complement strand
ACGGGGTGTTGAACATCATGTGCAGGAAGTTTTCCGCGTACGACAGGTCGTTGCGCGGGTACATCATGGGTTGGCCCATGGAGTACTTGTAGACCATCGCGGCCAGGGTCGGCATCTTGGCGACCAGGCGCACGGCGGAGATTTCCCGGTGCTGCGGGTTATTGATGTCCAGCGAGTCGTGATAGAACGCCGACAGGGCGCCAACCACGCCGCACATGACGGCCATCGGGTGGGCGTCGCGGCGGAAGCCGTTGAAGAAGGACTTCAACTGCTCATGCACCATGGTGTGGTTTTTCACGGTGCTGACGAACTGGGCCTTCTGCTCGGCGTTCGGCAGTTCGCCGTTGAGCAGCAGGTAGCAGGTTTCGAGGTAGTCGGATTGTTCGGCGAGCTGCTCGATCGGGTAACCGCGATGCAGCAGGATGCCCTTGTCGCCGTCGATGTAGGTGATCTTCGACTCGCAGGATGCGGTCGCCATGAAACCAGGGTCGAAAGTGAAGTGACCCGTGGCCCCCAACCCTCTAACGTCGATAACATCTGGACCAACGGTGCCGGTTAAAATGGGCAGCTCGACGGGGGCAGCGCCCTCGATGATCAACTGCGCTTTTTTGTCAGCCATGTGGCCTCCTATTAATGCTTGAAATCATCTGACAGACCCCCCACGCAGGGCCCGCACCACTATAGTGAGATAAATTCGAAAGTCAATTTGCCTAAAGCACGGTTGTAACGGGCTTTAGGCACTGTTTTTCCTCGAAAATGCCGCCCATTTACGCCTTTTGTTCGGTAAAGGCAATGCGCTATTTGGGCTAGCCCTTCACGTTGTCATTAGTAGCCTAACTGTCTATACTCGGCACCCGACCGCCAGGGGCATCCGCGCCCGTCTCACTGGGGGTCGCCGCTCCCTGGGTGGTGGGTACCTGACCAGTACACTTACCAACAACTTTGCCCTGCTTGCTAGGGGCTCTTCAGTGTGAAAAAAGCCGTGAAAAGCCAACGACCTGTAAACCTAGACCTAAGGACCATCAAACTCCCGATCACCGCTTACACGTCCATTCTCCACCGTATCTCCGGCGTCATTCTGTTCCTGGGCCTGGCCATCATGCTTTACGCATTGGGCAAATCCCTGGGTTCCGAGGAAGGCTTTGGGGAGGTGAAGGCGTGCCTGACCAGTCCGCTGGCCAAGTTCGTGTTCTGGGGCCTGCTGTCCGCCTTGCTGTATCACCTGGTGGCCGGTGTGCGCCATCTGATCATGGACATGGGCATCGGTGAGACGCTGGAAGGCGGCAAACTGGGCTCGAAAATTGTCATCGTCATCTCCGTGGTGGTGATCGTTCTGGCGGGAGTTTGGATATGGTAACGAATGTCACGAACCTGTCGCGTTCGGGCCTCTATGACTGGATGGCGCAGCGCGTTTCTGCGGTCGTTCTCGCGGCTTACTTCATCTTCCTGATCGGCTACCTGGTGGCGCACCCTGGCATCGAATATGCCCAGTGGCACGCTCTGTTCTCCAATAACGCGATGCGTATCTTCAGTCTGCTGGCACTGGTTGCCCTGGGCGCTCACGCCTGGGTCGGCATGTGGACCATTGCGACCGACTACCTGACCCCTATGGCGTTCGGTAAATCGGCGACTGCGATTCGTTTCCTGTTCCAGGCGGTATGTGGTGTCGCGATGTTCGCGTACTTCGTCTGGGGTGTGCAGATTCTCTGGGGTATCTGATTCATGGCTATCATTCCAACGATTTCTTTCGACGCCATCATTGTTGGTGGCGGCGGTGCCGGCATGCGCGCTGCGCTGCAGCTGGCTCAGGGTGGTCACAAGACAGCCGTGATCACCAAGGTCTTCCCGACCCGCTCGCACACCGTGTCGGCCCAGGGTGGCATCACCTGCGCCATCGCTTCGGCCGACCCGAACGACGACTGGCGCTGGCACATGTACGATACCGTCAAGGGTTCCGACTACATCGGTGACCAGGACGCTATCGAATACATGTGTCAGGAGGGCCCGGCCGCGGTCTTCGAGCTGGACCACATGGGCCTGCCGTTCTCCCGTACCGAAACCGGTCGTATCTACCAGCGTCCGTTCGGCGGTCAGTCCAAGGACTTCGGTAAAGGTGGCCAGGCCGCCCGTACCTGCGCCGCTTCCGACCGTACCGGTCACGCGCTGCTGCACACCCTGTACCAGGGCAACCTGAAAGCAGGCACCACCTTCCTCAACGAGTACTACGCGGTCGACCTGGTGAAGAACCAGGATGGCGCGTTCGTCGGCGTGATCGCGATCTGCATCGAAACCGGCGAAACCCAGTACATCCGTTCGAAGGCAACTGTACTGGCTACCGGCGGTGCCGGTCGTATCTACTCGTCGACCACCAACGCCCTGATCAACACCGGTGACGGCGTTGGCATGGCCCTGCGTGCTGGCGTTCCGGTGCAGGACATCGAAATGTGGCAGTTCCACCCAACCGGCATCGCCGGCGCAGGTGTACTGGTCACCGAAGGTTGCCGCGGTGAAGGTGGCTACCTGATCAACAAGCATGGCGAGCGTTTCATGGAGCGTTATGCTCCTAACGCGAAGGACCTCGCCGGTCGTGACGTCGTGGCCCGTTCGATGGTGAAGGAAATCATCGCCGGCAACGGCTGTGGCCCGAATGGCGACCACGTGATGCTGAAGCTCGACCACCTCGGCGAGGAAGTTCTGCACAGCCGTCTGCCAGGCATCTGCGAACTGTCGAAGACCTTCGCCCACGTCGACCCGGTCGTTGCTCCGGTTCCAGTGGTTCCTACCTGCCACTACATGATGGGCGGCGTTGCCACCAACATTCATGGCCAGGCCATGACCCAGGACGCCAACGGCCAGGACCAGATCATTCCAGGTCTGTTCGCTGTCGGTGAAGTCGCTTGCGTATCGGTTCACGGTGCCAACCGCCTGGGCGGCAACTCGCTGCTCGACCTGGTGGTCTTCGGTCGCGCCGCCGGCCTGCACCTGGAAAAAGCGCTGACCGACGGTATCGAATACCGCGACGCCAGCGACACCGACGTCGAAGTTGCGCTGAATCGCCTGAACAAGCTCAACGAGCGCACCACTGGCGAAGACGTCGCCACCCTGAAGCGCGAGCTGCAGAGCTGCATGCAGAACTACTTCGGTGTGTTCCGTACCGGCGAATACATGCAGAAAGGTATCGCGCAACTGGCTGATCTGCGCGAGCGCATCGCCAACGTCAAGATCAACGACAAGTCCCAGGCCTTCAACACCGCGCGTATCGAAGCGCTGGAGCTGCAGAACCTGCTGGAAGTCGCTGAAGCAACCGCCATCGCGGCCGAACACCGTAAAGAGTCCCGCGGCGCTCACGCCCGTGAAGACTACGAAGACCGTGACGACGAAAACTGGCTGTGCCACACCCTGTACTTCCCAGGTGAGAAGCGGGTTGCCAAACGTGCAGTCAACTTCGCGCCGAAGACCGTACCGGCGTTCGAACCAAAAGTCCGGACTTACTAAGGGTGGCCGCCATGTTGCAAGTTGAAGTTTATCGTTACAACCCGGATACCGACTCGGCGCCTAAAACCCAGGTGTTCCAGGTCGATACCGGTGGCAAGGACCTGATGGTTCTGGATGTGCTGGCGCTGATCAAGGAACAGGACGAAGGTTTCTCCTATCGTCGCTCCTGCCGTGAAGGCGTTTGCGGCTCCGACGGCATGAACATCAACGGCAAGAACGGCCTGGCGTGCATCACGCCGCTGTCCTCTGTCGTAAAAGGTAACAAGTTGGTCGTGCGTCCGCTGCCTGGTTTGCCGGTTATCCGTGACCTGGTCGTCGACATGAGCATCTTCTACAAGCAGTACGAGAAGGTGAAGCCTTTCCTGCAGAACGACACGCCGGCTCCGGCCATCGAGCGTCTGCAGTCGCCGGAAGAACGTGACAAGCTGGACGGTCTGTACGAGTGCATCCTGTGCGCTTGCTGCTCGACTTCCTGCCCGTCGTTCTGGTGGAACCCTGACAAGTTCCTCGGTCCAGCCGCTCTGCTGCAGGCCTATCGCTTCCTGGCCGACAGCCGCGACACCAAGACCCAGGAGCGCCTGGCGTCCCTGGATGACCCGTTCAGCGTATTCCGCTGCCGCGGGATCATGAACTGCGTGAACGTCTGCCCGAAAGGTCTGAACCCGACCAAGGCGATTGGCCACGTACGCAACATGCTGCTGCAAAGCGGTACCTGATTTGAAAGTGTTGTACCCGTAGTACGCCAAGGTGCGGGCGCTTAGCCCGCACCGAGGTGAAACCCGAGCGAGGGTCATAAGCCCGAGCTTTTACCTATGAAGATATGAGACCAGCAGGGGCATCCGGGCTGGTACCCGGTAAATCTGCGGGATCTTGCAGGCCTGGTTGTGGTGAGAAGACTCCAGGCTTACGTGGTTCTGCCGATCGAGGCCCCTAACCGAGGGTGACCAAGCATGCAAGAAAGCGTGATGCAGCGCATGTGGAACAGCGCCCACCTGTCAGGTGGTAACGCTGCATATGTGGAAGAGCTTTATGAGCTCTACCTGCACGACCCTAACGCTGTGCCAGAAGAGTGGCGCACCTACTTCCAGAAGTTGCCCGCCGAAGGCAGCACTGCTACTGATGTATCGCACTCGACGATCCGCGACCATTTCGTACTGCTGGCGAAGAACCAGCGCCGCGCCCAACCGGTATCCGCCGGGAGCGTGAGCAGTGAACACGAGAAGAAGCAGGTCGAAGTGCTGCGACTGATCCAGGCCTACCGTATGCGCGGCCACCAAGCCGCGAAGCTCGACCCGTTGGGGTTGTGGCAGCGCCCTGCGCCAGTAGACCTGTCGATCAATCATTACGGCTTGACCAATGCCGATCTTGATACGACCTTCCGTGCCGGCGACCTGTTCATCGGCAAGGAGGAAGCGAGCCTACGCGAAATTTTCGACGCGTTGCAGCAGACATATTGTCGCACCATCGGCGCCGAGTTCACCCACATCGTCGACTCCGAGCAGCGCAGCTGGTTCCAGCAGCGTCTGGAGAGCGTGCGTGGCCGTCCGTCCTTCTCCGCCGACATCCAGAGCCACCTGCTCGAGCGCGTCACCGCGGCCGAGGGCCTGGAGAAGTACCTGGGCACCAAGTACCCGGGCACCAAGCGTTTCGGCCTGGAAGGTGGCGAGAGCCTGATCCCGATGCTGGACGAAATGATCCAGCGTTCCGGCTCCTACGGCACCAAGGAAGTCGTGATCGGCATGGCCCACCGTGGCCGTCTGAACGTGCTGGTCAACACTTTCGGCAAGAACCCGCGCGAGCTGTTCGACGAGTTCGAAGGCAAGAAGAAGGTCGAGCTGGGCTCCGGTGACGTCAAGTACCACCAGGGCTTCTCCTCCAACGTGATGACCGCCGGTGGCGAAGTTCACCTGGCCATGGCGTTCAACCCGTCCCACCTGGAAATCGTCTCGCCAGTGGTGGAAGGTTCGGTACGCGCTCGCCAGGATCGCCGCAACGACACCGTTGGCGACAAGGTTCTGCCTATTTCCATCCACGGTGACGCCGCGTTCGCGGGTCAGGGCGTGGTCATGGAAACCTTCCAGATGTCGCAGACCCGCGGTTTCAAGACCGGCGGTACCGTGCACATCGTGATCAACAACCAGGTTGGTTTCACCATCAGCAACCCGCTGGACTCGCGTTCCACCGAGTACTGCACCGACGTCGCCAAGATGATCCAGGCGCCGATCCTGCACGTGAACGGTGACGATCCGGAAGCGGTGCTGTTCGTGACCCAGCTGGCTGTCGACTACCGCATGCAGTTCAAGCGTGACGTGGTCATCGACCTGGTCTGCTACCGTCGTCGCGGCCACAACGAGGCCGACGAGCCGAACGGCACCCAGCCGCTGATGTACCAGCAGATCTCCAAGCAGCGCACTACCCGTGAACTGTACGCCGACAGCCTGGTGCAGACCGGTCGTCTGGACGCCGAACGTGTTCAGGCCAAGGTCGACGAGTACCGCAATGCCCTGGACAACGGCCTGCACGTGGTGAAGAGCCTGGTCAAGGAGCCGAACAAGGAGCTGTTCGTCGACTGGCGTCCGTACCTGGGCCACGCCTGGACCGCGCGTCACGACACCCGCTTCGATCTGAAGACCCTGCAGGAACTGTCCGCCAAGCTGCTGGAACTGCCGGAAGGCTTCGTGGTTCAGCGTCAGGTTTCGAAGATCTACGAAGATCGCCAGAAGATGCAGGCCGGTGGCTTGCCGATCAACTGGGGTTATGCCGAGACCATGGCTTACGCCACTCTGCAGTTCGAAGGTCATCCGATCCGCATGACCGGCCAGGATATCGGCCGCGGCACCTTCTCGCACCGCCACGCGGTGTTGCACAGCCAGAAGGACGCCAGCACCTATATCCCGCTGCAGAACCTGTTCCCGGGCCAGCCACGTTTCGACCTGTACGACTCGTTCCTGTCCGAAGAAGCCGTTCTGGCCTTCGAATACGGCTACTCGACCACCACGCCGAACGCGCTGGTGATCTGGGAAGCCCAGTTCGGTGACTTCGCCAACGGCGCGCAAGTGGTCGTCGACCAGTTCATCACCAGCGGCGAGCACAAGTGGGGCCGCCTGTGCGGTCTGACCATGCTGCTGCCTCACGGCTATGAAGGTCAGGGCCCCGAGCACTCCTCGGCACGCCTCGAGCGCTACCTGCAGCTGTGCGCCGAGCACAACGTCCAGGTCTGCGTACCGACCACCCCGGCGCAGATCTACCATCTGCTGCGTCGCCAGGTGATCCGTCCGCTGCGCAAACCGCTGATCGTACTGACGCCGAAGTCGCTGCTGCGCCACAAGCTGGCCATCTCGACCCTGGAAGATCTGGCCGAAGGCTCGTTCCAGACCGTGATCCCGGAAATCGACAGCCTCGATCCGAAGAAAGTCACCCGTCTGGTCCTGTGCAGCGGCAAGGTCTACTACGATCTGCTGGAAAAACGCCGTGCCGAAGGTCGTGAAGACATCGCCATCGTGCGTATCGAACAACTGTATCCGTTCCCTGAGGACGATCTGGTTGAAATCCTCGCGCCATACACCGAGCTGAAGAACGTCGTGTGGTGTCAGGAAGAACCGATGAACCAGGGCGCCTGGTACAGCAGCCAGCACCACATGCGTCGTATCCTCGGCCGCCACAACAAGGCCCTGGTCCTCGAGTACGCCGGTCGCGATGCGTCCGCCGCACCCGCCTGTGGTTACGCTTCGATGCACGCCGAGCAGCAGGAAAAACTGCTGCAAGATGCCTTCACCGTTTAATGCCTCGCGCACCTGAAACCGAATTAAGGAACCACTGATAATGGCTATCGAGATCAAAGCCCCTACCTTCCCGGAATCGGTTGCCGATGGCACCGTTGCCACCTGGCACAAGAAACCGGGCGAAGCCGTCAAGCGCGACGACCTGATCGTCGACATCGAGACCGACAAGGTCGTCCTGGAAGTACTGGCCACCGCTGACGGCGTGCTGGGTGCGATCGTCAAGAACGAGGGCGATACCGTCCTGTCCGACGAAGTCCTGGGTTCGATCGAAGCCGGTGGCGCTGCCGCCGCTGCTCCTGCCGCCGCCCCGGCTGCCGCGCCTGCCCAGGCCGCCGCCGACGCTGGCGAAGACGACCCGATCGCCGCTCCAGCCGCACGCAAGCTGGCTGAAGAGAACGGCATCGACCTGGCTTCCGTTGCCGGTACCGGCAAAGGCGGTCGCGTGACCAAGGAAGACGTCGTGGCCGCCGTTGCCGCGAAGAAATCCGCTCCAGCCGCTGCCCCTGCCGCCAAGCCGGCCGCTGCCGCCGCCGCTCCTGTGGTCACCGCCGCTGGCGACCGCACCGAGAAGCGCGTGCCGATGACCCGTCTGCGTGCCAAGGTTGCCGAGCGCCTGGTCGAAGCCCAGTCGAACATGGCGATGCTGACCACCTTCAACGAAGTCGACATGACCGAAGTCATGGCCCTGCGTTCGAAGTACAAGGACCTGTTCGAGAAGTCCCACAACGGCGTGCGCCTGGGCTTCATGTCGTTCTTCGTCAAGGCCGCCACCGAAGCGCTGAAGCGCTTCCCGGCTGTCAACGCCTCGATCGACGGTTCCGACATCGTCTACCACGGCTATGCGGACGTCGGCGTTGCCGTCTCCAGCGACCGTGGCCTGGTGGTACCGGTGCTGCGCAACGCCGAATCGATGAGCCTGGCCGAGATCGAGGGCGGCATCGCCACCTTCGGCAAGAAGGCCCGTGACGGCAAGCTGTCCATCGAAGAGATGACCGGTGGCACCTTCACCATCACCAACGGTGGTACTTTCGGCTCGATGATGTCGACCCCGATCGTCAACCCGCCGCAGGCCGCCATCCTCGGCATGCACAACATCATCCAGCGTCCAATGGCCATCAACGGCCAGGTCGTGATCCGTCCGATGATGTACCTGGCGTTGTCCTACGACCACCGCCTGATCGACGGTAAAGAAGCCGTGACTTTCCTGGTGACCATCAAGAACCTGCTGGAAGACCCGGCGCGTCTGCTGCTGGATATCTAATACGCAGTCGCGGGCCGCGGGCGACGGACTTCCAAGGAAGTCTTCGCCTGGCGGCCTGAGGCTTGCCGCTTGAAGCTATAAAGGAATCTTTTATGAGCCAGAAGTTCGACGTAGTAGTAATTGGTGCAGGTCCTGGCGGTTACGTGGCCGCCATCAAGGCCGCGCAACTGGGCTTCTCCACTGCCTGCATCGAGAAATACACCGATGGCGAAGGCAAACTGGCCCTGGGCGGTACCTGCCTGAACGTTGGCTGCATTCCATCCAAGGCGCTGCTGGACAGCTCCTGGAAGTACAAGGAAGCCAAAGAGAGCTTCAACGTCCACGGTATCTCCACCGGCGAAGTCAAGATGGACGTCGCCGCGATGGTTGGCCGCAAGGCTGGCATCGTCAAGAACCTGACCGGTGGCGTCGCCACCCTGTTCAAGGCCAACGGCGTCACCTCGATCCAGGGCCACGGCAAACTGCTGGCCGGCAAGAAGGTCGAAGTCACCAAGCCTGACGGCACTACCGAAGTCATCGAAGCCGAGAACGTGATCCTCGCCTCCGGCTCCCGTCCGATCGACATTCCGCCGGCTCCGGTCGACCAGAACGTCATCGTCGACTCCACCGGCGCCCTGGAATTCCAGAGCGTGCCGAAGCGCCTGGGCGTCATCGGTGCCGGCGTCATCGGTCTGGAACTGGGTTCGGTCTGGGCTCGCCTGGGTGCCGAAGTCACCGTTCTGGAAGCGCTGGACACCTTCCTGATGGCCGCTGACACCGCGGTTTCCAAGGAAGCCCTGAAAACCCTGACCAAACAGGGTCTGGACATCAAGCTGGGCGCTCGCGTCACCGGTTCCAAGGTCAACGGCGAAGAAGTCGAAGTGACCTACACCGACGCCAACGGCGAACAGAAGATCGTCTTCGACAAGCTGATCGTCGCGGTCGGCCGTCGTCCTGTCACCACCGACCTGCTGGCCGCCGACAGCGGCGTGACCATCGACGAGCGCGGCTTCGTGTTCGTTGACGATCACTGCGCCACCAGCGTTCCGGGCGTATTCGCCATCGGTGACGTGGTTCGCGGCATGATGCTGGCGCACAAGGCCTCGGAAGAGGGCATCATGGTCGTCGAGCGCATCAAGGGCCACAAAGCCCAGATGAACTACGACCTGATCCCGTCGGTCATCTACACCCACCCGGAAATCGCCTGGGTCGGCAAGACCGAACAAACCTTGAAGGCCGAGGGCGTTGAGGTTAACGTGGGCACCTTCCCGTTCGCGGCCAGCGGCCGTGCCATGGCTGCCAACGACACCGGTGGTTTCGTCAAGGTCATCGCCGATGCCAAGACCGACCGCGTCCTGGGCGTACACGTGATTGGCCCGAGCGCCGCCGAACTGGTGCAGCAGGGTGCAATCGCAATGGAATTCGGCACCAGTGCCGAAGACCTGGGCATGATGGTCTTCTCCCATCCGACCCTGTCCGAAGCGCTGCATGAAGCCGCGCTGGCCGTGAATGGCGGTGCCATCCACGTAGCCAACCGTAAGAAGCGTTAATTATAAGAAACCACGGCGGTCTGCCCGTCGTGAGTCTTGCGTGCATGACTCACCGCGGAAAGTCCGCCGGACTCGAACCCCCGGAGCATATCGGGGGCAAGCGGTCACAGGTGGCGCGGCACCCCTCACGGGCGCAGCGCCGAAGCGCAGTACCTAACGAAGACGGTAAAAAGCATGAATCTTCACGAGTATCAGGGTAAGCAGCTGTTCGCTGAATACGGCCTGCCAGTTTCCAAGGGTTTCGCAGTCGACACCCCTGAAGCTGCAGCAGAAGCCTGCGACAAGATCGGCGGTTCCGAGTGGGTTGTGAAAGCCCAGGTTCACGCGGGTGGTCGCGGCAAAGCGGGCGGCGTCAAGCTGGTTCGCAGCAAGGAAGACGCCAAGGCGTTCGCTGCGCAGTGGTTGGGCAAGAATCTGGTGACCTACCAGACTGACGCCAACGGTCAACCAGTTTCCAAGATCCTGGTCGAATCCTGCACCGACATCGCCAAAGAGCTGTATCTGGGCGCTGTGGTCGATCGTTCGAGCCGCCGCATCGTGTTCATGGCTTCCACCGAAGGTGGCGTGGACATCGAGAAGGTCGCTCACGACACTCCCGAGAAGATCCTCAAGGCAACCATCGATCCGCTGGTCGGCGCTCAGCCGTTCCAGGGTCGTGAGCTGGCGTTCCAGCTGGGTCTGGAAGGCAAGCAGGTACAACAGTTCGCCAAGATCTTCGTTGGCCTGGCCAAGCTGTTCAAGGATCACGATCTGGCCCTGCTGGAAGTGAACCCGCTGGTGATCAAGGCCGACGGCGACCTGCACTGCCTCGATGCCAAGATCAACATCGACGCCAACGCCATGTACCGTCAGCCGAAGCTGAAGACCTTCCACGACCCGTCCCAGGACGACGCCCGTGAAGCCCACGCCGCCAAGTTCGAACTGAACTACGTTGCTCTCGAAGGCAACATCGGCTGCATGGTCAACGGTGCCGGTCTGGCCATGGGTACCATGGACATCGTCAACCTGCACGGCGGCAAGCCAGCCAACTTCCTCGACGTTGGTGGCGGCGCGACCAAAGAGCGCGTTACCGAAGCCTTCAAGATCATTCTGTCCGACAGCAATGTCGCGGCCGTTCTGGTCAACATCTTCGGCGGCATCGTTCGCTGCGACATGATTGCCGAAGGCATCATCGGCGCGGTGAAAGAAGTCGGCGTGAAAGTACCGGTCGTCGTTCGCCTCGAAGGCAACAACGCCGAACTGGGCGCTAAAGTACTGGCAGAAAGCGGTTTGAACATCATTGCGGCCACCAGCCTGACCGACGCTGCTCAACAAGTTGTAAAAGCTGCGGAGGGCAAGTAATGAGCGTCCTGATCAATAAAGACACCAAAGTCATCTGCCAGGGCTTCACCGGCTCGCAGGGTACTTTCCACTCCGAACAAGCCATCGCCTACGGCACCAAGATGGTCGGCGGCGTCACCCCAGGCAAGGGTGGCACCACCCACCTGGGCCTGCCGGTGTTCAACACCGTCAAGGAAGCCGTGGAAGCTACCGGCGCCGATGCTTCGGTGATCTACGTTCCGGCTCCTTTCTGCAAGGACTCGATCCTGGAAGCGGCCTTCGGCGGCATCAAGCTGATCGTCTGCATCACCGAGGGTATCCCTACCCTCGACATGCTGGACGCCAAGGTCAAGTGCGACGAGCTGGGCGTTACCCTGATCGGTCCTAACTGCCCAGGCGTCATCACTCCGGGCGAGTGCAAGATCGGCATCATGCCAGGTCACATCCACCTGCCAGGCAAGGTCGGTATCGTTTCCCGTTCCGGCACCCTGACCTACGAAGCGGTCAAGCAGACCACTGACGCCGGTTTCGGTCAGTCCACCTGCGTCGGTATCGGCGGTGACCCGATCCCGGGCTCGAACTTCATCGACATCCTGAAGCTGTTCCAGGAAGACCCGAAAACCGAAGCCATCGTCATGATCGGCGAAATCGGTGGTTCGGCCGAGGAAGAAGCAGCTGCCTACATCAAGGCCAACGTGACCAAGCCAGTGGTTTCCTACATCGCCGGTGTGACTGCCCCAGCGGGCAAGCGCATGGGCCATGCTGGCGCCATCATCTCTGGCGGCAAGGGCACCGCGGACGAGAAGTTCGCTGCCCTGCAGGACGCCGGCGTGAAAACCGTGCGTTCGCTGGCGGACATCGGCAAGGCCCTGGCCGAGCTGACCGGTTGGGAAGCGAAGAAGTAATTCTTCGCTGACCAGCAGAGAGAGGCCACCTTCGGGTGGCCTTTTTCGTTTCTGCATTCCGGACTCTTGCGGCTGGCGCGATCCCTGTAGGAGCTGGCTTGCCTGCGATGGACCGCTGTGCGGTCTTTCGCAGGCAAGCCAGCTCCTACGGGGGCTTGTCGCTTGATGCAGCGCAACCGTTTGCGACATTCGGGTTCACTCATCGGACAAACCGCCCTGAAACCGTGCGCCAGAGCGGCAAATTGAGTACCATGCGCGTTCATTTCGTGTCCGCTGCCCAAAAGGAAGCGCCACGCTATAAAAATCCGCCTCAATCAGGGCGGAAAAAACATTTCCCTAACCCAAGGGGAAATCCCTCTCTAAATTCCGATTTACGCAGTGTGGTATTTCCTTAAATGAAAGTTTTGAAAGGCCAGGACATCCTGGCGCTTGGCTTCATGACGTTCGCGTTGTTCGTCGGGGCCGGCAATATCATTTTCCCGCCTATCGTTGGTCTGCAGTCCGGTCCGCACGTGTGGATGGCGGCCCTCGGCTTCCTGGTCACCGCTGTCGGTCTGCCGGTGGTCACCGTGGTCGCCCTGGCCAAGGTCGGTGGCGGCATGGACGAACTGAGCAGCCCGATCGGCAAGATCGCCGGCGGTCTGCTGGCCGCGGCCGCGTACCTGGCGGTGGGTCCGTTGTTCGCCACCCCGCGTACCGCGACCGTGTCCTTCGAAGTAGGCGTCGCGCCGCTGACTGGCGAGAGCCCGCTGGCGCTGTTCCTCTACAGCCTGGTGTACTTCCTGGTGGTGCTGGCGGTGTCCATGTACCCCGGCAAGCTGCTCGACACGGTTGGCCGCTTCCTCGCACCGCTGAAGATCATCGCGCTGGCCGCGCTCGGCATCGCCGCGTTCGCCCTGCCGGCCGGGACCATCGGCGACGCGCAGCCGGCATACGTTGCCGCGCCGTTCTCGCAGGGGTTCATCCAGGGTTACCTGACCATGGATACCCTCGGGGCGCTGGTGTTCGGCATCGTCATCGTCAACGCGATCCGCTCCCGCGGCGTCGAGTCGCCACGCCTGATCACCCGCTACGCGGTGATCGCCGGCCTGATCGCCGGTGTCGGTCTGACCCTGGTCTACATCAGCCTGTTCCGTCTGGGCGCCGGCAGTCATGACATCGCCGCTACCGCCACCAATGGCGCGGTGGTCCTGCATGCCTACGTGCAGCACACTTTCGGCTCCCTGGGCAGCGGCTTCCTGGCTGTACTGATCGCCTTGGCCTGCCTGGTCACCGCGGTCGGCCTGACCTGCGCCTGCGCCGAATACTTCAGCCGTCTGCTGCCGCTGTCCTACCGCGCACTGGTGGTGCTGCTGGCCGGGTTCTCGCTGCTGGTGTCGAACCTCGGCCTGACCAAGCTGATCATGTTCTCGGTACCGGTGCTCACCGCCATCTACCCGCCGTGCATCGTGCTGGTCGGCCTGAGCTTCTGCAAAGGCATGTGGCATTCGCAGACCCGCATCATGGCGCCGGTCATGGCCGTGTCGCTGATCTTCGGCACCATCGACGCGCTCAAGGGCGCCGGCTTCAACATGCCGGAATCCCTGGCCCACCTGCCGCTGAGCGAGCAGGGCCTGGCCTGGCTGGTGCCGTGCGTGGCAACGCTGTTCGTCGCGGTGGTCTGCGACCGCCTGCTGGGCAAGCCGCGCGAAGTGATTGCCTGACGTAATGCCCGCAGGCGGACGAGGCCACAAGCCATGAACGTCCGCCAAAGGTGATTGCGCGAAGCCCCGTCTTCTATCCAGGAGACGGGGCTTTTTCATGTCGGCCTGGGGCCGCGGTGTGTCTTTTTCTGTTGTCTGGCGTCGAATGGCCGTCTATCCCGACCAGGACTGTCCATGAGCTTCATTGAAAACAACCTGACCAACCTGCTCGCCGCCCTGTGGTTCATCGTCTGCTGGGGCGGCTACACCCGTTACGCCACCTGGAAAGGCCGCGACACCGCCTGCCTGGCCAGTGTCATGCACCTCTACCGCGAAGACTGGATGCGGCGCATGCTCCTGCGCGATAACCGTATCGCCGACGCCAGCGTGATCGGCAACCTGGAGCGCAACGCGTCGTTCTTCGCCTCCAGCACCCTGATCATCCTCGCCGGCATCCTGACGGTCCTTGGCGCCTCGGACCGCGCCCTGTCGTTGCTGGCCGACCTGCCGCTGGTGCAGCAGACCTCGCAGAGCATGTCGGAAATCAAGCTGTTGTGCCTGGCAATCGTCTTCGTCTATGCCTTCTTCACGTTCAGCTGGTGCATGCGCCAATACAACTTCGCCGCGGTGCTGGTGGGGTCGGCGCCGATGATCGGTGAGCGGCAGGTCAGCGAACTGGAGCGCAAGGCCTTCGCTTCGCGGGCGGCGCGGGTAATTTCACTGGCGGCCAACCAGTTCAACTTCGGTCTGCGCTCTTATTACTTCGGCATGGCCTTGCTGAGCTGGTTCATCAGCCCCTGGGCGTTCATGGGGATGAGTGCGGGGGTCGTGTTGATTCTCTACCGTCGGGAGTTCCATTCCGACGTTCTCGATGTGATGGTCTATACCCCGACAGAGGCGGTGGTGGCCGAGCCGGGCAAAGAGGCGCAAACATAACTGCTGCGCGGAAGTGTTCTCGTATAAATAAAAAAACCCGACCGAAGTCGGGTTTTCTTATTCCAGCAGTAATTACTGCTTGGCGGGCTCGGCCGGAGCGGCTGGCGCAGCCGGTGCGGCTTCTGGGGCCGGAGCAGCAGGAGCTGCTTCTTCAGCGGCTTTTTGTTCAGCTTCGGCGGAGTCTTTGGCGGCTTCGGCGTTTTCTTTCGCGGCCTCGTTCACTTTATCCTGAGCTTCGTCCATCTTCTGCTGGGCTTGCTCGGCATGTTTTTGAGCGTCCTGAGCCTTGTCTTCGCTGGCTTTGTCGCAAGCGGCGAGGCCCAGAGCGGCGGCGAGCATGACGGCATAAGCAAAAGGTTTACGCATGGGGTGTTTCTCCTTGTGGAATAACATTACTTAAACCGTTTGAGTTGTCCCTGGTGGTTTAAGTTCCGCGCACGATACACATATATAAGTTACGGATCCATATAGACTTTTTTCTTGGCTTGTGCAGGTCTTCACAATTATGGAGAAATCTACGCGAATGAATGATTCGTCGCTGCTGGAACGGGCCAGGCGCTTCCTTGGCGCATTGCGTCATTGCCAGAAATTGAACATGCAAGTTCATTCCGTGGACCAGGACGGTATTGTCCTGCGCTTGCCTTATTCGCCATCGATCGTCGGCAACCCGCAGACTGGAGCCATTCACGGCGGTGCGATCACCACCCTGATGGACACCGCGCTGGGCATGGCCACGCTGTGTGCGCTGCCGGAGTTCGAGGTCTGTCCGACCCTGGATCTGCGGATCGACTACATGAGCCCCGGGCTCGCCGACCAGGACGTGTTCGGTCATGCCCACTGCTACCGGGTCAGCCGCGATGTGATCTTCATCCGCGGGACCGCCTACCAGGACGATCCGGCACAACCCATCGCCCAGGTGGTGGGCACCTATATGCGCCTGGGCAAGGACATCAAGGGCGGCATCAATTTCGCCCGCAAGCTCAAGGGAGAGGAGCAATGATCCCGGACGACATCCACCAGCAACTGCGCGAGGCGCACAGTCGCGGCGATTACTCTGCCTTGCTGCAACTGATCCCCTACGCCGGCCTCATCGGCATCGAATGCAGCCGCGACGGCGACGACCTGCTGTTTCGCCTGCCGGCCAACCCGGACAATATCGGCAATCCCTTGCTGCCGGCGATCCACGGCGGGGTGATCGCCGGGTTCATGGAACTGGCGGCCGCGTTGTACCTGCTGATCTTCAGCGAAAGCGCGAGCATTCCGAAGATCATCGACTTCTCCATCGACTACCTGCGCGCCGGGCACTTCCGTGACACCTACGCGCGTTGCCAGTTATGGCGTCAGGGGCGCCGCGTGACCAACGTGGCGATCACCGCCTGGCAGGGCGATGCCGGCGAGCCCATCGCCACCGCTCGCGCGCATTTCAAGATCAAAGAGCCGGGGGCGCCCTTGAAATAGCCAGCCACGTCCCCATCTGCTGTTCATCCCGCTGCGACTGGCGAGGTGTGGCCCGGAAGGCTCGCCTGCCAGCGCGACCAATGCCATCAGATCGGAGTTTTGAAGACCATGAGTGTGGAGACTCAAAAACAAACCCTGGGCTTCCAGACCGAGGTGAAGCAACTGCTGCATCTCATGATCCATTCGCTGTACTCGAACAAGGAGATCTTTCTCCGCGAGCTGATTTCCAACGCCTCCGACGCCGTGGACAAGCTGCGCTTCGAAGCGCTGGCCAAGCCCGAACTGCTCGAAGGCGGTGCCGAGCTGAAGATCCGCGTCAGCTTCGACAAGGACGCCAACACCGTCACCCTCGAAGACAACGGCATCGGCATGAGCCGCGATGAAGTCATCGCGCACCTCGGCACCATCGCCAAGTCCGGCACCGCCGACTTCATGAAGAACCTCACCGGCGACCAGAAGAAGGACTCGCACCTGATCGGTCAGTTCGGTGTGGGCTTCTACTCCGCGTTCATCGTCGCCGACCAGGTCGATGTGTTCAGCCGCCGTGCTGGCCAGCCGGCCGCTGAAGGCGTGCATTGGTCGTCGAAAGGCGAGGGCGACTTCGAAGTCGCCACCGTCGACAAGGCCGAGCGTGGTACCCGCATCGTTCTGCACTTGAAGAAGGGCGAGGAAGAGTTCGCCGACGGCTGGCGCCTGCGCAATATCGTCAAGAAGTACTCCGACCACATCGCCCTGCCGATCGAGCTGCCCAAGCAGGCAGAAGCCGCCGAAGGCGAGGACAAGCCGGCCGAGGAATGGGAAACCGTCAACCGCGCCAGCGCCCTCTGGACCCGTCCGCGTACCGAGATCAAGGACGAGGAATACCAGGAGTTCTACAAGCACATCGGTCACGATTTCGAGAACCCGCTGGCCTGGAGCCACAACAAGGTCGAGGGCAAGCTCGAGTACAACTCGCTGCTGTACGTCCCGGCCCGCGCGCCGTTCGACCTGTACCAGCGTGAAGCGCCACGCGGCCTGAAGCTGTACGTGCAGCGCGTGTTCATCATGGACCAGGCCGAGTCGTTCCTGCCGCTGTACCTGCGCTTCATCAAGGGTGTGGTCGATTCCAACGACCTGTCGCTGAACGTCTCCCGCGAGATCCTGCAGAAAGACCCGATCATCGATTCGATGAAGTCGGCGCTGACCAAGCGCGTGCTGGACATGCTGGAAAAACTGGCGAAGAACGAACCCGAGCAGTACAAGGCGTTCTGGAAGAACTTCGGCCAGGTGCTCAAGGAAGGCCCGGCGGAAGACTTCGCCAACAAGGAGAAGATCGCCGGCCTGCTGCGCTTCGCCTCGACCCATGAAGAGGGCGGCGAGCAGAGCGTGGCCCTGGCCGACTACCTGGCCCGCGCCAAGGAAGGTCAGGACAAGATCTACTTCCTTACCGGCGAGTCCTATGCGCAGGTCAAGAACAGCCCGCACCTGGAGGTCTTCCGCAAGAAAGGCATCGAAGTGCTGCTGCTGACCGACCGTATCGACGAGTGGCTGATGAGCTACCTCAACGAATTCGACGGCAAGAGCTTCGTCGACGTCGCCCGTGGCGACCTGGACCTGGGCAAGCTGGACTCGGAAGAGGACAAGAAGGCCCAGGAAGAGATCGCCAAGGACAAGGAAGGCCTGGTCGAGCGCCTCAAGGCCGCGCTGGGCGACAGCGTCAGCGAAGTGCGCGTGTCGCACCGCCTGACCGATTCGCCGGCGATCCTCGCCATCGGCGAACAGGACCTCGGCCTGCAGATGCGCCAGATCCTCGAAGCCAGCGGGCAGAAGGTGCCGGACTCCAAGCCGATCTTCGAATTCAACCCGAGCCACCCGCTGATCGAGAAGCTGGACAACGAGCAGAGCGAAGACCGTTTCGCCGACTTCTCGCACATCCTCTTCGACCAGGCGGCCCTGGCCGCCGGCGACAGCCTGAAGGACCCGGCTGCCTATGTGCGCCGGCTGAACAAGCTGCTGGTCGAACTGGCAGTCTGATCTGATGCACGAAAAGCCCGCCTCGGCGGGCTTTTTTTTTCAGGGTCCAAGGAGAATCCGATGAGCAAGGTGACAATCGAATCGCTGGTCTATCACCTCGGCGGCAAGGCCTATGAAAGCCGCCTGTTGTACACCCACGGTGCAACGCAGCAGCCGGCGCTGCTCATGGCACCGAACTGGATGGGAGTCACCGAGGGCGCCGAGCGCATTGCCCGTGCGGTGGCCGAGCAGGGTTACGTGGTGTTGATCGCCGACCTCTACGGTCAATCGCTGCGTCCGCAGAATGCCGAGGAAGCCGGTGCGGCGATGATGCCGCTGAAGAACGACCGTGCCGAGCTGCGCAAGCGCATGCAGGCGGCGCTGGCCCAGTTGCTGGGGCAGTCGAAGGCCGTCCTGACCCCGGGCAAGCTGGCGGCGTTCGGTTTCTGCTTCGGCGGTTGCTGTGCCCTGGAGCTGGCCCGCGATGGCGCGCCGCTGCAGGCCGCGGTGTCGTTCCACGGTACGCTGGATACGCCGAATCCGGCGGACGCGAAGAAGATCAAGGGCTCGGTGCTGGTGCTGCATGGCGCTGCCGATCCGCTGGTGCCGAAGGAGCAGCTGCCGGCGTTCGAGGTCGAGATGAATGCTGCCGGGGTGGATTGGCAACTGACCAGCTATGGCGGTGCGGTGCACTCGTTCACCGATCCGGGGGCGAACGTGCCGGGCAAGATGATGTACGACGCGCGGACCGCCAAGCGGGCGTTTACGGCGATGCACAATCTGCTGGAAGAAGTGTTCAAGGCTTGAGGGCCTCATCGCGGGCAACGCCCGCTCCCACAATGTCCGGTGTCCGCCGATCCGTTGTGGGAGCGGGCGTTGCCCGCGACGGCTGACTTCAGGGCAACTCGATCCTCCCGGTTTCCCCCGCAACCACCGGCCAATCCCCGGCCGCCCATCTTTCCCGGGCTTTCTCGATCAAGGCGGGATCGCTCGCCACGAAATTCCAGTTCATCCGCCGCGGTCCATCCAGCGGCGCGCCGCCGAAGATCACCAGGTGGCTCTCGCCTTCGGCATGCAGGCTGAAGGCCTCGCCTTCCGCCAGAACCACCAGGGTCTGCGGCTCCAGCAACTCGTCATCCAGGCGAACCTCGCCGGACAGCACATACACCGCCCGCTCCCGATGCTCGGTCGGCACGCACAGGGTCGTCGCCGTTTCCATGAACACCTCGGCATACAGGGTCGGGGAGAGCACCGGTACCGGCGATTCCAGGCAGAATCCGCTGCCGGCGATCATGCGGATCCGCACCCCCAGCGCGTCGCTCAGCGGCAGGCTGGTGGCGCTGTGATGGCTGTAGTGCCCGACGCCCTGTTCGTGTTCCTTGGGCGACGCCAGCCACACCTGCAGGCCATGCAACCGTGAGCCGCGCTGGAGCAGGTCTGCCGGCGTGCGCTCGACATGCGCCACCGCCGCTCCCGCGGTCATCCAGCTCACTTCTCCCGGCCCGACCCGCTGCTCCGAACCGAGACTGTCCTTGTGCAGCAACTCGCCTTCGAACAGGTAGGTCAGGGTGGACAGGCCGATGTGCGGATGCTGGCGGATATCCATGCCATGGCCGGCGGCGTAGTCCGTTTCCAGCATATGGTCGAAGAACACGAAGGGCCCGACACTGCGGCATTTCGCCGAGGGCAGTGGGCGCAGGATCGGCTGGCCCTCGACCGATTCGGCGCGCGGGCGGATTACCAGGGGCAGGGTCATGGGTGGGCTCCAGCAAGGACGACGTCGGCCTAGCATAGCGAACCGGGATGGGCGGCGCGCGGTCTACCCTGTCCGAACGATGCCTGCTGGTACAGCGCCACCGATCTCTATCTCGCCGCGGCCTGGGAAAACTGCCTCGCGGTGCTGCCGAAGCCGCGTTGAGCGGGATTGTCATCAGCCTGTCATGCCGGAGTCATAGTCTGCCGCGATCCACAACAGAGGAAGCGCAGTATGTTGACTAGCCGTTTTAGCGCCCTGGTCGGGCTGATGTGCATCGCTGGCCTGGCTCATGCCGAGGTGCGCGTGCAGGGACCGGTGGAATATGGTGTGTTCGAGACCAACCTCAAGAATCCCCAGCCCGGTGAGCGGGTGATCACCATGAACAGCCAGAATATCGACGCCACCGACGTGGTGCCGGCCAAGCTGGGCAGCAAGTTCGGCATCCGTTACCGCCTCGAGGGCAAGACCGCCGACGATACCCCGCTGACCCTGCTGTACCTGACCCCGGGCATCGTCACCCCGGACGGCAAGCGCCACGACAAGTTCGAAGTGGTGCAGAAGCTGGTTCCCGGCGCGCCGCAGGACGTCATGGCCTATGAATTCACCGAGCATCACGAAGCCGTGCCGGGCGAGTGGCATTTCATGGTGTTCCAGGGCGACCGGCTGCTCGCGGAGAAACGATTCACTGTTCGATGAGCCCGATGGTGATTGTGCTGTCGCAATCACCGGGCAATTTGATATCACCAATTCTTCTTACGCAAAAAATCAACGGTCCGATACCTTCTAAAAAGAATGTCAGCTGCCGACCTGCGCAGCACTTCCGGAAGGAACCGTTCGATGAGTCTGAGAAGCTTGAACATAGCGCCACGGGCTGGTTTGGGGTTCGGCTTGCTGGCGTTGCTGGTGGTGACCCTCGGTCTGTTCGCGCTGTCGCAGATGGCCAGCATGCGCGAGCAGTCCGATCAGGTGGAGAGCAACTGGCTGCCCAGCGTGATCAACGTCGGCACCATGAGTCAGGACATGCTGCGGATCCGTGCGTTGACCCTGCGCTTGCTGGTCAACCGCGATCCGGCGGCGCAGCAGCAGAACGTGGCGCGCATCGAATCGCTCAAGCAGGGGTTGGCCAAGGCGCAAAGCGACTACAACGCGCTGATCGTGCTGCCCGAGGAGCGCACCCTGTTCGACCGTTACCTCGACCTGCAGAAGCAGTACCTGGACATGCAGGCGCAGGTGATGAGGCTGGCGACCGGCAATCAGATCGAGGCGGCGCAAACGCTGGTCAACGGTGAAATGAACCAGGTGGCCGACAACCTCACCGTGACGCTCAATCAACTGATCGACCTCAACAACCAGCATGCCCATCTGTCCACCGACAAGGCGCAGGCGGTGTATGTCAGCGCGCGGCTGTGGGTGATGGTCCTGCTCGGCGGGGCGCTGGTGCTGACGGTGATCCTCGCCCTGGTACTGACCCGCAGCATCGTCCATCCGCTGGCGCAGTCGCTGCAGGTCGCCGAGGTGGTCGCCACCGGCGACCTGACCCCGCAGATCAGCATTCACGGCCGTGACGAGCCGGCGCGCCTGCTGGTGGCGCTGAAGAAGATGCAGCAGAGCCTGCGCGACACCATCGGGCGCATTTCCGACTCGTCGAACCAGCTGGCCTCGGCCTCGGAAGAGCTCAGCGCAGTCACCGAGGACGCCACCCGGGGCCTGCAGCAACAGACCCAGGAAATCGAGCAGGCGGCCACCGCGGTGAACCAGATGACCGCTGCGGTGGAGGAGGTGGCCAGCAATGCCGTGGCGACGTCGGAAGCGTCCCGCGAGTCCGACCGCATCGCCCGTCAGGGCCAGGCCCAGGTGCGTCAGACCGTGGTGTCGATCGAGGAGCTGGCGGCGGGGGTGAGCACCAACGTCGACGAGGTCGGGCAACTGGCCGAGCAGGTCCATGGGATTTCCAAGGTGCTCGACGTGATCGGTTCGATCGCCGAGCAGACCAACCTGCTGGCGCTCAATGCGGCCATCGAAGCGGCGCGGGCCGGCGATGCCGGGCGTGGTTTCGCCGTGGTGGCGGATGAAGTGCGGGCGCTGGCCCATCGCACCCAGCAGTCGACCCGGGAAATCGAGCAGATGATCGATGGCATCCAGCAGGGCACCGACCGCGCGGTGGATGGCATGCAGCAGACCCGCGAGCGGGCGCGCAACACCCTGGAAGGGGCGCATGCGGCGGGGGCGGCGCTGGAGGAAATTGCCCAGGCCATCAGCCGCATCAACGAGCGCAACCTGGTGATCGCCAGCGCTTCGGAGCAGCAGGCGCAGGTGGCGCGGGAGGTGGACCGCAACCTGACCAATATCCGTGATCTGGCGCTGCAGAGTTCGGCGGGGGCGAGTCAGACGGTGGAGGCGAGTCAGGCGTTGTCGCAGTTGGCGGTGGATCTGAACACCCTGGTGCGGCGTTTTTCGGTGTGATCCAAACGACCGCGCCAGCCCAAACAAAAACGCCCCGAACCAGTCGGGGCGTTTTCACAAGCGAGGCCTGAGCCTTACTTGCCCTGCCAGCGCTTCAGTACCAGGGTGGCGTTGGTGCCGCCGAAGCCGAAGCTGTTGCTCATCACGGTGTCGATCTTGGCGTTCTCGCGGGTTTCGCGCAGAACCGGCAGATCGGCGACTTCCGGATCCAGCTCGTCGATGTTGGCGGAACCGGCGATGAAGTTGCCTTCCATCATCAGCAGGCAGTAGATCGCCTCGTGCACACCCGCGGCGCCCAGGGAGTGGCCGGACAGGCTCTTGGTCGAGCTGATGGCCGGGGCCTTGTCGCCGAACACTTCGCGCACGCCCTTCATTTCCGCGACGTCGCCGACCGGAGTCGAGGTGCCGTGGGTGTTCAGGTAGTCGATCGGGGTGTCGACGGTGGACAGCGCCTGCTGCATGCAGCGGATCGCGCCTTCGCCGCTCGGGGCGACCATGTCGTAGCCGTCGGAAGTGGCGCCGTAGCCGACGATTTCCGCGTAGATCTTGGCGCCACGGGCCAGGGCGTGTTCCAGCTCTTCGACCACCACCATGCCGCCACCGCCGGCGATGACGAAGCCGTCACGGTCGGCGTCGTAGGCGCGGGAGGCTTGTTCCGGGGTGTCGTTGCGCTTGCTGGACAGGGCGCCCATGGCATCGAACAGGAACGACTGGCTCCAGTGTTCTTCTTCACCGCCACCGGCGAAGACCACGTCCTGCTTGCCCATCTGGATCTGTTCCATCGCGGTGCCGATGCAGTGCGCGGAAGTGGCGCAGGCCGAGGCGATGGAGTAGTTCAGGCCCTTGATCTTGAACGGCGTGGCCAGGCACGCGGAGACCGTGCTGCTCATGGTGCGGGTCACGCGGTACGGACCGACGCGCTTGACGCCTTTCTCGCGCAGGATGTCCAGCGCTTCCATCTGGTTCAGGGTCGAAGCGCCGCCAGAGCCGGCGATCAGGCCGGTACGCGGGTTGGAAACCTGCTCTTCGCTCAGGCCGGAGTCCTTGATCGCGTCCTGCATCGCCAGGTAGGCGTAGGCTGCGGCATGGCCGACGAAGCGATAGACCTTGCGGTCGATCAGCTCTTCGAGGTTGAGGTCGATGGAGCCGGAAACCTGGCTGCGCAGCCCCATTTCCTTGTATTCCGGGTTGAAACGGATGCCCGGACGGCTTTTACGCAGGTTTTCGGAGACGGTCTCTTTGTCATTGCCCAGGCAGGAAACGATGCCCAGACCGGTGATTACGACGCGGCGCATGCGAATAACCCTTAGAAATTGTCAGTGGAGGTGAAGACACCGACGCGAAGACCTTCGGCGGTGTAGATCTCGCGACCGTCGACGCTGACCGAACCATCGGCGATGGCCATGTTCAGCTTGCCCTTCAGGACGCGCTTGATTTGAATGTTGTAGGTGACCTTCTTCGCTTCCGGCAGTACCTGACCGAAGAACTTCACTTCGCCCGAGCCCAGGGCGCGGCCGCGGCCTGGCAGACCCTGCCAGCCGAGGAAGAAGCCGACCAGCTGCCACATGGCGTCGAGGCCCAGGCAGCCCGGCATCACCGGATCGCCTTCGAAGTGGCAGGCGAAGAACCACAGGTCCGGATTGATATCCAGCTCGGCGACCAACTCACCTTTGCCGTACTTGCCACCCTCGGCACTGATGTGGGTGATGCGATCCACCATCAGCATGTTGGGGGCGGGCAGTTGCGCGTTACCTGGGCCGAACAGCTCACCGCGACTGCAGCGCAGCAGGTCTTCCCGAGTAAAGGCGTTTTGTTTGGTCATGCGAGCTCCTCAATAATCCTCGTGCGGCAGGGGCAGTTCTTCCCGACCGTCCCAGAACCCTTGGTCTGAGGCGGCAGCCTACTCATAGACTATTGCGTTGTAGTGAAAGTCACAGCACAGCGGACGAAGATGTACACTTGTGCACTGAAATTTTTCCGACAGACCTTTCTTAGGTCAGTTCCGGCCTCTAAGACTGCCGCAATTTAGCATTATTCGCCAGTCGCGACTGCCTGACCGGGCACCCAACGCTGCAGAATTTGCTGTAAATCAGTCCGTTTGAAGGGCTTGGTCAGATAATCGTTCATTCCGCTGGCCAGACAGCGCTCGCGGTCGCCCTGCAAGGCGTTGGCGGTCAGGGCGACGATCGGCAGATCACGGCACTGGGGCATCTGCCGGATGCGCCGGGTGGCCTCGTAGCCATCGACGATCGGCAGGCGGCAATCCATCAGCACCGCGGCGAAGCGCTGCCGGGCCACCAGGCTGATGGCCTGGGCGCCGTCGGCGGCGACACAGACCTCGAAGCCCAGGCTGCGTAGCATGGCCTGGATCACTGCCTGGTTGACCGGATTGTCTTCCACCAGCAGCACCGACTGGCCGCTGACATCGCCGCAGGCCTGGACGTTGTCCGGCAGCGCTTGCGCTCGGTCGGGCAGGCGCAGGGTCAGGGGCATTTCCAGGGTGAAGGTCGAGCCCGCGCCCTCGCGGCTTTCCGCGCGCAGGCTGCCGCCCATGCGCTCGGCCAGGTTGCGTGCGATCGACAGGCCCAGGCCGGTGCCGCCGTAACGCCGGGAAATCGAGCTGTCGGCCTGCTGGAAGGCGACGAACATGGTTTCCAGGCGGGCGTTGTCGATGCCGATGCCGGTGTCGCTTACCGCGCAGGTGAACCAGATCAGTTGGCGGTCCAGCACCTGCCAGCGTGGCAGCACCTGGACGCTGCCGTGCTCGGTGAACTTCAGCGCATTGCCGATCAGGTTGACCAGCACCTGGCGGATCCGTGTCGGATCGCCGCAGACCTGCAGTTGCTCCAGGCCCTCGGGCATTTCCAGGCGCAGGGCCAACTGGCGTTGCTGAGCGGTGTGGAGGAACGATTGCACGCAGTTGCCGATCAGTTCGGCGAGGTTGAAGTCGATCTGCTCCAGCTGCAGCGCGGTGCGCTCGATACGCGAGAAATCGAGAATGTCGTTGATGACCTTGAGCAGATGCCCGGTGGACTCGCTGGCCACCGTACTGTACTCGGCCTGTTCGTCGCTCAGTTCGGTGGTCTGCAGCAGTTGCAGCATGCCCAGCACGCCGTTCATCGGGGTGCGCAGTTCGTGACTCATCATCGCCAGGAAGTCCGACTTGGCCTTGTTCGCCTGTTCGGCCTCCTCGCGGGCCTGGATCATCTGCGCCATGGCCTGCTGTTGTTCGCGGGAGGCCTGGGCCAGGGCGCTGGCGAGGTTGTTGATGTGCCGCGCCAGGTGCCCCAGCTCGCTGTCGTCGACTTCCGGCAGCGGTGTGTCGAAATCGCCTTTCTGGATGGCCTTGACCGCGTGCCCCATGTCGCTGATCGGGGTCGACAGGCTGCGTGCCAGGCGCCGGGCGAGGAGGAAGGTGAACAGCAGCGCGAACAGGGCGAGGATCGCCGCCTTGATCACGATTTCCTGCTGGCGCTGGCTGAAGGCATCGTTGGACATGCCGACGATGACCCGTCCCAGGTAGTCGTCGGCGGCGATGTTCGACGGCTGCTCGGGGTTGTGCAGGAAGTCGCCATCGAGGCTGATGCGCTGCAGGCGGATCGGCGCCTGGAACACTTCCACCTGCTGCGCCCGGTTGACGTGCTCGTCGGGCTGCTCGACGTAGACCAGGATGTGGTTGGCGTTGTCCTGCACTTCCAGGAAGCGTACGTGGGGAATGGTCAGGGTGGCGCGCATCAGGCCTTCCAGCACTTCGTCGTTGCCGGAGATCACCCCGTACTCCGAGGCCGGCGCCAGCTGGTTGGCGATCAGTTGGCCGGTGTGGTTGAGCTCCTGACGCAGGTCCTGGATACGCACGAAGGTGAAGAAGCTGATCAGCAGCAAGGTCAGGACCAGGGCCGGGCCCAGGCTGATCATCTGCGTACGAGTGCTGATGTCCCAGGCTTTCATCGAATGGGTTCTCCTGCTGACACGGCCTGGCCGGCGGCACGCGGGTCGATCGGCTCGATGCCCAGGGCGCGGGCGACCTGCTGGTTGCCGGAAACGCTGAAATGTTCGGGGTAATGCGTGCGCGGCCATTGCTCCGGGGGCTGGTCGAGCAGGCGGTCGAGCACTGCCAGCCAGTCGTTCTGGTCGCTCAGGGTGCTGGCCAGGGCACCGGCGCGGACGAAGCCGACGTTCGGGCCGATCAGTGCCATCTGCCGGGCATAGGCGCTGAGCAGCAGGTTTTTCGCGGTCTTGGGGTTGTACAGCAGCGGATCGTCGAGGCCCAGGAGCACGTCGGTGTCCTTGAGCAGGGTCTGCAACGGCCGGTTGTCGCGCAGATCGGGCCAGGGCTCGGCGTCGATCTCCAGGCCCAGCGGGCGCGCCGCCTGGCGCAGTTCATCGAGAAGGAAGCGGCTCTGTTCGCCATACAGCACGCCGACCCGCCGGGCCTGCGGCAGCAGGTACTGGATCAGGCGCAATTGCCTGGCCAGCGGCGGGTCGCTCCACAGCAGGCTGAGGTAGGGCGGACGCAGCCCGCCAAGGCGTTGCTGGGCCTGGACGCGGCTGATGCGCAGTACCAGGGCCGGTGGCCCGGCCGGCTCGCGCAGGCGCCAGTCGAGGGCTTCGGGGTCGAGCAGGATCAGTCGGGTACCGGCCTGCAACTGGCTGGGGGGCGGCAATTGCGCCAGCGGCAGGAAGCGCACCTTGTCCTTCGGCCGGCGCTCGCTCAGGGCCTGAACGAAGTCGCGCACGCCGGTGCTGTCCTGGGCGCCGGTGAGGAGAATTTCCCCGCCGGCGAACGACACCAGGGGCCACAGCAGGACCAGCAGCAGGCAGCGCCGCCACAGGCGCATCAGAATTCCAGCTCCGCGCTGAGGTACAGCAGGTGGCGGCTGTCGTAGCGGTTGTCGATGTTGCTGGTGGGTTCGTCGTCGAGACGCTGCTGCAGGGTGCCGGCCAGTTCCAGGCTGCCGCCGGGCAGGGCGAAGCGCTTGGCCAGGCGCAGGTCGATGCGTTCGAAGCGGTACTGGTTCAGGGCATCGTCTCCGTAATAGAAGAGGGCGCTGGACCAGCCCCGTCCCCAGTCGCGCATCCAGCCGGCGGAACCGCTGTTGCGCGCGCTGAGGCGCTGGTCGGCGGGGTTGCTGGCCGAGGCGTCGACGTAAGCGTAGGTCAGGCGCAGGCGGTCGGCGGGACTCAGGCGCCAGTCCAGCTGCGCCTCGCTGCCGCTGAAACGGGCCTCGTTGCTGTTGCTGGCGATGTACTGGTTGTTGCGCAGCGGTTCGCTGATCATCCCGCTGATTTCGTCGTAGAACAGCTTGACGTCGACACTCAGGTCGAGATCGGCGAAGTAACCGTTGTAGCCCAGCTCCCGCGAGCGCATCCGTTCCTGGTCGAGATCGCCCGGACCGCGGGTCTTGACGAAGTACTCGGCGGTGCGCTGGCCGAACGCCGGCGGCGTCAGGTTGCTGACCCGATAGCTCCAGTTGACGTTGTTCTCGAACATGTCCGGCGAGCGCACCGCCTCGGAATACACCGCGCGCAGGCCGTGGCGCGGGGTGATCAGGTAGTTGACCGCCAGGCGCGGGGTCAGCGAGTCACCGGCCAGTTGCGAGTTCTCGTACATGGCGCCGCCCTGGACGATCCAGTGCTCGTCGACCCGCCATTCCAGCTGGCCGAACAGGCGCCAGGTCTGGTCGTCGAGGCTGCCGTCGAAGTAGGTCTCGGAGTCGGCGCGGTCGTAGCGGTAGTTGATCCCGCTGAGCAGGCGCAGGTTGTCGGCCAGGCTCAGGGTGTCCTGGATCTCCAGGTCGTAGCGGGTTTCCCGGGTGCTCTGGTCGACGTCGCCGCAGACCACGTTCCTGCCGCCGTTGTTCCACTGTTGGCCGACCTGGGTGGCCAGGGCCTGCAGCACCGGGTCGGCATTGGGCGGCGGGCGATTGGCGTTGCGCGCCACCTGTTCGGCGTAGTCCGGGTTCAGTTGCCAGAGCCGGGTCAGTTCCGGGCTGAAGGCCAGCTGGGCGTCGCAGGCACGCCAGACCTGCTGGCGATCCCAGTGCTGCGCCGAACCCTGGATGTACAGGCTGTGGCTCGGGTCGAAGTCGATGTTCCAGCGCACCGAGCCGGCGTAGTCCTTGGCCTTGACGTCGGCATTGTCGCCACGCTCGGTGACGTAGGGGAAAACCGGCTGGTAGGTGTAGGGCCGCTGGTTGCCGCCCTCCTTGGCCGACAGTTGCCAGTCGATGCTCTGGCTCGGGTCGAGGGTATGGCTGGCGCTGATGTTGAAGCGGGTCAGGCGGCGGCTGTCACGGTAGTCGTTGCCGAAGCGGTTTTCGTCGAAGCCGTCGTCCTGCATGCCGGACAGCGACAGGCGCAGGTCGCCGCCGTCCCAGCCCATGCCCTGGCTGGCGTAGAAATCGTCGATGCCGCGCTGGCCGCGGGTCACCTTGAGCCGCGTGCCATGGCTGTCGGCCGGGCTGCGGGTGAGGATGTTGACCACCGCCATCAGCGCGTTGGCGCCGTAGCTGACAGTATTCGGGCCGCGGAACACCTCGATGCGCTCGATGTCTTCCATGGCCAGGGGAATATCGCTCCAGTCCACCGTGGCCAGGCCGGCCCGGTAGACCGAGCGGCCGTCGATCAGCACCTGCATGCGCCGCGCGTCGTTGACGTTGCTGCCGTGGTAGTTGACCGTCGGCTGGTTGCCCGCGCCGTAGCCGATCATCATCCCCGGCACCAGGCGCAGCAGTTCGGGAATGTCGCGGGCACCGCTGGCCCTGATCAGCTCGGCGTCGAGCACGGTCATGCTCCCGGGCACCGCGGCCGGCGACTGTTTCAGGCGGGTGGCGGTCAATACCTCGGGCAGGGCCTGGCTGTCGACGAACAGATCGTCGGCCATGGCGGGGGCGCCGAGCAGGGCGGCAAGCAGCAAGTAGGGAGACGCGGGGCGCGGGCCTGGGTGCACGGGGCGGCCTTGATCGATGGGACAAGCGGGCAATGTTAACTGACCAGCCGGCATTTTCCAGTGATCTGGCGCTGGTCGCGGGGCTCCGTATAATGCCGGCTTCGCCACTCATTTATGGTTTTAACGGATTGGATATGACTGAACAGCAACCTGTTGCGGTTCTCGGAGGCGGGAGTTTCGGTACCGCCGTGGCGAACCTGCTGGCCGAAAACGGTGTCGGGGTACGCCAATGGATGCGCGACCCCGAGCAGGCCGAGGCCATGCGCACGACCCGGGAGAACCCGCGTTATCTCAAGGGCATCAAGGTCCATCCGGGGGTCGATCCGGTCAGCGATCTGCTGCCCGTGCTGCAGGGCAGCGCGCTGATCTTCGTCGCCTTGCCATCCAGTGCCCTGCGCAGCGTCCTGGCCCCGCATGCCGAACTGCTCGAAGGCAAGATGCTGGTCAGCCTGACCAAGGGCATCGAGGCGCAGACCTTCAAGCTGATGAGCCAGATTCTCGAAGACATCGCGCCCAAGGCGCGCATCGGTGTGCTCTCCGGGCCGAACCTGGCGCGGGAAATCGCCGAGCACGCGCTGACCGCCACGGTGGTCGCCAGCGAAGATGAAGCACTCTGCCAGCGCGTCCAGGCCGTGCTGCACGGGCGTACCTTCCGCGTCTACGCCAGCGCCGATCGCTTCGGTGTCGAGCTGGGCGGAGCGCTGAAGAACGTCTACGCCATCATCGCCGGCATGGCGGTGGCCCTGGGCATGGGCGAGAACACCAAGAGCATGCTGATCACCCGCGCACTTGCGGAAATGACCCGTTTCGCCGTGAGCCAGGGCGCCAACCCGATGACCTTCCTCGGCCTGGCCGGGGTCGGCGACCTGATCGTCACCTGTTCCTCGCCCAAGAGCCGCAACTACCAGGTCGGCTACGCCCTCGGCCAGGGCCTGAGCCTGGACGAGGCGGTCAATCGCCTCGGCGAGGTGGCCGAAGGGGTCAACACGCTCAAGGTACTCAAGGCCAAGGCCCAGCAGGTGCAGGTGTACATGCCGCTGGTGGCCGGGTTGCACGCGATCCTGTTCGAGGGCCGGACGCTCAACCAGGTCATCGAGCTGCTGATGCGCGGCGAGCCGAAGACCGACGTCGATTTCATTTCCACCAGTGGTTTCAATTGAGCGAAACAGGAGCACATTGATGAACGAATCCCCCAACCAGATGCAGCGTGAGTCGATCATCCTGCGGGTTCTCTGGATGCTGTTGTTCCTGCTGGTATGGCAGGTCGCCGTGACCCTGCTCGGCGCGCTGGTGCTGGTGCAGCTGGTCTACCGCCTGGTCTACGGCGCGCCCAACGCCAGCCTGATGAACTTCGGCGACAGCCTCAGCCAGTTCCTCGCCCAGATCGGCCGCTTCGGCAGCTTCCACACCGAACAGAAGCCCTGGCCGTTCGCCGACTGGCCGACGCCGCGCCCGGCCGACGGCGAAGCGCCGCACAGCGTGCCGCCCGCCGCGCACCCGGTGCGTGACGAGGAGCCGAAGCTGTGAAGGTCTGGGTGTTGCGTCACGGCGAGGCCGAGCCCCAGGCGCGCAGTGACGATCAGCGCAACCTGACCGCGCACGGGCGCAAGCAGGTCCTGCGCAGTGCCGCCCATCTGCTCGGCCAGCCGCTGGATGCGATCGTCGCCAGCCCCTATGTGCGAGCGCAGCAGACCGCCACGCTGGTCCACGATGCCCTCGGTTTCAGCGCGCCGCTGACGACCGTGTCCTGGCTGACCCCGGACAGCGATCCGGCGCGGGTGATCGCTGAACTCGACGCGCTGAACCTGGACAACGTCCTGCTGGTCAGCCACCAGCCGCTGGTCAGCAGCCTGCTCGGGCTGCTGGTCCACGGCAGTCGCCAGGCCGGCGAGCCGATGAGCACCGCCAGCCTCGCCGAGCTGCAGGGCGATGCGGCACTGGCCGGGTTGATGACCCTCGAAGCGCTGCACCACGCCTGAAGCGCTGGTGCTTCACTGGTAGCTGACGGTGAAGCTCAGCGCGCCCTTGGCACTGCCCGGCCTGACCTGCGGCGCGGTGCCGGTCTGGTAGTAGCGGGCGCTGAACGGCAGGACCGTATCGCCGGACGGCGCGATCACTTTCAGCGGCACATCCCGACCCAGCGGGACCGGGGTGATGCCGTCGGCCATGAGCATCTGGATGCCGAGGCCGGCGGCGGACGAGTCGCTGCTCAGGCTGAACACGCCGCGCTCGGCATCGACCGCCGTCGAACCCTGCACCCCATCGAGACGGATATGCGCGGTCGCCACGTTGTTTTCCGGGTTGTCCTGGCAATCGCTCAGGGTGATGTGGAACGGCACCGCGGTGGTGGTGACGTCGGGGGCGGTGAAGTGCGTGCGCTCCCAACTGCCCAGTTGCACCGGGTCGGCGCTCACCGGGTTGCTCGGCAGGCTGCACTGCGACTGGATGATCTGTCCTTCGAGGTGCCAGTCGAACACCCGCCCGACCATGCTCGCGGTTCCCACCAGCAACGGGCGGTTGTCGAAGTGATGGATGCCGGGAGGGATCGGTCCGGTCTTGATCAGGCTCAGGGTGATCTCGAAACGGGCGAAGAGCACGTACAGGCCGGTGTTGTGATCGATCAGGCCGGTGAAGGGCACCACCGGTTCGCCCACCGGTTTGAACTCGTTGGCCACGCCGCCGGTGAAGGGGAAGCCTACCCGCAGGTGCACGCCGACGCCGGGGATCGAGGTGTTCATCACCTTGCCGGTGAGGATCTCGCCATTGAGCGGAGGCAGCTCGCCGTCGAACATCGGGCCGTGGTTCATCATGTCGAAGCGCAGGATCTCGGTGCTGTGCCAGCGGTGGCAGAGCAGGATCGGGGTCTGCGCGCCGTGGCCTTCGCCGCGTCTTTCCTGGGCGATGATCGCGGTGCCGACCGGGGCGTCGCGGGGGACGTAGCGGGTGCCCAGTTTGCTGGAGTAGGTCGACGGGCCGTGGGGACGAAAGTCGTCCCACATACAGCCTTCCTCGGCCAGCGTCTGGGCAGAGAACCACAGGCCGGCCAGGGCCAGCAGATAACGGGTTGCCGGGATCATGATGTTCCTCGCATGTCGCCGCGCCGAAGGCATGGCGATGGGTGGGATGGCGGGTTCATTGACAGGTCAGCGACTGCAGGCGGTAGCCCTGGATCGACGCCATGCTGCGGGTGTCGATCGGCAGGCGGCACTGGCTGACCTCGCGGGCGCCCCAGCGGATGGTCAGCGCTTCGGTGTCGCGCGCGGTGCTGAGCATGACCTGGCCGGCCTGGGCGACGATGCCGAGAATCTCTCCATGCTCGTTGCTGACCTGGGCGCCGAACGGCAGTGGCTGCCGGTCGGCGCTGTGCAGGGTGAGGACCAGGCGATCGACGCTGCGCGCCTCGAAGCTGGCCTTGACTACCGCGCCACGGCGCGGCACCAACCGGGTCGCGCCGTTGGCGATTTCCACTTCCGGCCCGAGATGATCGGTGTCCAGCACGATCTGGTTGCTGCGGTACGGGCGCAGGTACGGCAGCAGCGCGTAGCCGCGGCCATCGGTGCGGACATTGCCGCTGTTGAGGACGCCGACATCCTTGACCCCCGGCACCTCCACCAGCGCCGTGGTCTCGCCCAGGTAGTGGCCCGGGGTGAGGCCACCGGCGTGCAGCAGCAGCGCGCCGTTGGCGTTGAGCGAGAGCGCGCGGTAGTCGTTGCCCTGGCTGTAGCCGGCGCCGAGGCTGGCGTGTGCGCTCTGGTAGCCGACGGCGAGGGCGGCGGAGCGGTTGCGATTCTGGTCGTCGCCCAGCGACAGCCGGTAGTTCAGGCTGTCGTCGTGCAACCGGCCATTGAGACTGGCCCGGCGACTGGCGCGGCCGCCGCTGCTGAACACATCGAAGGTGGCGCTGGCCGGACGTCGACCGAGGTCCAGTGGCAGGGTCACGCTCAGGCCCACCTGGCGGTCGCTGGTCGTGCGTCGTTCGCGCAGTGACTGCGAGGCGAACAGGTTGTAGCTGATGCCGCGGTGCTGGGTATTGAAATTGAACTGGAACTGGCGCTGCTGGTAGCTGCTGCGCCAGTAGTCCTGCTGCGACAGGCTCAGGTTCAGCGCGCTGTTGCCGCCGATGTTCTGATAGACCACGGCTTCCAGGCGGCTGCGCCGGCTGCCGCGAAAACCGCCGTCGTGGCTGCGCTGACGCAGGGCCTCGTCGAAGTCGCGGTAGCCTTCGGTGGAGTAGCGGTAACCGGCGAAACGCAGGTTGGTGCGGCTGGTGAACGACTTGCCGTACTTGAGGGCATAGCTCAGGCCGTTGACGCGCCCCGTCGCCAGGCTGTCGATGTCGGCGCTGGAGTGGGTCAGGTCCGCGGCCAGTGCGCCCCAGCCCCCCAGGTCGCGGGCCAGTCCGAGGTTGCCGGCGCGGTAGAAGTCGCTGGCCATCAGGCCACCGTAGAGTGTCGAGTCGAAGACCCCGCCCACGGCCAGGGTGCCCTGCCACAGCAGTGGATCGTCCAGTTGCCCGACCGCGTTGTAGCGACCCAGGGCAGCGCTGTAGCGCCAGACGCCGTCGCGCAGCAGATTGCCCAGGGTCGAATAGGGCTGGGTGAAGCGACGTACCTGGCCGTCGGCTTCGGTGAGGACGATTTCCAGCTCGCCGCTGCCGGCGCCGGTGCTCAGGTCGTCGATCTGGTAAGGCCCGGGGCTGACGTAGGTGCTGTAGATCGGGTAGCCGTTCTGGCGGATCTCCAGTTTCGCCCGGGTATAGGCCACGCCCCGCACGCTGGGGGCATAGCTCTGCTGCTGGTCGGACAGCATGCCCAGGTCCGAGGCGACCAGCAGGCCCTTGATCGGTACGCTGCGGAACATGTCGCCCTGGGTGAAGGTTTCGCCCAGGGTCAGATTGGCGTAGGTGCCGGGCAGGTCGCGCTGCACGTAGGTGAATGCCCGGGTCCACTCCCGTGCGCCCTGCTCGTTGCGCCGCAGCGCCTGGTTGCTGCGCAGGCGCCACGGTCCGAGGTTGACCCCGGCGTCGAGGTTGAGGTCCTGGTCGCTGGAATGGCCAGAGAAGCGGTTGTGCCCCTGATAGGCCGAGACCTGATAGTTGAGGAACGCGGCATTGATCCCGTCGCTCCAGTCCTGCGCGTGCGTGGCCAGGCTGGTATCGCGACGCAGGGCGATCTGCGGGACGGACAGCAGCACCTGCAGCTTGCCGGCATCGAACTCCACCTGGGCGCCGGGGATCGCCGCAGGCAGGTCGACGCAGTCCGCCAGCAGGTCGGCGGGGCGGGCCAGACGGTCGGCACGCAGGCCCAGGCTCTCCACCAGCGCCGGCGGCAGGCAGGGCTGCAGACCGTGGCCATGCGGATCGGCGCTGAACGCCAGGCGCTGCTGACCGAGGCTGTCCAGATTGACCAGCAGTTCCACCGGGTAGACCCCGGGTACCAGCGCACTGCTCATGGCCAGGTTGTCCAGGGCGATGCTGCCGGCCCGCGGGTCGTGGTGAATGGACTGATGCATGAAGCTCGACTCGAAGCCGACGAGGCCGGCGACGGGTTCCGCAGCGGCGGGCGTCAGGGCGAAACCGCCGCTGGCGGTCAGCAGCAGGAGGGAGGGATGGCGCGCGCGCAGGCGCCATCGCCATGGAAAGACAGGCATGGGCGGGATCCTGAGAGAGGTGGGGGGAGAGGCGTCAGTGCGCCAGGTGTACCGGCATGCTGAGCGGGTCGCTGTAGCCGCCGTAGTCGTTGATGGCGGCGAAGGTCACCTGGGCATCGCTGCCGACGTGCGCCGACTCCACGGCGAAACGCTGGCGCGACAGGGGTGTCGCCATCGGTGCTCCGCCGGGTTGGCTGAGGCGTTCGCCGCTGCGCAGTTCGAGGCGGCTGAAGGAGAAATGGAAGGGCGTCGGGTTATCCACCACCAGGTACGTCTTGTCGTCGGCGCGTTCGACCGACCAGCGCAGTTCGTGGAGGCGGCCCATGGGGTCGTTGCCCAGCTGGGTGGGCCGGTAGAACAGCTTGATGCGGGTGCGCAGGGCGATGTTCAGGACATTGCGTTGCTCGCCGCGGGACTGCGGGATTTCCTGGACGTTGAAGAAGAACAGCGACTCGCGATCGCTGGGCAGATCGCCGGGCAGTGCGTTGATCTGCACCCGCTGTTCCTTGCCGGGATCGATGCGGAACAGCGGCGGCGAGGCGATCAGCGGTACCGCGCTGGTGGTGTCGTCGGCCTCGGTATTGACCCAGGTCTGCACGGCGAAGGTGCTGTCGCTGGGGTTGTTGACCAGCACGGAGACGCTGCGCTTGTCGCTGTCGAACACCACGCGGGTGCTGGCCAGGCTCAGCGCTGCCTGGCTGGCGGGCAGCCAGGTGCTCAGTAAAAGCAGGACAGCCGCGTGCGACCGGCGCGAAGGACGGGGAAGGGCGAACATGGGGAGCTACCTGTGACGTTGGGCGGGACAGACCCCCGGGCGCTGTCGCGCCCGGGGGACGGCAGGGTCAGTTGACGCTGACGAGGAAGGCGACGTCGGCGTCGGCGGAACCGGCGGTGACCACGGCAGTGGATTTGTACACCGCGGTGAAGTGCAGGTCGCTGGCACCGGTGGCGTTCAGCGGGTACTGGGCGGAGGCCTCGCCGTTCTTCACCTGGTTGCCGGTGCGGTCCCGGATGGCCACGGCCACGCCCTTGGCGGTGCCGGCGCCGGGCTTGATGCCGAACAGCGACTGGTCGGCGCCGGCGCCACCCTGGATGCCGCCGAACTTGACCGTGGCGTAGTTGGGATCCTCGGCGCTGAGGCCGCATTCGCCCTTGACCCGCAGGGCGAAGCTGCGGCCGCCGGCCTCGCTGCCTACGGTGGGGAAATCACCGACCAGCGGTGCGCCCATCTGCACCAGGTTGCCGACGGCACCGCTGTCCGGGTTGACCACCTCCACCGAGCAGGTGCTGCCGTTGATCTGCCCGCTGAAGTTGATGGTGCCGGTGGTGGCGAAGGCCGAGGTACCGACGAGCAGAAGGGGTAAAGCGATTAAGAGCGTTTTCATGATCGAACCAAAATGTTGGCGCAGTGAATGCAATTCATGCGCGGGTTTCAGGGTAGGGATGTAACGGTTTGTAGGACTGCTCCGGTATTGACCGAGGCGTTGACCTACAGGGCAGGGAGTCTATTTGCGGGTTTTGGCGGGGTATGTAGGAAAAGACAATGCTTCGGGTAGACCATTGGGTGTTGGTGGGTGGGCTGGATGACAGGAGGTAGGTGAGGACTTGTAGGAAGGCTGGATGCTTGAAGGCCGACGGTTGATGTTCGGCCTTCAAGTCCAGGGGCTATCGGTTAGGGAAAAAGGTCGGTTTCTGCAGAATCTTGGTCATGTTTTTTCCGCCAGGGCCGTTATAGCGAGTCAGCCACATTTTGGGGCCGTCCCAGAAAGTGGCCGTCCTCAACGTGAGCGATCCCGGTGACCCTGGCGCCGGCACTTGTGCCTGCGCCGCAGGCGCAGGGCCTGCCGACGCGGCGCTGGGCGCTGGTCCCGAGCCGGCCATGGGCGCGGCGGTCTGTGCAGGTGCCGCTGTCGCATTGGGTGCATCCGGGGTCAGCAGGCTATCCCGACTGCCGCGAATGCTCGCGCTGGTGGGCGTTCCGGCGGGACGCCCATTTCTGGCGAACAGTCCCCCGATCTTTTCACCCAGTGCCCGGCCGGCCACCTTGTACAGGGACGGGCTCGGCGCGTTCTTGACATCAAGTTGCGGATTCTTCGCCTGCCAGGCCTTCCTGTAGGAACTTCTCGCCCTGGCATTGCCGATGCCCGAGATCATCGAGCCGGCCGCCACCAGGAGGCCGCCCACGGTGATCAGGGTTTCGTTGTCCGTCAGCGTCCCCCACACCGCCAGACCGGTACCGGCCACGGCAATCCCCGCGCCGGCGATCGCCATGACCAGACCGACCCCGACCGGTGCGGCAATTGGAATGACCGCTATCAAGGCGATCGTGGTCACGGCCATGAGGATCACCGGCAACCAGTTCAGCCAGGATTTCTTCGGTTTCTTCGGCGGTTCGATCGGATCGGTGTAGATCGGGTCAGTACCCGGGCGCCGGGTATAGCGGTGTCCCGAAGGGTCGTGGAAACGCACCGGGTTGCCCAGGCAATACATGTAGGGGTTGATCCCGCCTTCATGGAACGGGCTCAGTGAGTCCGGGCTGTGGAAGCGCATCAGGCTCGGGTTGTAGGCGCGGTAACCGCGGCCCAGCAGGTACCAGCCGCTGGCTTCTTCGCGCGATTCGCCGTTGAACGCCATCAGGCTCTGCAGGCGCTGTTCGTCCTGGATTTCCCCGTAGACGCTGTAGACCGCTTCGCGCATTCCGGCCTTGAGGCTTTCGCCGATCACGCTGGGGCTGGCATCGGTGAGCAGGAGCATGGTGCGTTCGTGGTCGTCGAGTTGCTGCTGGCCGAGGGGAATGCCGTCGTGGCCGAAGTACAGGGTCTGGGTCGTACCCTGCACGGTGTAGGCGAGATCGAAGCCGTGGTAGAAGCGCAGGACTTCCTCGTCGTCGCCCAGGCGGCTGGCCAGCAGGTGCTGGTGACCATCGTAGCGATAGCCGGCCAGTGAGCGGTTGCCGTCGGGGCTGGTCACTTCCAGCAGGCGGCCGAGGCTGTCGTAGCGCAACTGCTGGCCCAGTTCGTCGTTGAGCTGGTTGCCATCGTCGTCGTAGGCGAAGGACTGCCGGCCCGGGTAGCCACCCGCGGTGTAGCTGTTGGTCACCTCGCGCAACTGGCAGGGGTCGTCGTCGGCATAGGTGTAGCGCGCCACGTTCTGCTGACCGTTGGCGAAGCCGGTGACGCAACGGCGGATATTGTCCAGTGCGTCAATGAGAAACAGCTGGCTTGTGATCGCATTGCCGTAGCGGTCGCAGGGCAGGCGCTCGCCCGAGCAGGTGTAGTGTTCCAGGCGGCCGCGGGCATCGTAGCGGTAGTTCTCCAGCAGCAGGCTGCGTCCGTCCATGCACTGGTGGCGTTCCAGCAACTGGTCGTCGGCGCGCCAGACATGTTTGATCGTGCGGGCCGGTTGGTCGTTGAACCAGAGGCTGCGCAGTTCGATGCGTCCGAGACTGTCGTAGAGGTTTTCGCTGATCAGCGTGTCGCCGCTGTCCAGGTCGCGGGTGGTGGTGCGCCACGCCCGGCCCAGTGCGTCGAATTCGAAGTCGGCCTGGAGCTGGCCCTGGGTCATGCACTCGACCCGGCCCAGCGGGTCGTAGTGGTAGTGGGTGGCGACGCCGTCGTGTTCCACCCACTGCGGCTGGCCGAGCAGGGAGGTCTCGTAGTGGGTCTCGTGGGGCTGGCGGGCGTTGTCCACCCAGCGTTCCACTTGCAGATGGCCGACGGCGTCGTATTCGTACTCGCGTGTGCCTTCGGCGTTGCCGACGCTGCCGAGGCTGGCATCGTGGCGATCATGGGTGTACCAGGCATGGTTGCCCGGCGCGCGGATCGCACTGGCCTGTTCGCTCAGGTTCGGGTCGTAGTCGTACTCGATGTGCTGCCTGGACGGCGTGATGCGCTCTCTGACCAGGGTGCGCGACCCCTGGTAGAGATACTCCTCGACACGCGGACCGACGCTGCGTTGGTTCAGGCGCTCGAGGCCGTCGAAGCGTTGTTCGCCGACGAGAACGCTGGGCTCGTCGAGATCGCCGGGGATGACCCGCAGGCTGGTGGTCAGCTCGGCGATGCTGTGGCTGGCGAAGCCGCGTTCGACCACGGTCGCATCGGGCAGGCGGGTGCGCTGCACGCGACCCCGGGTGTCGTATTCGAACCAGGTGCTGAGGGTCACCGATTCCAGTTCTTCGTCCTGGCGCGTGCAGTGTCCATAGCCGTCGTAGTGGAAGACCTGGCGGCCGACCACGTTGCCCTGGTCGTCGTGACGCTCGATCCAGTCGGGTTTGTCGAACGGGTTGAACTGGGTCACCGTGAGCAGGCCGGACTGGCTCGGGTCGTCGGCATTCTCCAGCCAGGTGCGGCGAAGGTCGCCACCCTGGCCGAAGGGCGTGTTGTCGTTGACCTCGACCACCCGGTCCGGGTGGATGGTCCGGCACACCTCGCCCCAGTCGTCGTAGGTGTACTGGCTGGTCAAGGCCTGCCGTTCACCGGCGAACCAGTCGATTCGGGTTTCCTCGACCAACTGGCCGAGGGCGTCGTGTCGTGCGCTGTAGATCGGCAGCCAGTCGCTGCCGTTCCAGTGTTCCATGGCCACGGTGCGCCCGATTCCGTCGAAGCGGGTCCGGGTCAGCACACCCTTGACATCGCGAACGGTCTGCATCGCCTGCTGGCCCTGCAGCGACGTCAGGGTGTAGCTGTATTCGCGGGTGGCCTCGACGTCGGTACCGGGGGCGACCACCTCGTGCGTGGTACGCCGGTTGCGGTCGAAGCGGCACAGGACCTCGACACCATTGGCGTCGTCGCTGAGCAGGACTTCGCCATGTTCGAGCGACTCGTGCCAGGTCAGGCTCTGCTGCTGCTGATCGAAGGTGGTGAGCGTCTCGACGGTGTGCAGGCTGTCTTCGGCCAGCAGTGCGTGGCGGCTGCTGGCGTAGTGGAAGTCCGTGGTGTTGATACCGGCCTCCAGGTACTCGCGCAGCTGTTTGCGCCGACCGTGCAGCAGGGCGTTGGCGGGAGTCTCGAAATAGTCGATCCGACTCAGGTTCAGCGCCTCGCGCTGTTCGCCGCGCTGGGCGAAATCCGTTTCCTCGCTGCGCAGCAGACAGGCCTTGTTCGGCGTTCCCGGCAGCGGTTGCAGGGCCACGTAACGGTACTGGTTGACGATCTCGGGGGCGTCGTCATAGGGGCCGGGGGCCGGAATCAGGCGTGATTCCTTCAGGTGCCTGACGAAGCCGTCCGGGTCTTCCGGGCAGCCCTCCTCGCCGGCCGCTGCGTAGTAGCTGTAGCGCCGTTGTGAACCATCCTCGCGTGTCTCGGCGACCAGGTTGCCGTATTCGTCGAACGTGCTGTGGGTGAGTTCGACGCGCAGGCGGGTCGAGTCATCGGCCTGTTCCCAGCGGGTCTCCACGGTTTTCGGCAATTGGAACCATGGCGGTTGCTGGTCGAAATTGGCGTTGCTGGCGTGATAGGTGGTGACTATGTGTTTCACGCACTGGTTCTGCTGGGTGCGTTCCTCGACCAGCAGGTGAAAGCGGTTGTAGGTGCGCTCGACCTCGCGAACCATCGCGCCGTCCACCCGGTAGCGGGTGGTGCTGCCGTAGTGATAGGTGTGGGTGACGTTGTACAACTGGTCCAGGCCATCGTCGTGCCACGGGATGCTGGTGCCGTAGCCGAGAAAATTCCCGGGGGTGTACTCGTACTCGATGTCCATCATCGGCTGGTCGAAACCGGGAAACAGTTGGTGGCGCGTGACCCGTGGCAGGTTGGCGCGGCCGCTGTTGCCCGGGAACGGATGGCCCGTGTCGCGGTATTCGATGATTTCCCGCCCGCCCAACGGTGTCTGCACCTCGGTCACGCAGACCTTGCCGAGCACCTCGGCATAGCTGAAGCGCCAGGAGGCCTGGTCGTCGGTGGGCAGCACGATCGCCACCACGCGCCGGTTGGTCAGGCGCATGACGACGGCGTTCTCCTGCGGCACGTCGAAGGGCGGGCGGAGCAGTTTCACCGTGTCGTTGCTGCGCACGATACGCAGCAGTTCACCGTTCTGGTCGCGCACGCCCTTGAGGCATTGATGACCGTCGTAGCTGTCGTATTCGAGGTCGAGACGATGGCCCAGCGGACCATGGATGTGTACCGGCAGGGCGACCCGGCGATCGCTGGCGCCGAAGGTCTTGAGCACTTCGACCGTGCCGTTGATGTGGACGATGCGGTAGCTGTCGCTGGCGTCGCGGAAAAAACGGAAGTTGAAGAGCTTGCGCTCCTTGATCGCCAGCTCGTTGTCGCTGCCGCTGCCGGTGATCTTGTAGCTCTCGCCGCTGTACAGCGAGAGCATGTCGGCACCGGGCACGAACTGCGACAGGCGCAGGTTCCAGCCCAGGCCGAAACCGCTATCCAGCAGGTTGAGCGGGTTGAAGTTCAACGCCAGTGGCAGGTCGGGGCCGCTCAGGTGATTGCCCTTGAGTTCGGGCAGATCGACGCTGACGGTGTATTGACCGGTGCGCGGGTCCACCGCGCTGGTGACGAAGCCGGGAAAATTGAAGGCGTTGGAGCTGACGTCGCTGTGGGCGGTCATGTGCGCGGTCTCCTCGCTCGCATCAAGGCTGTGGCGTGCCGCTGGTGGCACTGGGGATGCCTTGCGAGGCCTTGACTCTCAGGCAGGACATCTTGTCGATCACCTTGTCGCCGTAGATGAAGTGGCCGAGCACCTGGACGCCGCGCTCGATGAGCTGGCCGGGCCGGTAGGAGTAGAAGGTCGGCAGCTGGATCTGCGGGGTCGATGTGTGCTGGGCGGTGGTTCTCAGCTGGATCCAGAAGTCGGGGATGTCAGCTCCTGATACATGCTTCATCCGACACTCGTCGTTGTCGGTCATGATGATGTTCACGGCGGACTGCAGGTTGCTGAAGATGACCGAACGCACCTTGTTCTGCAGTGCCTTGCAGGGCGAGCCATCCGCCGTGAACGAGTAGGTCACGGTGATTCCGCTGCCTTCCGGGGGGACGGGCAGGGCGCAGGAGGCGTTGTCCTTGTCGTAGAGAATGATCGTGCCCTGGGGGTTGTCCGCGGGGGGCGCGACGTCTTCCGTCTGGGCCTGGACCAGGGTGGCGAACGCCAGCGCCAGGCCGATGGTGGTCAATCTGAAGTTCATGGCAGGGCTCCCGGTCAGGACCGTGTGGTCGCAGCAAGCGCTGCTGGCTCGATTAGATACTCGGGGTGGCGAGCTTGCCTACCTGTCAGAACTGTCAGGGTGACGCGGGGGAGCCTGGCGAGGCATCGTCCATGCACGAGGCTGTCTGCGGGAGGATACCGGGCCGAATAATGGCAGTTTGAGTCCTGTCATTTCTGCCAGTTATCCGCTGCCGCTGCCCCGGTGTAAAAACGCTCAATCACTGATCGCGTCATCGCCAAAGGACCGTTTGCAATGAGCGAGTTTCCCGAGCCGCACATTCCGCTGTTGCGTGACGACGACACCATCGATCTTGGCCAGGTGGGCGCCAGCCCCCTGCTGACCTATGTGAAGTATCCCGGTATCGCCATGGGCGACACGATTCACCTGAACTGGCGCGGCTGCAGCCCGGCCAAGCGGGTGGTCGATGCGCTGGGTCTGAGCGTGGTGGTGTCCGAAGACGGCGGTTATGACGAAACCCTCGGCATGCGCGTGCAGATCCCCAACAGCCTGCTGAGCGGCGTGGATCAGGGCTGGGCGTTCTATTCCTATGTGATCGAGCGCGGCGCGCAGTTCGAGCCCGAATCGCTGCGCCAGTTCATCCAGGTCGGCATCCGCCCGCTGCCCAGGGTGCATCTGCCGGTGGTGCAATTGCGCGAAGCCCATGGGCTGCTGCTGAATCCGCAGGCCATGGGGCCGTTGGGGGTGACCGCGGTGGCTGCGCCCTACCTGGCCATGCAGGTCGGCGATCGGGTCACCCTGCACTGGCGGGGCTACTTCGACGACGAGCTGGACAATCAGCACAACGTGGTCAAGACCCTGGCTGCCGGCGATATCGGCAAACCGCTGCAATGGGTCGTGCCCTCCATCCATGTGCTGCTCGCCGAAGGCGGCGAGGCTCATCTTCACTACAGCGTGCAGTACCGCGAGGGCGGGCAGGTGAGCCAGTCCGGGCAGCAGGTGTTTCGCGTGGCACGGGAGAACGGCGTATTGCTGCCGTCGCTGCGCATCGATGGTCATGACGGCGGCGAACAGCTCGATCCGGGCCTGTTCCCCAACGGGCTGGTCCTGCGCATCGATCTCTACCCGGACATCCGTGTGGGCGACGAGATACTGCTGTACTGGCTGGGCAACCGCGAAAGCTTCAGCACGGTCAAGTCGCTGCGCGTCGACACTTCGACCCTCGACAGCGGCGTGCTCCTGGCGCACCTGGAGCCGCAGTGGCTGGAGGCGGCCCAGGGCGAACGGATCAGCCTGTTCCACCAGTTCGCCCGCGGTGGCGCCGCGGCCAGTTCGCTGCCGCTGGCGCTGCAGATCCGTCGTCCTCTCAACCTGTTGCCGCCGATCGTCGACGACGCCAGCGCCGAAGGTGGCAACGGTGAGAACAAGGGCGTGCTGGCGGCCGGCGATGCCGTGTTCGGTGCCCAGGTGAATGTGCCGGAGACGGTGCCGATCGGTAGCCAGGACCGTCTTGAAGTGCACTGGCAAGGCCATCCCGAGGGCGGTCGGCATATCGCCACGACGCCGATCAGCGAGCAGCAGAACCGCAGTTTCTTCATTCCCCCGAGCGCCATCGCGGCCAACATGAGCGCGGGGGAAAGCAAGCGGTTTCCGGTGTTCTATCGCCTGACCCCGGCCGGCGAAGCGCCGCAGGATTCCGTGCCGTTCAACCTGCGCATCGCCCCCTTGCCCAGTGGCGTCTACCCCAACGTCCAGTGTCTGGAGGCCCAGGGGAACCAGAGCCTGTCGCTGCGCGATGTGCCGGTAGGGGGGGCCAATCTGCGCCTGGATGGCTGGCTATTCATCGCGGTGGGGCAACTGCTGACCCTGGAGGCGGTCGGCGTGGCCGCCACCGGTGCCGAGTCCGTGGTCGTGCGCGATGCCTGGCCGGTCAGTGCCAGCGAGTTCGCCGGCAACCGCGTGCATGCCCTGTTGCCGCGCTGGTTCTTGCAGCGCCTGCTGCTCAACCAGCAGTTCTTCCTGAAGGCGCGGGTAAGTTTCGACAAGGGTGAGAGCTTTACCTCGTTCAACGACACGGCGATCAACCTGGTCGCTTGAAGCAAGACCGGGGGATGGCGATCCGCGCGGGTGGAGAAGGTCTATTCGCTGGATGCCGGGGCCACCGCCGATGATCGGCTACTGCGTGCTGCCGCTGCCGTTGATCCCCCTGCCCGAGCTCATCGAGGTGATCGGCAAGGCTGAAAAACTGCTGTCCAGCCCCGGCAAGGAGTGAAACACCAGGCCTGATCCCGCGCTGCAGGAACTGCCGGACCTGGTCGGAGACAACGATCCTGGCGATCACCACATGCTTGCGCATTCAAACATGATGTCGTTGTCCTTGGTGGAACCGCGCCCGATCATCACGCCAGGCATGTCCACGGCACAATCGGTGGTGGTATCGGAGTCGGGAATTTCCCCTGACCATCCATGGCTCACGACCTGCATGGGATCGTTGCCCCAGTTCTCACTGACAGGGATGGCGCAGCGATAGAAGGACTCCCCCGAAGAACCGGCGCCATAGTGGCTGCGCCCGACCATGACGCGGTCACTCGGGCAGCTCCACTGATGGCCACCGTTCGAGTTTTCCTGGAACGGACCATAGGACTTCGTGTCGACCATCCTGACGTACCCGTCCCGGCTCTCGTACATCGCGCATTCGTAACGCGTAGGGCCGCGGTCATTGCCAACATGGCTGCGGGCGACAATGGCCTGGTCCGCCGGACAGGTGAAACGGTGATCGCTTTCGGGCACCTCTGCTGACCACTCCCGGCGATAGATGGTGGCGGACCAGCGGTTGCGTTCCGATGCCCTGGCGCTTGCCTCGTCAGGACGGGAAGCGGTCCCCGCGGGGCTGCAGCCAAGGATTGCGCAGGTCGACAACAGACAAGCGATTGCCAGTTGGTTTTTCATTTCAGCCACTCCCCGGTTGGGTCACGAGACGCGTCGATGCGGGCCTGGGTTCACCTTCGACCTGCCTCGGCCTGCTCGATTTAATCCGCTGCCCGCGTCGTTTGCTACCTGTCAGAACTATCAGGGTGGCTTGTGACGCGTGGCCATGCAGACCCACCACGCGAGACGCTGGAGCACCGCGCCAGCACAGGTTATGGCGTATTGATACCTGTCAATTCTGTCAGTTTCGAACGACTTCAACGGGGTGTAAAAACATTCGAAGCAAACTGGCGATTGCCATGGGCCTTCGCTCGGAAGCGCACCCCCGCGAGTTGAAACGGTTGACCGGACAGGACCACGAAGATGAACGATAAAGCGCCGATATCCGAACTGTTGCAGTGGCTTGCCGGAGCCCCCCGCACCTACGGCTGGAGCTCGATCCTCGCCTATGACCGCGACAAGGCCAACACCGTCCTGCTCCAGGAGTACATCGAACGCTTCGACAGCAATAGCTATCTGCCGCCGTTCCGCGAGCTGATCGCAACGACCGACGACACCGCGGAGTACATCTACGACTACGTCTTCGATGCCGCGCGCCTGTCGTTCACCAATGCCACCATCAGCCACTCCAACGCGATGCTGACGCAGCGGGTGATCGGTGGCTCGCAGTTGACCCTGAGCAAGCCGACGGGCTCCTACGTCCGGGTGGAAAAGGTCTATTCCCTGGATGCCATGGACGGTCCGCTGATGGAGTCCGAAATCTCCTTGCAGGCGAGCACGGGACATGTCAACCGGGCCGGCGAGGTCATCCTGGATATCTCGACGGGCCGCAATCCCCGCCTGAGCTTCGCGCGTACCGAGCACGAGCGCGAGAAGGGCGGCCAGTACCTGCTCGCCCGATTCGCCAGGGAGGAAGAGCCCAAAAGGGTTCTGGTATTGAACCAGCTGGCGGTGGAGGACGATCAGTTCCTGAAACCCGGCAAGTTCGAGATTCGCACCCACGCCGCACCCAACAGCCATGTCGTCGGCACGCCCGGACATGGGTCGGGGGCGGTGCTGGCGTTCATCGCCATGGAGGACGAAAGCAACGGCAGCATCCCCGTCGATGACCGCGACATGCCGTTCCTGATTCCCGACGGTCATTCCGCGACGGTGCTCATGGGACAGGCGTTTCTCGCACGGCGGATCATCGTCCAGGGCTGTCGGGCGTTCGCCGCCGGAAGCAACTTCACCTACGAGTTGTTCCATCAGGACCACTTTGTCCATGAATTGCGGGCGACCTCCGGCCGCGTCAGCCTGGGGCCCCAGCAGAAAAGTTCGGAATTGCTCGAGAGCGTGCAGATCGCCGACCTCGCGCTGCCGCTCCACAATGACTTCGCGAGCTTCTCCGTGACGTTCCGCGACAATCAGCTGCGGGTGGAGATCGAGGGCAACGCGTACCAGCTGGTTCAGGTAAAGGTGCGTCAGAGCGGCCAGACGATCAACGGCAACGTCCAGTTGTTCTGGCACGCAAGATTGACCTACGAGCTGGACGCGGACCCGTTGGCCGGGACCCTCAGGCTCAAGGAGGTTGGCGGAGTGGCCACCGAGGGCCGGATAAAACCCCTGGATTTCGCTTCCCTGCCTTACGCGGCGCTCGATGAGCTGGCCGGACTGATCATATGGATGCTGCGGGACGGACTCGACAGCAAGCTCGGTGCCTTCCGCGAGGCGGTGGGCACCATCGATGTGTTTCGCCTCAACAGTCTCCTCTTCAAGGGCGACAACGCCGTGGTGCTCAAGAGCGTTCATCTGCCGGGTGACGTGGCGTTGTTCGGCCAGGTCGCGCCAAGCCTGACCGACTTCGTCATCACGCCGCTGGAGCCGATCGTCGGTCACGGGCAGCAAGAAGCGTTCTTCATCGATCCGCCCCGCATCGGCGTCGTCTGGAGCGTGGAGGCCCTGCCCGGAGACAGTGGCGCGGTCGGCAGCATCGACCAGAACGGCAACTACACCGCGCCCGACGCCAGCCTGATCGAAGGGGTCTACAAGCGGGTGAGGGTCAGGGCGACCCTGGAGGCGCACACCAGCACGGCGCTGGTCACCGTGGTGGTCCGCGACATTTCCGTCAACCCGCTGATACAGACCTGTGGCCCGCGCAATACCCGAGCGATGTCGGCGGGCGCCCTGAGCACGGGCACGCTGACCTGGAGGATCGCCGACACCGCCAGCGGCGCGACCATCGCACCGAGCACCGAACCGGATGGCGATCACCTGTACACCGCCGGACCGGCGAGTTTCACCGAGTCATTCGTCGTCGACGAGGTGGTGGTCACCAACGAGGCGACGGGCAATCAGCAGTCGGCGTATGTCCTGGTCGTGCACGGCATGGTGGGCCTGCAGGTGCTGTACGAGGCGGATGCCAATCCCGACCGCGTGCAGTGCAAGGCACTGTTCCTCAACGGCGCGCCCACCGACGGGTTCGAGCTGGAGTGGGTGCTGCTGGCGGGCTCGGGCAGCATCGACGGCAATGGTCTGTTCAGCGTCGATCCGGCCGGGAAACACCGGTTTGCAGTAGTCGGCTGCCTCATGGCGTTACCCGGAATGCCTTTCCCCTACATCGGCTACTGCATCCTGCCGATCCCGCTGATCCCCTTGCCCGCCTGGCTGAACGTCATGGGTGAGGCCGAGCGTCTGCTCTCGAGCCCAGCCGGAGAAAGAGGCGAAAAATGAACGACAAGACACCACTCGCGGAATTGTTGCAATGGCTCGCCGGAGCGCCCCGGACCTATGGCTGGAGCGCGATCCTCGCCTACGATCGCGACAAGACCAACACCGTGCTGCGCCAGGAGTACATCGAGCGTTTCGACAGCGGCAATTATCTGCGACCGCTCCGCGAACTGATTCTCACCACCGACGACACCGCGGAGTACATCTACGACTACGTCTTCGATGCCGCGCGCCTGTCGTTCAGCAATGCCACCATCAGCAGCTCCAACGCGCTGCTGACGCAGAAGGTCATCGGTGGTACGCAATTGAGTCTGAGCAAACCGACGGGCTCCTACACCCGGGTGGAAAAGGTGTTCTCCCTGGATGCCATGGACGGACCGCTGCTGGAATCCGAGGTTTCCCTGCTGGCGAGCACCGGGCATGTCAACCGGGCCGGCGAGATCATCCTGGATATCTCCCAGGGCAGGAACCCTCGCCTGACCTTCGCCCGCAGCGAGTACGAGCGCGAGAAGGGCGGCAGGCACCTGATGGCACGCTTCGCCGAGGAGGAGGAGCCCCGGCGGCGGCTCGTCCTGAACGAGCTGGGCGTGAGTGACGAGCAGTTCCTCAAGCCGGGCAAGTTCGAGATTCGTACCCATGCGGCGCCCAACAGCCGTATCCCTGGTACGCCGGAGCACGGATCGGGGGCGGTGCTGGCGTTCATCGCCATGGAGGGAGAAAGCAACGGCAGCCTGCCCGTCGATGACCGTGACCTGCTGTTCCTGATTCCCGATGGCCACTCGGCGACCGTGCTGCTGGGGCAGGCGTTCTGCATCCATCGGATACTCATGCCGTCCTTCGAGCCCGCGCTGGCGGCCGGGCCGGTGTACTCGCTGGTTCAGGATGGCAGCGGACTCGTCAGTCGGGTCCGGATCGAGACTGCATTGGCCTGGGAGGTCTGGAAGTACGTCCACGACGATCCCGTCTATGAATCCATGCGGATCGATCGTCTGGTCATGTCGTTCGCCGGGGTGGAAAAGCGTTTCGATGTGGTCTTCCAGGGACAAAGGGTCATTGTCGAGATGGAAGGACGCGACTGGCCCTTCATGGTGCTCAAGTTGCGCAATGACAGCAGGGAGTACCAGGGCTCCGTCAGAGTGGACTGGAACTTGCGCCATACCTACTCGGTCAGTGTCGACCCGTCATCGGGTGCCGTCGGCCTGGTGCTGGAGCCCGACGATTCCTACGCCCGGTACGAAGTGGACCCGAACCAGTTGATCAGTCATCCACCGGTCATGGCGAACTTCGAACCGGTAGCGAGGCTGGCCAGGACAACCGTTGCCTGGTACGTCGAGCATCTGCTGGTCGACAAGCTGATTCCGTACTTCGCTGGTGTCGATGTGTTCCGCCTCAACAGCTTGCTGTTCAGGGGCGATAACGCCGTGCTGTTCGACAGTGCCCATGTGCCAGGAGACCTGGCCTTTTTCGGCCGTGTCTCGCCGGCGCTGACCGAGTTCGCCATCACTCCGTTGGAACCGGTCGTCGGTCACGGACAGCGACAAGAGTTCGCTATCGATCCGCACCGCATCGGCGTCGCCTGGAGCGTGGAGGCCCTGCCCGGAGACAGTGGCGCGGTCGGCAGCATCGACCAGGACGGCAACTACACCGCGCCCGACGCCAGCCTGATCGAGGGCGTCTACAAGCGGGTGAGAGTCAGGGCGACCCTGGGCGCGCACACCAGCACGGCGCTGGTCACCGTGGTGGTCCGCGACATTTCCGTCAACCCGCTGGTGCAGGCCTGCGGCCCAAGGCACATACGGGCGATGTCGGCGGGCACCCTGGGCACGGGCACGCTGACCTGGAGGATCGCCGACCCCGCCAGCGGCGCGACCATCGCACCGAGCACCGAACCGGATGGCGATCACCTGTACACCGCCGGCCCGGCGAGTCTCACCGAGTCATTCGTCGTCGACGAGGTGGTGGTCACCAACGATGCGACGGGCAATCAGCAGTCGGCGTATGTCCTGGTCGTGCACGGCATGGTGGGGCTGCAGGTGCTGTACGAGGCGGACGCCAATCCCGACCGCGTGCAGTGCAAGGCGCTGTTCCTCAACGGCGGGCCCACCGACGGGTTCGAGCTGGAGTGGGTGCTGCTGGCGGGCTCGGGCAGCATCGACGGCAATGGCCTGTTCAGCGTCGATTCGGCCGGGAAACACCGGTTTGCGGTAGTCGGCTGCCTCATGGCGTTACCCGGAATGCCTTTCCCCTACATCGGCTACTGCATCCTGCCGATCCCGCTGATCCCCTTGCCCGCCTGGCTGAACGTCATGGGTGAGGCCGAGCGTCTGCTCTCGAGCCCAGCCGGAGAAAGAGGCGAAAAATGAACGACAAGACACCACTCGCGGAATTGTTGCAATGGCTCGCCGGAGCGCCCCGGACCTATGGCTGGAGCGCCATCCTCGCCTACGATCGCGACAAGACCAATACCGTGCTGCGCCAGGAGTACATCGAGCGCTTCGACAGCGGCAGTTACCTGCCACCGTTCCGGGAACTGATTCCCACCACCGACGAGACAGCCGAGTATACCTACGACTACATCTTCGACGCCGCGCGCTTGTCCTTCACCAATGCCACCCTCAAGGACTCCAAGGTCATGCTGACCCAGAAGGTCATCGGCGGCAGCCAGTTGACCCTGAGCAAGCCGGGGGGCTGGAGATCCGCGCGGGTGGAGAAGATCCATTCGCTGGATGCCATGGATGGTCCGCTGCTGGAGTCCGAAGTCTCCCTGCAGGCGAGCACGGGGCACGTCAATCGGTCGGGCCAGGTCATTCTGGATATCTCGACGGGTGAAAATCCTCGCCTGACCTTCGCCCGCACCAAGCATGAGCGGGAGAAGGGTGGCAAGCACTTCATGGCGCGTTTCGGCGAGGAGGAGGAACCCAGAAGAACGCTCGTGCTCAACGAGATGGGCATGGCGGATGACCAGTTCCTGAAACCGGGCAAGTTCGAGATCCGTACCCATGCGGCGCCCAATAGCCGCACGCCCGGCACTCGCGAATATGGCTCGGGGGAGGTGCTGGTGTTCATCGCCATGGAAGGGGAAAGCAACGGCAGCCTACCCGTCGATGATGGTGACCTGCCGTTCCTGATTCCCGAGGGTTGTTCCGCGACTGTACTCATGGGACGGGAATTCTTGGTGCGCAGCATCATGCTTCGTGCCTGCGAGCAATTCGCTGCGCGAGATTCCTTCCAGTACAAGTGGGTTCACCAGGGCGGACTTCTACAGGGGCTGGAGGCGACCGCCGGCTACTTGGACATGGGTTACCAGAGAGAGTCTTCGGATTTTTTCGCGTTCGTCGAGATCAATGTCCTCTGGCTTCCACTTCACGATGCGTCCAATTTCAGCTTCGTTCTTCACCAGGATAATTTCCTGACCGTGACTATGTCCGGCAGTACCGATCGATTCATCTGGGTGAAGTTGCGTGGGCCCAATGGCGCGGACAAAGCGGACTACGTTCGACTGGACTGGAAAACGACGGTGCTGTTGGGATTGGCATTGAACCCGGTGACGGGGGCCGTCGAGCTCAAGAGCTCTTATGCGGTACCGGTGTATGCCGGGGTAGAACCCCTGGATTTCGTGCATTTTCTTTCACCCGTGATGCTCAATGACATGACCCGACTTGTGAGGTCGATGGTGATACGTGAGCTCTCCGCCAAGTTGCGTGGTTTTGGTGACACGGTGGACCCGGTCGAGGCTTTTCGCCTCAACAGCCTGTTGTTCAAGGGCGACAACAGCGTGGTGCTCGACAGCGTTCACCTGCCGGCCGACCTGGCGCTGTTCGGGCATGTCTCGCCCAGCCTGACCGAGTTCGTCATCACGCCGCTGGAGCCAATCGTCGGTCATGGGCAACGGGAAAAGTTCGACACCGAGCCGAACCGCAACGGTGTCACCTGGAGCGTGGAGCCTTTACCCGGAGAAAGCGGGGCGGTCGGTTCCATCGATCAGAACGGTTGGTACACCGCGCCGCCCGCGAGCGCGATCGAGGGCGTCTACAAGCGGGTGAAGGTCAAGGCGACACTGGGTCAGCACACCAGCACCGCGTTGGTCACCGTGGTGGTCAGGGACATTTCGGTCAATCCGCTGGTGCAGGTCTGCGGCGTGGGGCAGAGCCGGGCCATGTCCGCGGGAACCCTGGGTGACGGCGTGCTGACCTGGAAAGTCGCCAACCCCGAAAACGGCGCGACCATCGCTCCGAGCAACGAGCCTGACGTCGATCACCTGTACACCGCCGGTCCCTACATCAAGGACGCGGAGTTCGTTGTCGATGAAGTGGTGGTCACCAATAGCCAGACCAAGCATCAGCAGTCGGCTTACGTAATCGTCCCCCATGGCCTGGAGGGTCTGCAGGTCTTCTACGAGGCAACGGCCAACGCCAAACAGGTGCAATGCAAGGCGCTGTTTTCCAACGGCGCCCCGACCGATGGCTTCGATCTGGAATGGGGACTGCTGGCCGGCTCCGGCAGCATTGATGGCAATGGCCTGTTCACCGTCGATACGACGGGGCAGCACCGCTTCGCCGTAGTCTCCTGCGTCTGGCGGGGACCGATGTCGATGATCGGCTACTGCGTGCTGCCACTGCCGCTGATTCCGCTACCCGACATGCTGAAGATACTGGCCGATGCCGGCGCGTTGCTTTCCCGTCCCGTTGAGGAGGATCACTGATGGACAGACAGTCATTGCAAGACCTGCTGACGGCGATGCAAGGCCGCCCGATCACCCTTGGCTGGGGTGCGATCCTGTGTTTCGGTCGCAGCCGTCTCAACGCCCTGCTGGAAGAGCAGTTCGTCGACCGTATGGGCCAGTTCCACCAGATGCTGCCGGTCAGCGGCATGCTCAATCTGAATCCGGACGGTACCGTGGTCGCGACCTTGAGCCGCATCAGGCTGGGCACGCCGCGGCTGTCGTTCGAGTCGGCGTCGCTGCGCAACTCCACGGTCACCCTGACCCTGCCGCTGATCAGCGGCAGCTACAGCCTGATGACCCAGCACTCGGGCATGCCGGCGCTGCTGGTGTCCACCGGCGAGCTGGACGAACAGCACGGTTTCAGCGTGACCATGAAACTCAAGCTGGCCCAGGCGGTGGGGGATATCGACGGCAGCGGGCGGATCGTTCTGGACCTCGCTCAGGGTTACGAAGCCCGCTGCAACCTGGGTAACCAGGTGCCGGAGCAGGAGGCGCTGGGCGAGTTCATCCTGCAGCGCATGCGGCTGCAGCCGGACAACCGCCTGCGCTTCGAACTGGGGCTGCTCGACTTCAACAGTTATCACCCCCTGGCACCGGTCTCGTTCCACCTGGCCACCCAGGCCGCGCCTGGCGACAGCGGGGGCGACGGTGGGGTGCTGGTGTTCGTGCGTCTGCGCGCCAATCAGGGCAATGGCTCGGCACCGGTCGACGACGGCGACTTCCCCTACCTGATCCCTGACGACCTCCAGGGGCAGGACCCACGCTGGTCGGCATCGCTGGTGATTGCCGAGGAACTGGTCGGTTGGGTCGACGAAACGCAGCTCGATGTGCTGAAGAACCTGATGTTTCCCGGGCGCAGCCTGTTCGTCGAGAGCGGCCCGCGGCATCAGCCCCATGACCTGCTGATCCTTGGCAACATCGCTGCCGGCCCCGGCACGGCGCGCAGTGAACCGCGGCTGGGCAGTATCGAAGCGGGGCATACGCAGCAGTTCGTCGCCCGGCGCGCCGACGGCAGCGTGATCCCCAATGTGACCTGGAGTACCGAAAGCCTGGGCAGTCCGCTGGCGCTGGGCAAGATCACCGCGACCGGGCTGTACACCGCGCCGGATGCCCAGACCATGGCCCTGGACGCGACGCCGGCGCTGGTGCGCGGGCAGTACAGCGAGAACGGACAGGCGCGCCAGGTCACCGCCTCGCTGCTCGGGCGCATGGCCGGCATGAGCCTGTATCCGCGGTGCATGGTACGCGCCGTGGGCGCGGCGGCCATCGAGTTCAGGGCGTCGCGGCTGGCGGGCGGAACCCTGCGCTGGCGTCTGCCGCAACCCGCGCTGGGCAGCCTGGAAGACCTGGGCGGCGGACGCGCGCGCTACACGCCGCCGACGGACATCGACGAGCCGTTCGTGCTGCAACCCATCGAATGTTTCGTGACCTCCGGCAACGAGCGCATCGAGGCTGCGGTGGTGCTCAGCAAAGGTGCCGCCGGCGTGCCGATCGAGCCGTACTTCGTCCCGGAGATCGATTTCGGCGTACCGATCCGCTTCTACGGCAATTTCCCGCCGGAGTGGATGCGCTGGAGCGTGCAGGGTGGCGGCAGCATCGACAGCGGCGGTACGTTCATTGCGCCGCAGGAGGCAGGCGCTTCGCCGATCAGCCTGGTGCGCTGCGACCTCGTGCCCGAGGGCATGGAACTGCCCATCGCCAGCGGCTTCAGCATCGTGCGCCTGAAGGCCAGGGAGATCGCGCCGCCGCGCTGGCGCAACCTGGACAAGTTCACCGTGTCGCCCGCCGGTGGCCTGGTCCAGGCCTATGCCAATGGCCAGCAGCAGATTCCCCTGGTGATCGAGATCGCGACCAAGACGGTCGAGATGGGTGGTCAGGACGTGTACATCAAGCTCAGTCCGACGGAGCTGGCGACCCTGCGTCTGGTGGATGCGCACACCGGCAACGACCTGAAGTTCATCGCGGCCGACCAGGAGGGCATCGCCGAGGGCGACAGCACGGACTGGGCCGTCCACGAAAAGCGCAACCGCTTCAACCTGTATTCACCCACCGCGGCCGGGGAGAGCGACGACCCGCCACCCGCAGTGCCGGCCAACACCGGTACCAGCTTCCGCACGCTGTGGATGCACATGGGCAAGGAGGGGTCGCATACCTTCTTCGCGCGTTTCACCGGCGACGACAATCAGGTCTACAACTCCAACGATCCGAGCGTGAACATCTCCGAGATCGAGCTGACCGGGGTGGAGCCACCACGCAAGGACCCGATCGTCGGGCCGGGACGTGACTACGACATCGTGCGCGAGCGGGTCTACAACGGCGAAGGCGACTTCGAAGGCGATGACGATTTCACCTACTTCCTCGATACAGTGGACTACTGGCGCATCGCTTACCGGCGCGCGAGCCTGTACCCGGTGCCGTTCGCCACGCTGCGCATCGAGGCCAACGCTTCGACCATCCGCTGGGAAAGCGAGCAACTGGACGAGACCTTCTTCAGCTATACCGGCTACGCGTTCCATCCCTTCCGCTCGGACTTTTCCGGGGTCGAACAGCGGCCCACGCACCTGACCTTCGACACCAGTTTCCACCGCCTGCTCGACAAGGTGCCGTCGTCCCCCGCGCGCGAACTGCTGGAACCGGGCAAGGAGCCGTCGCCGGGGCAACTGCTGGTCAGCCTGCATCGCGTCGCCGACATGGGCTTCTGGTACGACGGCATGGCCGAAGGCAAGCCGTACTGGATGTTCCGCGCGCTGCTCGACGGGCCGGTGACGTTCACCCTGCGCGACGTGGAGGGCAACCGCCATCGCCTGCGTGTGTCGTTCCTGGCGCCGAGCGTGATCGACGGCCGTAACGTCCTGACCCTGAACATTCAATGAGTAGGCATGCCCCGCGCTTGTGGCGGTTGCGCTCACGAGCGCGGGGCTGTGCCTGATTGCCTTTGTCGAGAGTGCCGCCATGACCAGCAAGACCGCGATCCAGTCCAACGCCTTCAACTTCATGAGTTTCATGCAGAGCAGCGTCGATCCGCGCACGGGCCAGTACACCCTGTCCGTGAGCCTGCCCGAACTCAAGAGCAACGCCTTGTGCGGCCCCGACCTGCCGCTGCGGCTGGACTTCAATCCGCTCAACATGATCGACAGCGGCTATGGCCTCGGCTGGAACCTGAACCTGTCGCAGTACACCCCCGCCGACAGCCTGCTGACGCTGTACACCGGGGAAACCTTCAAGGTCACCGGCAGCGGCGAGGAGCCGGCGATCAAGGAGCGCAAGCTGCTCAGCTTCCGTTTTTTCGTCGATGACGAGAACACCTATCGCATCGTGCACAAGAGCGGCCTGGTCGAGATCCTCAAGGCCGCCGGCAGCGCCGATCAGCGCGTTGCCCTGCCGCGCTGGATCCATGCTCCCAGCGGCCATCGCCTGGAATTGGAATACGCCTCGTACAACGGCAGCCAGCGCCTCGCGAGTGTGCGTGACCAGCACGGCGAACTGCTGCGCGTGCTGCGCGAAACCTCGGCGCTGAAAATCCTCGCCGCGCCCTTCGAGGACGTGCCGGGCAAGCGCGTGCTGATGGACATGACCGCCGGGCTGGTGCGCGAGATCGTCCTGCCCAGCGCGGACCTGGCCTCCTGGCGCCTGCGCTACGACACCCTCCGCGGCGTCACCTGCCTGGTCGAAGTGCAGACCCCGGTGGGCGGGCGCGAGACCATCGATTACCTGGACCCGGGGCATCCGTTTCCCGGCAGCACCCCGCGGCCCAGTCTGCCGCGGGTCACGCGTCACCGCCTCGAACCCGGTTTCGGCCAGCCACCGATGGAGGTGGACTACACCTATTCGGTCGGCAACTTCCTCGGCAACGGTTCGGCCATCGAGTATCAGGTCGATGGCCTGGACCAGTTGTACAAGATCGACCACACCTACCAGTACGACAGCACCGCCGAGCACCGGGTGGATGGCGTCGTGGTGCGCACCGTCAAGCGCGTGTACAACCGCTTCCATCTGCTGATCGAGGAAACCACCCGGCAGAACCGCTTCATCCGGCGGACGCTGAACACCTACCACGCCGAAGACGTGAACTTCGACCAGCAACCCAATCAGTTCCAGCTGCCCAAGCGCGTGGAGACCCGCTGGGAACTGGCCGATGATGCCAGCCGCTGGCGCAGCGAGGCGCTCGAGACCGGCTTCGACGAGCACGGCAACCTGACCTTGGAAATCGATGCCAGCGGCATCGCCACCCGCCACACCTACTACGCGGTGACCGGCGAGGACGGCTGCCCGGCGGATCCCGACGGTTTCGTCCGCAGCCTCAAGCAGACCAGCGTGACCCCGGCGCCGGACGGCGAGGGCGAGGCGCCGGTACTGATCACCGGCTTTCGCTACGAGGCCTTCGCGCCCCTCGACGGTATGCCGGTCAAGCCCTGGCTGGGCAACACCCAGGAGTCGCTGTCCGAAGGCGGGCGAATGCTGAGCCTGGTGCAGCGCGAGTACGTGCTGACGCCCGGCGATGCCACCCACCACGGTCGTCTGCTTCGTGAAATCGAGACCTTCAATGGCATTCCCCGGGTGACGGCGTTCACCTACGCGCTTGTGCCTGGCGAAGGCGTGCTGCGTACCGTGGAAACCCTCAATGCCGCCGACGGTACCCGCAAGACCACCACCCTGGAACACTCCCTGGTGCTCGGCGAAGCGGTACTGACCCGCGACGACAACGATGTGGAAATCCGCTACGCCTATGACGACCTGCGCCGGGTGGTCAGCGAGACCGTGGCACCCGGCACGCCGTTCGCGGCCTCGCGCTTCTACAGCTATTCGCTGACCCGCCTGCACGGCCAGCAGGCCAGCCAGGAGATGGTCGACGTCAAGAACGTACACACCCGCACCTGGGTCGACGGCCTCAATCGCGCGGTGCGCGAGGAACGCGAGGATGTCGATGGCGGCACCCGGGCCTGGCGCGATATCTGGATCGGGCAGTTCGATGAGCTTGGCCAGCAGATCGGCGAAATCGAATACGACTGGCTGGGCCCGGACACCCGGGCGTTGCCGCGCACCATCGCCTATGACGATTGGGGTCAGCAGTGCTGCGTGACCGGCCCCGACGGGGTGGCGCAGCACGAGGAGACCGACCCGATCGGCACCCCGGCCTCCAACGGGCCGATCCTGCGCGTCTGGAAACAGGCCACGGGTGCGTCCGCGCTGCGTGGCGGCGAGACCGTCACCTGGCTCAACCGCTTCGACAAGCCCGCGCGCATCGAGCGCTTCGATCTCGCCGGCGAGCGCGTCAGCCTGCACGAGTACCGCTACGACGGACTTGGCCGGACCCACGGTGAAACCGATGCCCGCGACCTCGACACCGAATACCGCTACGACGTGTTCTCGCGCCTGATCGAGACGCGGCTGCCAGGTGGGTCCGTGGTTACCCGGCGGTATGTCGAGCACGCCGCCGACGACCTGCCGACCCGCATCAGCGTGGATGGCAAGGTGCTCGGCGAGCAGACCTTCGACGGCCTGCTGCGCATGAGCAGTTCGACCACCGGCGGGCGCCTGCGCCTCTACACCTACGACCCCGGACAGACCCAGCCATCGCAGGTGACCACGCCGGCGGGAAAAAGCATTCTCTACGAGTACCAGCCGCAACTGGGCGACGAACCCTCGCTGCGTCAGGTGGTCGGCGAACCGGCCAGCGAATACGACTACGACCACCAGAATGCCCGCCTGACGTACTGCCATGAGCCGAATGACGAACTGCACCGCGACTATTTCAGCACCGGCGAGCTGAAAAGCGAGACGCGCAGACACAACGGCCAGTACTACGAAATGCACTACAGCTACAGCCTGCGCGGGCGCCAACTGGCCTATACCGATGTGCTCGGGCAGACCCAGGAGTACCGCTACGACGGTTTCGGCAGGTTGTTCCATACCGAACTGGGCAGCACCGTCACGGAGCTGGGCTACGACGATCTGGGGCGGCTGCGCAGCATCGATACCCGGGACCAGGGCCAGCGCGTGCACACCCTCATCGACTACGACGAGTTCGACCGCGAGGTCCTGCGCACCTTCGAGTTCGGCCAGCTCACCCAGTACCTGAGCCAGACCTACAACGAGGTCGATGCCCTGGCCACCCGCACCCTGGAGGAGGGCGACGAGGTGCTGCGCGCGGAAACCTACCAATACGATGCGCGCGGCCGCCTGTACAACTACACCTGCAGCGGCAGCCAGCCGCCCGTGGATGCCTATGGTCAGGTCATCGTCAGCCAGTTGTTCCTGTTCGACGGGCTGGACAACATGACCCGGGTGATCACCCAGTCGCCGCAGGCGACCAACCGCGCCGACTATCACTACGACAATCCCGCCGACCCCGCGCAACTGACCAGCATCACCAACAACGCCGCGGCCTACCCCGGGGAGATCCTTCTGGAGTACGACGCCGACGGCAACCTGATCCGCGACGAACAGGGCCGCCAGCTCGCCTACGACGCCCTCGGGCGCCTGCTCACGGTCAGCGACACCGCGGGCGCGCAGGCGGGCAGCTATCGCTACGACCCGCTGGACCGCCTTGCCAGCCTGTCCGATGCGCAGGGCACCGGGCGGCGTTTCTACCGCGAGGACGAGCTGGCCAGTCTGGTCCAGGGGGAGGAGGGCACGACCTTCATGCGCGCGGCGGGCAACCTGCTGGCCGAACGGCAGAGCGGCCTGGCGACCCCGCCCGAGGCTGAAGAGGGGGCGGCGCGGTAATTCCGGATCACCCCCGTGCGTTGCCCGGCCGGTGCCTGGCGCGCCGGCTTTTTCGCGGGTGCGTCGCCCGTTCCTACCTGGCAGTTCTGTCAGTACCCGGCGCTTCGTCCCGGGTATTAAATGGTCCGCAGGCGTTCGGTGCCACGCTGGTCGTGGTCAGCGTGGCGGGCGCGTCAACGGTCTCGAAGAGGATGCACGACATGACAGATTCACAGCAGCAAGACAGGGCGGCGCAGGCGCGCGCGCGCTTTCGTGAAGACCAGCTCCGGCGCCGCGCCGAGACGCGGATGCTGGCACCGCTGGAGCTGGAGGCGGGCGCGATCGTCGATGTCGACGGTACCCTGCACAAGGATTTCCTGCGCAACGACCTGGTGGTGACCATCCATGAATGGGACCTGCCACTCAGTCCGGGACTCACCGATACCCTGTACCTGGAATGGGCGCGCGGTCACGCGCCGCAGGAAAGCGATTTCATCGAGATCGCCAGCCAGGAAATCACCGCGCCGGTCGCCGATGGCACCTTCCCCCTGAAAACCCTGAAGATCCCCGTCGACCTGCTGCAGGTCGACGGGCCCTACACCCTGCGCTACTGGGTCTTGCGCTACAACCACGAGGAAGGCTATTCGCCACCGCTGCATATCGTCTGCGACGGCACCCGGCCCTGGTTCGACGAACGTCCACCGGCGCTGGTGCTGCCCGAGGTGCCGATCACCGATCAGTACCTGGTCGAGCATCCGCAGGGCGTGGTCGCCACCATCCCGGCCTATGCCGACCGCCAGCCCGGGGATGTGGTGACCTACCGCTGGATCGCCATGCCGCTGCCCGAGAACCCCGCCGACGTACCCATCGCCGGCAGCGCGCCGGTGACCGGCGAGCCCGCGCAGATCACCTTTTCCGCCGACACCGTGCGCGCGCAGGGTGACGGTGGCTGCGTGGTGTTCTACGAGCTGATGGACAAGGCCACCAACCTCAGTCGCCTGTCGTACTACACCTCGGTGGGCGTGGCCCTCGGGCCGCTGCCCACCGGTCTGCTGCCGCCGAAGGTGCCGCAGGCGGAAGGCGACAACCTGGTCGACCTGGCCGATGCCCGCGAAGGTGTGGTGGTGAGGATTCCCGAGTTCCAGAACGCCAAGCCCAGCGATCGCATCGAGGTGACCTGGGGCAGCACCGTGCTGTATGCCGAGGAAATCGGTTCTTCACCGGTGACCCCGATTCAGGTGTCGGTGCCGGCCTCGGTGCTGCGCAGCGAGTACGCCGATGCCCAGGGACCGCTGCCGACCAACGTCAGCTACCGGGTCCTGCGTGGCACGGTGCCCTTCGTCGCGCCGGCGATTTCCGTCGACGTGGATTTCTCGGTGATCGGCCCGCCGCGTCCCGAGCCCGACCCGGACTGGCCGGACCCGATCAACCCGGTCCTGGACATCCTGCAGACCCGCGGCAAGGTGTCGGGGAACCTCGATCACCTGGAGCGTGCCGATGCCGGGCAGGACGCCATGCAGAGCTTCCTCGCCTGGGCGCCGATCAATCCCGGCGAGATCGTCGAGTTCTACTGGAACAACGTGCCGGTTCCCGAGGCGCGCTTCATCGTCGAGGCCGGCATGGCGCCGGGCGATACCATCGCCGTGGAGATTCCCTGGTCCTATATCGAGGATGCCGGCAACAACGCGCAGATCCCCGTGTATTACCGCATCGGCTCGCCCGGTTCGAACAACTGGCAGCATTCGCCGACCGCGTACGTCAACGTCGAAGCGATCATCCTGACCCCCACCGCGCCCACGTTCCTCGGCCTGAGCCAGCCGCTGGGCTGGTTGACCTGTCGTTCGCTGTACGACGTCGACGACCCCAGCGAGCTGGACCCGGCGGTGCGCGTGCAGGTCCCGGACCTGAGCCGCTACCTCAGCGATGGCGATCAACTGACCCTGACCTGGACCCCGTGGAACCGTATCAGCGGCGGCGAAGTCATCAACGATGCGATCAAGACCGAGACCATCACCCTGGGTGGCGCGACCCCGGCGACGGGATTCGTCTGGCGGGTGCAGCCGTACGAGACCTACATCCTGCCGACCTACAACCCCGAAGGTGGTAGCCGCGATGGTCGGGCGCAGGTGGTCTATTCGTTCCAGATGGGCGACGAAACCGTGACCTCGCTGGATGTCGAGGCGGTGGTCTCGATGCACACCCCCACGAATTCCTGCCCGATTCCGCCCCCCTCGAACTGACCTCGGAGCGACAGCCCCGTGTTCGACCGATCACGGGGCTGTCGAATAAACCGTCAGTAACGTAAGGCCATTCCTACATCTTCTTAGGCTTGGCATCTGTAGTCTCGCCGCCGTTTCACGGTGAGCCGCTTGTCTGTTGGCGTGGGTTGACCGTGGTCACTTCCAGCCAGACGAGAGAACCCCTCAGATGACAGCCACTCCTCGCTTTCGCATGCGCCCCCTGGTCCGTGTGCTGAAACTCATGACCTTCGCTCCGCTGGTCCTGCTCGCGGATCACGCCCAGGGCCGCGAGCAGATCATCGATGAAAACACACCGCTGAAAAGCTACCGGATCGCCGACGGCGCGAAGCTGATCTCGAACGGCGCCAGCACCCTGGACATCCGTGCCGGGCTGGGTTCGATGCTCGACCTCAAGGCCACCACCGTCACCGCCACCGGCGCCCGGGCGGGCGTGACGCTGATCGGCGGCGAAGCGCGCATCGGCGGCGGCAGCCTGATCACCAGCGAGCGCCAGGGCCTGGTCCTGGGGCGCACCGGCAGCACCGGGTCCAGCGCCTGGGTCGATGGCAGTACCGTCATCGGCGCGACCGTCGGCGCCGGGGTCAGCACCTACAGCAGCCTGAACCTGCAGGGCAGCCAGGTCATCGGCAGCGGCGACGGCAGCCTCGGCATCGAACTGTTCGGCGGCACCCTGAACGCCAGCGCCAGCCAGATCAGCGGCGCCAGCCACGGCCTGTACCTGCGCCCCGACGACCATCTGCCGGGCACCACCGCCAAGGTGATCCTCGACGGCACCCGGGTCGAGGGCCGCGACGGCGCGGCGATCGTGGTCGGGTCGGCCTTTACCAGCGCCAGCGGCGATATCGAGGTGCGCAATGGCTCGACCCTGCTCGGCGGCGATGGCGTGCTGATCCAGGCCCAGGCCGGATCGAGCGCCAGCGTGCGCGTCGACGACAGTCACCTGGACGGCGATATCGTCGCCGAGGAGGGCGCGGCGCTGCGTCTGGTCCTGCAGAACCGCGCGACCCTCAGCGGGCAGTTGCACAACGTCGAGCACCTGGCGCTGAACAGCCAGGCGCAGTGGAACCTGGTCGCCGATGGCGAGGTCGCCGAGCTGGCCATGGACGGTGGTTCGATCCGCTTCGGCGACGCGCAGGCGTTCCACCGCCTGACCCTGGGCAACCTCTCCGGCAACGGTCACTTCATCATGGACGCCGACTTCGCCACCGGGCAGACCGACTTTCTCGAGATCACCGGCAGCGCCAGCGGCACGCACACCGTGCTGGTGGGCAGCAGCGGTGCCGATCCCGCGGTCGACGGGCAATTGCACCTGATCCACGCCGCCGCCGGCGACGCGGCGTTTTCCCTGGTCAACGGCGAGGTGGACCTCGGCACCTTCTCCTACGACCTGGTGCAAAACGGTAACGACTGGTACCTGGATGCCTCGCTGAAGACCATCAGTCCCGCCACCCAGAGTGTGCTCAGCCTGTTCAACGCCGCGCCGACGGTGTGGTACGGCGAGCTGTCGTCGCTGCGCAGCCGCATGGGCGAGCTGCGCCTGAATGGCGCCCAGGCCGGTGGCTGGGTGCGCAGCTACGGCAACAAGTACCGGGTCGACAGCACTTCCGGGGCGGCCTACGAGCAGGTCCAGCACGGCGTTTCCCTCGGTGCCGACGCGCCGCTGCCGGTCGGCGACGGGCAATGGCTGGTGGGGCTGATGGCGGGTCACAGCCGCTCGGAGCTGAGCCTGCGCCGTGGCTCCTCGGGCACCGTCGACAGCTACTACGCGGGGGCCTACGCCACCTGGCTGGACCAGCACAGCGGTTACTACTTCGATGGCGTGCTCAAGTTCAACCGCCTGCAGAATGCCTCGACCGTGATGCTCAGCGACGGCCAGCGCACCCAGGGCGACTACGCCAGCCATGCCCTGGGCAGCTCGCTGGAATTCGGCCGGCATCTCGCCCTGGACGACGGCTGGTTCGTCGAGCCGTATACCCAACTGGCGGCGCTGGTCGTGGAGGGCCAGACCTATGCCCTGGACAACGGCCTGCAAGCCGATGGCGAGCGTACCCGATCCCTGCTCGGCAAGGTGGGCAGCAGCTTCGGGCGCACCTTCGAGCTGGGCGCGGGGCGCAAGGTCCAGCCCTATGTGCGTCTGGCCTATGCCCATGAATTCGCCACGGGCAACGAGGTACGGGTCAACGACAACGTCTTCGCCAATGACCTGTCCGGCTCGCGCGGCGAGGTCGGTGCCGGTGTCGCCGTGGCACTGGTGCGCGGCCTGCAGTTGCATGCCGACTTCGACTACAGCCATGGCCAGGCCATCGAGCAGCCCTGGGGCGCCAACCTCGGTCTGCGCTACGACTGGTAGCACTGTCCGACCTGATAGTTCTGTCAGTTACCTCGGCGCGGCACTTGCCGTTAAATGAAGCTCGTCACCCGTTTGCCGAGGAGCTTCGCGATGCCCAGCCCACTCACCGATGGCCAGGCCCTGCTCGACCCGCCGCACATTGATGTGCTGCTCGACGACATCGAAGGCGGCGACAGCAATCTGCTGCCGCGGGAGGCCTGGCAGGTCCCGTTGCGTATCGACTTTCCCATGTGGAACAACTCCGCGCCGGCGCCGGGCTTTCCCGAGCGCCTGGTGCTGCTGTGGAACGGCATCGCCATCGGCGAACGCACCTGGACCGCTCCGGTGCAGCCCGACGAGCTGTTTCTCAAGGTCGAGCCGCACTGGTTGAGCGAAGGGCAGCACACGCTGGTCTACGAGGTCACCATCTACAACAGCGAGTTCGCTAGCTCGCGGCCGCTGCTCATCACCATCGACAAGACCCGGCCTGAGCTGGGCGTCGACCACGGCCGGCTGCTGTTTCCCGTGCGGGTGATCGACGAGGGCATCACCGCCCGCTACCTCGAAGAACATCAGGACCAGGTGCTCGCCGAAGTGCCGGCCTACCATCACCCTGTGCCGGGGGATCTGCTCGACTGGTACTGGGACGCCGAACCCTTCGAGTTCAATCACGCCGGCACGCGCATGCTCACCCAGGACGACCTGCAGCAGCCGCTGCACCTGGTGTTCGACGGCGCGATGATCCGTGCCCGCGGCGACGGTCCGCGCTTCGTCCACTACCGGATCACCGACCGCTCGGGCAACCCGAGTGCGCAGGCGCGTCCGGTGACGGTACAGGTCGAGGCCACGCCCGTGCCGCGGGAGCTGCGCTGGCTCGATGTGGACAAGGCCGTGGGCACTGGTGCGCGGATCGATCTCGATCCCCTCGATGTAGAGCACGGCACCGTGGCGCTGCTCGACAGCGAGGTGACGATCCATCCCCAGGAACGGGTCTGGGTGCAGTGGGGCGCGCCCGGCAGCACCGGGGCGTTGCGCGCCTTGCTCGATACCGGCGGCGGGCCGCGCCTGTGCGTGATTCCGGCACGGCACATCGCGCCCTACATGGGCAAGACGCTGCCGCTGTACTACGAAGTCGTCGATGCCGAGCAGTCCTGGACCTCGGCGCTGCGCGAGGTGCGGGTGGCGACGGTCAGCGGGGGCTTCCCGACGATCCAGTGCTGGCAGGTCAGCGGCAATCTCCTGCGGCTGAGCGATGTCCCGGCCAGCGGCGCCCGCCTGTTCCTCCAGCCCTGGTTCATGATCGATACCGGGCAGATGCTCAACATCACCGTGAATGGCGTCGGCAATGTCGGGCAACCCCTGCAATGGCGGGTGCTGTACCAGCATCGGGTGACCGCCATGGAGGTCTTCAACGGCATCGGAGCGAGCGGCGGCGTGGTGATTCCGCGCGCCTTCCTGCAGCAACTGCGGCGCAACAACGTGTTCAGGGTCGCGGTGCATGTCAGCTTCGATGCCGGAGACACCTGGCCGCCGGAGCCAGCGCCGAATTTTCCCGAGCTGGCGCCGGTCCTCGTGGATTGAACGCGGGGGCTGGATTCAGGACAGCTCGATCAGGCCTTGCGACAGCGCCTTGAGCAGCGCCGCGCTGCGCGAGGTGACGCCGAACTTGCGGCGGATGTTGCAGAAGTGAAAGTTCACCGCCGATTCACTGCATTGCAGGATGTGCGCGATTTCCCAGGAGGTCTTGCCCGCGGCGCTCCATTGCAGAACGACTTTCTCTCGCAAGGTCAGCCTGATCGAGGACGGGGAAGTGTACGGGGCATGGGGCAGGGCATCGGCGGCGAAAGACTGGCCAGCGGTAGCCGTCTGGGACTGGAACATGGGCGTGGCTCCTGACGTTTGGTCCGTGCGGACCGCTGCGCGAGCGATCCATTCGAGGAGGTACGCTGACACTTATATGCTTCTTTGCCCGGCTTGAAACCTGACAAAAATATCAGTTCGCGACTCTCGCTACCTGGCGGTTCTGCCAGTTTGATCGGCGCGCGCGCTGGCTTATGGTGAGTCAACCCGACCCTGGAGAACGAGCATGCAGACTGACTCTCCCAGCGCTTCGCGCGCATTGCTGCTGGCCGTCGATCGACACGCCAGCCCGTTGCTGGAGACGCGTGAAGGACAGTCGCGCAGGCAGGTCTTTTCCCCGTATGGCCGCCGCGCCACGGCACCGGGGGAGGGCGCGGCGCTGGGCTTCAACGGTGAGTACCTGGAGCCCGGCGGTGTCTATCTGTTGGGCAGCCATCGCGCCTACAGCCCGGCCCTGCGGCGCTTCTGCCAGCCGGACAGCCTCAGCCCGTTCGCCGCGGGCGGGTTGAACGCATATGCCTACTGCCTGGGGGATCCGGTGAATCGTATCGACCCGGACGGGCGCGTTCCGCTGTTGGCGATCTTCGTTGTCTCGAGCGTGGTGGCGGCGGGGGGATTCATCGGTGCGATTGCCACCGAGGAGAAGATCCAGGGCCTGCTGATCGCGGTTACCGTGATCGCCGGGATTGGGGCGCTGGCCTCGGGTGGGGGCATGATGATCAAGCGCAGCGCGGCAGCGACTCGCGCGAGGATGGGCAGGCAGGACTCGCATTCCATGTCGCCGGAGCCCGCCGCGCAGAATGTCATACCGCTGCAAGCGCTGCGCCCGACGTCAGGATCTGATTCACCTCCGGCCTACCGCCTTGGCACGCCGCCGGCCTACCGCGAGGACACACCTCCGCCGAATTATCAGCCGTCGCCGTCGTCATCGGGCATCCACTCGGAGGCGGCGTCGAATCGCATCGGTCTTGTTAGCCATATGCAGCCACGCTCACCCACAGGGTCGATAGCCAGTGGCATGAGCAGACACGGTTCCTTCGGCTCCCTGGGCGGTTCCTCTGGCGGGGGCTGGTCGTCGAGCTCTTCCATCGGACGCGGCTGGATGAGCGATGGACCAACGTCGTCCCCGCCTCCCCGTGTCAGGGGGAGGGGGATTCGCCAAACTCCTTAGCCAATACCGCAATAGCCGCCCATTCATGGAGACCGACGCCATGCAATCTGCTCGTTTCACACCTGCCCGTTCGCTGCTGCTGGCCGCGAACCGGCTCAACACGCCGATGGTCGAGATGCACGGGCAGCGCAGGCTTGTCCGGTGCTTCTGCGCCTATGGCACGCACTCGGCAGCGCGGGATGCCGTCGGTTTGCTGGGATTCAACGGCGAGTACCTGGAGCATGGCGATCTCTACATTCTGGGCAGTTACCGCGCCTACAGCCCGGCGTTGCGCCGCTTCCACCAGCCGGACAACCTCAGTCCCTTTGGTGCCGGTGGTCTCAACGCCTATGCCTACTGCGTGGGGGATCCGGTCAACCATATCGATCCCGACGGACATAAGACTTTGCAGTGGGTATTCGGGATTTCCAGCGTAAGCATGCTGGGGGCACTGGCGGGCTCGATAACCAGCAGAGGCGTGGGGCAGGAAGTGCTGATCACCCTAACCATGATCACCGCCTTCAGCATGTTCGTTTCCGGGGGGATGATGCTCTTCAAACGTCAGTCGGTGTCTGGTCGCGCTGGCTTGCGGCGACAGGAGCCTTCCGCACGATCCTTTCCATCGGTACCAGATAATTGGGACCTCGACCCACCGCCAGGCTATTTCACCTCCGGACCGCCCTTGCCGCACGGGTCGCCACCCCCTGTCCACAAGGCTCGGCCAATGTCGCGGAGCAGCAGCACCTCGACCCTGTTCGATCTTGACCGTACCCCTCCCGCATCCCCACGCGATTTTCGCGGGACGTCGCTGGACAACCTGCAGGGTTCGCTGTCCAGGGCCAGCCGTGAATCCGGGTACATCACCGCGCCATCCTCACCCGCGGTTTCCATCCGCGGCCAGAGGTCACTCCGGCGTCGTTCAAGCGCTTCTGACCTGGGCTACTGATATTTTTGTCAGTTGTTGCATCGGCGGCCGCTTGCTAGCGTGAGGCCTACACAGCGGTCATGTCCCAGGAGACGCAATCATGACTGGACGCAACGAAGGACCCGCCTGCTCGGCCGATCTGCGGCAGGTGCTGGACGAAGTCAATCTGAACTACGACCTGGATTTCTCCGAGTTCCAGGTCCTCCATGATGCCGCCGACGAGCGCCTGGACGCCCTGGTGCGGCGTTACGGCCATCGTCGCGAATCGCAGTCGTTGCAGCAGTTCCAACTGGCCTGCGACCAGATGGCGAAGATGCTCCAGGTGTCCTGCCTGGCCATGCAGCGCGCGCACTTGAACGAGCAGGAGCGTTATCAGGTGCGCGAAGCCTACGAATTCCAGGTGGCCTATATCCAGGCCTGCCTGCAGCGCTCGTTCGAAGGTTTCTGAGCGCCAGCGGCGGCGCAGCAGGGCGCTTTGGCCGATTGCTGACCGGAGTGCCATCGCTGATGGCGGTTCCGGACATTGCTCACCCTCCGATGGTTGCGGACAATCGATGTCAGTTTTTTCCGCATCAGGCCGTCAGTCATGTCGCAACAGATCTTCTTCGCTCACGCCAACGGCTTTCCCTCGGCCACCTACGGCAAGCTCTTCGCCGGACTGGCGCCGGATTACCAGGTCAGGCATCTGCCGCAGCACGCCCATGACCCGCGCTTTCCGGTAGGCGACAACTGGCTGCTGCTGGTGGACGAGCTGATCCACCATCTGGAGCAGCAGGCCGAACCGGTGTGGGGCGTCGGCCATTCCCTCGGCGGTGTCCTTCATCTGCATGCGGCGCTGCGTTGCCCGCAGCTGTATCGCGGGGTGGTGATGCTCGACTCGCCGGTACTGACCCTCGCCGACCAGTGGCTGATCCGGCTGGCCAAGCGCTGGGGCTTCATCGACCGCATCACCCCGGCCGGGCGCACCGAGGGGCGCCGCGAAACTTTCGCCGACCTTGACCAGGCCCGTGCCTATTTCGCCGGCAAGTCGCTGTTCCGCGCCTTTGATCCGGAATGCCTGGAAGCCTACCTGCAACATGGCCTGAAGCAGGAAGGCGAGGGCTGGCGCCTGCGTTTCGATCCGGCCATCGAGATGCAGATCTATCGCAGCATCCCGCACACCCGCCCGGCCCATCCCGGCAAGCTGAAAGTGCCGCTGGCCATGGTTCGCGGCAGCGACAGCCGGATTGTCCGCGCCCATCACGCCCAGGCGGTGCAACGCATGCCGCTGGGGGAAAACCACAGTGTCGCCGGTGGCCACATGTTCCCGCTGGAGCGTCCGGACGACACCGCACGGCTGATCCGCACCGTGTTCCAGCGCTGGGAGGGACGGCAGGCATGAGTCATCAGGTCGAAGAAGTGCGTCTGGACCTCGGTCATATCGAACTGGCCGCGCATCTGTACGGGCCGCCGGACGGTCGCCCGGTCATCGCCCTGCATGGCTGGCTGGACAACGCCAACAGCTTCGCGCGCCTGGCGCCGAAACTGCACGGCCTGCGCATCGTCGCCCTGGATTTCGCCGGGCACGGCTATTCCGGACATCGTCCGCCCGGCGCCGGCTATACCCTGGCGGACTACGCCCACGATGTCCTGCGGGTCGCCGAGCAACTGGGCTGGGAGCGCTTCTCCCTGCTCGGGCATTCGCTGGGGGCGATCGTTTCGGTGATCCTCGCCGGCAGTCTGCCGGAGCGTGTCGTGCGCCTGGCGCTGATCGACGGGGTGATTCCACCAGGCGCGGCGGCGCAGGACGCCGCCGAGCGCATGGGCATGGCCCTGGAGGCGCAGTTGCGCCATGAGAGCAAGCGCAAGTCGGTGTATGCCGAACTGGAGCGGGCGGTGGAAGCCCGCATGAAAGGCATGGTCGCGGTCACCCGCGAGGCCGCCGAGCTGCTGGCCCAGCGTGGCCTGGTGCCGGTTCCCGGCGGTTTCAGCTGGCGCAGCGACAGCCGCCTGACCCTGCCGTCGCCGCTGCGCATGAGCGAGGAACAGGCCCTGAGCTTCGTCCGGCGCATCGCCTGCCCGACCACCCTGGTGGTGGCCGACGACGGCATGCTGGCGCGCAACACGGCGTTGCTGGAGCAGCTACCCTTCACGCTGGAACATTTGCCCGGTGGTCATCACCTGCACGTGAACGACGAAGCCGGCGCAATGCTTGTTGCAGACTGTTTCAATCGCTTCTTTGCCATTCCTTGACTTGTATCGGGCAACTGTCGAGGCTTGGCGGGTTTTGATCAGGGAGACAATCATGACCCAGCACGACAGCCGCCCCCTTCCTTCTGGCCACGCCGGTCACGCCGGCGAGGTTCGCCGATGAGTGCCGTCCAGTCCGTTCTTGCCGGTCTGTTGCTGATCACCGGTGCCGCCCATGCCGCCGGCGATCTGCCGATTCCCCAGGATGCCAAGGTGTTCGACGAGCAGCCTGCGAAGGAGCAGGAACGCGTCTATCCGCTGGGCGCGCTGCGCAAGATCAGCGGCCAGTTGCGCATGGAAGGCAAGATCGAAAGCCGTGGCCAGGTCAGTTCCACCACCTGGCAATTGCCGCCGGAGCGCACTGCCGCCGAGGCCTTCGGCCTTGCCCGCGAGGCGCTGCAGGCCGATGGCGGCTATCCGTTGTTCTGGTGCGAGAAGCGCGACTGCGGTGAAAGCAGCCTGTGGGCCAACGAGATCTTCCGCAACGCCCGCCTGTACGGCTCGGACGAAGACCAGGCGTTCATCCTCCTGCGCCGCAGCGGCGACGACCACGACACCCTGGTCGCGCTGTATGCCATCACCCGCGGCAACAAGCGCGCCTACCTGCACGTCGAGCAGTTCGAGGCCAACCAGCCCCTTGGCGAACTGCTGCCGACCCCGGCCACGGTGCTGCGTGAGTTGCGCAGTACCGGCAAGCTCGACTATCCGGACCTCGACGGCGAACCGCCGGCAACCTGGGTGGCGCTGCTGGCGCGCAGCCTGAACCTGGACAGCAGCCTGCGGGTCAGCCTGACCGGGGCGAAGGCGCCGGTGTGGAGCGAGCAGTTGAGTGCGGCGGGTGTGCGGGCGGCGCGACTGGAGACCGGCGACAAGCCGGCTGCTGGCCTGCATGTCGAACTGATTCGTTAGGAGTGCGCTATCCCCCCGTAGGAGCGTGGCTCGTCGTGTGACGAACCACCGCGAAGGACCGCAAAGCGGTCCCCGGATTGCCAATGTGAGCCGGGACCGCGTTGCGGTCCTTTCGCGGGCAAGCCACGCTCCTACGAGGATGGCAGCCGGTTTGTCTGTTCTTGTTCCGTGTAAGAGGCCCCCATGCTCAACAACGATCGCCTGCTGGTGCAGATTCTCCTGCTGGCCTTACTGGGCGCGGCTCTCTGGGTCATGGCCCCGTTCATTTCCGCGTTGCTCTGGGGCGCGATCCTGGCGTATGCCAGCTGGCCGCTGATGCGCCTGGTGACGCGGCTGTGCGGCGGTCGCGAGACCCTCGCGGCGAGCCTGCTCACCACCCTCTGGCTGATCCTCGTGGCACTGCCGCTGATCTGGCTGGGCTTCAACCTGGCCGACCATGTGCGTGACGCCACCGCGTTCATCCGCGACGTGCAGGTCGACGGCCTGCCGGACCCACCGGCCTGGCTGGGCAGCATCCCGTTCCTGGGCGAGCGCCTGGTCGGCTACTGGAACACCATCGACCAGCAGGGCGCGGCCTTGCTGACCACGGTCAAACCGTACCTCGGCCAGGTCGGCAACTGGCTGCTGGCGCGCAGCGCGCAGATCGGCAGCGGCATAGTCGAGCTGATCCTCAGCCTGGTCTTCGTGTTCTTCTTCTATCGTGACGGCCCCCGGCTGGCGGCTTTCGTTCTGCGCCTGCTGGAACGGCTGATCGGCGAGCGCGGCCAGCATTACCTCGACCTGGTCGCCGGCACCGTGCAGCGCGTCGTCAATGGCGTGATCGGCACCGCCGCGGCCCAGGGCCTGCTGGCCCTGATCGGTTTCCTCATCGCCGGGGTGCCGGGGGCGCTGGTCCTCGGCCTGGTCACCTTCATGCTCAGCCTGATCCCCATGGGCCCGCCGCTGGCGTGGATTCCCGCCACCGCCTGGCTGGCCTGGAAGGGCGACTACGGCATGGCGATCTTCCTCGGCATCTGGGGCACCTTCATCATCAGCGGCGTGGACAACGTGCTCAAACCCTACCTGATCAGCCGCGGCGGCGACCTGCCGCTGGTGATCGTGCTGCTCGGGGTGTTCGGCGGACTGCTGGCGTTCGGCTTCATCGGCCTGTTCATCGGTCCGACCCTGCTGGCGGTGGGCTACAGCCTGCTGGTGGACTGGTCGAACCACGACACCACGGCAAAACAGCCCTAGGGAAAATACCGGTCAGTCAAGCCTATTGAGGCCGCTTTGCGGCCCTTCGCGAGCAAGCTCGCTCCCACAGGATTGCACGTATCTTGTGGGAGCGAGCTTGCTCGCGAAGGGCTGCGAAGCAGCCCCAACATGGGATCCTTAATCCAGTTCCAGCTTGGCCTCGATGCGATCCAGATGCAGGTGCATCAGACGCAGCGCGGCCTCGCTGTCGCCATCCTCCAGGGCATCCACCAGCGCCGCGTGTTCTTCCCAGGCGCAATGCTCGCAACCGTGCTGTTCGTACTTGGCGATGATCAGCGAGGTCATCGGCACCAGGCCGTTGAGAAAACGCGTCAGTGGCGCGTTGTCGGCGATCTCCGCCAGCTTCAGGTGAAACTCGCCGCCGAGGCGAATTGCCGTGCAGCGCTGGCCCTGCTCATGACTCAGGCGTTCGCGGGCGATCAGCTCGCGCAACTGGCGCAGTTGCCCGGGTCGTGAGCGCCGCGCGGCCAGTTCGATCAGGGTGGTTTCCGCCAGCCGCCGGGCGCTCAGGACCTGGCGCGCCTGCCGCGGGTCCGGCGCCGCCAGGCGCGCGGTATGGGCCGGGCGCTGGACGATCACCTGCTGGTCCGACAGCCGCCCCAGTACCCGACGGATCACCGTGCGGCTGACCCCGAAGGCCTGGCCGAGGGCCAGTTCGGTCAGCGGGGTGCCGGGTGTCAGGCGCTGTTCGAGGATCGCGTCGAACAACTGCGGATAGATGTCCTCCGCGGACATCCGGCGTGCGCCGCCGGCCATGAGGAAGGGCAGGGAAGTGTTCATGCTCGCACTCCTGGAATTCAACGACCCGGCTGTTCGTCCGGGATCTTCAGTTCGATACCCATGCGCCGGCCTTCCTGCAGGATGTGCCGGCGCATCTGCGCGCTGGCCTGGGCGCTGTCCTTGTTGCGGATGGCGCGGACCACCGCTTCGTTCTCTTCCAGCCGCGCGGCCAGGTGCTCGGGGGACTTGCGCAGCACCTGGGCGCTCTGTTTGAGGGCATTGCTGGTCTGCTGCACCACGCTCTGGAAGATCGGGTTGGAGGTCAGGGCGAACAGCGCCTCGTGGAAGGCGATGTAGGCATTGACCCCGGCCTCGGCATCGTCGGCGTCGAGGGCTTCGCGCATGTCCATCAGGGTCAGGCGCAACTGGCCGGTTTCCTGGTTGCTGATGGATTGCGCCACCAGCCCGACGATGAAGGGTTCGAGGGTGTAGCGCAGTTGCAGGACATCCTCCAGGCTGGCCTCGGCCACCGCGGCCGGGACCAGCGTCGGCTCGGCGCTGTCGGCGTCGAGCACCAGCACGCCCTTGCCGGGCATGGAGCGGACCAGGCCAAGGGTTTCCAGCACGGTCACCGCCTCGCGCAGGCTCGGTCGGCTGATGCCCAGTTGCTCGGCCAGCTCACGCTGGCCCGGGAGCATCTCGCCGCAGCGCCACTGTCCGCGGGCCAGGGCCTGGCGCAGTTTCTCGACCACGCCGTTCACTACTGTCGATGAGGTGATCACATGTTGCTCCGTGAGAGGTCAGTCATACCTTAGGCTCTGTACGAAATGCATCCGAGCTCGCCCATGCTGCGTTGAAAACGGGCTCGGAATGCTCATTTACTCCAGTAAAGTCGGGCGCGACCCCGGCCGTTCCTCGCCCGTTTTCGCCTTGCCTGGCCTTCGCTCGAATACATTTCATACAGACCCTAGAACTCCTGTTGATGGGCCGTCTTGCGCGCCTGGAAGCCGTAGCCCTGCTTGCCGCTGAGCACGTTGTGCGCGCGGTCGAGATCGATGTCCTTCTCCCAGCGGGCGATGGCCACGGTAGCCACGCAGTTGCCGATCAGGTTGGTGAGGGCGCGGCCGATGCCCATGAACCAGTCCACCGCCAGCACCAGGACCAGGCCCACCACGGGGATCGCCGGAATCGCGGTGAGGGTCGCGGCGAGGATCACCAGCGCCGAGCCGGGGATGCCGTGGGCGCCCTTGGAAGTCACCAGCGACACCAGGAGGATGGTCAGCAGGTCGGTCATGGCCAGCGGCGTGCCGGTAGCGTTGGCGATGAACACGATGGCCAGGGTCAGGTAGATGGAGAAGCCGTCGAGGTTAAAGGAATAGCCGGTGGGAATCACCAGGCCGACCGTGGAACTGCCGATGCCCAGGTGTTCGAGCTTGCGCATGATCTGCGGCAGTACCGCGTCGGACGAAGCGGTGCCGAGGACGATGGTCAGTTCTTCGCGCAGGTACTTGAGCAGGGGCAGCAGCTTGAGTCCGGACAGGCGCATCACCAGACCGAGGATCACCAGCACGAAGCCGGCGCAGGTCAGGTAGAACAGCGCCACCAGGCCGCCCAGGTGCTGCAGCGAGTCGAGGCCGTATTTGCTGGTGGTGAAGGCGATGGCGCCGAACACGCCGATCGGTGCCAGGCGCACGATCATGCCCATGATGCGGAAGATCACATGGCTCAGTTCGTTGATCAGCCGCGAGATGCCCGAGGCCGACTCGCCCACCAGGTTCAGCGCGCTGCCGAACAGCACGGAGAACAGCAGAACCTGGAGGATGTTGTTGTCGGCGAAGGCACCGACCACCGAGGTGGGGATCAGGTCCATGAGGAACGCGGCGGTGCCGTGGATGTGCTGGCCGCGCTCGGCGAGGGCGCCGGCTTCGCTGCTGGACAACTGTTCCAGATGGATGTTGGCACCGCTGCCGATGCCGGTGCTGAAGGCGAACACCAGGCCCAGGATCAGGGCGATGGTGGTCAGGACTTCGAAGTAGATCACCGATTTCAGGCCGATGCGCCCGACTTTCTTCAGGTCGCCGGCACCGGAAATGCCGCTGACCACCACGCAGAACACGATCAGGCCGATCAGCATCTTGATCAGCTTGATGAAGCCGTCACCTAGAGGTTTGAGTTGCAGGGAGAGGTCGGGAAAGCTCAGGCCACAGGCGATGCCGAGCATCAGGCCGAGCACTACTTGGAGGAAGATCGAACGCGAGCACCATTTGAGCATGGGAGGGATCTCTGGTCGGTGTCCTGGCTGCCGTGTGATGGCGCGTCGGACTTAATTATTGTGGTCTTACCGGTATGTCCAGTGCGGGGCCAGTGTGCGCCCGATTTTTCCACTCCGCAAGGGTCTGGCCGATAATTGGTTTTACCGGTCTGACCAGTTGAGTCGTAGCTTGCTTGTTCATCGAGGGCCGCGAACCATTTCGTCGCGGTGTGTGTGCCTACGGCTCGGACAGGGCCTGGTCGACGGCGGCGATCAGTTTGCGCAAGTCCTGGCGCGGGGCTTTGTGGATGACCCCGAACAGGTAGGCGCGCTGTTCGTCTTCGCTGTCGAGGTCGGTGAAAAAGGCAGTGAGGCGGACGCCCAGAATACGGGCAAATACGAACAGCGCTTCGACACTGGGGGTATAGGTACCGGTTTCGAAGCGGCTTATGGTCTTGGGGTCGAAGCCGGCTTTTTCGCCGAGTTCAGCCTGGGTGAGCCCGGCAACCTTGCGATAGCGTCTGATGGCTGACCCCAAACTTGAAATTTCCATCGCTCAATTCCCTTTTAGAATCAAGAACTTAACGATAAATAATTTTAAAGGACAACCTCCAGTGCCATCACCTTGCATTGCAAAAGGTGATGCTTCTCGTAGAATTTGCACCCTGGACAGGTTTTCCCGCAGCGGGTTTCGCAGAGATCAACCCGTGCTTTTCCTGCGGCTCATGGAGCTTTATCGTGCGTCTCGACTTGCCAATTACTACGATGGAACGGACATTTCCGAGTGGGGTGGGGCATGGATGAAACCTACCGCACGGCGGTGGACGCCGCCGCTATCTTCTCCGAGACCGACCTCAGCGGTCGCATCACCTACGTCAACGACCAATTCTGCATCGTTTCCGGCTACAGCCGCGAAGAGCTGCTGGGCGCCGATCACCGCATCCTCAATTCAGGCCAGCATGAGCCGGAAGTGTTCAGTGATATGTGGCGGACCCTGACGTCCGGTCAGGTGTGGAAGGGCGAGTTGTGCAACCGCGCCAAGGACGGTTCGCTGTACTGGGTCGACAGCACCATCGTGCCGTTGTTCGACAGCGAGACGGGCAAAGTGCGCAAGTACGCCTCGATTCGTTTCGACGTCACCCACAAGCGCCAGTTGCTGCATACCCTGCAATGGCGGGTCGGACACGACATGCTCACCGGCCTGCCCAATCGTTCCTGCCTCGGCGAACTGCTCGACGAAGCCGTGCAGCGCGCCCGCGCGACCAAGACGCGGCTGGCGGTGTGCATGCTCGACCTGGATGGCTTCAAGGCGGTCAACGATGGCTACGGCCACGCCAGCGGCGACCTGCTGCTGGTGGAAGTGGCGAGGCGCCTGAAGCGCTTTCTCGGTGCTGGCGATGCCGTGGCGCGGCTGTCCGGCGACGAGTTCGTGATGATCCTCGGCGACCTCCAGGGCCCGCCGTGCCTGCAGGACATTCTCGAGCGCGTGCTGCGCTCGATCGCCGTGCCCTGCGTGATTCGCGGGCGCTCCATCAGCGTCAGCGCGAGCATCGGCGTGACCCAGTTCCCCAGCGACAACGACGACGCCGATACCCTGCTGCGGCATGCCGACCAGGCCATGTACCTGGCCAAGCAGCGCGGGCGCAATCGCTACCACCTGTTCGACGTGTCGCTGGACAAGGAGGTCAAGGCCACTCACCAGACTGTCGAGCAGGTGCGCCACGCCTTGCACCATGGCGATCTGGCGCTGTACTACCAGCCCAAGGTCAACATGCGCAGTGGCGCGGTGGTGGGTTTCGAGGCGCTGCTGCGCTGGAATCACCCGCTGCGCGGGGTGGTGCCGCCGGGGGACTTCCTGCCGCTGGTGGAGCGTACCGACCTGATCGTCGATATCGGCGAATGGGTGATCGACCGTGCGCTGGCGCAGATGCAGCACTGGCAGGCCATGGGCTGCTACTGGCCGGTCAGCGTCAACATCGCCGCGCGGCATTTCCAGCGTGACGACTTCGTCGCGCGCCTGCAGCGCCTGCTGGCGCGGCATGCCGCGGTGGCGCCGGACATGCTCGATCTGGAGATCGTCGAGTCGGTGGCGATCGAGAACATCCAGCGGGTCGGCGATTGCCTGGAGGCCTGCCAGCGTCTCGGCGTGCGCTTCTCGCTGGATGATTTCGGCACGGGCTATTCGTCGCTGAGCTATCTCAAGCGCCTGCCGACCCAGACCATGAAGATCGACAAGTCCTTCATCCAGGACATCCTCCACGACCAGGATGACCTGGCCCTGACCCGCGCGGTGATCGGCCTGGCCCAGGCGTTCGGTCGCCAGGTGATTGCCGAGGGGGTGGAGACGGTGGCCCATGGCGAGCTGCTGATGGATCTGGGCTGCGATGTTGCCCAGGGCTATGGCATCTCGCGTCCGATGCCGGCGGGGCAGGTGGTGGAGTGGGTGGCGCGCTTCGAGCAGCCGCGGGAATGGCGGGTGAAGGCGGTGTAGGGGGGGGCTCTGCCTGTGGCCTCATCGCGGGCAATGCCCGCTCCCACAAGGATCGCGTGCACCGCTGACCTTGTGGGAGCTGGCTTGCCAGCGATAGGCATGGGTATCTACACATCTCTGGAAACCTGGCGGAAACCGCATCAAGGCCGCCAGGTGCCTGTCTTGAGCCCTACAGTGCCTGTGAGATCGAGCGCCGCCCGCGCGGCGCATCGCGAGCTCGCTCGCTCCTACATTTTTTGCAACGTGCCATGGCCTGTGAGAGCGGCGTTGCCAGCCTTTGGTGCCTGGCGATTCATCGTGGGGAGGCTTTTGGGCTCGACGCGGTACCGCATCGTACCAACAAGGCGGTCAACCATGGCCTGTCAGGCATAGGTACGTTGCAACGAATGTAGGAGCGAGCGAGCTCGCGATGCGCCGCGCGGGCGGCGCTCGATCTGGAGGGCGCTGCAAGACTCAAGACGGGCACCTGGCGGCCTTTATGCGGTTCCCCGCCAGGCCGTCAAAGATGTGTAGATACCCATGCAGCGATAGGGCCAGAGCAGGCTACATGGAAGCCTACAGTTGTGGCGCGGTGTTCTTCACCACCGCCAGCTCCGGATGCGCCACCAGCTTGTCGATATGCAGTTCGTCATTGTTCATCCAGGTCTCGGTCAGCACCCGGTAATGCTCCATGTCGCGACAACGCATGCGCAGGCTGTAGTCGAAATGCCCGCTGATCAGCTGGCACTCGAACACCTGCGGGCAGGCCCGCACACAGGCCTCGAAGGCCTTCTGCGCGGAACGCCCGCTCTGGTTCGACAACGCCACCAGGACCAGCAGCGACAGCCCCGGCGAGACCATCTGCACATCGATGATCGCCCCGTAACCGCGGATCACCCCGCGCCTCTCCAGCTTGCGCACCCGCTCCAGGCAGGGCCTGGGGGTCAGGTGCACCAGTGACGACAGCTTCTCGTAGGTGATGCGCCCGTTGTGGCGCAGCACGTCGATGATCGCTTCGTCGATGCGGTCCAGCGGCGGCGTGGCGTGGGGGGAGTTGGCCTTGGTATCCATGGTGGCGATGTTTCACTTCAAGCGGTTGGAAAGAAATTGCTGCAGGCGCTGACTCTGCGGCTGATCGAGAATGCTCGCGCTTCCCTGTTCCTCGACCAGCCCCTGATGCAGGAACAGCACCTGGCTGGACACCTGACGGGCAAAGCCCATCTCGTGGGTGACCATGAGCATGGTACGACCTTCCTCGGCCAGCGTCTGTATCACCTTGAGGACTTCTCCTACCAGCTCTGGGTCAAGGGCTGACGTCGGTTCGTCGAACAGGATGATCTCCGGCTCCATCGCCAGGGCCCGGGCGATCGCGACCCGCTGTTGCTGGCCGCCGGAGAGGAACGCCGGGTACTGCTCGGCGGCGCGCGCCGGCAGGCCGACCTTGTCCAGGTAGGTGCGCGCCCGTGCCTCGGCGTCCTGCTGGCTGACGCCGAGTACCCGGCGTGGCGCCATGGTGATGTTTTCCAGCACGGTCATGTGGCTCCACAGGTTGAAGTGCTGGAACACCATGGCCAGGCGCGTGCGCAGGTTCTGCAGTTGCGCCGGGTGCGGGCCGCGGCCCTGGCGCATCTCGATGGTCTGGCCGTCGAGGGTGATGGCGCCGGCGTCCGGCTGTTCGAGGAAGTTGATGCAGCGCAGCATGGTGCTCTTGCCCGAGCCGCTGGCGCCGATCAGGCTGATCACGTCGCCCTTGCGTGCCTGCAGCGAGACGCCCTTGAGTACCTGGTGATCGCCGTAGCTCTTGTGCAGCGAGTCCACCGTCAGTTTGATCGCGGCGCTGCTGGTGGCGGCCATGGGTTCGGCGGTGAAGGTGGATTGGGTCGACAAGGCGTGTGCGGAAGTGGTCATGGGTCAGCCTCGGGAAGGAACGAGAAAACGCATCCAGCGTCGTTCGGCCAGGCGGAACAGCCCGACCAGCGCGAAGGACAGCAGCATGTACAGGAGCGCGGCGATACCGAAGGCCTGGAAGGTCAGGAAGGTCGCGGCGTTGGCGTCGCGGGCCACCTTGAGGATGTCGGCGATGGTCGCGGTGAAGGCCAGCGAGGTGGCGTGCAGCATCAGGATCAGTTCGTTGCTGTAGGCCGGCAGGGAGCGCCGCAGCGCCGCCGGCAGGACCACGAACAGGTTGAGCTTCCAGCCATGCAGGCCGTAGGCCTGGGCCGCCTCGATCTCGCCGTGGGGGATGTTGCGGATGGCGCCGGCGAAGATTTCCACGGTGTAGGCGCAGGTGTTGAGGACGAACGCCAGCAGGGTGCAGTTCAGGGCGTTGCGGAAGAAGCGGTCGAGCAGGTCGTGATCGCGTATCACCTCCAGGCCATAGAGGCCGGTGTAGCAGATCAGCAACTGGATATACAGCGGGGTGCCGCGGAACAGGTAGGTATAGAACTCCACCGGCCAGCGCAGCCAGGGCTTGCGTGATACCCGCGCCAGCGCCAGGGGCAGCGAGAGGAAGAAGCCGGCGACCATGGTGACGACGAACAGCCACAGGGTCATCGCCAGCCCGGAGAGCCCGGCGCCATCGTGGTAGAGGTAGGCCAGGCCGTATTCCTGGATCAGTTCGATCATGATGTCAGCCCTTTGATGCCGGTGTTGAAGCGCCGTTCCAGCCGCTTGAAGAGGCGGTTGGAGAGGGTGGTGATGAGCAGGTAGACCAGCCCGGCGATGATCAGGAAATACAGGACGTTGCTGGTGCTCTTGCCGGCGTTCTGCGCGGCTTTGACCAGGTCGGCCAGGCCGATGATCGAGACCAGCGCGGTGGACTTGAGCAGCACCAGCCAGTTGTTGCCCAGCCCCGGCAGGGCGAAGCGCATCAGTTGCGGGAACAGCACCAGGCGAAAGCGCTGCGCGCGGCTCAGGCCATAGGCGGTAGCCGCTTCCAGCTGTCCGGCGGGCACGCTGAGGATCGCGCCGCGGAAGTTCTCGGTGAAGTAGGCGCCATAGATGAAGCCGAGGGTCAGCACGCCGGCGGCGAACGGATCGATCTCGAAGTAGCCCCAGCCCATCCACTCGGTGAAGTCGTTGAGCCAGATCTGGAAGGTGTAGAAGATCAGCAGGATCAGGACCAGGTCCGGGACGCTGCGGATCAGGGTGGTGTAGAGGGTGGCGGGCAGGCGCAGCAGGCGCAGCGGCGAGAGCTTGGCGCTGGCGCCGATCAGGCCCAGCAGCAGGCTCAACGCCAGGGACAGCAGTGCCAGCTTGAGGGTCATCCAGGTGCCTTGCGCCAACAGCGGGCCGAAGCCCTGCAGGCTCAGGGCCTGCAAGCCGACAGAGTGAAGGAAGTCGTTCACGGGAAAATCTCGATGGGCGCTCGTGGTGCCGCCGACCAGGCGCGAGCCCGGTCAGCGGCCGGCGGGGTTACTCGTTGTAGATATCCAGATCGCCGACGTACTTCTGCTGGATCTTCGCGAAGGTGCCATCGGCCAGCACCGCGGCGATGCCCTTGTTGAGCAGGGCCTTGAGTTCGGCGTCGTTCTTGCGCACGCCCATGGCGATGTCCAGCGGCAGGGTCGGATCCTTGATCGCCGGGCCGCTCTGGAAGTCGGCGCCTTCGGGTTTGGTGAGGAAGTTGAGCTGGGCTTCCAGCTTGTCGGTGACGGTGGCGTCGAGACGGCCATTGATCAGGTCGGCGTAGTTCTGGTCCTGGGCCTGGTAGGCCTTCACTTCGGCGCCCAGCGGTGCCAGCTTGGCGCGGGCGTAGGCTTCCTGCAGCGAGCCCTGCAGCACGCCGACCTTCTTGCCCTTGAGGGATTCCGGGGTTTCGCCGAAGCCGGCGCCCTTGCGCACGATCACCGAGGTCGGGCTGAGGAACAGGCGATCACTGAAATCGATCTGCTTCAGGCGTGCCGGGGTGACCGCCATGGACGACATGATGGCGTCGAACTTGCGTGCGCGCAGCGCCGGGATCATGCCGTCGAATTCGTTGTGTACCCAGGTGCATTTGACTTCCAGCTTGGCGCAGATCGCATTGCCCAGCTCGATGTCGAAGCCCTGCAGGCTGCCGTCGGCGGCGACGGACTCGAAGGGGGGATATTCGGGGAAGACGCCAAAGCGGATTTCTTTCCATTCCTGGGCCTGGGCCGCGCTGGCGCAGAGTGGCAGGAGCAGGACGCCGAGAAGTTTTCGCAGCGAAGTCATAGATGTGGTCCCTGTGTTTTGTAGTTGATGTAGGGCAGTGAAACGCTTCGTAGGCCTAGGCCTCGTGGTCTTGTAATGACTCTTCGGTCGGGGCTCAGGATGCGCGATGACAGCGGATTTTTTGTGTCGTTCGGGCCGGTGCCGACTACCGGAATATGTTGTTAGTGCTGCATCGGCAGCCGATTCGGCTGGAGCACCTCCTGTTTTGGCTTTGCGACAGCGGTTTCCGATCCGCCGCGGGGCTGCCGCGGCGGATTCGGCTGGGTCAGGCGCGCTTCTTCTGCACCGCGGTCACCGCGGGCTGAAGCAGGGCGTAGAGGTCTTTCGGGTCGCGCAGGTCCGGTACCAGCTCGATCTCGCTGCCGATCTCCAGGGCCTTGGCCACATCCAGCACGTAGCGCAGTGCGGAGTAGTCCTCGATGGCGAAGCCGACGGAGTCGAACAGGGTGACCTGGTCGGCTGCCTGGCGACCCTCGATCTCGCCGTTCACCAGTTGCCAGAACTCGGTCACTGGCGAGTCGGCCGGCATTTGCTGGATCTCGCCTTCGATGCGGCTCTGCGGTTCGTATTCGACGATTACCCGGGCATGTTCGACGATGTCGCGGTGCAGCTCGGTCTTGCCCGGGCAGTCGCCGCCGACGGCGTTGAGGTGCATGCCCGGCTCGATCATCTCCGGGGTGAGGATGGTCGCGCAGGCCTTGTCGGCGGTGACCGTGGTGACGATATCGGCGCCGCGCACCGCGTCCGCCACCGAGGCAGCCTTGACCAGGCGGATGCCCGGGTAGGCGGCGAGGTTGGCGGCGAGCTTCTCGGTGGCCTGTGGGTCGAGGTCGTACAGGCGGATCTCTTCGATACCGAGCAGGGCATGGAAGGCGATGGCCTGGAACTCGCTCTGCGAGCCGTTGCCGATCAGCGCCATGCTGCGGCTGTCCGGGCGGGCCAGGTAGCGCGCGGCCAGGGCCGAGGTCGCGGCGGTGCGGATCGCCGTGGTCAGGGTCATTTCGCTGAGCAGCAGCGGCTTGCCGGTATCCACGTCGCCGAGGGCGCCGAAGGCCATCACCGTGAGCATGCCGTGGCGGGTGTTCTTCGGATGGCCGTTGACGTACTTGAAGGCGTACAGGTTGGCGTCGGAGGCCGGCATCAGTTCGATCACGCCGTCCGGCGAGTGGTTGGCCACCCGTGCGCATTTTTCGAAGTCGTGCCAGCGCAGATAGTCCTGGCGGATGTACTCGGCCATTTCCTCCAGGCAAGTGGTCAGGCCCTTGCGGGCAACCAGGTGGCTGAGATCGGTCACGTCGATATAGCGGGTCATGATGGCGTCCTTCTGCTAGGCGGTTTCAGTTGCGAACGGGCAGGTGCACTTCGGCGAGCATGCAGCGCGCGCTGCCACCGCCAATGCGTTCGATATGGTCGATGTTCACCACCACCGGGTGGCTGTGGCGTTCGGCCTGGCGGCGTTGCGCCGGGCTCAGCGAGTTCCAGGCGCTGCGTGACATCACCAGCAGCGCCTGGCCTTGTTTGTCGTGCACTTCGAGCATGTTGCCGGCGAAGCCTTCGAGCTGGTCGAAGTCCAGGGCGAGGATGTCCTTGCCGGTGTCGCGCAGGCTGCGTTCGAGGGTGTAGCGTTCGGCGGCATTGGGCAGGGCGTCGAGGCAGACCACGGCGAGCTGACGGCCGACGCTCATCATGACGTTGCTGTGGTAGATCGGTGCCTGGTGACGGTCCACGGCATGAAACACGCAGAGGCGATAGTCCAGGCGCTCGGCGAATTCGCGCAGCGCCTCGCCGTGGGTGCGCCCGGAATGGCAGGCGTAGCTGATGCGGTGTTCGCGGTCGAGGACCATGCTGCCGGTGCCTTCGAGGAAGATCTCCTGTTGCTCCAGCGAACTGAGGTCGATGGTGTTGCGAATGGCGAAGCGCTCGTCGAGCACCCGCAGCACACCCTTGTCCCGTTCCAGGCGGCGGTTGCGGCCTTCCATGGGGTACAGCACCAGGCTGCCGTCGGCGTGGCTGCTCCACCAGTTGTTGGGAAAGATCGAGTCCGGGGTGTGCGGCGCCGGAGTGTCCTGCACCACCAGCACCTCCACGCCATGCTGGCGCAGGGTATCGACATAGCCGTCGAATTCTTCCAGCGCTTTGCGCTGTGCCGCCTCGGCGTCCAGCACGGGCTTCTGGAAACGGTTGTTGAGGGCGGTGTCCGGGTTGAAGGCGAACCGCGCCGGGCGGATCATCAGGACCGTATTTGTTGTTTGCATCGGGGCACGCATCCGGGGGTTGGCGATGCGACCATTGTCCTCCCGATGCCGGCGCAATCCCGGCTGAAGCATGTCAGACGCCCAGCCGGGAAAGCTGAAACCGGCGGTTTCGCAGCCGAATCGGCTGCCGCCCTTCAGTTGCGGATCTTCGCCAGTTCCCGCGCCAGGTACAGCGCGGTGCGGGCGCTGTGTTCACCGGCGAGCAGGTGGGTGAAGGGTACATCGATCATGCGGTTCTCGCGCACCGCGCGCAGATGCGACAGGGCCGGATGGCGGCGCAGGTAGTCGCGCTTGGCGCTGGCCCGGGACCACACGGCGTCGGCCAGCAGAAGCACGTCCGGGTCGTGCCTCAGTAGGCTTTCCGCGTCCACCGTGACCCGGTGCAGGTCGATGTCGGCCAGGATGTTGCGCCCGCCGGCCACGGCGATCAGCTCGCTGACGAAACCGCGCCGGCCCTCGCTGTCGAGGCCGCGGGTTTCGCTGTCCAGGTAGAAGACGGCCAGCGGCGGGTGTCCGGCGGCGATCGCGCGGGCTTTTTGCAGATCGTCGCGCTGCCGGGTGATCAGCTCATGCGCGCGTGCCGGGCGACCGAGCACCTGGCCGAGCGTGCGCAGGTCATGTTCGATGGCGGCGAAGCCGGACGCGGGGGGTGTGGCGCAGGCGTTTTCCAGCAGATAGCTGGCGATGCCGAGGCGGGCGAGGTCGTTGCGCGAGCCGACGCCCTCGCGAAAGGCGCTGGCGAAACCGCCGACCGCCAGATCGAAGCGCCCGGCGTAGAAGACTTCCTGGGACGGGTACTGACGCGACAGCAGCGGCACGCCGCGGTAGCGGTTGTCCTTCAGCGCGCCGGCGTCGTCATCTATATAGCTGACCGCGGCCAGCGCGGGCCCCGCATCCAGTGCCAGCAACAGGTCGGCGGCGTGCTGGTTGAGGGCGAGAATACGTTGTGGCGGGGTGTGCGTGAGCACCCGGGTTTCGCCGCAGTTGCGGTATTCGAGGGCGTGGGCGCTGCCCAGACCCAGCAGCAACAGCCAGACCAGGTGCCTCATTGTCCGACTCCCTTGAGCAGCAGGTCGCGCACGGGCTGGCCGTCGATCAGGTGTTCGCGCACCAGCCGCCGCGCATCGTCGTGGCTGGCGATGCGGTACCAGCAACGGTCCGGGTAGACCGTCGCCACCGGCCCGAGGTTGCACGGGAACTGGCAATGGGTGCGGGTCAGCAGGACACCGTCGGCGGTTTCCATGCGCTGTGCCGCGAGCAGCTCGTTGCGCACCGTCTTCCAGACTTTCAGCGCCCCGCGCAGGGTGCAGCGCGGGCCGGTGCAGAGCATGACGTGGCGGGCGTGGTCGGGGATGTGCGACCACTCCGGGTTGCTGGGGATGTCCTTTTCCTGCATGCGAGGGTCCTTGGCGAGAAGGGGCTGGTTGCCGGGGGCCGTAAAGCGGCCCCCGACGCTTGGCATCAGAAGCTGTAGGTGTAGCGCGCCTCGGCGGTGAACGGCCGGCCCAGGTTGCTCACCCGGCGCGACCCGCTGTCCATGCTGGTGGTGTAATCGCGGTCCAGCAGGTTCTCCAGCAGCAGGCTCAAGCGGTGCTGGCGCTGGCTGTCCAGGTAGCGGTAGGCATCGGCGTCGACCACGCTGTAGTGGCCGTAGTCGATATCCCGCGGGCTGATCACGCTGCCGATGTAGCGCACCGCCGCGCCGGCGCCCCACATGCGGTCGGCGGACTCGTAGCCGACCCGGCTGCGGGCGAAGAAGTGCGGGATGTTGTTGATGGTTGCGCCGTTGCGCGATTCGCTCAGGTTGCGGGTCATGTCCGCCTGCAGTTGCCAGCGGTCGCTGAGCTGCACCTGGCCATCGAGCTCGAAGCCGCGCACGGTGATCTCGCCGTCGCCGTTGACCCACTGGCTGTCGACGATGGTGATCAGGTCCTCGATGCGCCGGTGGAACAGCGTGCCGCTGATGCTGTAGGGCTGGCCCTGGAGCAGATTGCTGTAGTCCAGGCCCAGTTCGGCATTGCGGCTTTTCTCGGCCTTGAGGTTGGGGTTGCCCATCTCGTCGCCTGGCTCGTTGACGTACAACTGTTCGGCGTTCGGCAGTTTGTAGGCCGAACCGAACTGACCGCGCAGCTTGAGGTTGTCGGTGAGGTCGTAGAGCGAGGTGAACATGCCCACGGTGGCGCTGTCGCCGCCGCTCAGATGCTCGCGGCGCACGCCGATGCTCGGGTGCCAGTCGGGCAGGGCGGCGATTTCCGGACGCAGTTGCACATACAGGGCGTGGGCCTCGGCCTGGTTCTGGTCGATCTTCAGCACATCGTCCTTGCCCTTGTAGAACTGGTTGTCGCTGCCGAACACCAGGGTGTGGCCACCGGGCAGCAGCGCCGTGCCCTCGGCCTGCACGCCCCAGTCGCTGAAGCCCCAGTAGTCGTTGTGGTTGAGCACCCGCGGGCTGCCGTCGGCATTGTTGTAGACACGGTCGTAGCGGGTGTCCCAGTCGTTCATGTGGCCCTTGACGAAGTAGCTGAAATCTTCGTTCAGGTGTTGCTGGAAGGTCGCCGTGGCGATCTGCTGGACGCGGTCGTTGGTGGTGTTGCGGTTGGCGTCGGGGCGCAGGAAGTCGAGGCTGGCGGCGCTGTACTGGTAGAACAGTTCCAGGCGGCTGTCGTCGCCGAAGCTCTGCGCGGCCTTGGCGCCGAAGGTGTTGACCTCGTAGCTGCGCTTCCTGTCGCTGACCGTCCGGGTGATGTCGCTGCTGTGGTAGGGCTGGTAGCCCTCGGAAATGTTGTGGCTGACATAGGCCAGCAGGCCGAGATCGCCCCAGCCGTTGCCGAAGATGCGTTCGATGCGCGCGTCGCCGTTGCGCCCGGCGAAGCTGTCGACACCCAGGTTGACCTGGCCGGAGGCCGCGCGGGACTGGGCGTTGCGGGTGACGATATTGATCACGCCGGAGACCGCCTGGGTACCGAACAGCAGGCTCTGGCCGCCCTTGAGCACTTCGATGCGCTCGATCGCCGCGGCGGGCAGGGTGTCGATGTAGATTCCGCCGTAGAGGCGGTTGTTCAGGCGCACGCCGTCGAGCAGGATCAGCGTGTCGTCGTTGCGCCCGCCCAGCAGCGAGTAGGTGCCGTAGTCGAACGGGCCCTGCTTGGGCGCGACGTACAGGCCGGGGACGAACATCTGCAGGACGCGGGTGATGTCGGCGCTGGGGCCGGCGCGTTCGATCTGCGCGCGCTCCACCACTTCGACCTTGCTGCCGTAGCGGGCCATCTGCGCGATGGTGGTGGACTCCACCGGGGGTGCCGAAACGATCTGCTGGTCCAGGGTCAGCGCAGCCGCGAGCGCGGCCTCGTTGCAGCCCAGAAGGCAGCCAATCAGCGAAAGATTACGTGTATTCATCGACTTCTCGAAAAGGAACTTTCGGGAAGCGCACAGGAGGGTACTGGCGAACGCGCGCCAGATTACCGGCTCGTGCCCGCCCACCGCAGGTTTGCCAAATGACTGACGAATCCGTTCTCAGTCGCGATGTTTGCAGGCCGGTCTCCGGGCTTGCGAGGCTGGAAGCATTCGCCTTCCCATGCTTGCGCACAGTGGCCTTGTGAATGCGTCACTCGCTTACCGTTGCGGGGGCAGCGCCGGACTGGTCCCGAAGGACGCACCGGCTTCCCGTTTCACCTGCCGCGCGGCGGCGGCAGACACCTGAAAACGGGCGGCATCTGACCATCGGGATGACCGTTCGTCAACCTGGGGGGCGAAAATCGCTGGGTCGCGGGCAAAAAAACGGCACCGCGAAGGGTGCCGTCGTCGTCGCGCCGCAGGCTTACTTGTGCAGCTCTTCCGCGGCGTACAGGGTGTTCTCCAGCAGGCAGGCGCGGGTCATCGGGCCAACACCGCCCGGTACCGGCGTGATCCAGCCGGCGCGGGGCAGGGCGGTCTCGTAGACCACGTCGCCGACCAGCTTGCCGTCTTCCTGGCGGTTGATGCCGACGTCGATGACGATCGCGCCTTCCTTGATCCACTCACCCTTGACCAGCCCCGGCTTGCCGGCGGCGACCACCACCAGGTCGGCACGGCTGACGTGGCCGGCGAGGTCCTTGGTGAAGCGGTGGGTGACGGTCACTGTGCAGCCGGCCAGCAGCAGTTCCATGGCCATGGGGCGACCGACGATGTTGGAGGCGCCGACGACCACGGCGTTCATGCCGTAGAGGTCCTGGCCGGTGCTCTGCAGCAGGGTCATGATGCCTTTCGGCGTGCATGGGCGCAGCAGCGGGATACGCTGGGCCAGGCGACCGATGTTGTAGGGGTGGAAACCGTCGACGTCTTTATCCGGGCGGATGCGCTCGAGCAGCAGGGAGGCGTCGAGGTGGGCCGGCAGCGGCAGCTGCAGGAGGATACCGTCGATGTTCGCGTCATCGTTGAGGCGATCGATCAGATCGGTCAGTTCCTGCTGGCGGGTAGTGCTCGGCAGGTCGAAGGCTTGCGAAATGAAGCCGACTTCCTCGCAGTCCTTGCGCTTGTGCGATACGTACACTTGGGAGGCGGGATCGTTGCCAACCAGGATCACCGCCAGGCCGGGGGTCCGCAGACCTTGCTGGCGACGTTCAACGACACGTTGGGCGATCTGCTGGCGCAGGCTGGCGGCGATCGCCTTGCCGTCGATAAGTTGTGCAGTCATGACGGGTGATTAACCATCGAGAGAAAAAAAGAGCGCGCATTCTCTCATGAGCAGACCGAAGGGCAAAGGTGCTTGGTCTGGCAATTGCCCTAAGCCCTTCAATAAAATGAATTTTTTTGAGAAACATGTTGACGATGTGACGGGTGGTCTATAAGATGCGCCTCACTTGTCGGGCAGGGCCTAGCACTGGTTAGCAAGGTCGGGCAAAATAAGCGAATTTTGGCTTGTTTGGTACGGCTAAACGTTAATTTGTAATCGCAAGCGAAAGCAGATTAAATATGCGCCCGTAGCTCAGCTGGATAGAGCATCCGCCTTCTAAGCGGATGGTCGCAGGTTCGAGTCCTGCCGGGTGCGCCAATCAAGGCAGCTTTGGCACAAGTAACAGCAATATGGTGGACGTAGCTCAGTTGGTAGAGCGCAGGATTGTGATTCCTGTGGTCGAGGGTTCGATTCCCTTCGTCCACCCCATATTCCAAAAGGCGCCTGATGAAAGTCTGGCGCCTTTGCTTTAAATGCTTCACGCGGACGTGGTGAAATTGGTAGACACACTGGATTTAGGTTCCAGCGGCGCAAGCTGTAAGAGTTCGAGTCTCTTCGTCCGCACCATTCATGCTTTCACCACCTCGCACTGAGGTGTGAGAAAGCCGCAAGTCAGCAGCATATGGTGGACGTAGCTCAGTTGGTAGAGCGCAGGATTGTGATTCCTGTGGTCGAGGGTTCGATTCCCTTCGTCCACCCCATATTTCGAAAGGCGCCTGATGAAAATCAGGCGCCTTTTGTGTTTTTGGCCTGTCGTTTCGTGTAGAGGTTTTGCTGCTGGCGACGGCTAGTAACCGCTGAATGAAAACTGATAGATTTCAGCCGGTTGACAAAAAGCCGGCAGGCCGGCGAACAGGTAGAAAAATGATTGCAAAAGAATCCCGCCAGGCGCTCGCGCTGGAGCGCTTCGCTCAGGCCAATCCGCAACTGCTCGCGGAAATCGCCGCCTTGAGTGAAACCGAGCAGCAGCAACAGATTCAATGGGCGTTCGAGGACGAGGCCCAGGAACAGGGCGTGGAGCCCTGGGAGCTGGCGCTGCGCCTGATTGCCGAGTCGCCGGAAGAACTGCAGGTCATGCGCCTGGAAGTCCATCGCGAAGTGGCGCAGGCGCTGGGGATGAGTTGGGAAGAGTACTGCGACTTCAACGAGATCGACGGTCCTGCTTCCTGAGCCTGTTGTCGATTCATTGTTCCGGGCGGCGCAGGCGCTCTGTTTCGCGCAGAGTGGCGTTGTCGCCCGGGCGTCCGGGTTATTGTCGAAATCAAAGAGGGTCGGCGCCATTCGCCTCCGGGTTGAACAGGGTGACTTCTGGTGTGTGAGCTACTAGAATGCTTGCCCTTGATTCTGGAGTCGGGTATCGCCGGCTAACGTCTGTGCAACGAGGAATATTCATGCAAGTTTCTGTTGAAAATACTTCCGCTCTCGAGCGTCGTATGACCATCGCCGTACCGGCAGAGCGCGTCGAGACCGAAGTCAACAAGCGTCTGCAACAGACTGCCCGTCGCGCCAAGGTTCCAGGCTTCCGTCCTGGCAAAGTGCCGATGAGCGTGATCCGTCAGCGTTATGAAGACACCGCCCGTCAGGAAGCTTTCGGTGATCTGGTCCAGGCTTCCTTCTATGAAGCCGTGGTCGAGCAGAAGCTGAACCCGGCTGGCGCCCCTGCCGTCGAGCCAAAATCGTTCGAAAAGGGCAAGGACCTGGAATACGTCGCCATTTTCGAGGTTTTCCCTGAGTTCACCGTTGCCGGCTTCGACTCGATCGCCGTCGAGCGCCTGAGCGCCGACGTCGCCGACGCCGACCTCGACAACATGCTGGAAGTCCTGCGCAAGCAGAACACCCGTTTCGAAGCCGCCGACCGCGCTGCCCAGAACGAAGACCAGCTGAACATCGACTTCGTCGGCAAGATCGACGGCGAAGCCTTCGCTGGTGGTTCGGCCAAGGGCACTCAGCTGGTGCTGGGCTCCGGCCGCATGATCCCAGGCTTCGAAGAAGGTCTGGTCGGTGCCAAGGCAGGTGAAGAGCGTGTTCTGACCCTGAACTTCCCCGAGGACTACCAGAGCCTCGACCTGGCTGGCAAAGCCGCCGAGTTCACCGTCACCGTCAACAGCGTTTCCGAGCCGAAGCTGCCTGAGCTGAACGAAGAGTTCTTCGCTCAATTTGGCATCAAGGAAACCGGTCTGGATGGTTTCCGCACCGAAGTTCGCAAGAACATGGAGCGTGAACTGCGCCAGGCGATCAAGACCAAGGTCAAGAACCAGGTAATGGACGGCCTGCTGGCTGCCAACCCGATCGAAGTGCCGAAAGCCCTGCTGGAAAACGAAGTGAACCGCCTGCGCGTTCAGGCCGTTCAGCAGTTTGGTGGCAACATCAAGCCTGAGCAACTGCCGGCCGAACTGTTCGAAGAGCAAGCCAAGCGCCGCGTCGTGCTGGGTCTGATCGTCGCCGAAGTGGTCAAGCAGAACGAGCTGAAGCCGGACGAAGATCGCGTTCGCGAACTGATCCAGGAAATGGCTTCGGCCTACCAGGAGCCTGAGCAAGTCGTGGCCTGGTACTACAAGAACGACCAGCAAATGAACGAAGTTCGTTCGGTTGTGCTGGAAGAGCAAGTTGTAGATACTGTCCTGCAGAAAGCGACTGTGACCGACAAGTCGGTCTCTTACGAAGAAGCCGTCAAACCAGCACAGGCACCTGCCGCCGCTGAGTGATTTCCTCCTTCGTAGGAAAACCCCACAAGCCAGCCTTCGCGCTGGCTTGTGCGTATTCAAGCCATGACTATTTGGGAGTGAGTGCAGGACATGTCCCGCAATTCTTATATTCAGCAGAGCTCTGACATCCAGGCCGCCGGTGGCCTGGTCCCGATGGTTATCGAGCAGTCCGCCCGTGGCGAACGTGCCTATGACATCTACTCGCGCCTGTTGAAGGAGCGAGTGATCTTCCTGGTGGGTCCTGTAGAGGACTACATGGCCAACCTGGTAGTGGCGCAACTGCTGTTCCTTGAAGCGGAAAACCCGGACAAGGATATCCATCTGTACATCAACTCCCCAGGCGGTTCGGTGACTGCCGGCATGTCGATCTACGACACCATGCAGTTCATCAAGCCGGACGTCTCCACCATCTGTATCGGCCAGGCCTGCAGCATGGGCGCCTTCCTGCTGGCTGCCGGTGCCGCCGGCAAGCGTCACTGCCTGCCGAACTCGCGGGTGATGATTCACCAGCCGCTGGGCGGTTTCCAGGGCCAGGCGACCGATATCGAGATCCATGCCCAGGAAATCCTCAACATCAAGTCGCGTCTGAACGAGCTGCTGGCCCATCACACTGGTCAGGAGCTGGAAACCATCAAGCGCGATACCGAACGCGACAACTTCATGAGCGCCCAGCGCGCGGCCGAGTACGGCCTGATCGACTCGGTCTACGACAAGCGGCAACTGGTATCCTGATCCCGGATGCCAGAGCGGGCAGGTGCGGAAAGCGCCTGCCTGCGGACTTGAAAAAGCCCGCAATTGCCTTCATCTTGTGTTGCAAGCCTACCGGATTGGATCGATCGAATGACTGACACCCGTAACGGCGAGGACAACGGCAAATTGCTCTATTGCTCCTTCTGCGGCAAAAGCCAGCATGAAGTGCGCAAGTTGATTGCCGGACCCTCGGTATTTATCTGCGACGAGTGCGTCGACCTGTGCAACGACATCATCCGCGAGGAGGTGCAGGAAGCCCAGGCCGAGAGCAGCGCGCATAAATTGCCTTCGCCGAAAGAAATCAGCGCCATCCTGGACCAGTACGTCATTGGTCAGGAGCGCGCGAAAAAGGTTCTGGCCGTAGCGGTGTACAACCACTACAAGCGTCTGAACCAACGTGACAAGAAATCCGACGACGTCGAACTGGGCAAGAGCAACATCCTGCTCATCGGCCCGACTGGCTCGGGCAAGACCCTGCTCGCGGAAACACTCGCTCGCCTGCTGAACGTGCCGTTCACCATCGCCGACGCCACTACGCTGACCGAAGCCGGTTACGTGGGCGAAGACGTCGAGAACATCATTCAGAAGCTGCTGCAGAAGTGTGATTACGACGTGGAAAAGGCCCAGATGGGCATTGTCTACATCGACGAAATCGACAAGATTTCGCGCAAGTCCGACAACCCGTCGATCACGCGCGATGTTTCGGGCGAGGGTGTGCAACAGGCACTGCTCAAGCTGATCGAGGGCACCGTTGCCTCGGTTCCGCCGCAAGGTGGTCGCAAGCACCCGCAGCAGGAGTTCCTGCAGGTCGACACACGCAACATTCTGTTCATCTGCGGTGGTGCCTTCTCTGGTCTGGAGAAAGTCATCCAGCAGCGCTCCACCCGCGGCGGCATCGGCTTCGGCGCCGAAGTTCGCAGCAAGGAGGAGGGCAAGAAGGTTGGCGAGTCGCTGCGTGAAGTCGAGCCGGACGATCTGGTCAAGTTCGGCCTGATTCCCGAGTTCGTCGGTCGTCTGCCGGTCCTGGCGACGCTCGATGAGCTGGATGAGGCCGCGCTGATGCAGATCCTGACCGAGCCGAAGAACGCCTTGACCAAGCAGTACGGCAAGCTGTTCGAGATGGAAGGCGTGGATCTGGAGTTCCGCAGCGATGCGTTGAAGTCGGTCGCTCGCAAGGCGCTGGAGCGCAAGACCGGTGCCCGTGGCCTGCGTTCGATCCTCGAAGGCATCCTCCTCGACACCATGTACGAGATTCCTTCGCAGAAGGATGTCAGCAAGGTAGTGATCGACGAGAGCGTCATCGATGGCACCTCGCAGCCGCTGTTGATCTACGAGAACAGCGAGCCGCCAGCCAAGGCCGCACCAGACGCCTGAGTCTGAGAGGCAGTGAAACCAGCAAGGGGCCTACGGGCCCCTTTGCTTTTCCTGTCGCGGAGCTTGTTTTTTTCCGGGGCTGCCCCCACATTAACTCCAAGCTCAAATTTCCATCGGATTACGGCCACAGGGCCGCTGTAGAGGCGAAATCATGAAGACAACCCTCGACTTGCCTCTTTTGCCATTGCGCGATGTCGTTGTTTACCCGCACATGGTCATCCCGCTGTTCGTGGGGCGTGAAAAGTCCATCGAGGCCCTCGAGGCTGCGATGACCGGTGAGAAGCAAATCCTTTTGCTGGCTCAGAAGAATCCAGCCGATGACGATCCGGGTGAAGACGCCCTCTATCGCGTCGGCACCATCGCGACCGTCCTGCAACTGCTGAAACTGCCCGATGGCACTGTCAAGGTGCTGGTCGAGGGCGAGCAGCGCGGCACCGTCGAGCGCTTTGTCGAGGTGGATGGGCACATTCGTGCCGAAGTCGCGCTGATCGAGGAAACCGACGCCGCCGATCGCGAATCCGAAGTCTTCGTCCGCAGCCTGCTGTCGCAGTTCGAACAATACGTCCAGCTGGGCAAGAAGGTCCCGGCTGAAGTTCTGTCTTCGCTCAACAGTATCGACGAGCCGGGCCGCCTGGTAGATACCATGGCTGCGCACATGGCGCTGAAGATCGAGCAGAAGCAGGAAATTCTCGAAATTATCGACCTGGCCGCCCGGGTCGAACACGTACTGGCATTGCTGGATGGCGAAATCGACCTGCTGCAGGTCGAGAAGCGCATCCGCGGTCGGGTCAAGAAGCAGATGGAGCGCAGTCAGCGCGAGTACTACCTGAATGAGCAGATGAAGGCCATTCAGAAGGAGCTCGGCGACAGCGACGAAGGTCACAACGAAGTCGAGGAGCTCAAGAAGCGTCTCGAGGCTGCTGGCCTGCCGAAGGATGCATACGCCAAGGCGCAGGCTGAGCTGAACAAGCTCAAGCAGATGTCGCCGATGTCCGCTGAAGCCACGGTGGTGCGTTCGTACCTCGACTGGTTGGTGCAGGTACCGTGGAAGGCTCAGAGCAAGGTGCGTCTGGATCTGGCCAAGGCCGAGGAAATTCTCGATGCCGATCACTATGGCCTGGAAGAGGTCAAGGAGCGCATCCTCGAGTACCTCGCGGTGCAGAAGCGCGTGAAGAAGATTCGTGGCCCGGTGTTGTGCCTGGTCGGTCCGCCCGGCGTTGGCAAGACCTCGCTGGCCGAGTCCATCGCCAGCGCGACCAACCGCAAGTTCGTGCGCATGGCCCTGGGTGGTGTGCGTGACGAGGCCGAGATCCGTGGTCACCGCCGGACCTACATCGGCTCGATGCCGGGACGCCTGATCCAGAAAATGACCAAGGTCGGCGTGCGCAATCCGCTGTTCCTGCTCGATGAAATCGACAAGATGGGCAGTGACATGCGTGGTGATCCCGCATCGGCGCTGCTGGAAGTGCTCGATCCGGAGCAGAACCACAACTTCAACGATCACTACTTGGAGGTCGATTACGACCTGTCCGATGTGATGTTCCTCTGTACCTCCAACTCCATGAACATTCCGCCGGCGCTGCTGGACCGGATGGAGGTCATTCGTCTGCCTGGGTACACCGAGGACGAGAAGATCAACATCGCGGTCAAGTACCTGGTGCCGAAGCAGATCAAGGCCAACGGTTTGAAGAAGACCGAGCTGGAAGTCGATGTGACGGCGATCCGCGACATCATTCGCTACTACACGCGCGAAGCTGGTGTACGTGGTCTGGAGCGGCAGATCGCCAAGGTCTGCCGCAAGGTGGTCAAGGAATACACCGGGCAGAAGCAGGTGGTGGTCAAGGTCGACAGCGAGCGCCTGGAGCACTTCCTCGGCGTGCGCAAGTTCCGTTATGGCCTGGCCGAGCAGCAGGATCAGGTCGGTCAGGTGACCGGTCTGGCCTGGACGCAGGTCGGTGGCGAGTTGCTGACCATCGAGGCAGCGGTCATTCCGGGCAAGGGGCAATTGATCAAGACAGGTTCGCTGGGCGACGTCATGGTCGAGTCGATCACTGCCGCGCAGACTGTGGTGCGCAGCCGTGCGCAGAGCCTGGGTATTCCGGCCGACTTCCACGAGAAGCGCGACACGCATATCCACATGCCGGAAGGCGCGACGCCGAAGGATGGCCCGAGTGCTGGTATCGGCATGTGCACTGCGCTGGTTTCCGCCCTGACGCAGATTCCGGTGCGTGCCGATGTAGCGATGACCGGTGAAATCACTTTGCGTGGTCAGGTATTGGCGATCGGTGGCCTGAAAGAGAAATTGCTGGCCGCCCATCGTGGTGGAATCAAGACCGTGATCATTCCGGAAGAGAATGTGCGTGATCTGAAAGAAATTCCTGACAATATTAAGCAGGATCTTCAGATTAAACCGGTCAAATGGATTGACGAAGTCCTCCAAATTGCGCTGCAATACGCCCCGGAGCCCTTGCCGGATGTGGCTCCCGAGATTGTCGCCAAGGATGAAAAACGCGACAGTGATTCCAAGGAACGAATCAGCACGCATTAATCAGTATTTAGCCGGGTGGCCCGTCTGACCGTATTCAGGTCCTTGCCTTAAGAGGCACTCAAGTGTCATGGGCCACTTGGCGTTGATTCCAGCTATACATAGTTAGAAACAAACTCAAATAGAGATAAGGGGACTTAGAGTGAACAAGTCGGAACTGATTGACGCTATCGCTGCTTCTGCTGATATCCCGAAAGCTGCTGCTAGCCGTGCGCTGGATGCAGTCATCGAATCCATCACCGGTGCCCTGAAGGGCGGTGATTCCGTGGTTCTGGTCGGCTTCGGTACCTTCTCGGTAACCGAGCGTTCTGCCCGTGTCGGCCGTAACCCGCAGACCGGCAAGACTCTGGAAATCCCTGCTGCCAAGAAGCCTGGCTTCAAGGCTGGCAAGGCACTGAAAGAAGCCGTCAACTGAGACGTTCTTTTCAGGCTTTCGCCTAGTCGGGCCGGCCTTGGCGGCTGGCTCGTCGGCGGAGCGGAAATGATCACCCATTCGTCTGCTCCGCCCGTTACGAGAAGGCGCATCCCCGGATGCGCCTTTCTTCTATCAGGACTCTACCCACGCTCCGCGGTTGTGCAGCCGCCACAGCCGTTTCTGGGGGACGCATGCTGCAAAATATCAGGGACAATTCACAAGGTTGGATTGCCAAGACCATCATCGGTGTCATCGTGGTACTGATGGCACTGACCGGCTTCGACGCCATCTTCCAGGCCGTCAGCCATAACCAGGATGCTGCCAAGGTCAACGACGACACCATCAGCCAGAACGAGCTGAGCCAGGCTGTCGAAACGCAACGTCGGCAACTGATGCAACGACTGGGCAAGGATTTCGACCCCTCTCTGCTGAGCGACACCATGCTGCGTGACGCGGCGCTGAAAGGCTTGATCGAGCGCCAGTTGCTGCTGCAGGGCGCGCGTGATGCGAAGTTCTCCTTCTCCGAGGCCGCGCTGGATCAGGTGATTCTGCAGACGCCAGAGTTCCAGGTGGACGGCAAGTTCAGTGCCGAGCGTTTCGACCAGGTCATTCGCCAGATGGGCTACGGTCGTATGCAATTCCGCGAGATGCTCGCTCAGGAAATGCTGATCGGCCAACTGCGCGCGGGACTTGCGGGTAGTGGGTTCGTGACCGATGCCCAGGTTGAAGCCTTCGCCCGCCTGGAGAAGCAGACCCGTGATTTCGCCTCGCTGACCTTCAAGGCCGACCCGGCCGCCGTCACTGTCACCGACGAGCAGGTCAAGGCGTACTACGAACAGCACGCCAAGGAATTCATGAGTCCCGATCAGGTCGTCATCGACTATATCGAGCTGAAGAAGGCTGCGTACTTCGATCAGGTCAAGGTCAACGAGGACGAGCTGCAGGCGCTGTACCAGAAAGAAATCGCCAACCTGGCCGAGCAGCGCCATGCCGCGCACATTCTCATTGAGGTCAACGACAAGCAGGACGAAGCGCAGGCCAAGGCCCGTGTCGAGGAAGTCCAGCAACGTCTGGCCAAGGGTGAGGACTTTGCCGCGTTGGCCAAGGAGTTCTCGCAGGATCCTGGCTCGGCGAACAATGGCGGTGACCTCGGTTACGCCGGCAAGGGCGTCTATGATCCGGCCTTCGAGGATGCGCTCTATGCGCTGAACCAGGACCAGGTCTCCGTTCCGGTACGCACCGAGTTCGGTTTCCACCTGATCAAGCTGCTGGGCGTGCAGGCGCCGGAAGTGCCGACCTTCGCCAGCCTGAAGGACAAGCTGACCCGCGAGCTGAAGACCCAGCAGGTCGAGCAGCGTTTCGTCGAGGCCACCAAGCAACTTGAAGATTCGGCCTTCGAAGCCTCCGACCTGGCCCAGCCATCCCAGGATCTGGGTTTGCAGGTACAGACTTCCGCACCGTTCGGTCGTGAAGGCGGCGATGGCATCACTGCCAACCGTCAAGTGATCCAGGCCGCGTTCAGTCCTGAAGTCATGGATGAAGGCGCCAACAGTTCGGCGATCGAACTGGATCCGGAAACCGTGGTGGTCGTGCGGGTCAAGGAACACCGCAAACCTGAACAGCTGCCGCTGGAAGCCGTGTCCGGTCCGATCCATGACCATCTGGCTCAGGAACAGGCTACCGCAGCCGTGAAGAGCAAGACCGAGGCCCTGATCGCCGGCCTGCGCGATGGCAAGATCGCTTACCAGCCGGTGCAGGATGGCCAGGCCTGGAAGGTCCAGGAGGCGGCCACCCGCATGCAGGAAGGCGTCGATCCGGCCGAGCTGCAGGCACTGTTCCGCATGAGCAAGCCAGAGGCCAAGGACAAGCCGGTGTATTCCACCGTCACCCTGGCGGATGGCAGCGTCGTCGTGTTGCGTCTGAATGGCGTCAACGAAGGCAGTGCGGCCAGCGAGGAAGAGAAGGGCGAGTACCGCCGCTATCTTGCCTCCCGTGCCGGCCAGCAGGACTTCGCGGCGTACCGCAAGCAGCTGGAAGCCAAGGCGGAGATCACTCGTTACTGAGTGAGGACACGCAGATGAAAAAAGCCCGCAGCGATGCGGGCTTTTTTATGCGTCCCCTGAACAGAGTGTGAATCTCTCCTCCCGAAACCGGACGGTTCCTGTTCTCCAGGCAAAAGAAAAGGCCGCGATCGCGGCCTTTTCCTGTTCCCGAAGTCTTACTCCGAGATATCGCCCATGGCGGTGGTGTTGAAACCGCCGTCCACGTACATGATTTCACCGCTGACACCCGACGCCAGGTCGGAGCAGAGGAAGGCGCCGGCGTTGCCGACTTCTTCGATGGTGACGTTGCGGCGCAGCGGGGTCTGCGCTTCGTTGGCGGCCAGCATCTTGCGGAAGCTCTTGATGCCGGAAGCGGCCAGGGTGCGGATCGGACCGGCGGAGATGGCGTTGACGCGAGTGCCTTCCGGGCCGAGGCTGCCGGCCAGGTAGCGAACGCCGGCTTCCAGGCTGGCCTTGGCCATGCCCATGACGTTGTAGTTCGGCATGGTGCGCTCGGCGCCCAGGTACGACAGGGTCAGCAGGCTGCCGTTGCGGCCCTTCATCATTTCGCGACCGGCCTTGGCCAGGGCGACGAAGCTGTAGGCGCTGATGTCGTGGGCGATGCGGAAACCTTCGCGAGTGGTGACTTCGGTGAAGTCGCCGTCGAGCTGGTCGCCCGGCGCGAAGCCCACGGAGTGCACGATGCAATCCAGGCCGTCCCACTTCTTGCTCAGTTCCTCGAAGACCTTGGCGATGTCGTCGTCATTGGCAACGTCGCAAGGGAAGCACAGCTCAGGGTTGGAGCCCCAGCCAGCGGCGAACTCTTCGACGCGGCCCTTGAGCTTTTCGTTCTGGTAGGTGAAGGCAAGTTCCGCCCCCTCGCGATGCATGGCGGCAGCGATGCCGGATGCGATGGACAGTTTGCTGGCGACACCGACGATCAGTACGCGCTTACCGGCGAGAAAACCCATGTGTTGTTCCTCTTCAGGTTATATCGACAGCCGTGGGAGCCAGAAAGGCGGCCTCCAGCAGCTGCTGTGTATAGGGGTGTTGCGGTGCGGCGAAGATGCTCGCGGCCGGACCTTGTTCCACTACCTGACCTTGCTTGACCACCATCAACTGGTGACTGAGCGCCTTGACCACCGCCAGATCGTGGCTGATGAACAGGTAGGTCAGGTTGTACTTGGTCTGCAGCGCGCGCAGCAGCTCCACCACCTGGCGCTGAACGGTGCGGTCGAGCGCCGAAGTGGGCTCGTCCAGCAGGATCAGTGCCGGTTTCAATACCAGTGCCCGGGCAATGGCAATCCGTTGTCGTTGGCCTCCGGAGAACTCGTGAGGGTAGCGGTGCCGGGTTTCCGGGTCCAGACCTACTTCCCTGAGTGCTTCCATGATGGCCTGTTCCTGTTCCGCTTCCGTGCCTATCCGATGAATGCGCAGGCCTTCACCGACGATATCGTTCACGCACATGCGCGGGCTCAGGCTGCCGAAGGGGTCCTGGAAGACCACCTGCATTTCCCGCCGCAGCGGTCGTACCTGTTGCTGGCTCATGCCGTCCAGCCGCTGCTTCTCGAAGCGGATGGCGCCCTTGCTGCCGATCAGGCGCAGAATCGCCAGGCCCAGCGTCGATTTGCCCGAACCACTTTCGCCAACGATCCCCAGGGTCTGGCCCTGGGGCAGGCTGAAGTTGATGCCATCCACCGCCTTGACGTGGTCCACGGTACGGCGCAACAGGCCTTTCCTGATCGGGAACCAGACACGCAGGTCTTCGACTTCCAGCAACGGCGCGCCCTCCGGGTTGGCGGCGGGCTTGCCGCTGGGCTCGGCGCCGAGCAGCATTTTCGTGTACGGATGCTGCGGAGCGCGGAACAGTTCTTCACACGATGACTGTTCGACGATGCAACCGCGCTGCATGACACATACGCGGTGCGCAATTCTTTTCACCAGGTTCAGGTCGTGGCTGATCAGCAACAGGGCCATGCCCAGCTTGGCCTGCAAACGCTTGAGCAACTCGAGGATTTTCAACTGGACGGTGACATCCAGCGCGGTGGTCGGTTCGTCGGCGATCAGCAGTTCCGGCTCGTTGGCCAGGGCCATGGCGATCATCACCCGCTGCCGCTGGCCGCCGGACAGCTCGTGGGGCAGGGCCTTGAGGCGTTTGAGCGGATCGGGGATGCCGACCAGTTCCAGCAGTTCCAGGGTACGGGCGGTGGCCTCCTTGCCGCGCAGGCCCTTGTGCAGCATCAGGACTTCGTTGATCTGCTTCTCGATGCTGTGCAGCGGGTTCAACGAGGTCATCGGCTCCTGGAAGATCATGGCGATGCGATTGCCGCGCAGGTGGCGCATCTTCTTCTCGTCCAGTTGCAGCAGGTCCTGCTCGCCGTAGCGGATGCTTCCGGCCGGGTGCCGCGCCAGTGGGTAGGGCAGCAGGCGCAGGATGGAGTGGGCGGTGACCGATTTGCCCGAGCCGCTCTCGCCAACCAGTGCCAGGGTCTCGCCACGGCGGATATCGAAGCTAACGCCTTCCACCACGCGCTGCTGCTGCGCTCCGCTGACGAATTCCACGGCGAGGTCGCGTACTTCGATCAAGGTGTCCTTGTTCATGTCATTTCCTCGGGTCGAAGGCGTCGCGGGCGGATTCGCCGATGAATACCAGCAGGCTGAGCATCAGGGCCAGTACGGCGAAGGCGCTGATACCCAGCCACGGGGCCTGCAGGTTGGATTTGCCCTGGGCGACCAGTTCGCCGAGGGACGGCGCCCCCGGCGGCAGGCCGAAGCCGAGGAAGTCCAGGGCGGTCAGGGTACCGATTGCGCCAGTGAGAATGAACGGCAGGAAGGTCATGGTCGAGACCATGGCGTTGGGCAGGATGTGCCGGTACATGATCGCCGCGTTCTGCATGCCCAGCGCCCGCGCGGCGCGCACGTACTCCAGGTTGCGTCCGCGCAGGAATTCGGCGCGGACCACATCCACCAGGCTCATCCATGAGAACAGCAGCATGATTCCCAGCAGCCACCAGAAGTTCGGCTGCACGAAGCTGGCGAGGATGATCAGCAGGTACAGCACCGGCAGGCCCGACCAGATCTCCAGGAAACGTTGTCCGGCCAGATCGACCCAGCCGCCATAGAAGCCCTGCAGGGCACCGGCGATCACGCCGATGATGGAACTGAGCACGGTCAGGGTCAGGGCGAACAGCACTGAGATGCGGAAGCCATAGATCACCCGCGCGAGTACGTCGCGACCCTGGTCGTCGGTGCCCAGCCAGTTCTGCGCCGACGGCGGGGCGGGGGCAGGCACCTTGAGGTCGTAGTTGATGCTCTGGTAGCTGAACGGAATCGGCGCCCACAGCACCCAGCCCTGCTTCTTCTCCAGCAGGTCGCGGATGTACGGGCTCTTGTAGTTGGCTTCCAGGGGAAATTCGCCGCCAAAGGTGGTTTCCGGGTAGCGCTTGAAGGCCGGGAAATACCATTCGCCGTCGTAGCGCACGGCCAGCGGCTTGTCGTTGGCGATCAGCTCGGCGCCCAGGCTCAGGCCGAACAGGATCACGAACAGCCACAGCGACCACCAACCGCGTCGATTGGCCTTGAAGCGCTCGAAGCGGCGGCGATTGAGAGGGGACAGGTTCATCTCAGTGCTCCCGGCTTTCGAAGTCGATGCGTGGATCGACCAGGGTGTAGGTCAGGTCGCCGATCAGTTTCACCACCAGCCCCAGCAGGGTGAAGATGAACAGGGTGCCGAAGACCACCGGGTAGTCGCGGTTGATCGCCGCCTCGAAGCTCATCAGGCCCAGGCCGTCGAGGGAGAAGATCACTTCCACCAGCAGCGAGCCGGTGAAGAAGATGCCGATGAACGCCGAGGGGAAGCCGGCGATCACCAGCAGCATGGCGTTGCGGAACACATGGCCGTAGAGCACGCGGTGCGGGGTCAGGCCTTTGGCCTTGGCGGTGACCACGTATTGCTTGTTGATCTCGTCGAGGAAGCTGTTCTTGGTCAGCAGGGTCATGGTGGCGAAGTTGCCGATCACCAGCGCGGTGATCGGCAGCGCCAGGTGCCAGAAGTAGTCGCCGATCTTGCCCCAGGTGCTCAGTTCGTCGAAGTTGCTCGAGGTCAGCCCGCGTAGCGGGAACCAGTCCAGATAGCTGCCGCCGGCGAACACCACGATCAGCAGGATGGCGAACAGGAACGCAGGAATGGCATAGCCGATGATGATCGCCGAGCTGGTCCAGACGTCGAAATGACTGCCATGTCGGGTGGCCTTGGCGATGCCCAGGGGGATCGAGACCAGGTACATGATCAGCGTGCTCCACAGGCCGAGGGAGATCGACACGGGGAGCTTCTCGGCGATCAGGTCGACCACCTTGGCATCGCGGAAGAAGCTGTCGCCGAAGTCCAGCCGGGCGTAGTTCTTGACCATGATCCACAGGCGTTCCGGTGCCGACTTGTCGAAGCCGTACATGCGCTCGATTTCCTTCACCAGCGCCGGATCGAGGCCTTGTGCGCCGCGGTAGTTGGAGCCGGCCACGGACACCTCGGCGCCACCGCCGGCGATACGGCTGGTGGCACCCTCGAAGCCTTCGAGCTTGGCGATCATCTGTTCCACCGGGCCGCCGGGGGCGGCCTGGATGATGACGAAGTTGATGATCAGGATACCGAACAGGGTCGGGATGATCAGCAGCAGGCGCCGCAGGATATAGGCGAACATCTCACGGCTCCTTGTTCGCGGTGGTGCTGTCATCCGGTGGCGTGACCGGAGCGGCCGGTTTCACTTCCGGCTTGATCCACCAGGTGTTGATGCCGATGTCGTACTTGGGCGGCGTGTCCGGATGGCCGATATGGTTCCAATAGGCCACGCGCCAGGTCTTGATATGCCAGTTGGGCACCACGTAGAAGCCCCACAGCAGCACGCGGTCGAGGGCGCGGGTGTGGGCGATCAGGCTTTGCCGCGAGTCGGCGTTGATCAGCGATTCCACCAGGCTGTCCACCGCCGGGTCCTTGAGGCCCATGTAGTTGCGGCTGCCGGGGTTGTCGGCGCTGGAGCTCTGCCAGAACTCGCGCTGTTCGTTGCCCGGCGAATTGGACTGCGGGAAGCCGCCGACGATCATGTCGAAATCCCGCGAGCGCAGACGGTTGATGTATTCGGCGACGTCGACCCGGCGGATGTTCAGGGTGATGCCGAGATCGGCGAGGTTGCGCTTGTAGGGCAGGAGGATGCGCTCGAACTCGGTCTGGGCGAGGAGGAATTCGAGGGTCAGTGGCTTGCCCTGGGCATCCACCATCTTGTCGTTCTCGATGCGCCAGCCAGCCTCCTGCAGCAGCTTGTAGGCCTGGCGTTGCTGCTCGCGGATCATGCCGCTGGCGTCGGTGACCGGGTTCTTGAATTCCTCGCTGAAGACCTGCTCGGGAATCTTGCCGCGCAGCGGTTCGAGGAGCTTCAGTTCATCCTCGCCAGGCAGGCCCCTGGCGGCCATCTCGGAGTTCTCGAAGTAGCTGCCGGTGCGGGTGTAGGCACCGTTGAACAGCTGCTTGTTGGTCCACTCGAAGTCCAGCAGCAGGCTCAGGGCCTGGCGCACCCGCACGTCCTGGAACACCGGGCGGCGCAGGTTGAAGACGAAGCCCTGCATGCCGGTTGGCGTGCCATTGGGGATTTCCTCGCGGATCAGGCGCTTTTCCCGCACGGCGGGGATGTTGTAGGCGGTGGCCCAGTTCTTCGCGCTGGTTTCGAACCAGTAGTCGAACTGTCCGGCCTTGAGCGCTTCCAGGGCCACGGTGTTGTCGCGGTAGTAGTCGACGGTGATGGTGTCGAAGTTGTAGAAGCCGCGGTTGATCGGCAGGTCCTTGCCCCAGTAGTTCCGGTCCCGCTCCAGGCGGATCGAGCGCCCGGGCTTGACCTCGGCGACCTTGTAGGGCCCGCTGCCTACCGGGATTTCCAGGCCGCCCTTGGCAAAGTCGCGGCCTTCCCAGACGTGCTTCGGCAACACCGCGATCTGCCCGAGGATCAGTGGCAGTTCGCGGTTGTTGTTGTGCTTGAACTTGAACAGCACGCGCAGCGGGTCCTCGGCGATCACTTCGGCGACATCCGCGTAGTAACCGCGGAACAGCGGCGCACCGCTTTTCATCAGCGTGTTGAAGGTGAATACCACGTCTTCGGCATGCACCGGCTGACCGTCCTGGAAGCGCGCTTCGGGGCGCAGGTAGAAGCGTACCCAACTGTTGTCCGGCGCTTTTTCGATCTGCCTGGCCAGCAGACCGTATTCGGTGAACGGCTCGTCGAGACTGGCGCGGGCCAGGGTGTCGTAGACCAGGTCGATGTTGTCCGCCGGTACACCCTTGCTGATGAAGGGGTTGAGACTGTCGAAACTGCCGAAGCCGTTTTCGCGGAAGGTTCCGCCCTTGGGCGCGTCGGGATTCACATAGTCGAAATGCTTGAAGTCGGCGGGGTACTTCGGTGCTTCGTTGTAGAGGGTCACGGCGTGTTGCGGCGCGGCCAGGCTTGGCAGGCTCAGACCGGCCAGCAGCAGGCCGCCGAGCAACCGGCGCAGACGGGGCGTTGGCATCATTGGGCGTTCTCCGAAGGCTTGAGCCACCAGGTATTCAGCCCCAGGGTGTAGGGCGGCGTGGTGACGAAGGCGAACCGGTTGCGGTAGGCCAGGCGGTGATAGTCGAGATACCAGTTGGGAATCATGTAGTGCTGCCAGAGCAGGACGCGGTCGAGGGCCCGGGTCGCGGCCACCTGCTCGTCGCGGGTCTGCGCCGCGAGCAGGCTGTCGAGCAGATGGTCGACCACCGGGCTGTTCACGCCAGCGTAGTTCTTGCTGCCCTTGGTGCCTGCCTGACTGGAGTGAAAATACTGCCATTGCTCGAGCCCGGGGCTGAGGGTCTGGGTCAGGGTCATCAGGATCATGTCGAAGTCGAACTGGTCCAGGCGTTGTTTGTACTGGGCCCGGTCGACGGTGCGCAGACGTGCCTCGATGCCGATGCTGGCTAGGTTCTCCGCGTAAGGCTGGAGAATCCGTTCAAGGTTCGGATTGACCAGAAGAATTTCCAGCTTCAAGGGCTGGCCGTTGCTATTCAGCAGGCGCTGCCCGCTCAGCTTCCAGCCGGCCTGGCCGAGCAGGTCGAGAGCCAGACGCAGGTTGTCGCGTCCGACACCGCGACCATCGGTCTGGCTGACGCTGAACTGCTGGGTGAACAGCCCCGGCGGCAACTGCTCGCGCCAGGGTGCCAACAACAGCCATTCCTTGCCCACCGGCAGGCCCGCGGCGCTGAATTCGCTGTTGGGGTAGAAACTGGTGGCGCGGCGGTAGGCACTGCTGAACAGTGTGCGATTGGTCCATTCGAAATCGAGCATCAGGCCCAGGGCCTGACGCACCCGGCGATCGGCAAAGGCCGCGCGGCGGCTGTTCATGAACAGGCCCTGGCTCTGCGTCGGGATCTGGTGCTTGATCTGCGCCTTGATCACCTCGCCACGGCGTACCGCCGGGAAGTTGTAGCCATTGGCCCAGTTCTTCGCCTGATGCTCGATGTAGATGTCGAACTCGCCGGCCTTGAACGCTTCGAAGGCGACATCGCTATCGCGATAGAACTCGTACTCGACGCGATCGAAGTTGTACTTGCCGCGATTGACCGCCAGGTCCTTGCCCCACCAGTCCTTGACCCGCTCGAACACCAGGCGTCGACCCGGCTGCACCTCGCTGATGCGATAGGGGCCGCTGCCCAGGGGAGGGGTGAAGGTGGTGGCCTTGAAGTCGCGGCCCTTCCAGTAATGCTGCGCCAGCACCGGCATCTCGCCCAGGCGCAGGATCAGCAGGGGATTGCCCGCGCGCTTGAAGACGAAGCGGATGCGCCGTGGTCCGAGAATGTCGACACGCTCGACTTCCTGCAGGTTGGTGCGGTAGATCGGATGGCCGTCCTTCAGCAGCGTGCGGTAGGAAAAGGCCACGTCCGCCGCGGTGATCGGCCGGCCGTCGTGAAAGCGCGCTTCCGGACGCAGGTTGAAAACCACCCAGCTGCGGTCCTCGCTGTACTCGACCGAGCGGGCGATGAGGCCGTAGCTGGAGGTGGCTTCATCGCCGGACGGGTCGTACTGGCCGGTCCCGACCATGAGGGTTTCATTGAGCTCGTTGACCCCGTACTGCAGGAAGTTCGGGGTGGTCACCGGGCTGCTGCCCTTGAAGGTGTAGGGGTTGAGGGTATCGAAGGTACCGAATGCCATGGCCCGCAAGGTACCGCCCTTGGGCGCTTGCGGATTGACCCAGTCGAAGTGGGTGAATTTGGCGGGGTACTTGAGCGTGCCGAACTGGGCGTAACCGTGGCTTTCGGTGATGGTGGCGCCCGCGGGAAAGCTCAAGACCAGGCTGAGTGACAGCAGGAGGGGACGTATCAAGTCGGCGATCCGATCCAGGCGGCTTGGGCTTTGTTGTTCCTACAGTAACAGCTTGTATCAGCAGGAAAAAGAGCGTGCCCCAGGCGTCCATGCACCGCCCTCAAGCGGTGCATTCCTTTATTGGTGCGGCAGGTAGACGGTAAGGGTTTGTCCCGGCTTCAGGGCCTGGCCACTGCGCGGATTCCAGCGCTTGAGGTGCTGCATCTCGACGTTGAAGCGTTTGGCGACCAGGTACAGCGAGTCGCCTTTCTTCACCTTGTACTGGGTGGCGCGCTGTTTGCCGTTGCCACCGGCGGAGACGGATTTCGTGGCGGACGCCACGGTGATTGGCTGGCTGCTCTGCAGGACCAAGGTCTGCCCGGCCTTGAGGCGGTTGCCGCTGATCTTGTTCCAGCGCTGCAGGTCCTTGACGCTGACCCGGTTGGCCTTGGCGATGCTGCCCAGGCTGTCGCCACGCTTGACCCGATAGCGCACGCTGCGCGCGGCCGGTGCGCTGGCCTCGGCCAGCGCCGCCTCGAACACCGCGGCCTTGGGTTGCAGGGCGAGCAGTTCCTCGGGCTTCATGCTCGACAGGCTGCTGGTCAGCAGTTGCGCCTTGGCGGTCGGCACCAGCAGTTGCTGCGGGCCGTCCACGGTCATGCGCTTCTTGAATGCCGGGTTGAGCTGGAACAGTTCGTCCTCGTCGATCTCGGCCAGGGCGGCAACCCGCGACAGATCGAGACGGTCCTTGATGGCGACGGCTTCGAAGTAGGGCTCGTTGGCGATCGGATTGAGGTTCACGCCGTAGGCTTCCGGCGTCAGGACCACCTGCGACAGCGCCAGCAGCTTCGGCACGTAGTCGCGGGTTTCCTGGGGTAGTGGCAGGTTCCAGTAGTCGGTGGGCAGGCCGACCCGCTCGTTGCGCTCGATGGCCCGGCTGACCGTGCCCTCGCCGGCGTTGTAGGCGGCCAGTGCCAGCAGCCAGTCGCCGTTGAACATGTCGTGCAGGCGGCTCAGGTAGTCCAGCGCGGCGTTGGTCGACGCGGTGATGTCGCGACGGCCATCGTAGAAACGGGTTTGGCGCAGGTTGTAGTGGCGCCCGGTGGACGGAATGAACTGCCACAGCCCGACCGCGTGGGCGCGGGAGTAGGCCATCGGGTTGTAGGCGCTCTCGATGGCTGGCAGCAGCGCCAGCTCCAGAGGCATGTCACGTTCTTCGAGGCGCTCGACGATGTAGTGGATATACAGGCTGCCGCGGTCGCCGGCGGTTTCGAGGAAGGTCGGATTGCTGGCGAACCAGAGGCGCTGCTGTTCGATGCGCGGGTTGACGCCGATGTCGTCCTGCAACTGGAAGCCCTGGCGAATGCGCTCCCAGACGTCCTGTGGCACCTGCTCCGCCGGCTTGGCCTGGACGAACACGGGTTTCTGCTTGATGCGGGGCTGGACGTGCACGCGAACGCTTTCGTTGTCGCCCATATGGCTGGTGCTCTGGCAGCCCACGAGAGTGGCTGTCAGACCAAGCGCCACGGCCTGTGCGAGACGCGTCAGGGCGGCGGGAGTCAAGGTTCTGCGGCTATTGGACGACATTGGCTGGGACAGAGTTCCGGGCGAAAATGTCGGGCGATTCTAGAAAGCGCCCCGAACCGGGTCAACCTTTCAGAACTCTGCGGTCATCAAGTGGTCATCCCTGGAATGTATCCTTCCAGGCCCGCAACCCAGCAAAAACAGCACTTGGCGTAGGGTTTAACACCCCTGTCCGTTCGTCTGCTTTTTCTTTAACGGATGTTTCGTCGGTGCGCAAAAAGGGGTTGGTCAGGCGCTCCAGGCCGATCGTTGACGGCAACGTGATGCGATTGTCCGAGCGCAAGCGGGTAACTTCCTCGAAGCGTGCTGCAACGTGCGGGTTGTCCGGTTCGACGGCACGCGCGAAGCGCAGGTTGCTCAGGGTGTATTCGTGGGTGCAATACACTTGTGTGGCCTCGGGCAGCGCCGCCAGGCGCTGGAGCGACGCGTGCATCTGCGCTGGCGTGCCCTCGAACAGGCGTCCGCAACCGGCGGCGAACAGGGTGTCGCCACTGAACAGCAGGGGTGTCGCCGGCTGATCACTGAAGTAGGCGATATGGCCAAGGGTATGGCCAGGCACCGCGAAGACCTGGAAATCGGTGTCCAGTACCCGTATCGAGGCATTGTCCTCCAGCGCCGTGTCCCGCGCCGGGATGCGCTCGCTGGCCGGTCCGCTGACGCGCGCGCCGGTGGCCTTCTTGAGCGCTTCCACACCACCGACGTGATCGGCGTGGTGATGGGTGATGAGGATATCCTCCAGGCGCCAGCCCGGGTGCGCCTGCAGCCAGTTCAGTACCGGCGCCGCATCGCCCGGATCGACCACCGCGCAGCGACGGCTGGCGGGGTTTTGCAACAACCAGATGTAGTTGTCGCTGAAAGCGGGCAAGGCTTCTATCTGTATCATCGAGCGATTCGCCAAACGTGGGACAAGGGTGCATCTTAGTAGCTATGTGCGCTGTCGAGAACCTTCCAGGGAGAACGCAATGACCGATCAAGCCTTCGCCCAGGCCGATCCGGAGTGGCTCGAACTGATCCGCCTGGCCCGTGACTGGTTCGCCGGTCCGCTGGGACAACTGATGCTCGCCGAGGAGCAGCGTCTGCTGGAAGAGGAACTGGGGCGCTACTTCGGTGGCTACCTGGTGCACTACGGGCCCGGTGCCGAACCACCGCCCACCGCGCCGCAGGTGCAGCGCAATGTGCGTCTTGGCGCACCGTTGCCGGGAGTGGAAATCGTCTGCGAGGAGCAGGCCTGGCCGCTGAGCGAGCATGCCGCCGACGTGGTGGTGCTGCAACACGGCCTGGACTTCTCGCTGTCGCCCCATGGTCTGTTGCGCGAGGCCGCCAGCAGTGTGCGTCCGGGCGGGCACCTGCTGATCGTCGGGATCAATCCCTGGAGCAGTTGGGGCGTGCGCCGAGTGTTCGCCCACGATGCGCTGCGCAAGGCCCGCTGCATCTCGCCGTCGCGGGTCGGTGACTGGCTCAACCTGCTGGGCTTCGCGCTGGAGAAACGCCGGTTCGGGTGCTATCGTCCGCCGCTTGCCTCTCCGGCCTGGCAGGCCCGGCTGGCGGGGTGGGAGCGTCTTGCCGGACGCTGGCAGGGTTCCGGCGGCGGAGTCTATCTGCTGGTGGCGCGCAAGATGGTGGTCGGCCTGCGACCGCTGCGCCAGGAGCGCCGCGAACCGATGGGCAAGCTGATTCCATTGCCGCTGGCCAAGGTCAACCGCCAGGCACCTCACCCCGAAGGCAGACCCTTCAACGATGAATAAGGCTGTACATGAGCGATAGCGTCGAGATCTACACCGATGGCGCCTGCAAGGGCAATCCCGGCCCGGGCGGCTGGGGCGTGCTGATGGTCTACAAGGGGGCGGAAAAGGAACTCTGGGGCGGTGAGCGCGAGACCACCAACAACCGCATGGAACTGATGGCGGCGATCAAGGGCCTCGAAGCACTGCGCCGTGAGTGCGAAGTGCTGCTGGTGACCGACTCGCAGTACGTCATGAAGGGCATCACCGAGTGGATGACCAACTGGAAGAAGCGCGGCTGGAAGACCGCGGCCAAGGAACCGGTGAAGAACGCCGACCTCTGGCAACTGCTCGATGAGCAGGTCAACCGGCACAAGGTCACCTGGAAATGGGTGCGCGGGCATATCGGCCATCATGGCAACGAACGCGCCGACCAGTTGGCCAATCGCGGTGTCGACGAGGTCCGTGGCCTGCGCTGAAACGCGCAGCCGATGAATCCCCGGGACGCGGCGGCGAAGCTGGGGTAAGATCCGCCGTTTTCAGCAACACGGCAGGAGATCACCGACGTGGATTTGCACAACGACAGGTCGATAGTCCTCGATACCGAAACCACAGGCATGCCGGTCACCGACGGTCACCGGATCATCGAGATCGGCTGCGTCGAACTGATCGGTCGGCGCTTCACCGGGCGCAATTTTCACGTCTACCTGCAGCCGGATCGCCCGAGTGACGAGGGCGCCATCGGCGTCCACGGCATCACTGACGCATTCCTCGTGGACAAGCCGCGTTTCGCCGAGGTCGCCGACGAGTTCTTCGAGTTCATCCAGGGCGCGCGGCTGATCATCCACAACGCGACGTTCGACGTTGGCTTCATCAACAACGAATTCGCCTTGCTCGGTCAGCAGGACCGTGCCGATATCTCGCAGCACTGCAATATCCTCGACACCCTGATGATGGCGCGCGAGCGTCATCCGGGGCAGCGCAACAGCCTCGACGCCTTGTGCAAACGCTACGGCATCGACAACTCCGGCCGTGAGCTGCACGGCGCGTTGCTCGACTCCGAGCTGCTCGCCGACGTCTTCCTGGCCATGACCGGCGGCCAGACCAGCCTGTCGCTGGCTGGTCACGATGGTGATGGCGCGGGTTCCGGTGCGCAGGGCAGCGAGATCCGCCGCCTGCCGGCAAGCCGCCAGCCGGGACGCATCGTCCGCGCCACCGCAGAGGAGCTGGAGGCCCACGTCGCCCGCCTCGAAGCCGTCGCCAAATCCGCTGGTGGCCCGGCCCTCTGGCAGCAACTGGCGCAAGCCGACTGAGGCATTTCCCGCGCGTCATGGCGGCGACCTTCTACCCTGAAATGAACGGCCCACGTGGCCTCCCGCAGGAAGAAGGTAGCGCCGTCCATGTACAAGGACCTCAAGTTTCCCGTTCTCATCGTTCACCGTGACATCAAGTCCGACACCGTCGCTGGCGATCGCGTCCGCGGTATCGCCCAGGAACTGGCCCAGGACGGGTTCACCATCCTCAGCGCCATCGACTACGCCGAAGGTCGCCTGGTCGCCGCGACCCACCACGGGCTCGCCTGCATGCTGATCGCCGCCGAAGGCGCCGGCGAAAACACCCACCTGTTGCAGAACATGGTCGAGCTGATCCGCCTGGCCCGCTCCCGGGCGCCGCACCTGCCGATCTTTGCGCTGGGCGAGCAGGTCACCCTGGAAAACGCACCTGCCGATGCCATGAGCGAGCTGAACCAGTTGCGCGGCATCCTCTACCTGTTCGAAGACACCGTGCCTTTTCTCGCCCGCCAGGTGGCCCGTGCCGCGCACAATTACCTGGATGGCTTGCTGCCGCCGTTCTTCAAGGCGCTGGTGCAGCACACCGCGCAATCCAACTATTCCTGGCACACCCCGGGGCATGGCGGTGGCGTGGCGTACCGCAAGAGTCCGGTCGGGCAGGCCTTTCATCAGTTCTTCGGCGAGAACACCCTGCGTTCGGACCTGTCGGTATCGGTGCCGGAGCTGGGTTCGCTGCTGGATCACACCGGTCCGCTGGCCGAAGCCGAAGCGCGCGCCGCGCGCAATTTCGGCGCCGATCACACCTTCTTCGTGATCAATGGCACCTCGACGGCGAACAAGATCGTCTGGCACTCCATGGTCGGCCGCGATGACCTGGTGCTGGTGGATCGCAACTGCCACAAGTCGGTGCTGCACGCGATCATCATGACCGGTGCGATTCCCCTGTACCTGTGTCCCGAGCGCAACGAGCTGGGCATCATCGGTCCGATTCCGCTTGGCGAATTCAGTCCCGAGTCGATCCAGGCCAAGGTCCTCGCCAATCCGCTTACCCGTGATCGCGAGCCGAAGGTGAAGATGGCGGTGGTGACCAACTCCACCTACGACGGCCTGTGCTACAACGCCGAGCTGATCAAGCAGACCCTCGGCAACAGCGTCGAGGTGCTGCATTTCGACGAGGCCTGGTACGCCTACGCCGCTTTCCACGAGTTCTTCGCCGGGCGGTATGCCATGGGCACTTCGCGCAGCGCGCAGAGCCCGCTGGTGTTCAGTACCCATTCCACTCACAAGCTGCTCGCCGCCTTCAGCCAGGCCTCGATGATCCATGTGCAGGACGGCGGTCGCCGACAGCTGGATCGCGACCGTTTCAACGAAGCTTTCATGATGCATATCTCCACCTCGCCGCAGTACAGCATCCTCGCTTCGCTGGATGTGTCCTCGGCGATGATGGAGGGGCCGGCCGGGCGTTCGCTGTTGCAGGAAATGTTCGACGAGGCACTGAGCTTCCGCCGTGCCCTGGCCAATCTGCGTGCGCATCTGGACCCCGAGGACTGGTGGTTCAGCGTCTGGCAGCCGCCGCGGGTCGAGGGCATCCATCGCGTCGCCACCGAGGACTGGCTGCTCGAGCCCCAGGCGCAGTGGCACGGTTTCGGTGATCTCAGCGAGGACTATGTGCTGCTCGATCCGATCAAGGTGACCCTGGTCATGCCTGGCCTGGACGCCGGCGGCAGCCTCGATCGCCACGGCATTCCCGCCGCGGTGGTGAGCAAGTTCCTCTGGGAGCGCGGCCTGGTGGTGGAGAAGACCGGGCTGTATTCCTTCCTGGTGCTGTTCTCCATGGGCATCACCAAGGGCAAATGGAGCACGCTGCTGACCGAGTTGCTGGAGTTCAAGCGCAACTACGACGCCAATACCGAACTGAGCCTGAGCCTGCCCTGTGTTGCCGGGCAGGACCCGCAGCGCTATCGCGGCATGGGCCTGCGTGACCTGTGCGACCAGTTGCATGCCTGCTACCGCGGCAACGCCACCGCCAAGCAGCTCAAGCGCCTGTACACGCGCCTGCCGGAAGTGGTGATGAAACCCGCCGATGCCTACGACAAGCTGGTCCGTGGCGACGTCGAGGCGGTACCCATCGAGCGTTTACTGGGGCGTATCGCAGCGGTGATGCTGGTGCCGTATCCGCCGGGTATCCCGCTGATCATGCCTGGCGAGCGTTTCACCGAGGCGACTCGTTCCATTCTCGATTACCTGGCCTTCGCCCGCGCCTTCGACACCGGTTTTCCCGGCTTCGTCGCCGATGTCCACGGCCTGCAGCATGAGGAACGCGATGGGGCGCGGCTCTACACCGTGGACTGCGTCAAGGAGTAGCGGACTCATTGCGCCGCCCTGGTGCTAGAATCCGCCGCTTGAATTCAGGAGGTAGACGCGTGCGCAAAGTGGCGATGGTAATGGCGGTAGTGGCCCTGGCCGGCTGTGACAACGATGCGGAGCGGGTTCACAAGCAGATCGCCGAGCATCTGCAGAATCCGAAGACGGCCAAGTTCGCCAACGTGCGGTTCAACACCCAGGGCGATATCTGCGGTCAGTTCCGTGGCAAGGACGATAACGGCAGCTACCTGCCGTATCGCAGCTATGTGGCGATCAAGAAGGGTGCGGATTACGACATCATCATCGACGAGACCGGCAACGACCTGCGCATTCGCGAAGTCTGCGGTGGCGCCGACCTGCAGCGCCGCGCCGATGCCATCGCCGCCGAGCCGGCGCCGCAGGGCTGGGATGTGGAGATCATCCAGGGGCCGAACATGGGGGCGGTGACCGACATGACCGCGCGCCTGATCGAGAAGGGCATCCCTTCTTCGGTGGTCTATCGCGACGGCAAGCCAGTGGTATTGCTGGGTCCGTTCATGGACAAGGCCGAGGCCGAGGCCAGCAAGAACGACGTGATGGCCCGCCTGGGCACCGACTCGGTGGTGATCCAGCACGACGCCCCCCGCTGATCCTCGACGCAACGCTCTGCGTCCGGTGCTTGCGCGTTTGTCGGGCTATGCTCATGGGGAGGAAGATGTTCCATCGATGAGTGCAGCAACGGTGAGGAGGGGGCCATGTCCACGCTGGAGCGAGCCATTGCGGTTGCAGCCCGGGCCCATGAAGGGCATCGGGACAAGATAGGCGCGGCGTACATCCTGCATCCGTTGCGGGTGATGCTGCGGGTTTCGACCACCGAGCAGCGTATCGTCGCGGTGCTGCACGAGGTGCTTCAGGCCTCTCCCATGACCCTGTCGGACCTGGCGCGCGAGGGCTTCGCCCTGAAGATTCTCGCCGCGGTGCAGGCCCTCAGTCAGCGCGGCGGAGAAAGCGACGAGGCGTTCGTTGCCCGGGTCGGTTGCGATCCGCTGGCGCGGGTAGTCAAGCTGGCGGACCTGGCCGATGAGACCGATGTGACTCGCCTGGTCATCCCCGGCCCAGCCGAAATTGCCCATCTGCAGCGGTGCCAGCAGGCCAGCGCCTATCTGCAGACGCTGACCTGATTCAGCCGCAGGCCTTGAGGTCCACCGGGCCGACGAACTCGTTGCCGTGCCCCATTACGCAGGCCACGCGCTGGTTGCGCTGGCGCTCCCAGGTCTGGGCCGGATAGGTCTTGTTCCAGGCTTCGTACAACTGCCGATCCTGTTTGGACAGGCGCAGGTCGTACTGTTTGCTCATGTAGAAATAGGTGCGCGCGATCATCCCGCGAATGGAGGGTCGCGGCATGACCTTCTTCGCCTTGAAGTCGACCTGGGTCAGGCACGAGCCGTATTGCCCGTGTTGCTCCGGCAGCCAGCCGAAGCTGAAGTTGCTGCGGTCGCCATTGACCTCGCCGATGCTCGGTACCAGGTTGTGCAGATCGGCTTCGGCACGTGCGTAGGTTGCGTCGTTGCGCGAGCAGTTCTTGCGTCCACCCTCCTGCCAGCACTGCCGCTGATGGCCGATCTGCCAGGCAGGGACGATGTGCTCCCATTCGATTCGCGCGGCGCGGTTGGCGTTCTTGCGCGGGACATAGCCGCAGCCGGCCAGGTCGACGCGGTTGCCGCTGTACTTGCAGCCGCAGTAGAACTCCGTCGACTGCGGCGCATAGAGGCGCCAGGCAACCTTCTTGGCTTCGCTGAACGTGCGGGGGGCATCGGCATGAGCGGTGAGGCTGAACAACAGGCAGGTGGCTGCCAATACAGTGAATCTCATCCGCGTCAGTCTTCCTTCGGTACCGTCCAGAAAATCTGTACACCGCCATCGTCACGGTGGGCGAGGGTGACGTTGTCGTTCTCGGCGATTTCCTCGAGCAGCGTCTCCCAGTCGTCGGGGGACTCATGTTCGAGGCGGAAGATCAGCGCGGCCCGGGAGCGCTGGGCGGTAGGGGCATTGATGATTTTCTGGATACGGACACCCAGTTGCTCATAGCTGCTGACGGGCGTGGAAGCGGAGGAAGTGGCCACGAAAGTGTTTCCCTTGTTTTTGCTGTATGTGCATACAGTATTTAACTGTAAGACTTTTCGCAACAGCGCGTCGGTCCAAAGAGTGCCTCTGACCGCTTCTCCACGCGTTTGCTGCACACCGTCAAAAATAAATTTGCCAGGGTTCTGACCCCTGCCCATGTGTGGCGGCAGAAGCTGGCCCATTGCCTGGGATGCGAAAAGGCATCGTTTCCCTGTCGGACGTCCGGGTGGACCCCAACAAAAAGTTCGGTTTTCCGACCGTTTGAGCGACAATTTCCCCGTTTTGAAGCCTGGCCGGTTTGTGTGTCTAAATTTGACAAAGTCAGGTTTCGTTCTCATAGTTGAGTTACGCAAACGTTTGCTATCCAATAAAAAGCACAAAATGCGGAGTGAACTTCATGCACTTGCCTTCCATGGGACGGATCCTGGCCGTCGTCTTTCTCGCCGTGTTTTGTACCGCCTTGCCGCTTTCGGTCGTTCGCGCCGAAGAGCGTCCCAAGGTTGCGCTGGTCATGAAGTCTCTCGCCAATGAGTTCTTCCTCACCATGGAGGAGGGCGCCAAGGCCTATCAGAAGGAACACGCCAGCCAATTCGATCTGGTGTCCAACGGCATCAAGGATGAGTCCGATACCGGCAGCCAGATTCGCATCGTCGAGCAGATGATCGTTTCCGGGGTCGATGCCCTGGTGATCGCTCCGGCGGACTCCAAGGCACTGGTGCCGGTGATCAAACGCGCGATGGACGCCGGTATCACTGTGGTCAACATCGATAACCGCCTGGATCCCGAGGTCCTCGCAAGCAAGGGCCTCAGCGTGCCTTTCGTGGGGCCCGACAACCGCAAGGGTGCGCGTCTGGTGGGCGACTACCTGGCCGCGCGGCTGCAGGCGGGCGACGAGGTGGGCATCATCGAGGGCGTGCCGACCACCACCAATGCCCAGCAGCGCACCGCTGGTTTCAAGGACGCCATGGCGGCGGGGCAGATGAAGATCGTCTCGGTGCAGTCCGGCAACTGGGAGATAAACAAGGGCAACGCGGTGGCCTCCGCGATGCTCAACGAGTACCCGAATCTCAGGGCGCTGCTGGCCGGTAACGACAGCATGGCCCTCGGTGCGGTGGCCGCGGTGCGCTCCGCTGGCCGTACTGGCAAGGTGCGGGTGGTGGGCTACGACAACCTCAAGGCGGTAGCGCCGCTGCTGGCCGACGGTCGCATCCTCGCCACCGCCGACCAGTACGCCGCGCGACAGGCCGTATTCGGTATCGAGGCGGCTTTGACGATGCTCAAGGGGGAAAAGCCCGGAGTGGATGCCGATAACGTCATCCAGACGCCGGTCGACCTGATTACTCGTCAACAATGACCGAGCCAGTGCTGCTGACGATCAGCGGGGTCGGCAAGACCTACGCGCAGCCGGTGCTCGACGGCATCGAGCTGACCTTGCGGCGCGGCGAGGTGCTGGCGCTCACCGGCGAAAACGGCGCGGGCAAGAGCACCCTGTCGAAGATCATCGGCGGTCTTGAGTCGGCGAGCGTGGGGCAGATGCACTTGCACGGCCAGCCGTATCGCCCCGTCAGTCGCGCTGCCGCCGAGCGCCACGGCGTGCGCATGGTCATGCAGGAGTTGAGCCTGGTGCCGAGCTTGAGCGTCGCGGAGAACCTGTTCCTGCAGAACCTGCCCGGGCGCCTTGGCTGGATCGATCGCAAGCGCCTGCGCCAACAGGCCCTGGAGGCCATGGCGCGGATGGGACTGGAGGCGATCGACCCGGATACCGCGGTCGGCGAGCTGGGCATTGGTCACCAGCAGATGGTCGAGATTGCCCGCAACCTGATTGGCGACTGTCATTTGCTGATCCTCGACGAGCCCACCGCCATGCTCACCGAGCGCGAAGTTGAACTGCTCTTCGCCCGTGTCGAGGCGCTGCGGCAACAGGGTGTGGCGATCATCTACATTTCGCACCGGCTCGAAGAGCTCAAGCGGATTGCCCAGCGGGTCGCGGTGTTGCGCGATGGTCGTCTGGTCTGCGACGAGCCGATACAGCGCTACAGCAGCGAACAACTGGTCAAGCTGATGGTCGGGCGTGAACTGGGTGAGCATATCGAGGCGCCGGACCGGCGCATCGGCGCGCCGTTGTTGCGGGTCAGCGGGCTTGGACGTGGAAGCAAGGTCTGCGATGTCTCGTTCGAAGTGCGCGCCGGCGAAGTCTTCGGGTTGTGCGGGCTGGTCGGCGCCGGACGCACCGAACTGCTCCGCCTGATCTACGGTGCCGATCGGGCTGATCGCGGTACCGTCGAGCTGGGACAGCCGTTGCGTGCTTGTCGGATCGATTCGCCGATGGCGGCGGTGCGTCACGGTATCGCTCTGGTCAGTGAGGACCGCAAGGGCGAAGGGGTACTGCTCGGCGAATCGGTCAGTGCCAACCTGGTGCTGGGCAATCTCAAGGCCGTCTCCCGTGGCGGCCTGTTGAACAGAGAGCGTGAACGCCAACTGGCCGAGCATCTTGTCGCTGCGTTGAGCATTCGCAGCGCAGGCACGCAACAGGCGGTAGGCGAGCTTTCCGGGGGCAACCAGCAGAAGGTGGTGATTGGCCGCTGGCTGGAGCGCGATTGTCGGGTGCTGCTGTTCGACGAGCCTACCCGCGGCATCGATGTCGGTGCCAAGCTGGATATATATGGCCTGCTCGCCGAACTGGCGCGCCAGGGCAAGGCGCTGGTAGTGGTATCCAGCGACCTGCGCGAGCTTATGCTGATCTGCGATCGCATTGGCGTACTTTCCGCGGGGCGCCTGGTGAATACCTTCGATCGTGCCGACTGGAGCCAGGATCGACTGCTGGCCGCGGCGTTTTCCGGTTATCAGAAACATGATGCGCTGCTCTGCGGCGCGGCACCCGGGATTTCCTCATGAAAAGCTCTCCCCTTGTCACCCCGGCCGCTGGCAAGCGTTCCGGCACTCGCCTGGCGCTGGATACCTACCTCGGGCTGGCGGGGGCGCTGCTCAGTCTGATGGTGCTGTTTTCCCTGCTCAGCAGCCACTTTCTGTCCTATGCCACCTTCAGCACCCTGGCCAATCAGATTCCTGATCTCATGGTGCTGGCCGTGGGCATGACCTTCGTCCTGATCATCGGCGGTATCGATCTCTCGGTGGGTTCGGTCCTGGCCCTGGCCGCCTCGGTGGTCGGCGTGGCGATACTTGGCTGGGGCTGGGGCGTCTTGCCCGCCGCCCTGCTTGGCATGGGCTGTGCCGCGCTGGTCGGCACCCTAACCGGGGCGGTTGCGGTGGTTTGGCGAATTCCCTCCTTCATCGTTTCCCTCGGCGTGCTGGAAATAGCCCGCGGCGGAGCCTATGAGCTGACCGACTCCCGTACCGTCTATATCGGCGATGCCCTGGCGTGGCTGTCGGAGCCGATCGCCTTCGGTATTTCGCCGTCGTTCCTCATCGCGTTGGTTGTGGTCGTGCTGGCACAACTGGTGTTGAGTCGCACGGTCTTCGGCCGCTACCTGATCGGTATCGGCACCAACGAAGAGGCGGTGCGCCTGGCGGGTGTCGATCCACGCCCCTTCAAGATCGGGGTGTTTTCCCTGATGGGGCTGCTCGCCGGGCTGGCCGCGCTGTTCCAGATTTCCCGGCTCGAAGCCGCCGATCCCAATGCCGGTTCCGGCCTGGAACTGCAGGTCATTGCCGCCGTGGTGATCGGCGGCACCAGCCTGATGGGCGGGCGCGGTTCGGTCATCAGTACCTTCTTCGGCGTGCTGATCATTTCCGTGCTGGCCGCGGGCCTGGCGCAGATCGGCGCGTCCGAGCCGACCAAGCGCATCATCACCGGGGCGGTCATCGTGATCGCCGTGATTCTCGACACTTATCGCAGTCGGCGTGCAGGCCGGCGGAACTGAAAGCATGGCAACCATAAAAGACGTAGCGGCGCTGGCCGGCATTTCCTATACCACCGTGTCTCATGTGCTGAACAAGACCCGGCCGGTCAGCGAGCCCGTGCGGCTCAAGGTCGAAGCGGCCATTGCCGAGCTCGACTACGTGCCCAGCGCCGTGGCGCGCTCGCTCAAGGCGCGCAGCACCGCGACCATCGGTCTGTTGGTGCCCAACAGCGTCAACCCCTATTTTGCCGAGCTGGCCCGGGGTATCGAGGATGCCTGCGAGCGCAACGGCTATTGCGTGATCCTGTGCAACTCCGATGATGACCCGCAAAAGCAGCGCAGTTACCTGAGGGTACTGCTGGAGAAGCGCATCGATGGCCTGGTGGTCGCTTCGGTGGGCGAGGATCGCGATCTTCTCGACAGCCTGTCCCGCGTACGTACGCCAATGGTGATCGTCGATCGGGCGCTGGAGGGCGTGAATGCCGACCTGGTGCGCATCGATCATGAGCAGGGTGCCTATCTGGCGACCCGGCACCTGCTGGACCTGGGGCATACCGACATCGCCTGCATCAATGGCCCGGAGGGTACCAGCGTGGCCAAATTGCGCCTGGCGGGCTTTTTGCGGGCCATGACCGAAGCTGGAGTGACACCGCGTGAAGGGCGCGTGGTGAGCAGTGATTTCACAAGCCTCGGTGGCTATGGCGCGGCGGCGCAGTTGTTGAGTCATCAGCGGCCCACGGCAATCTTCGCCGGCAACGACATGATCGGCATGGGGGTCTTGCGCGCTGCGGCGGAGCGCAATATCACCGTGCCGGGTGAGTTGTCGGTGATCGGTTTCGACGATATCCAGATGTGCCAGTACGTCTATCCGGCGCTTACCACTGTCGGGCAATCCATCCGCGAGCTGGGCGAAATGGCCGCTTCACTGCTGCTGCGGCGGGTCACCGGGCAGGAGGCGGGTGTGGTGGAGCAGCGCATCGTCGCCCCGAAAATCGTCTTGCGCGAATCCACCGCACCCAGTCCGGATCTGTTCGGCGAATACCGTTGAGGAAAGGTCATGCAAGCCAGCGTCGTAGTGGTGGGCAGTCTCAACATGGACCTGGTGACTCGCGCCGAGCGCCTGCCTCGCGCGGGCGAGACGCTCGCCGGTGAGTCCTTTGCCACCGTGCCAGGGGGCAAGGGCGCCAATCAGGCGGTTGCCGCCGCACGGTTGGGGGCATCGGTGGCGATGATCGGTTGCGTTGGCGATGACGCTTACGGGCGGCAGTTGCGCGATGGCCTGCTGGCCGAGGGCATCGATTGCCAGGCGCTGGAGGTAGTCGCTGGAGTGCCCAGCGGTGTCGCGCTGATCGTCGTGGATGCCGCCAGTCAGAATGCCATCGTCATCGTCGCGGGTGGCAACGGGTGCTTGCTGCCGGCGTCGATCGAGCGCTTCGATGCCCTGTTGCAGAGCGCGGATGTCATCGTCTGCCAGATGGAGATTCCGCCGCAGACCGTGGCCTGGACCCTGGCGCGCGGTCGCGCGCTCGGCAAGACGGTGATCCTGAATCCGGCCCCGGCAACCGGGCCGCTACCGCCGGATTGGCTGGCCAATATCGACTATCTCATCCCCAACGAGAGCGAAGCGGCGGCCCTCACCGGCCTGGCCGTGAATGACCTGGCCTCGGCCGCAACGGTCGCGGGCCATCTGCGGGAGCTTGGTGCCGACCGGGTGATCATCACCTTGGGTGCGCAAGGTGTCTTGCTGGTTGGCGCCGAAGGTGGCGAGCACTTTGCCGCGCCCGTGGTGCGCCCGGTGGACACCACCGCTGCCGGAGATACCTTCGTTGGTGGTTTCGCCGCGGCGCTGGCGCGTGGTTGCAGTGAGCGTGAAGCGATCAGGTTCGGGCAGTGTGCGGCGGCGATCTCGGTCACTCGTGCGGGGGCGCAACCGTCGATTCCCCGGCTGTCTGACCTCGCGGAGTGACGTCGGCGGAAGGTTGTGTGACGGGGTCGTGGCGATAGCGCTCGAAAACCTGGTCGATGAAGGTGCGCGCGGCACCGCTGCCCATTTCCTTGACCAGCAGGTCGATCGCGATAAGGGACAGTTCTTCCGCCGTTCCCGGGCTGTAGGCGCTCTGGCCCTCAGGCCATTTCACCTTGATGTCGGCATCGATGCTGTGGCTGGTCATTGGAGGTCTCGCAAAGGCCCGTCTGTCGAGGGTGAAACGTCGGGCCGGTGACGTTTCGGCGACGCGCTGCCAAGTGTCGTCGCTGGGTTTCCAGTTTAACCATGCTGCCTGGCGCGCTGCTGTGCGACTTAGGCATAAGGGCGTCGGCGTGGCAAACTAAAGGCATTTTTCGCCGGCAGGACAGCAGCATGCAGATTGACTTGAACGACCCGCGGCAATTCACTCTGGAACAGGTTCGCCAGTTGATCGCCAGTGGTAACGGCGCCAGGCACAATCAGTTGCGAGTCAATCGGGGCGGGCAGGCCTGGTTGTCCGAAGTGGTGGGCGGCGCGCAGCTCGACGGCCTGCTGTTTCGCCTGGAAACCTGGGCGGCCGGTTCCGGCTGCGTCGGTGCCCAGGCCGCGGCGGATGAGCGCTGGGTCCAGCAGGTGTTCAAAGCGTTGCAGGATAACTGGCCCAAGCCGGCCAGCGACTATATTGATCTCTATTGAGGTCGTTGGGCGGTGCAAAATCCAGACACTATTGTCATTTCCCCTGATCGTATGAGTCAGGCAGACTGGCCCGCTTTTGCAACAAGCAGCATCAAGTATCCCTAAGGAGGATTCATGTTTCCTATGCGTGCATCACTGGTGAGCCTGTTGGCCGCCGCAGTCCTGGTCGGTTGCAGCAGCGGCGGCAGCGGGTCGAAAGCACCCGAGCCCGTGGCAGCCAACACCGACGGTCGTTGCGAAGCCAGCGGCGCCGAATTCGCCGTGGGCAAGCCGGCCTCGGCCGAACTACTGGAGCAGGCGCGCAAGGCGAGCGGGGCGCAACTGGCGCGTATCCTCAAGCCAACCGACGTCGTCACCCTGGAGTACCGCTCCGAGCGCTTGAATCTGCATGTTGACGAGAAAGGCAGCATCAGTCGGGTCAACTGCGGCTGAGTTCGAACCAGGCATAAAAAAACCCGTCGCTAGCGACGGGTTTTTTCATTCGGCAGAGTGATTACTCTGGGCGAACCTGTGCAGCCTGCATGCCCTTCTGGCCTTTTTCGGCCACGAAAGAAACGGTCTGGCCTTCCTTCAGCGATTTGAAACCGTCCGATTCGATGGCCTTGAAGTGAACGAACAAGTCGTCGCCGCCACCTTGAGGGGTGATGAAGCCGTAGCCTTTCTCATCGTTGAACCATTTGACGGTGCCGGTTTGGCGATTGGACATGAGGTGTATCTCCAGGAAAACTTGATTTTTCGGTAGTGCGGTGTCGCCGAGAGCCAACAGGATGCACTCGGACATCATAGTCGAATTATTCGCGTGTGGTGGCTTTTAGCTTCATCGAATGCTGATCTGGCGCAAGGGTGTGCCAGTTCCTCGTCATTTTTTCGGTGCGCAGGCGGCCCGCACCACTTGCTGGGCCCGCTCCTTGAGGTTGGCTTCGACGCCATCCGCGGAGGAGTCGAGGTCCTCGATCTGCTGGGTCGTGAAATTCTTTTCAATGGCATCCGCGCCGCATTTGCAATGAGCGTCGACCTGCTTGACGTCGATGCCTGGGTTTTGTTTTTTCGCGACCTGTACGCACTCATCCATGTATTCGCCTTTCTTGCCGGCCGGCCAGGGTCCGGCGTGGGCGGCCATGGGCAGCAGCAGGGATGCGACGGCGGTCAGGGTGAGAAGAGAATGAAGACGCATAACCAGGAACTCCTTGGGTAGTCGGTCTCATGGAAGAGTAGGACGCTTCAATGATTCTGAGAGGAAAAAATCCGCAGGAGTTCACTCGGCTGCCAATTTCCCAATTATTTCCATTTGTCGCGGCACGGCCCGTCGCTTGCGCCAGCGCATGTGCTAGCATGCGCGGCTCGGGTTTGCCGAACGTCTGGTTCGCGCGCTCCCGGACCATTTCTGTTCCAGTCACTCTGGTTCGTTCCCTGGCAGGCATCCGACTTCTGCCACTGTGAGGCAGGCCTTCCGCAAGGAGGGACAGGGGCGAATCGCGTACTGGCTCATCCCAACCCACGTGACCTTTGGTAGGGGTCACCACTAGGAGAGGAGGCGCCATGCCCGTAATTACTCTTCCCGATGGCAGTCAACGCACGTTCGACAAGGCGGTTACCGTCGCCGAGGTCGCCGCATCCATTGGCGCCGGTCTGGCCAAGGCCACTGTGGCCGGCAAGGTCGATGGCAAGCTGGTCGATGCCTGCGATCTGATCGAGCACGACGCTGGTCTGCAAATCATTACGCCCAAGGACGAAGAGGGGCTGGAAATCATTCGCCACTCCTGCGCGCACCTGGTCGGTCACGCAGTGAAGCAGCTTTATCCAACCGCGAAGATGGTCATCGGTCCGGTCATCGACGAAGGCTTCTACTACGACATCGCCTACGAGCGTCCTTTCACGCCTGAAGACATGGCGGCGATCGAAGCGCGCATGCAGCAGCTGATCGACAAGGACTACGACGTCATCAAGAAGGTCACCCCGCGCGCCGAGGTGATCGAAGTGTTCAAGGCCCGCGGCGAGGACTACAAGCTGCGTCTGGTCGAGGACATGCCTGATGAAAAGGCCATGGGCCTTTACTACCACGAAGAATACGTCGACATGTGCCGCGGTCCGCACGTGCCGAACACCCGTTTCCTCAAGTCGTTCAAGCTGACCAAGCTGTCCGGTGCTTACTGGCGCGGTGATGCCAAGAACGAACAGCTGCAGCGCGTCTACGGTACCGCCTGGGCCGACAAGAAGCAGCTGGCCGCCTATATCCAGCGCATCGAAGAAGCCGAGAAGCGTGATCACCGCAAGATCGGCAAGCGCCTGGGGCTGTTCCATCTCCAGGAAGAAGCGCCGGGCATGGTGTTCTGGCACCCGAACGGCTGGACCCTGTATCAGGTGCTGGAGCAGTACATGCGCCAGATCCAGCGCGAGAACGGCTATCTGGAGATCAAGACTCCGCAGGTGGTCGACCGTACCCTGTGGGAGAAGTCCGGCCACTGGGCCAACTACGCCGACAACATGTTCACCACCCAGTCGGAGAACCGTGACTACGCGGTCAAGCCGATGAACTGCCCGTGCCACGTGCAGGTGTTCAACCAGGGGCTGAAGAGCTACCGCGAACTGCCGCTGCGCCTGGCCGAGTTCGGTGCCTGCCACCGCAACGAAGCATCCGGCGCGTTGCACGGCATCATGCGCGTGCGCGGTTTCACTCAGGATGACGCGCACATCTTCTGCACCGAAGAGCAGATGCAGTCCGAATCGGCCGCGTTCATCAAGCTGACCATGGACGTCTACTCCGACTTCGGTTTCCAGGACATTCAGCTCAAGCTGTCCACTCGTCCGGAAAAGCGCGTGGGTTCCGACGAGTTGTGGGATCGTGCCGAGGCCGCGCTGGCCGCTGCCCTGGATAACGCCGGTCTGCCCTATGACCTGCAGCCGGGCGAGGGTGCCTTCTATGGTCCGAAGATCGAGTTCTCGCTCAAGGATTGCCTGGGACGTGTCTGGCAGTGCGGTACCTTGCAGTTGGACTTCAACCTGCCGATTCGCCTTGGCGCCGAGTACGTTTCCGAAGACAACGGCCGCAAGCATCCGGTGATGCTGCACCGCGCCATCCTCGGTTCGTTCGAGCGTTTCGTCGGAATTCTGATCGAGCACTACGAAGGCGCATTCCCGGCCTGGCTGGCGCCGACCCAGGCGGTGATCATGAATATCACCGACAAACAGGCCGAATTCGCCCATCAGGTGGAAAAAACCCTGACCAATAGCGGATTCCGTGCCAAGTCCGACTTGAGAAATGAAAAGATCGGCTTTAAAATCCGCGAGCATACCTTGCTCAAGGTTCCCTATCTCTTGGTTATTGGAGATCGGGAAGTCGAAACGCAAACTGTCGCTGTGCGTACCCGTGAAGGTGCTGACCTGGGTTCCATGCCCGTCGCCCAGTTCGCGGACTTGCTTGCGCAAGCGGTTTCCCGGCGTGGTCGCCAAGATTCGGAGTAATTACCATTAAGCGTGATATGAGACAGGATAAACGAACTGCACCGAAGGCCCCGATCAACGAGAATATCTCGGCACGCGAGGTTCGGTTAATTGGCGCTGACGGCGAGCAGATTGGCATCGTCTCGATTGATGAAGCGCTTCGTATCGCTGATGAAGCGAAGCTGGATCTGGTAGAAATTTCTGCTGACGCTGTACCTCCTGTGTGCCGGGTCATGGACTACGGCAAGAGCCTCTTCGAGAAGAAGAAGCAGCAGGCTGCGGCGAAGAAGAACCAGAAGCAGATCCAGATCAAAGAAATCAAGTTTCGTCCAGGGACGGAAGAAGGGGATTACCAGGTAAAACTACGCAACCTGGTACGTTTCCTTAGTGATGGGGACAAGGCCAAGATCTCTCTGAGATTCCGCGGCCGTGAGATGGCTCACCAGGAGCTGGGCATGGAGCTGTTGAAGCGGGTCGAAACCGACCTCGCCGAATACGGCACCGTTGAGCAGCATCCGAAGATGGAAGGACGCCAGCTTATGATGGTCATCGCCCCCAAGAAAAAGAAATAACCACCAGGGCACGGCAGGCCTTGCGGTTATGTTTATCCACTGAATGCGGAGTATCCGAACATGCCAAAAATGAAAACCAAAAGCGGTGCCGCGAAGCGTTTCCTGAAAACCGCTTCCGGCTTCAAGCACAAGCACGCTTTCAAGAGCCACATCCTGACCAAAATGTCGACCAAGCGTAAGCGTCAACTGCGCGGTAGCAGCCTGCTGCATCCGTCGGACGTTGCAAAAGTCGAGCGCATGCTGCGCGTACGTTAATTTCGGTCAAAGATAGAGGATATAACTCATGGCTCGTGTAAAGCGTGGCGTCATCGCTCGTAAGCGTCACAAGAAAATTCTGAAGCTGGCTAAAGGCTACTACGGCGCGCGCTCCCGCGTATTCCGTGTTGCCAAGCAAGCGGTCATCAAGGCAGGTCAATACGCCTACCGCGACCGTCGTCAGAAAAAACGTCAGTTCCGCGCTCTGTGGATCGCCCGTATCAACGCTGGTGCTCGTAACAACGGCCTGTCTTACAGCCGTCTGATCGCCGGTCTGAAAAAGGCTTCCATCGAGATCGACCGCAAGGTTCTGGCTGATCTGGCAGTGAACGAAAAAGCGGCGTTTGCTGCGATTGTCGAGAAAGCTAAAGCCGTCCTGGCTTAAGTACCCACGACAATCATTCGCCGCCGAATCCGGCGGCGAATGTTAAACGTCATAAATAGGGGAAGAGCCTGTAAGCTCTTCCCCTATTTCGTATCTGGAGTCTGTACATGGAAAACCTGGATGCGCTGGTCTCCCAAGCCCTGGAGGCTGTGGAACGCGCTGAAGACATCAATGCCCTGGAGCAGATCCGGGTTCAATTCCTTGGCAAGAAAGGCGAACTGACCCAGGTGATGAAGACCTTGGGCAACCTGCCTGCCGACGAGCGCCCGAAAGTCGGCGCCCTGATCAACGACGCCAAGGAACGCGTCACCGAAGTGCTCAATGCGCGCAAGACTGCCTTCGAAGAGGCTGAGCTCAGCGCTCGCCTGGCGGCCGAATGCATTGATGTGACCTTGCCGGGCCGTGGCCAGACTTCCGGTGGTTTGCACCCGATCACCCGTACTCTCGAGCGCATCGAGCAGTTCTTCACCCATATCGGTTACGGCATCGCCGAAGGCCCGGAAGTCGAAGACGACTACCACAACTTCGAGGCGCTCAACATTCCCGGCCACCACCCGGCGCGGGCAATGCACGACACCTTCTATTTCAATGCGAACATGCTGCTGCGCACCCACACCTCGCCGGTGCAGGTGCGGACCATGGAGTCCTCGCGGCCGCCGATCCGCATCGTCTGCCCGGGCCGCGTCTATCGCTGCGACTCGGACCTGACCCACTCGCCGATGTTCCACCAGGTCGAAGGCCTGCTGGTTGATCGCGACATCAATTTCGCCGATCTCAAAGGCACTATCGAAGAGTTCCTCCGGGTGTTCTTCGAGAAAGAGCTGGCGGTACGTTTCCGTCCATCGTTCTTCCCGTTCACCGAGCCTTCGGCTGAAGTCGATATCCAGTGCGTGATGTGCAGTGGCAAAGGCTGCCGCGTGTGCAAGCAGACCGGCTGGCTGGAAGTCATGGGTTGCGGCATGGTTCATCCGAACGTGCTGCGCATGTCCGGCATCGACCCCGAAGAGTTCTCTGGTTTCGCTTTCGGCATGGGCGCTGAACGCCTGGCCATGCTGCGTTATGGCGTCAACGATTTGCGCCTGTTCTTCGACAACGATTTGCGTTTCCTTGCGCAATTTCGCTAGGTCGCGCACCCGTAACGAATCTTTCAGGAGAGCAGGATGAAATTCAGTGAAAAGTGGCTGCGCGGTTGGGTCAACCCGCAGGTTTCCCGTGACGAGCTGGTGGCCCGTTTGTCGATGGCTGGTCTTGAAGTCGACAGCGTGACCCCGGCCGCCGGCCAATTCAGCGGTATCGTGGTGGGCGAGGTGCTGAGCACCGAGCAGCACCCCGACGCCGACAAGCTGCGCGTTTGCCAGGTGAGCAGCGGTAGCGAGACCTTCCAGGTCGTCTGTGGCGCGCCCAATGTGCGTCCGGGCCTGAAAATCCCATTCGCCATGATTGGCGCCGAACTGCCGGGCGACTTCAAGATCAAGAAGGCCAAGCTGCGTGGTGTCGAGTCCAATGGCATGCTGTGTTCGGCCTCCGAGCTGCAGATCAGTGACGACAACGACGGTCTGCTGGAGCTGGCCGCTGATGCGCCGGTCGGTCAGGACATCCGTGAGTACCTGGACCTGGACGACGCCAGCATCGAGGTCGACCTGACCCCGAACCGCGGGGACTGCCTGTCCCTGGCCGGCCTGGCCCGTGAAGTCGGCGCCCTGTACGCCGCGCCGGTCACTCGTCCCGTGGTTCCTGCCGTCGCGCCGGCACACGACGAAGTACGCCCGGTCGAAGTGCTGGCGCCAGCCGCCTGCCCACGTTACCTGGGGCGTGTGATTCGCAATGTCGACCTGTCGCGTCCGACGCCGTTGTGGATGGTCGAGCGCCTGCGTCGTGCCGACGTTCGCAGCATCGACGCCGCGGTCGACATCACCAACTACGTGATGCTGGAGCTGGGCCAGCCGCTGCACGCCTTCGATCTCGCCGAAATCAATGGCGGCATCCGCGTGCGCATGGCCGAAGAGGGCGAGAAGCTGGTGCTGCTGGACGGCCAGGAAGTCACCCTGCGTGCCGATACCCTGGTTATCGCCGACCACAGCCGCGCGCTGGCCATCGCGGGTGTCATGGGTGGCGAGCACAGTGGCGTATCCGCGACCACCAAGGACATCTTCCTGGAAAGTGCCTTCTTCGAGCCGATTTCCGTGGCGGGTAAGGCTCGTTCCTACGGCCTGCACACCGATGCCTCGCACCGTTACGAGCGCGGCGTCGACTCGCAACTGGCACGCGAAGCCATGGAGCGTGCCACCGGCCTGCTCCTGGACATCGTCGGCGGCGAAGCCGGCCCGGTCATCGAAGCACTGAGCGAGCAGCACCTGCCGCAAGTCGCGCCAATCACCCTGCGCGCCGAGCGCATTTCCCAGATGCTGGGCATGGAAATGGCCAGTGCCGAAGTCGAGCAACTGCTCAACGCACTGGGTCTGAAAACCAGCGCCGGGGAAGGGCAGTGGCTGGTCGAGGTACCAAGCCATCGCTTCGACATCAGCCTGGAAGTCGATTTGATCGAAGAGCTGGGTCGACTGTATGGCTACAACCGCCTGCCAGTACGTTACCCACAAGCACGCCTGGCCCCGCAGGCCCGTGCCGAGGCTCGTGGTGAACTGCCGGCGCTGCGTCGCCTGCTGGTCGCTCGCGGTTATCAGGAAGCGATCACCTACAGCTTCATCGATCCCAAGCTGTTCGAGCTGTTCACGCCGGGTGTCGAACCGTTGCTGCTGGCCAACCCGATCTCCAGCGACATGGCCGCCATGCGTGCGTCCCTCTGGCCGGGCCTGGTCAAGGCGCTGCAGCACAACCTCAATCGTCAGCAGGATCGCGTGCGTCTGTTCGAGAGCGGTCTGCGCTTCGTCGGTCAGCTTGAAGGGCTGCAACAGCAGCCGATGCTTGCCGGTGTGGTCTGCGGCAGCCGCCTGCCGGAAGGCTGGGCTAATGCTCGTGACGGCATCGACTTCTTCGATGTGAAAGCCGATGTTGAAGCGCTGCTGAATTCGTCCGGCTCGCTGAAGGAGTTCACCTTCAGTGCCGGCAAGCACCCGGCGTTGCATCCGGGGCAGACGGCTCTGATCGAGCGTAACGGTCGCGAAGTCGGCTACCTGGGCGCACTGCACCCCGAGCTGGCCAGGACCCTGGGTCTTGACCGCACCGTGTTCGTATTCGAACTGGTACTGGGTGAAGTGGTGGAAGGGCGTCTGCCGAAATTCCATGAACTGTCCAAGTTCCCGGAAGTTCGTCGTGACTTGGCTTTGGTCGCGGAACGTAATGTTGCTTCGAGCGCCGTGCTTGAGGTAATTCGTGACAATGCAGGCGAATGGCTCACAGACCTCAGGCTGTTTGACGTCTACCAGGGTAAAGGTATTGATCCTGATAGAAAAAGCCTGGCGGTTGGCTTGACCTGGCAGCATCCATCACGCACTCTTAATGATGATGAGGTGAATGCCGCGACCCAAAACATCCTCGCCTCGCTCGAACAAAGGTTGAACACCACGTTAAGGAAATAGCGTATGGGTGCTCTGACGAAAGCTGAGATGGCAGAACGGCTCTATGAAGAGTTGGGCCTGAACAAGCGTGAGGCCAAGGAGCTGGTCGAACTGTTCTTTGAGGAAATCAGGCACGCTCTCGAAGACAACGAGCAGGTCAAATTATCCGGGTTCGGCAATTTCGATCTGCGCGACAAGCGCCAGCGTCCGGGGCGAAACCCGAAAACGGGTGAAGAAATCCCGATTACGGCACGCCGCGTCGTCACCTTTCGTCCAGGGCAGAAACTGAAGGCCCGGGTTGAGGCTTATGCTGGAACCAAGCCATAACGATGAACTCCCGCCGATCCCGGGAAAACGCTATTTCACCATTGGTGAGGTGAGCGAGCTCTGTGCGGTAAAACCGCACGTGCTGCGTTACTGGGAGCAGGAGTTTCCTCAGCTCAACCCGGTCAAGCGCCGCGGAAATCGTCGTTATTATCAGCGCCAGGACGTGCTGATGATCCGGCAGATCCGCGCCTTGCTTTACGACCAGGGCTTCACCATCGGCGGTGCGCGCTTGCGTCTGTCCAGTGATGAAGCCAAGGATGACACCACCCAGTACAAGCAACTGATCCGGCAGATGATTGTCGAGTTGGAGGATGTGCTGGTGGTTCTGAAGAAATGACCGAGACGTGGATCCTGGCAGGTGAATGAAAATAATCCTTCCAAAATTCAAAAGCTTAAGGTAGATTCTTCAACGTTCTCAGCAGCATCGAGAATTCAGTCGGGGCGTAGCGCAGCCCGGTAGCGCACTTGCATGGGGTGCAAGGGGTCGAGTGTTCGAATCACTCCGTCCCGACCAAAAATCCCTAGAAAATCCAGTTACTGATTGGTAACTGGATTTTTTTATCCAGTGGTGATGCTTTTTGACCGCTGGAACCTGATTTGCGGGAATAGCTCAGTTGGTAGAGCACGACCTTGCCAAGGTCGGGGTCGCGAGTTCGAGTCTCGTTTCCCGCTCCAAATATAGATCTACAGGGTTCCTTGGAAGTCTGTAAGTCGTTGAAAAAGGGCCGAAAGGCCCTTTTTTCGTTCCAGCGAAAACCACCGAGAACCGGCAGTATCCGGATATTTCAAGGCTGGATTCGAGGCCAGAATGAGATGTGCGGACTCGTCGCGACGAAGCGCGGGCACTATTAAACACGCGGCTTCCCATGGAAATGCGGTAGCACGAATGTTCCCAACTCCTCCAGTGTCTGGTCCAGCGGGCGCCGGTTGTGCCGCAAATGTAGACCAATATGCGCCACGCCTGCCGCGTGCATGGCCTCGAGTTCTGCAATCAACCCCTTGCGCCCGACCTTGCAGCCGAAGCGGTGACGCTCCAGCGGCGCTTCGGGGTTTTCATCCAGGTCCAGGTGAATGAACGACACGTATGGTTTGTCTCCCGCCACGTCACGCCACACCCCCGCGCGATGCAGGTGTTCGGCCGGAGTGCCAGGGTAGGCCAGCCAGCCGTCCAAGTGCTCGCCGACCCAGGCCGGGCTCTGTTGTGCCAGGCCCGCCACTAGCAGCGGTAAAGGCTGGCGCGGCCTCGGGAGTACTTCGACGCCCGCGGGTAGATCGGCACTGCGCCACTCACGCAGCAGGGTGATTTGCTGTCGAAACGTCTCGCCACGGGTATCGAAGTCGCGGCCGAACAAAGGATACTCCACCGGTCGGTCACCACTGGCCACCCCCAGCAGCAAGCGTCCGCCACTTAGCCAGTCTGCGCTGGCAGCCGCCTTCATGGTCAGCAACGGTTCGCGGATCGGTAGCACCACGGCGGCGGTGCCGAGAAGAATCTTGCTGGTCACCCCGGCCAGGAAACCCAGGTAGGTGAAGACCTCGAATACCTGTGCAGCATCGCCGAATTTTGGATCGTACAGGGGCACGTCACGTACCCAGAGAGCTCGGAATCCCAGGCGGTCGGCGAGGGTGGCCAGGCGCGCGTGGTGGGTTAGATCGGGTATCCCGAACGGTGTCCCTGCCTGCTGCCGAGACTGCTCGCGTACGCTGTTCCAATCGTTGTCCAAAGGAAGTTCCAGGCCGATGCTCAGGCCGCCAGAGGCAAGTTTCTGCAAAGTAGGATTCATGGCTAAGGATCGCAAGACAAGAAATGGCGTCCAGCCTAAGACGGCTCCGGGTTGTGCAGTAGACCCAGATAATTCAAATCAATTGTGAATTGAGTTCGTATCAGGAGCTGGGACGTCAATCGCCCCTTGTGGAGGGAGTTGCCACACTTTTCAGTTGTTTCGAAAACAGTTTTAACCGGTCACCGCCTGCCCAGCCCTCACGTCGCACGTTAACCTTTTCCTATTTGTGCCCAAGGATCAGCAATGGCCCGACTTGATATCAACCGCTCCGGTGAGCTGGAGGTTTTCGTGCGTGTCGTCCAGGCCGGAAGCTTCTCGGCGGCGGCGCGAGACCTGCGTATAACGCCCTCGGCGGTGAGCAAGCTGGTTGCACGCCTGGAAGGGAGATTGGGCTCACGACTGTTCAACCGGTCGACCCGCCAGCTGAGCCTGACCCATGAGGGTCGCGCTTACTACGAGCGTGGTATGGGTCTACTCGCCGATCTGGACGAACTGGAGCGCAACGTCGCCTCCCAGGATGCGCCACGAGGACGGGTGCGCATCAATGCCAACATGGCCTTCGGTTATCACTACCTGTTGCCGCTGGTCCCACTGCTCATCGAGCACCTGCCAGAAGTGAAGCTCGATCTGGTGCTGACCGACGAGGTGATCGACGTAGTCGGTCAGCGTACCGATATCGCTGTACGAGCAGGCCCCATGAAAAGCTCCAATCTGATCGCTCGCAAGCTTGGCCATACGCGTATGGTGATCGTTGGCGCGCCCGGTTACCTTCAACTTCATGGCATTCCGGACGGTCCCGCAGCGCTGCAGCGCCACAACCTGTTGACGGCCAATTATGCGCGAGCCTTCAATGGCTGGCCCCTGCGGGAGGGTGATCAGGTGATCAAGGTAGTCACGGCCGGCAGCGTTCAGGCCAGCGATGGTGAAGCCTTGCGCCGCCTGGCGCTCAATGGCACAGGGTTGGCAAGGTTGGCCGCCTTCCGGGTGCGCGAGGACATCGCCGAGGGGCGTCTGGTGCCGGTGATGGAGGCGTACAACCCAGGCGACCTGGAAGAGGTGCATGCAGTGTTCGTCGGCCAGGATGGCTATGTGCCGCTTCGGGTTCGCGCGGTGCTGGATTTTCTCGTCGAGCACGTGCACGTCAAATGACCGTGGCCGTGCTTCGGTCACTTTGCTTGGGGTGCGCAACGTGAGCAGCCAGGCGATTCTCATCGGTGTCGATCTTGGTACCTCCAGCACCCGAGCCGTGGCTCTCGATGCCCAGGGCACCTTGCGTGGTGTCGCACGAGTGGGCGATGTGCCGATGGCGCGGCGGTCCGGGCAGGGCATGGTTCGGGAGGGGTTTCTCGACGCACCGCTGGCGGCCATCCGGCAAGCACTTGACGAAGCCCGGGCGAGCCCGGCGCAGGTATCCGGAATCGCATTGTGTGGGCAGATGGCCGGACTCTGCGCGGTGGATGCCATGGGTGACCCCGCTACTTCCTGCGATGCATGGCTCGACCTGTCCTGTGCCTCAAGCGTGGCCTTGTTACGGCCGCATGAGCGGCAGATCGTGGCGCGCTCGGGCAGCCAACTGATCGCCAGCCACGGTGCCAGGTGGCTGCAGATCCGCCAGCAACAGCCTGATCTCTACCGGCGCTTGTGCAAGCTGACGGTCCCTTGTGCCTTAGTGGCCGGACGGCTGTGTGGGCTGGCTGGGCAAGCGGCGTTCATGGATACCACTTGCCTGGGGTTCAACTGTTTTGCCGATGTTCCCTCCGGCGGCTGGAACCTTGACTTGGTCCGGGCCCTGGAGCTCGATCCTGCGCACCTGCCGCGCGTCGTGGAACCGTGGGAGCGGATCGGTGGTTTGAGCCGCGACATAGCCCAGGCGCTGGGTCTTCTTCAGGGTACGCCGGTCTTCGCCGGATGCGGTGATATCGCCGCGACCTTGCTCGGCAGTGGCGTGTCAGTGCCAGGGCAGCTCGTAGACATTGCGGGCACCGGCTCGGTGTTCTGCGCGGTACGTGGCGACTTCACCGTGGACGACCAGCACCACACATTGCTGACGCTGCGCCACTGCATACCGGGACTCTATTACAGCGCCGGCTACGTCGGTGGCGGCGGGTTGTGCTGTGACTGGTTGGAGTCGCTGCGGGGCGAAGCCCGCCCGCCTCAGGCTGTCAGCGCGGCATTGCGAGAACTCACCCGGGTGCCACCGTTGTTGTTCGTACCGCACATGGGCGGCCGTCATTTACCGTTGTCTGCGGATATGCGCGGAGCCTTTGTTGGCCTGACCTGGCAGCACGGCCTGGCCGACATGCAACGGGCGATGGTCGAGGCCACCGCCTTTGAGTACGCCAGTTTTCTGGAGGCCATGCTGGGTACCGGATTGAGGCCCGTCGAGGGCGGTGTGCTGGTGGTAGGCGGGGGAGCCTCGAGCGAGGTGTTCAACCAGGTCAAGGCCGACGTGCTAGGGCTGGCCTATCGTCGTCACGGGGTATTCGAGGCGGCGGCCCGGGGGGCGGCGCTGTTGGCTGGCCACGGAGCTGGGGTATTCACCGACCTGAACAAGGCTGCCGGACGGGTGGCGGGGCCGGTGAATGGGGTCACGTTGCCGGACAAAGCAAAGCACGGGTTGTACCAGCAACGGCGGGAGGTGTACGGCAGGATGCTGGAAGCACTCGGGCCGGTGTTCCGAGACATGGCCAGGCTGGCATCCCTGTAAACCGGTCTGCTGGCTTCATCGCGGTTGCAGGCTTTCTCGAACCCTCAATGTCCCACGGGCCTGAGCAGGTGGCGCGCAGGTGTTTCCAGTTCGTTGAAATAACGCACTGCGAAATCGACGAACGCCCGTACCCGCTGGGGCAGTTTCTTACCGCCCTCAGTCAGCAGATGGAAGCCGGTCGCTGGGCAGCTGAAATCCTCCAGCAACGGAACCAGCCGCTGTTCCTGAATATCTTCGGCAACCTCCCAGACAGACTTCCAGGCGATCCCCAGCCCTTGCAGCGCCCATTGGCGCAGGGTGAAGCCATCGTTGACCAGGCGATTACCCCGGACGTGCACCGAAAACGTTTCCCCGTCACGAGTGAAACGCCACTTGTCCTGGGGGAAATCCGCCTGCAGATGAATCAGGCAGTTGTGCTCCAGCAACTGCTCCGGGCACAGCGGCGCACCGTGGCGTGCCAGGTAATCCGGCGAGCAGCAGACAATGCGACGGTCACCGCCCAGCGAACGCGCGACCAGGGTACTGTCAGGCAGGTTGCCGTAGCGGATCGCGATGTCCGAGCCGGACTCGACGAAATCCAGCAAGCGGTCGGTGAAGAACAGCCGCACGGTGACATGGGGGTGTTCCTCGACGAAGGCGTCGACCAACTGGCTGACCCACTGGCGGCCCAGGTCGGTGGGGCAGGTAACGCCGATCGTGCCACGCAGTTGTGCACTCCCACCACGGATGACGCTGTCGAGCGCTTCCACGTCCTCCAGGATCTTCTGCGCCGCCTCGAACAGGTACAAGCCTTCGGCGGTGGGGCTCAACCCACGTGTGTTGCGCTTGAGCAGACGAAGACCATAGAACTCCTCCATCGACTTGAGGCGGCCGCTCATGGCTGCTGGTGAAAGGCCAAGCTGACGCCCAGCCATCGACAATGAACCGCTTTGTACCACCAGCCTGAACAGCCGTAGGTCCTGGAGCCTGTCTGCCATGGTGTCACCTCGTTGTCGTCATCGCGTGCCAGGGCATCATTTTTCACGCCTGCTTAAAGGTTGGCAATGTAATGGCTTGAAGGCGGCGAATACAGGGGAGGGCCTTTCAAGTTCTCTGAAAAGTCATTCCGGGAAAATCGAATACTTGTCAGGCAAGAACGCTCCTTAACATGGCAACAGGCTCAACGCTAAGAGGAGTTGAATGATGTCAGTTGCATCGAATCAAACCATCCACGGCAATCAGGATGTCGCCGATCTGTTTCGCAGCGCCATGGGGCGTTTCGCCTCATCGGTCACTTTGGTCACCACGGTCGACGAGCACTGCTGCCCGCACGGCCTGGCTGCCACAGCTTTCTCCTCGGTTTCGATGGATCCCGCCTCTGCGCTGGTCTGCGTCAACCGTAGTTCCAGTGCGTCACCCATTATCAAACGATCCGGCCTGTTCTGCGTGAACATGCTGCAGAAGGAGCATGAGGCCCTGTGCGCCATTTTCAGCAAGCCTGAACTGCGAGACCGGCGTTTCGTCGATGGCGACTGGGCGGTAGGCGTCAACGGGCTGCGCTACCTGGCCGACGCCCAGGCTTCGATCTTCTGCGAAGTCGTCCAGGAGGTGGAATACGGCTCTCACACCATCTTCATTGGCAATGTCGTGAACGTCATGACCCAGTCGCTGGAGTCGCCACTCGTGTACATGGGTGGGCGCTTCAGGGAATTGGCAGCCTGACTGCACTCAATGCTCGTACCCCTCAAATAAATACAAGAAGTGGTGTTCGTATGTATGGCTTCAGTTCCAAGGTGCGCCTGATGCCACCTTCATTCAAGCTCAACGCCCAGGCGTCGGGTATCACCGGTCCGTTGTTCGGCCTGGTTCTTCTGTGCGTGGTGCTCAGCCTGACCACCGACGCATTTCTCACCTTGAGCAACCTCCTCAATATCCTCGATCAGGTGACCGTGCTGGGCATCATGGCATTGGGCATGACACTGGTTATCCTGATCGGCGGAATCGATCTGTCAGTCGGGGCGGTGCTGGCCGTGTCGATCATGGTCATGAGTTGGGCCGAACACGTCATGGGTCTGCCCATGGGCCTGGCAATCGGCGCGGCACTGCTGACTGGTGCAGCCTGCGGCGGTGTCACTGCGATGCTGGTGGTGCGTGCCGGCCTGCCTTCGTTCATCGCCACGCTGGCAATGATGTCGGTTGCCCGTGGCCTGGCCTACATGGTTACCGACGGTACGCAGATCAGCGGCTTTCCGGAATGGTTCGGCAACCTTTCCATCATCCGCTACGCCGGCGTGGTGTCGCTGACGGTGGCCTGTTTCGTGGTTCTGGCCCTGCTGTTCTGGTTCGTGCTGCGCTTTACCGTGGCCGGGCGCAGCCTTTACGCCATCGGCGGCAGCGCCAAGGTGGCCAAGCTGTCGGGCATCCGGGTCAAGACCCATACCGCCATCGTCTACGTGATCTGCGGCATCACCGCCGCGCTGGGTGGGGTCATCCTCACTTCGCGCCTTGACACTGCCGGCGCCGGCGCCGGGGTCGGCTACGAACTGGATGTGATCGCCGCGGTGGTGATCGGCGGCGGCAGCCTCAAGGGCGGCGCTGGCAGCGTGGTCGGCACGCTGGTGGGCGTCCTGATCATCGGCGTACTGCGCAACGGCTTGAACCTGGCCGGCATCTCGCCCTTCGTCCAGCAAGTGATCATTGGTGCTGTCATTGCCGCTGCAGTGATGCTCGATGCCATGAAGCGAAAGACCGCGTAACCCCCCACATCAGCCTTTGACAATCAGAACAATTCTGGAGGCGTGTAATGAACGTTTTCTCTTCGCGCGTGCGCGTTTTTCTTGCCCTGTTGCTGCTGCCCGCCCTGGCCAGTGCTGAAGGCAAACCGCTGAAAGTCGGTATGTCGATCCCCAGCCTGCAATGGGAGTTCTACCTGATGGTGCGTGACGGCGTGCTGGAGCAGGCCGCCAAGGATGGCATCAAGGAGGTGCTGGTCGTTGACGCGCAGGCCGACGCCGCGCGTCAGGTCAGCCAGATCCAGGACTTGCTGAGCAAAGGTATCGACGTGCTGCTGTACACCGCGACCGGCTCTGCTGCCTCGGCGGTACCAGTACGCCTGGCCAAACAGCAGGGTGTACCGGTGGTGTGCGTCGATAACTTCCCGAAGAACGTCGAGTGTGATGCGTACGTCTCCACCGACAACACCGCTGCCGCCGCCGAGCTGGCGCGCCAGGTGGTGAAACTGACCGGTGGCAAGGCGCAGATCGGCCTGCTCCAGGGCACCCTTGGCGACACCACCGAGAAGACCCGCGCCGACGGCTTCGACGTCGAGCTGGCCAAGACCCCGGGCATGGTGATCATCGATCGCAAACCCACCGACTGGCTGCAGGACAACGGCTTCAAGGTGGCCCAGGACATGTTGCAGAAACATCCGCGGATCGATGTCTTCGTTGGCCGCTCGGATGCCCCGGCCCTGGGCGCCGCCCAGGCCGTGCGCGTGGCCAACGTGCAGCACAAGGTGTGGATTTTCGGCTACGACGGCCTGCGTCCCGCGCTGGAGGCGGTCCGTGACGGCAAGATGGACATGACCATCACCCAGCAAGCCGTGGAGATGGGCCGTATCGCCCTGCGCACTGCGCTTGCCCTCAAGGCTGGCGCGCCGGTGGAGAAGCATCAGGCGCTGCCCGCTTTCGTCACTACCCGCGAGAACGTCGAGACGTTCATCGCCCGCCACCCATGAGAAGGATGCCGAGCATGAAAATGGCAAGCACGCACGCGCCATTCTTCAGCGCCGACCAGTTGGGGATGTCATTCAATGGTATCGGTGTGCTGGAGAGCATCAGCCTGGAAATCGGCCGCGGTGAAGTGGTGGCGCTACTCGGCGAAAACGGCGCTGGCAAGTCCACGCTGTCGTCGATCATCGCCGGCTCCCTGTGCCCAAGCCGTGGCCGCATGACCCTCGAGGGCCAGCCCTATGCGCCGACCTGCCCGAAGGATGCCATCGCCCTGGGGGTGATCATGATCCACCAGGAAATTCAGCTGCTGCCTGAGCTGAGCGTGGCGGAGAACATCTTCCTTGGCCATCTGCCGACCCGCAATGGCGTAGTGGACCGCCCGCGTATGCGCCACGAGGCACAGGTGCAGCTCGAGCGCCTGGGCCTGGACATTTCGCCGGACACACTGGTACGCGAGCTGAGCATTGCCGCTCAGCAACTGGTGGAAATCGCCAAAGCCCTGACCCTGAACTCGCAGCTGCTGATCCTTGACGAGCCCACCGCTGCGCTGGGCGGGGAGGAGACTGAACGGCTGTTCGAGCAGATCGAGGCGCTCAAGCGCGAAGGCGTGTCGTTCATCTACATCAGCCACCGAATGGAAGAAATCGGCCGTATCGCCGACCGCATCGTGGTGATGCGGGACGGCCACCTGGTCGCCCATCACGCTCAAGCGGATGTTGAGGTGGGCGTGTTGGTGGCACAGATGGTCGGCCGTTCGATCGAGCGGCTGTTCCCGGTGATCGCAGCGCCCCTTGCCCGAGAAGTGTTGACGGTGCGTCACCTGACCTGCCGCAACCAGCGCTTTCAGGACATCTCGTTCTCGGTGCGCGCCGGTGAAGTTTTCGGCATCGCCGGTATGGTCGGCGCCGGGCGTAGCGAGGTGATCCGGGCCATTGCCGGGGTCGACCCGGTGGCCAGCGGCGAGGTGACAGTCGACGGTCAGGTCCTGCGTCTGGACGGTGTGCGCGGTTCGATTGACGCCGGCGTGGTGCTGGTGCCCGAGGACCGCAAGGCCGAAGGCGTGGTGTTGGACCATTCGATCGCCGAGAACCTGGCCTACTGCAACCTTGACCGCCTCGGTATTCGAGGGTTGCTGACGCGCAGCAGAATCGATGCTTTCGCCAGCGAGCGCATCGCCACGCTGGGCGTCAAGGGTGATCCGGGCAAGCCTCTGGACAAGCTTTCCGGCGGCAACCAGCAGAAGGTGGTGATCGCCAAATGGATCGCCCGTCAGCCCAAGGTGATCATCCTCGACGAGCCGACCCGTGGCATCGACATGGGGGCCCGCGCCGCGATCTACCAGTTGATCGCCGACCTCGCCGCCAGTGGCGCGGCCGTGGTGGTGGTGAGCTCGGACCTGGACGAGGTGATTGGCCTTTCCCACCGTGTGATGGTCATGGCCCGTGGCAGTTGCCAGGGCATTCTCGACGGTGAGCAAGTCGCACCGCAGCAGATCATGGCCCTGGCGACTGCCTGAGGAGTGCCGATGGACGTTATCGAATACCAGCACCTTCCCGAGACGCCGTTCGAGAGCCTGCTGGACCTGCGCGGCCAAGTGGCCGTGATCACCGGCGGCAGCTCTGGTATCGGCCTGGACATTTCCCGGCGCCTGGCCCAGGCGGGTGCTCGCGTGGTGATCGGCAGTCTGGCCCGCGAACGCACCGATGAACTGGTGGACGAAGGCTTGGACGTGCACTTCGTCGCTACCGATGTCAGTTGCCGTGAGCAACTCGAACGGCTCGCGGCCGAAGCGAGCGGGCAGGGCAGGCTGCGCATCTGGGTGAATAACGCTGGCATCTACCCACTCAAGTCCATCGACGAGGTGGACGAGGGCTTTTGGGATCGCATGCAGGCAATCAATACCCGCGCCGCTTTTTTCGGCGCCCAGTGCGCCCAGGCACAGATCCGCCGACACGGGGAGGGCGGCAGCATCATCAACCTGTCCTCGGTATGCGGCCATCGACCGATGGCCAACCATGTGACCTATGACACCAGCAAAGGAGCGATCCTGGCCATGACGCGCAGCCTGGCCAAGGACCTGAGTCGTCATGGCATCCGGGTCAACTCCATCTCGCCCGGGCTGACCGCAACACCGGGCAACCTGGAACCTGAATTGTTCCGCCAGCACCAGCACAACCGCGTTCTTGAAAACATCCCGCTGGGCCGCCCCGGGGAGCCATACGAAATCGCCAACGTGGCGTTGTTCCTGGCCTCACCCCTGGCCTCTTACCTCACCGGCACTGACATCACGGTCGACGGCGGTTGGCTGCTGCACGGCAGCTGACGCCCTCGCCCCACCGCCAAGGCGCCCGTGTGGGTGTCTGGGCACGCTATCGCCTGATAAAGGAGAACCACCATGAAACTCGCGATGTTCATGCAGCCTCTGCACCACAAGGGCTGGGACTACCATGAAATGTACGACCAGGACATTGCCTGTGTCGTCCACGCCGATCAGGTCGGCTACGACGAAATGTGGATCGGTGAGCACACCTCACAGCGTACCGAGCCGATTACCAACGCCCTGCAGTTCATGTCCGCACTCATCCCGCTGACTCAGCGCATCAAGCTGTGCACCGGCGTGCTCAACCTGCCGCACCACCACCCGGCGCGCATTGCCGCCGACGCTGCCATGTTCGACCACATGAGCCGTGGCCGCTTCATCATGGGGATCGGCCCAGGGGGGTTGGCCTCCGACTTTGAAGTCTATGGCAGTAACGGCAAGGACCGTGGCCGGATGATGGTCGAGTGCTACGAGATGATCCGCAAGATCTGGAGCAGCAATGCGCCCTACCAGTTCTCTGGCGAGTTCTTCGACGTTTCGCTGGTGAATACCGTCAATCATGAGCTGGAGATCGGCTATATGCCCAAGCCGTTCCAGCATCCGTTCCCGCGCCCTGCCACCACCGCCATGAGCCCGTTCTCCGGCACTGCGAAACTGGCCGGCAGCAAGGACTGGGACCTGATGTCCGCGAACTTCAACCCGACCGCCACGGTCGCGTCGCACTGGCAGGCTTACCTCAAGGGGGCCGAGGAGGCCGGCCACCAGGCCGACCCGCGCAACTGGCGAGTGGCGCGCTCGGTGTTCGTCGCGGACTCCAGGGCCCAGGCCGAGGACTACCTGGCCGACCCGAACTGCACCCTGCGGCGTTACTTCGAGTACATGATCGATAACCTCGCCAGCAACAACTACATGCAGATCTTCAAGACCCGCCCTGACATGACGGATGCCGAGGTCACCGTCGATCACTGCATCCGCGAGATGGTGATCTACGGGGATGCCGACAGCGTGGTCGATCAATTGGTCGCCTTCAGCGAGCGGACCGGCCCGTTCGGCACCCTGATGACCACGTTCCACGAATGGGATGACGAGGCCTTGTGGCGCCGTTCGATGGAACTGACCGCCCGTGAAGTGATGCCACGACTGAGCCGTTACATGCAGCCGCGTCTCGATGCGGCAATGGCCGTCAGCGCCTGACCGGCGCCTTCTGACAGACTACCGATCCAAGGTGCAACATGACCCTAGCAGTTGATCCGAGCAACACCGATGAGTACGCCCTCACGCCCACCGAGCTGGCACGCTTGCGCGAGAAGGCGCAGTTCATCCGTCTGGAAACCATCCGCCTCATCGAGATCGCCAAGGTTGGCCATTACACGTCGGTGTTTTCCGCCGCCGAGCTGTTCGCCGCGCTGTACTACGACGTGATGTCCCTGCGGCATGGCGAGCCCAAGTGGCCGCTGCGCGACCGCTTCATGATGGGCAAGGGCCACGCCGCCGTGGGCCTGTTCCCGGTGTTGGTGGAGTGGGGCTTCTTCGACAAGGAGATCCTCGATGGCTACACCCGCCTGGGCAACCCGCTGGGCGACCACCCGGACATGCGCAAGGTGCCGGGTGTCGATTTCTCCTCCGGCTCCATTGGCCACGCGCTATCGGGCGGGCTGGGCATGGCGATGGCCGGGCGTATGCTCGGCCAGGACTTCACCACTTTCGTCATGCTCGGCGACGGTGAGATGCAGGAAGGCCAGGTATGGGAGGCGGCCATGGCTGCCTCGCATCACAAGGTCGGCAGCCTGGTGGCAATCGTCGACCGCAATGGTTTCCAGCTTGACGGCAGCGTCGACGACGTCATCGGTGTCGAGCCGCTGGCCGACAAGTGGCGCGCGTTCGGTTGGGATGTCCATGACGTCGATGGCCACGACCTGGCCGCGCTGACCCCACTGTTGCGCCGCATCAAGGCCGAGAAGGGCCGCGAGAAGCCGGTGTGCATCATTGCCCAGACCCTCAAGGGCAAAGGTGTCTCGTACATGGAGACCGAGCCGGGTTGGCACCTGGGTTATCTGGACCCTGAAGACGCGCAGCGCGCCATCGACGAAATCAAGAGCAAGGTGATCTGACCATGAATACTGCACCCCTTTCCCCCAATTCCTGGCAGTACCGTGCCCTCAATACCCAGACGCCTGGCCTGGACGCGCTGTCCGATGCGTTGCTGGCCCTGGTCGAGCAGGGCGAGCCGGTGGTCGCGGGTACCGCGGACCTTCAGTACTCCAACGGCCTGGCCAAGTTCGCTCAGCACTACCCGGAGCGCTTCGTGCAGTTCGGTATTTCCGAGCAGAACATGGTGTCGTGCGCAGCCGGCATGGCTGCGGTCGGTATGAAACCGTTCGTGGCCACCTTTGCCTCGTTCCTGCCGCTCCTGTGCTGCGAGCAGATTCGCATGGATGTCGCCTACTCGGCGCTACCGGTGCGCCTGATCGGCCACCACGCCGGGATATCCCTGGGCTTCTATGGAACCTCGCACCATGCCACCGAAGACCTGGCGATCATGCGCGCGATTGCTGACATCACCATCGTCGCACCGGCCGATGCCAACCAGCTCAAGGCTGCGATCAAGGCTTCGGCCAATCACCCGCAGCCGATCTACTTCCGCATCCAGCGCGGGCGAGACCCGGTGGTGTACGAAGAAGAACCTGTGTTCGAGTTCGGCAAGGCCACCACGCTGCTTACCGGTGACGAGCTGACCATCATCGCCACAGGCTCGACCGTGCATCCAGCGCTGCAGGCGGCCAAGGCACTGAATGCCCAGGGTCGTTCGGTGGGGGTACTGGACATGACCACGGTCAAACCGCTGGATGTGGACGCTGTGCTGCGCGTGGCGCGCCAGAGCCGGGCGATCCTGACCGTCGAGGAGCACAACATCATCGGCGGCCTGGGGGGCGCCGTGTGCGAGGTGATCGCCGAGGCTGGCATCGGTACGCGCATCCGCCGTCATGGCATCTATGACGAGTACAGCCTGATCGCGCCGCCCACCCACCTCTACCGTCACTACAGGCTGGATGCCGAAGGCGTCGAGAGTGTGGCGCGAGAGTTGATCGACTGACCTGAAGCCCAGGGCCAGCACGCTCCCGCAACGATTGCCACGACCGTTGCAGGGGCGTGCTGGCCACACCCGACAGGGCTTGCCCTGCTATCCCCCAGATCTTGCCCGAATAAAACAACAAGAGTGCAAGGCCATGACCCTTTCCTCCGACTGACGTCCCTTACAGACCCTCAATAAACGATTTTCGCCGCGATCGTGCGGCGGGTGAGCGCGTGTCTGACGTCCTCGCCACGGACAGCCGTCGCCCGCAGAAAACTGATCGCCCGCAACAAAACAACAACAAAGCGGAGCACCACCATGAAACTGAAGTTCCTCACCACCCTTGCCGGGGTGTCCCTGGCTACCGTCGTATCGCCGGCCTATTCCCTGGAGTTCACCGGCTACTTCCGAACCGGCGTCGGCGGCGCCTCCAGTGGCGGCAGCCAGAGCTGCTTTCAGCTTCCCGGCTCACCTTCGAAGTACCGCTTGGGCAACGAGTGCGAACAGCTTGCCGAACTGCAATTGGCTCAAGACCTGATCAAGCCTGGCGACGGCTCGACCCTGAGTGTGGAGGGTATGGCCCAGCTGTTCGCTGGCTATGGCCACAGTCCACAGTTCACCGGCGAGCACGGCTATTCCCGGATGGTGCAGATGTACGCCCAGTGGCGTGACATGCCGGTACTCAACGGTGGTGCGTTCTGGGCCGGCCGGCGCTACTACCGACGCAACGACATTCACATCTCCGACTATTTCTATTGGAACCAGAGCGCCACAGGCTTCGGATTTGACCAAGTGGCCATTGGCGACCTCACGTACAGCTACGTTTTCTCGCGCAAGGACAACCTGTTCCAGGAACCCTACATCAACCGCCACGATTTCAATGTCGGTGGCTTCAAGAGCAACTCGGGGGGAGAGTTGGAGTTCGGCCTGAGTTATCTGCAACGACCCGACAGCCGCGACGCCCACAGCGGGTGGTCAGTGGCAGCGCAGCACAAGCAGAAGGGTTTTCTCGGCGGGCTGAACACGTTCGCCCTGCAGTACGGCCGTGGGCCCGGCACCGCCCTGGGCTACACCGGTGATCCTGCCCTGGACAACGGCAACCAGAGCTGGCGCGCGGTAGAGTACTTTGACTGGCAACTGACGCCGCGTTTCGGCGGGCAGTTCCAGGTGGTCTACCAGAAGGACCGCCGTCCTGATGGAAATGACCAGGACTGGCTGTCGCTGGGGGTGCGCCCCGTGTATGCGTTCAGCGAGCAGTTCAAGCTGATCACGGAGCTTGGCCGCGACCAGATCGATGCCCCGGGCGGCACACGCACGTTGACCAAGTTCACCGTCGCTCCCACGTGGTCACCGGCAGGGCCGGGCTTCTGGCAGCGACCGGAGATACGCCTTTACTACACCCATGCGCGCTGGAACCAGGCAGCTCAGCGTGCCGCCAATGAGCTTGCAGCGGGCTCGGCGCTGTCTGAAAGCGGAGCTTTCGGCAATGCGCTGCATGGCAGTAACTTCGGGGTGCAGGTGGAGTATTGGTGGAAGTGAGGCGCTAGTGTGGCGGGTGCGGGGTGACCTGCACCCGCCTGTTTGCCTCCGAGGGGGGGACTGACTGAACCGCTTGGCTTACCAATGCACGCTGGTAGAGCGCAACCACTGGTGAATCGACTCACGCTTGGGCAGCCAGCCGAGCAGATGCCGCGCGTTTACCGCCCGTACGCGGCTGTTCGAGCCAATCGCAAAGCGTGCCCAGTCACCCAGCTCGGCAATCGCCTCGTCCGCCGGCCAGCTCTCGATACGCCCTTCGAAGCCCAGTGCATGGCTGATGGAAGTCGCGATCTCGAGGAACGAAGCCTCGCCGTTTTCCGCAAAGAACAACGACGCCGAAGGTGCTTTTTCCAATGCCAGTCGATACAGCTCGGCAAGGTCCTCGATGTGTACGTTGGACCACCGGTGTACGCCTGCGCCCAGGTAAGCGCCAGCGCTGAACTGACGCGACTTGGCCAGCAGCTTGGGCAACTGGTCGCTGGCGGTCGGCAGGCCCAGTGCATCGCCGTAGATCATGGTCGGGCAGAACACGATGGCGCGGATGCCCAGTTCCACGCCGGCATTGCGCACTCGCTGGTTGATCGCTACACGGTCGCGACGAATGTCCATCGGCTCGAACGGCGTCTCGTCGGTGAAGATCGCCTCCCGTTCGTAGGCACCGCGCGCGTCGTCGCCGACCACGCTGGAGCCGGAGGTGTGGATGAACGGTTTACCGCTGCCGCGCAGGGCGTTGATGAAGGTCTCGACGCTGGCCCGGTGGTCGGAGTCGGCGGTGTGTACCACGGCGTCGGCGGCCTGGGCCTGCTGGGTGAGGATGTAGGTGTCATCCAGGGTGCCCAGCACTGGGGTGATGCCCAGGGCTTGCAGGGCATCGCGTTTGGCAGGGTCGCGGATCAGCCCGGTGACTTCGTGCCCGGCGTCTGCCAGGTACTTGGCTACCGAACCACCGATGTAGCCCGAAGCGCCGGTAATGAAGATTTTCATCGTGGACCTTTCTTGTTGATGAGTGGAGGGAAGCAATCTGGATTGCAGCCCTACGGTAAGAACTTGCCGAAGGCGCGACCAGTCGCTGACCACGCACAACTCTTGTGACGTCGATTCGTATCAACGTTTGCTGAATTGTGTTTGCACGGGAAGTGAATACGGCTGTCGCGCCGATTCGTAATAGATTCCTGGCAAGAACAACTACAAAAGGTACGACATCATGGATTACCAACTGACCGGCAAGAATGTTCTGATCACCGGCGGCGCCACCGGTATTGGCAGGGCCATTGCCCAGTGTTTCCTGGACGAAGGCGCCAATGTGGTCGTCAGTGGGCTGACCGAGGCAATGGTCGCCGAAGCGTGCGAAGCCCTCGGCCCCCGCAGCAGCGGTCTCGCCGGCGATCTGACCCAACCTGGGGTTGCCGAGCGCCTTGTCGAGCAGGCGCGGCGCAACGGCCCGATCGATTACCTGATCAACGGTGTCGGCATCTTCGAGGTGCGCGACTTCTTCGAGACCGACGACACGCAGTGGTTTCATTACTTCGATGTGAACGTCATGACGGCGGTGCGCATGACGCGCCTGGTGCTGGCCGACATGCTGGCCGCGGGACAGGGCTCGGTGGTGTTCATCAGCAGCGAGTCGGGGGTCAAGCCGCAGCCCTGGATGGTCCACTACGGTGCCATGAAGTCTTGCCTGCTGGGAATATCCCGTGCCTTGGCCGAACTGACCAAGGGCAGCGCGGTGCGGGTCAACAGCATCCTGCCGGGGCCCACCAGCACTGAGGCGGTGCGCCGTTACCATGCCGAGATCGCCGAGGAAAAGGGCATCAGCCCGCAGCAGGTGGTGGCTGATTACTTCGACCAGACCGAACCCACCTCGTTGATCCGTCGCATGATCGAGCCGGAGGAGGTGGCCCGCAGTGTGGTGCACCTGGCCGCATCGCCCGCGCTCAATGGCATGGCAATGCGGGTGGAGGGCGGGACTATTCGCAGCATACTTTGATCGCGGTTGCGGCCTGTTGCGGAGCGACTCGGTCAGCGCCGATCAGCAGGTCGCCATGGTCACTTTCCGGCGCCACAGCAACCAGGTCAGCGGCAGGTTCACCAGCACGGCGGCAGCCACACCAGCCCAGGGGGTCATCGCCAGCTCGCCGTTTTCCACCAGCACGCTACCTGCCCGTTCGCCCAGGGTGATGCCCAGGTTGAATGCCGAGATGTTCAATCCCGAGGCGAAGTCTACTGCCGTGGGTGTATGCAACCGGGCGGTGGACAACATGCCGGTCTGGAACGCGGGCGTCATGCCGAAGGCAACGATGCCCCAGACGAACAGGGTGATGACCATCAGGACTTTGTACTGCAGCGACAGCGCCAGTGCTACCAACGTCAGGGCCAATACGCCGAACAGCAGGCGCAGGGTACGTTCCCATCCCAGGCTATCGGACAACCGGCCACCCAGCAGGTTGCCGATCATGGTCGCCACACCGAACACCAGTAGCAGCACACTGGCGCTGCTGGCCGAGAACCCGGTGATGTCTGTCAGGATTGGCGTTATGAAGGTGAATGCCGAGAAGCTCGCACCGAAGCCAAGGACAGTGACCGACATCATCGCCCAGATCGCCGGGCTGCGCAGTGCAGCCAACTGCCCCAGGGCATTGCCGGCTTTGCTGGCCGGCGCTCGCGGCAACCAGACGGCGGTGGCCAGCAGCGCAATCAGGGCCAGCAACGCCACAGCATGGAACGGCAGGCGCCAGTCGAAGGCGTTGCCAAGGTAGCTGCCCAGCGGCACACCGATGACCATCGCCAGTGTCAGGCCGGCGAACATCACGGCAATTGCCTTGCTGGCCTGGCCCTCTCGTGCCAGACCGGCGGCCACGGTAGCGCCGATGGCGAAGAAGCTGCCGTGCGCCAGCGCGGTGATGATGCGCCCCAGCAACAAAACAGGGTAATTCGGCGCCAGGGCCGAGACCAGGTTCCCCAGCAGAAACACGCCGATCAGCATCATCAGCACGGTTTTTTTCGGGAAACGGCCCAGGCCGATGACGATCAACGGCGTGCCGATGGCCAAGGCCAGGGCATACAACCCAACCAGGCTGCCGGCGCTGGCGAGGGAAATGGAAAAGGCTGTGGAGATCGACGGCAGAATGCCGACGATGATGAATTCGGCGACGCCGATTGCGAAGGCGGTGATCGCCAGGGTGAGGATGCCGGGATGCAGCCCGGTGCTGAATCTGCTCATGCTCAGTACTCCGGATTCAAGATCGCAAGACGAAAAGGTGCCTTCGCCGGAGTTCTGGTTCTTGTGCGGGCGGGGGAGGCGGCCGGGCTGGAGGTTATGGTTGTGGCCCGGTGAGACGCATGGATCTGGCGTCAACGGCCGCTACTGTGCGGGATGAGGTGGAGGATGAGTATCCAGTGGGCTGGCACATCATTTGTGAGTGTGATTCACACAAGGGAAATTGGCTCATGTGTCATATGCCGCCAGGCCCTCGATTGAGCAACTGCCCCCGGCGTGAGCCAGTGGGAGACGCGAGCTCCGCAATGTCGCGTTTTGCCTCGATCACTCCCCACGCACCTTCTTGCGAAAGTCCCCCGGCGACTGCCCGGTCCATTTCCTGAACGCCTTGCGAAAGTTGGCCGCGTCGGAAAAGCCGACCTGGGCGGCCAGGTCGTCCATGGGCATGTCGCTCTGCTGCAGGAACTCGATGGCCAGGGCGCAGCGGACTTCGTCCAGGACGCTCTGATAGGTGCGCTGATGCTCGGACAGGCGTCGGTGCAAGGTGCGCGTCGACATGTTCAGGGTCGCGGCCACGGCGTCGATCCCCGGGAAGCGTCCGCTGCGACTGAGGCAGGCCAGGCGCACCGACTCGATCAGGTCGCATTCCTGCGGAAGGTTGGCAATCAGTTCCTGGCAGAACCCCGTCGACATCGCCGAGGTGATGGGGTTGGCGTTCGGACAGGGCTGTTCCAGCACCGCGGCATCGAAGCGCAATTCCATCACGCCGCTGTCGAATTCCACCGGGCAGCGAAAGACCTCTTCGTAGCGTCGCCAGTAGGCCGGTGCGGAGTAGGGCAGCAGTAGCCGCAGCGCGGGAAACGGCTTTTCCAGAACGCACTCGACCAGCGTGTGGATCGAGGCGAACCAGAACTCCGTCGCCAGGGGCATCAGCTCGCCCAGGGGGTAGAAACCCTGGGCGGCGAATGCGCCTTCAGCACCGTCCTGGCGAAAGGATTTCTCGAACACCGGACCCAGCAGGCGAATGTGCCGGATACCGAATTCGACGGCCTGGCCGAAGGTTTCACTGCTCAGCAAGGCGTAGCCGAGGATGCCGAAATCGCTGATGCGTTGCCGCGCGCCGGCGCGCAGACCGCTGTCGGCATGGGTGGCCAGGCGGCGCATGTTGGCGAAGATCGCCATCTTCTGGCGGTGCGAGATCCGCGTCTCGGGATCTCGCAGGTGTGCCAGCGACAGCTCGGTGCCGCTCAGCAATTCCTCCGCGTTCAGGCCCTGTGCCTGCAGTTCCGCGGCCAGGGCCGGCACGCCGAGCAGGTTGTGCCGTGGCACGTCTTCGGGCTTTCCGTATGAACCGACGATCAACCGTGTCACCCGACGACCTCCCTTTCAGCGATGGCGGAAATTAACCCGCACATTGGCACGTTGCAACCTCCCGCCAGACGACCCCGCGCCTCAGCATCGACAGCCGTAGTACCCCTGAACAATAACAACAAATTCCGAGGCCACTATGAAATCCATGTTCGCCCCAGCGCTGGCGACTTCCCTGATTCTGCTGCCGGCAGGCGTGCACGCCAGCGAGTCCGAACCGCGCAACGCCGTGCGCATCGGCTATGCCGACATGCAGTTCAACACCGACTCCGCCGACATGACCGGCATGCCCGGCACCACCCCCGCCCATGTCCAGTCCGTGGTCCGCGACAGCGGCACCGTGGCGCTGGTCTACGAGCGCCATCTCAGCGGGCCCTGGTCCCTGGTGCTGCAGGCCGGCGCGCCGCCGGTCATCGATTTCGACGGTGCGGGTGTCGCCGCGCCACTGGGCAAGGTCGGCAGCGCCCGGGCCTGGTTTCCCGCCCTGCTGCTGGCCTACAACTTCGAGGTGCTGGGCGTGGCGCCCTACGTGGCACTCGGCGTCAATTACACCTGGTTCAGCGAAGAGAAGATGACCCGCGCCTACACCACGGCCTTCGGCGGAACGTCCAGTTCCTCCCACCTGGATGACTCGTGGGGCGCGGTGGCCAAGGTCGGCGTGGATATCCCCCTGGCCGAGCACTGGAGCGTCGGCTTCGCCTACACGCGCTACTGGATCGACACCACCGCCACCATCAGGACCCAGACCCCGGGGCTGGGCGAGGTCAAGCGCAAGATCGATATCGAGGCCAATCCGGACGTGTATTCGTTCACCGTCGGCTATCGCTTCTGACCCAGCCCCTGTCTCTCTCAAGCGCCTGCACGCGCACACCGAATCACACCCGGAAGGAAGCATCATGAACGATCTGTCACACGCCCAGGACGCTCAGGAAATCGAGCGCATGCAACGGCTGCTGCAGCGCCAGCGCCAGGCGTTCAACGCCCACCCTTATCCCGCGCAGCGCGTCCGCCTGGACAATCTCAAGCGCCTGATCGGCGCGTTGCGCCGTTACCAGCAGCCCATCGTCGACGCCCTCGAAGCCGACTTCGGCGGGCGCGCGGCATTCGAAACCCTGCAGATCGAAGTCCTCGGCACGATCCTTCAGGCCCGCCACGCCATGGCCCATCTGCGGCGCTGGATGAAGACCGAGCGACGCAAGACCGAGCTGCTGTTCTTCGGCAACCGCGCCTGGGTCCAGTACCAGCCCAAGGGCGTGGTGGGTATCGTCGGGACCTGGAACTTCCCGTTCTACCTGACCCTGGGCCCGCTGATCGCCGCGCTGGCCGCCGGCAACCGGGCGATGATCAAGGTCTCGGAATATTCCCCGCGCAGCCGCCAGGTGCTGCAGCAGATGCTCGCCGAGGTCTTCGACGAAGACCAGGTCGCGGTGTTTGGCGGCGAGCTGGCCAGTGCCCAGGCGTTCACCCGCTTGCCCTTCGATCACCTGGTGTACACCGGCGCGCCGCAGGTCGGGCGCCAGGTGATGCAGGCCGCTGCCGAGCACCTGGTACCGGTGACGCTGGAGCTGGGCGGCAAGTCGCCGGTGCTGGTCGGTGAGGACGCCGATCTGGACGAGGTCGCCGCGCGCGTGGCCCACGGCAAGAGCTTCAACGCCGGCCAGGTGTGCGTGTCGCCCGACTATGTGCTGGTTGCCGAAGGCCAGGCCGGGCTGTTCGCCGAGGCGGTCAGGCGCGCGTTCGAGCGTTTGCATCCAGACCCGGTCGGCAGCCCGGACTACACCTGCATCATCAACGAACGTCAGGCCCAGCGGCTGCAGGCGCTGCTCGACGATGCCCGGGACAAGGGCGCGCAGGTGCTGTCGTGCCGGGGCTCGGGGGTATCCTCGCGGCGCTTGCCGTTGCAGGTGATCACCGGTGTGACCGAGGCGATGCGCGTGGCCCGCGAGGAAATCTTCGGTCCGCTGCTGCCGGTTCTCGAATACCGCGATCTCGACGAGGCGATCGCCTATATCCAGGCGCGGCCACGACCGCTGGCGCTGTATCCCTTCGGCCTGAGTCCCGAGCAGACCCGGCGCGTGCTGGAGCGGACCCACAGCGGCGGGGTGACCCTGGGCGACTGGACCTGGCACGTCCTGCAGCACGACCTGCCGTTCGGCGGCGTGGGCAATTCGGGCATGGGCTCGTACCACGGCGAGGAGGGTTTCCGCAGCCTGTCCCACGGCAAGGCGGTGTTCAAGCGTCAGCGCTGGTTCCCCATCCAGCTGTTCTATCCGCCCTACGGTCGCTGGGTGCAGCGCCTGGTCCTGCGCGTCTATCTGGGCAAGCCGCGCTGACTCAGGATTCCACATCGGTCAGGAAGCAGGCGTCTTCGTCGCCGCGCAGCACATAGCCCTGGTAGAGATTGTCGATGTCCAGCGCCTTGAAGCTGTCGGCGAGGAAGTCGAGCAGCACCCGCACCGACTGGGGTATCCCGCGCCTGGAGGGCAGCAGGGCGTGGATCACCCCGCCCCGCGGGACCCAATCGGCGAGCAGGGGGCTGAGCAGGCCGTTGTGGATGTCCTTGAACACCACCAGCCTGGGCAGTTGCACGATGCCGCCGCCCTCCAGGGCGACCCGGCGCAGGGTGATCATGTCGTCGGTGACCAGGCGCGGCGTGTGCCGCACCGTGGCCTGCACGCCGCCGGGGCCTTCCATGTTCCACACCGACTGACCGGAGCAGGGCGGCAGGCTCAGGCTGGGGAAGCGGCCCAGGTCGGCCAGGCTGTGCGCCGGCCCCAGGCGTTCGAGCAGCCTGGGACTGGCGACCAGCGCCTGCGGACTGTACGACAGCCGTTTCATGATCAGGCCGCTGTCCTCCAGGGGTTGGAATCCGACCCACAGCGCGATGTCGAAACCTTCGCGCAGCGGATCGACCTGGCGGTTGGTGCTCTCCAGATGGACCTCCACCTCGGGATGGCGATCGAGGAAGCGCGCGATCATCCCGGCCACGAGGAAGTTGAGCAGGGCCGTCGGGCAGGCGATGCGCACCAGCCCGCGAGGCGCGGCCTGGTTGTCGTCGATCAGGGCCTGCGCGGCCTGCGCGCCGTCGAGCATGTTCAGGCAATGCTGGTAGTACTCCATGCCCAGGTCCGACACGGCGAACTGACGGGTGGAGCGGTTGATCAGGCGTACACCGAGGCGGTCTTCCAGGGCCGCGAGGTGCCGGCTCAGTCGCGACTTGGGGATGTCCAGTGCCCGGCTCGCCGCGGCGATGCCCTGGTGTTCGACGATCTGGACGAAGAAGTACAGCTCGTTGAGGTCATACATGGTTCAGCGTTCCATCTGTGCAATGGTCATTTCCGATCCGGCGTCTACCGGCTCATCCGGGAGGCGTCTATGTTGGCAGCCGCCAGGTTGGCCACGGCCTGCCTGGCTTTCTTTCAGTAGTGCGACAGTGAGGTGTGATATGAGCAAGAAAATGCTGGTTGTGCTGACCAGCGTGCCCAAGTATCCGAACCTGGAGCGCGCCACCGGCCTCTGGCTTGGAGAGGCCGTGCATTTCGTCAAGGTGGTCGAGGCGGCGGGTTACCAGGTCGACTACGTGAGTCCCAAGGGCGGCTATACCCCGATCGACCCGCATAGCCTGGCCATGGCCGACGCCACCGACTGGCAGTGGTACCAGAACAGCGACTTCATGAGCCGCCTGGGCGCCACGCTCAAGCCCGAACAGGTCGACCCGCGGAACTATGCGGCGATCTACTACGCCGGTGGTCACGGCGTGGTCTGGGATTTCCCCGACAACCAGGAACTGCAGGCGATCAGCCGCGGCATCTACGAAAACGGTGGCATCGTTTCCTCCGTCTGTCACGGCGCGGTAGGGCTGCTGAACATCCGGCTGTCCGATGGCACCCTGCTGATCGATGGCAAGGAGGTCACCGGCTTCTCCAACGCCGAAGAGCGCCTGGCCGAGCTGGACCAGTACATGCCGTACCTGACCGAGGACGAAATCGTCAAACGCGGCGCGGTGTACACCAAGGCCGCCGAGCCATGGGCCGCCTACGCCGTGGCTGACCAGCGGGTGATCACTGGGCAGAACCCGGCCTCCGGGGCCGCGGTGGCCGAGCTGGTGCTCAAGGAACTGGCCGGCTAGCGCCGCCTGGCGCCACCCCATCGCTGCCACGCACGGCATGGGGTGGCTGATGTCCCTCCGGAGTTCGATGACCATGTCCACCTCTCTCTGCGTAACGGCCAGCTTCAGCATCAGGCCGGGTACGTTCGATGCCACACGCACCATCCTCGCCGAGCTCAGCGAACGCACCCGGGAAGAACCGGGTTGTCTTGAGTATGGCTATTACCAATCCCTCGACGATCCGCTGCGTTTCTGCTCCTTCGAGGTCTGGCGCAGCGCGGCGGAAGAGGCCGCGCACTGGCAGACCGCGCACCTGCGTCTGGCGCTGGAGCAGGTGGCGCCGCTGCTGCACGGCAGCCCCACGGTGACGCGCGCGCTGCGGATCGCCTGAAGCCGCGGCGCGCGCTGTTCAGATGCGGAATCCGCTGACCAGGCGCAGCAGTTGGCCAGCCTGTTCTTCCAGTTGCACACAGGCATCCAGGGTCGTGCGCAGATCGCCCAGTCCATCCTGGTTGAGCAGGCTGATTTCGCTGATCTGCTCGGCGAGGGAGTCGATGACGGTGGTCTGCTCCTCGGTGGCGGTGGCCACGGAATGGTTCAGTCCATCCATGTCGCCGACCAGCGCGGTGATGCCCGACAGGTGCTGCCCGGCGTGATCGGCGATCTCCCGGGTCTGACGGCCGCGCAGCTGGCTGGCGGTCATCACCGCGACCACGCGGTCCGCGCCGCTCTGCAATTCTTCGATCATCTGCTGGATTTCCTGCGCCGACGCCTGGGTGCGGTGGGCCAGCCCCCTGACCTCGTCGGCGACCACAGCGAAGCCACGCCCGGCGTCACCGGCGCGGGCCGCCTCGATCGCCGCGTTCAGCGCCAGCAGGTTGGTCTGCGCCGATACGCCCTGAATCACGTCGAGAATCTTGCCGATATCCAGGGTGCGGCTGGCCAGCGCATCGATTTCCGTTCGGCAGCTCGCGATGTCGTCGCTCAACTGGCCGATGGACGACAGCGTCTGCGCGACCGTGGACGATCCCGCTTCGCTTTTCCGCCTGGCATCGCTGGCCTGGGTGGAGGCATCGGCGGCGCTGTGGGCGATTTCCTGGGCGGTGGCGCCGAGCTCGACGATGGCGGTCGCCATGCTGGTGGTGCGGCTGCTCTGCTCGTCGCTGCTGGCCACCAGGCCGTCGGTGGTGCTCAGCACCTGGCGGGCCACCGCGTGCAGTTGGTGGGCACTGCGCGCCACCTGGCCGACGGAGTCGTGGATGCGCGCGACGAAACGGTTGAAAGCGTGGGCCAGTTCCGCCAGTTCATCGGTGCCGCGGGCGTTCAGGCGCCGGGTCAGATCGCCTTCGCCGCCGGCGATGTCCTGCATGGCGCCACTGATTTCGCGCAGAGGGCGCAGCAGCCAGTGGATCAAGGCGCCGAGCAGGAGCAGTACCGCCAGCACGGCCAGGGCCGTGGCGCTGTAGGCGGTGCGGCGAAACTCGGTGAGTGGCCGGTAGGCGGCGGCCTTGTCGATCACCAGGGCGACCTGCCAATGGATACCCGGCAGACCGCTGATGGGGGTCAGCGCGAGCAGCTTGCTCTTGCCGCCTTCGCTGAATTCCTGCAGTCCGTCGACGCGTTGTGCTGACAGCTGCGGGTAGGCTTCGCCGAGATTCTTGAACAGCAGTTCCTGGCGCGGGTGCAGGAGGATCTGCCCTTGCTCGCTGACCAGGAAGGCGTAGCCGTCGGCGCCGGGGTTGGCCGCTTCGAGCATGGCGTTGATGGCGTCGAGGGCGACGGCGCCGGCCGCCACGCCGGTGAGGCGGCCATCGCGCACGATGGGGTGGGCAAGGGCCAGGGCGGGGCGGTTGGTGCCGGCGTACAGGTAGGGTTCGGTGATGACCAGGCCCGAGCCCGCGGCGGCCTGCTTGTACCAGACGCGGGTGCGTGGGTCGTAGCCTGGCGGCATCGGTGTGTCGGGTGCGCTGGTGAAGCTGCCTTGCGCGCTGCCCAGCGAAGTGGAAAGGAACAGTTTGGCGTAGACCTCCTGGTCGAGCAGGCCACGCACCGTTGCCGGGGCCTGGTCCGACGCCTGCAGTTGCCGCGCCAGCAGGCTGACCAGATGGCCACGCCCCTCCAGCCAGTTGTGGATGCTGTACGCCAGCAGCCTGCCGTTGCCACTGAGCTCGGCTTCCAGGCTGCGCTGCGTGACGTCTTGCTGGCGTTGATCCTGGTACAGGGCGAACAGGCCGAAGGCCGCCACCACGACCAGGGACGCGGCCAGGAGGATCTTGCGGGCGAATGAACGGACATGAAGCATCGGCGTAGGCACCATCGTGGTTTCTGCAGGGAGAAGGAGGGCGAACGCAGCGCGGCCGGGCGAACCCGGCCACGCCGGCGTCTCACCACAGCGGCAGGGTGTAGCTGAGGATCAGGCGGTTGTCGTCCAGGTCGTTGGCGAAGTGCCGGGTGCGGATCGTCGCGTTGCGCCATTTCACGCCCAGGTTGCGCAACGGACCGCTCTGGAACACATAGGCGATGTCGGTATCGCGTTCCCATTCCTCGCCGCTCGGCCGACCGCCGCCGAGTTCGATGTCGCTGCCGCTGATATAGCGGCTCATGAAGGTCAGGCCGGGAATCCCCAGGGCGCTGAAGTCATAGTCGTAGCGCGCTTGCCAGGAGCGTTCGTCGCGGTTGGCGAAGTCGCCGAACTGCACGTAGTTGAACAGGAACGGATCGCTGCCGGCGATGTAGGCGTAGCCGGTGTCGCCGGCCATGCGCTGGTAGGCGAAGGCGACGCTGTGGGCCGCCTGGCGGTAGGTCAGCATGGCGCCGTAGGCGTCGTTGTCGACGTTGCTGCTGCCGTCGTCCCGGGCGCGGGCGGCGCGCACTTCGCTGCGCAGCGAGCGCTGGTCGTCGAAGCGCAGGGTGTGGGTCAGGCTGAGGATGTGCTGGCGGTAGATGTCTTCCAGTTCGCCATAGTGCCAGGCGCCGCTCAGCTGGTCGTTCCAGCGATAGGTCAGGCCGGCGAAGTTGAAGGCGTCGCTGGTCTTGCTGCTCTTGATGCCGGTGGCGCCGGCGCTGCCGCTGCTGGCGCTCATGTCTTCGAAGTCGGAGGAGTTGCGCTGGTTGACCTGGCTCAGGCGTCCGGCATCGAGGGTCAGGCCGTCGATCTCCTGGGAGTTCAGGTGGCCACCGCGAAAGCTCTGCGGCAGCAGGCGCGCGTCGTTGTAGGAGACGCTGGGCAGGCGCGGCTGCAGCGCGCCCAGCTTGAGCACGGTGCGCGAGACCTTGAACTTCGCGGTCAGGCCCAGTTCCCCGTACTCGTCCTGCGCCTCGCGGCTTTCCCGGTCCTGCTTGAGCAACTGCGTGCCGCTGCGCCCGCCGCCGGAATCGAGCTTGATCCCGAGCAGGCCGAGGGCATCGATGCCGACGCCGATATCGCCCTCGGTGAACCCCGACTCGTAGCGCAGCAGCAGGCCCTGGGCCCACTCTTCGGCCTTGGCCTGGGGGGCGCCGGCCTGGCGAAAATCACGGTTCATGTAGAAGTTGCGCAGCTCCAGGCTGGCCTTGCTGTCGTCGAGCAGGGCCGCGCTGGCCGGCAAGGCCGGGGCGAGGGCGCAGCCGGCCAGGAGCAAGTGTGTGACGGGGAGGGAATGCTTCATGGTGATGTCCTGTTGTTGTTTTTGAGGGAACGGTGCGCCGCGCATCGAACCGCGGGGGTCGATGCGAGGCACGGGAAGCAGGGGGATTGCGTGATTCAGAACTGTTCGGCGCCCAGACCGTACAGCGGCCGGCTGCCGGCCCGGATGCTCGCCTCCAGGCCCAGGGTGCGCGGCAGCAGGCGGCTGAAGAAGAAGTCCGCGGTGGCCAGCTTGCCGCCGTAGAACCCTGGGTCTTCGTCGTGTTTGTGCTGTGCGGTCGCGGCCATGCGCGCCCACATGTAGGCGTAGGCGACGTAGCCGAACAGGTGCAGGTACTCCACCGAGGCCGCGCCCACCGAGTCGGGATCGGCCTTGGCCTGATCCAGCAGCCAGTCGCTGAGGACTTCCAGACGCTGCAGCGCCTCCAGCAGCGCGGGGCTGTGGGGCGTGCGCCGGGTGTGGGCGAAGTCACGGATCTCCGCGGCGAAGCGCTGCAGCGTCGCGCCGCCGTTGGCCACCACCTTGCGGCCCAGCAGGTCGAGGGCCTGGATGCCGTTGGTGCCTTCGTAGATCTGCGCGATGCGCACATCACGGACCAGTTGTTCCTGGCCCCATTCGCGGATGTAGCCGTGGCCGCCGAACACCTGCTGGCCATGCACGCAGCTTTCCAGGCCGTTGTCGGTGAAGAAGGCCTTGGCCACTGGGGTCAGCAAGGCCACCAGGGCTTCGGCGTCGCGGCGTTCGCCGGGGTCCGTGGCGTACTTGCTCAGGTCCAGTTGCTGGCCGACATAGCAGGCGAACGCGCGCCCGCCTTCGTTCAGCGCCTTCATGGTCAGGAGCATGCGCCGCACGTCGGCGTGGACGATGATCGGGTCGGCGGCCTGCTGCGGGTTCAGCGCACCCGCGGCGGCGCGGCTCTGCAGGCGGTCGCGGGCATAGGCCACCGCGCTCTGGTAGGACGCCTCGGCGCAGCCGATGCCCTGGATGCCGATGGACAGGCGCTCGTAGTTCATCATGGTGAACATCGCCGCCAGCCCCTTGTTCGCTTCGCCCACCAGGTAGCCGGTGGCGCCGTCGAAGTTCATCACGCAGGTGGCCGACGCCTTGATGCCCATCTTGTGTTCGATGGAACCGCAGCTCACCGCGTTGCGCGCGCCGAGGCTGCCGTCGGCGTTCACCAGCACCTTGGGCACCAGGAACAGCGAGATGCCCTTGGGGCCGGCCGGGGCGTCAGGCAGACGGGCGAGCACCAGGTGGATGATGTTCTCGGTCAGGTCCTGCTCGCCGCCGGTGATGAAGATCTTGCTGCCGCTGACCTGGTAGCTGCCGTCGGCGCGGGGTTCGGCGCGGGTGCGGATCAGGCCCAGGTCGGTGCCGGCGTGGGCCTCGGTCAGGCACATGGAACCGGCCCAGTGGCCGGCGTACATCGCCGGCAGGTAGATGCGCTTCAGGTCCTCGCTGGCGTGGGCATCGATGGCCAGGCAGGCACCGGCGCTCAGCGCCGAATACAGGGCGAAGCTGGAGCCGGCGGCATAGAGCATCTCCTCGAAGGCCACGGCGAGCATCTTGGGCATGCCCATGCCGCCGTACCGCGGGTTGCCGGACAGGCCGACCCAGCCGCCCTCGGCGTAGGTGGCATAGGCCTCGCGAAAGCCGGCGGGGGTGCGCACCGCGCCGGCGTGCCACTGCGCGCCTTCCTCGTCGCCGCTGCGGTTGAGCGGGGCGATCAGGCTCGCGGTGACCTTGGCCGCTTCTTCGAGAATGGCGTCTGCGGTGTCGGCATCGACGCTGTCCGCCAGGGCCGGCAGGCGCGCCCACAGCTCGGGGGCGGCGAAGACTTCATGGAGGACGAAGCGCATGTCGCGCAACGGGGCCTGGAATGTACTCATGGATAAAGCTCTCGATGGCGGGGGCATTGCCCCCGCGGGTCAGTGGGAAGTGGCGCTGTCCATGCCCAGCCCGGTTTCGGCGCGCACCTTCTGGTCGTCGAAGCCCTGGCGATCGCGGGCGCCCTGCGCACTGCGGTCGAAGTGCGACACCAGCACCAGCACGAGGAAGGCCAGGGGCATGGAGAACAGGGCCGGGTGGTCGTAGGGGAAGATCGCCTGGGCGTGGCCGAGCACGGTGACCCAGACGGTTGGCGAGAGGGTCACCAGGGTCAGGGACGAGATCAGCCCCGCCAGCCCGCCGCAGATTGCCCCGCGGGTGGTCAGGCCTTTCCAGTACATGGCCATGATCAGCACCGGGAAGTTGGCCGAGGCGGCGATGCCGAAGGTCAGGCCCACGAGGAAGGCGATGTTGACCTGCTCGAAGAGGATGCCCAGGGCGATGGCCACCAGGCCCAGGCCCACCACCGCCAGGCGCGAGACTTTCATCTCCTCGGCCTCGCTGGCCTGGCCGCGCTTGAGCACGGTCACGTAGAGGTCATGGGAGATGGCCGAGGCGCCGGCCAGGGTCAGGCCCGCGACCACCGCGAGGATGGTGGCGAAGGCCACGGCCGAGAGGAAGCCGAGGAACAGGCTGCCGCCGACCGTGTTGGCCAGGTGCAGGGCGACCATGTTGCTGCCGCCCACCAGTGCGCCGCCCAGTTGCCCGTTGACGAAGTACTGCGGGTCGGTGCCGACGATGACGATGGCGGCGAAGCCGAGGACGCACACCACGAGGAAGAAGAAGCCGATGAAGGCCGAGGCGTAGAGCACCGACTTGCGCGCTTCGCGGGCGTTGGGCACGGTGAAGAAGCGCATCATGATGTGCGGCAGGCCGGCCAGGCCGAACACCAGGCCCAGGGCCATGGAAGCGACGTTCAGCGGATTGGACAGCATGCTGCCGGGGCCCATGATGTTCCAGCCGTTGGCGTGGGTTTCCACCGCGCGCCGGGCCAGGGTTTCCAGGCTGAAGCCGAACTCGGCGAGGGACAGGAGCATCAGCGTGGTACCGCCGGCCAGCAGCAGCACGGCCTTGATGATCTGCACCCAGGTGGTCGCCAGCATGCCGCCGAAGACCACGTACACCAGCATCAGCACGCCCACCACCACCACCGCGACGGCGTAGTCGAGGCCGAACAGCAGCTTGATCAACTGTCCGGCGCCGACCATCTGCAGCAGCAGGTAGCAGCACACCACGGTCAGCGAGCCGCAGGCGGCCAGGACGCGGATACGGCGCTGGTCGAGGCGGAACGAAACGATGTCGGCGAAGGTGTAGCGGCCGAGGTTGCGCAGGCGCTCGGCCATGAGGAAGGTGAGGATCGGCCAGCCGATGAAGAAGCCGGTGACATAGATGAAGCCGTCGTAGCCCTTGGCGAACACCAGGCTGGAGACGCCCAGCAGGGTCGACGCCGACATGTAGTCGCCGGCGATCGCCAGGCCGTTCTGGAAGCCGCTGATGCCGCCGCCGGCGGTGTAGAAATCGTGGGTCGAATGGGTGCGCCGCGAGGCCCACCAGGTGATCAGCAGGGTGGCGAAGACGAACAGCATGAACATGCCGATCGCGTCCAGCTTGAGCGGCTGCCGGCCGCTCTCGGCGGCGCAGGCCAGGCCGGGCAGGACAGCGGCCATTGCCGCGAAACCACGGGTCGCAATGCGTTTCATGCCTGGCTCTCCTCGATGATGCTGGCGCCGATTGGGTCGAAGTGCTGGTTCGCGCGGTGCACGTACCAGGCGGTGAGCAGCCAGCTGGCCAGCAGCAGGAGTGCGCCCAGCGGCAGGCCGAGGCTCAGGTGGCTCCCCGGGAAGAGCGGCTGGTGGAGGAACTGCGGGTTCACGGCGGCGACGCCCATGAACAGGAAGTAGGCGGCCAGCACCACCGCCGACAGGCGCCAGCTGGTCCGCGAGCGGGCCCGGCTGAGGGCGAGGAATCTGGGGTTCTGGCGTATGCGCTGATAGTGCTCGACGTGTGGATCGGACGTGCGGGTCATGGGGCCTCCGGTTGTTTTTGTTGTACGGCAGGGCACCGGCCCGCCGCGGGGCGGGCCGTTTGTCGTCATGGACAGGAATGGCCGCTCAGGGCCAGGTGTAGGCGTTGTAGCGTTCGCGCAGGGTCTTCTTGCTGACCTTGCCGGTGGCGGTGTGGGGCAGTTGCTCCAGCACTTCGCTGGCATCCGGCAGCCACCATTTCGGCACCTTGCCGTCGAGGAAGGCGATCAACTGCGCATGGCTCGGCGCGGCCCCGGCGTCCCTGGGCACGATCACCAGCAGCGGCCGCTCGCTCCAGCGCGGATGGGCGACACCGACCACCGCCGCCTCGGCGATATCGGGGTGGGCCATGATCGCGTTCTCGATGGCCACCGAGCAGATCCATTCGCCGCCGGACTTGATCACGTCCTTGAGGCGATCGGTGATCAGCATGTAGCCGTGCGGATCGATGCAGGCCACGTCGCCGGTATCGAACCAGTCCTCGCTGCTGTCCTGGCCGTAATAGCCGTTGCGCACCCACGGGCCGCGCACCTGCAGGGCGCCGGAGGCCACGCCGTCATGCGCCAGGCGCTGGCCGGCTTCGTCGACGATGCGCATTTCCACGCCGAACAGCGAGCGGCCGGACTTGAGCAGTTGCGCCCCGCGCTGCGGCTCCTGCAGTTCGGCGTACCAGGGCTGATGGCGGTTGTAGCTGCCCATGGGGCTCATTTCGGTCATGCCCCAGCCGTTCTCCAGGGCCACGCCGTGCTCGCCCATGGCCTCGATCAGCGCCAGCGGGCAGGCCGCGCCGCCGGTCACCGCGCGGCTCAGGGTGGGGATCTGCAGGTCGTGGGACTGCAGGTACTGGCTGATGTTGTTCCACAGGGTCGGGACCGCGAGGGAGAAGGTCACGCCCTCGTCGTTGATCAGCCGCACCATCGCCGCGGCGTCACCGACCCCGGGGCCGGGCAGGACCAGCTTGGCGCCGACCATCGCGGCGTTGTAGGGCATGCCCCAGGCGCTGACATGGAACATCGGCACCATCGGCATCACCACGTCGATGGCGCGCAGGCCGACGTTGTCGGCCATGTTCTGCGCCATGCCGTGCAGCACGGTGCTGCGGTGGCTGGTCAGCACACCCTTGGGATCGCCGGTGGTGCCCGAGGTGTAGCAGAGGCCGCAGGCCTGGCGTTCGTCGATCTCCGGCCAGGCATAGTCCGCGCTCGCCCCGGCCAGCAGCGCTTCGTAGCTGAGCAGGCCGGGCAGGCTGCTGGCGGGCAGTTCGTCGGCGCCGCACAGGGCGATGAAACGGCGCACCGAGACCAGCTGGTCCTGCAGCGCTTCCACCAGCGGGATGAACTGGGGGTCGATGAACAGCACATCATCCTCGGCATGGCGGATGATGTAGGCGATCTGCTCGGGGAACAGCTTGGGATTGATGGTGTGACAGACGCGCCCGCTGCACGGCGCGGCGTAGTGCAGCTCGAAATGCCGGTGATCGTTCCAGGCCAGGGTGCCGATCCGTGCGTCCGGCGGGCAGTCCAGCGCCTCCAGGACGTTGGCCAGGCGGGCGACGCGGGCGAACGCGTCGGCGTAGGTGTAGCGATGCACGCGCCCATCGGCGAACAGGGAAACGATCTCGGTATCGGCCGCGACCTGCAGGGCATGGCGCATGATCGCGCCGATGCCGAGGTCGAAGTTCATCATCATGCCTTGCACAGGCAACCTCCTGCCTTGTTCTTGTATGAGGGCATACACAGTTGCCGTTCGCTGGAGCGGCAACCCTCGTGACAGGGGATCAGCAAGGCCTGTGCCAAAGGCTGTGATGAACTTTTTACCGCAATAAAACCTTTTTAAATCAAATAGATAGATTTACGTGTCGGCGAGTCGGGCGCTCGCCGGTGCTTTTTTCAGCTGGCTTCGGTTTCAAATCTGAACCGGGTTTCAGGTTCACCATTTCATTCCTGCGGTGTCGCGCCGCCCGCGCGCAGGCGCCGCCACAGGGTCGTGCGACTGATGCCCAGGCGGCGCGCGGCCTCGTTGACGTCGCCCGCGCAGGCGGCGAGCACCTTGCGCACATGCGCCACTTCGCTGCTCTTGCCGACATGGCGCAGGTCCTCGGCGGCGTCCAGGGTCTGCTCCTCGCTATGGTCGAACAACTCCGGGAACAGCGGGCGCAGCAGCAGTTCGCCGGGATCGTCGCCGAGGCTCGGGGCGGACAGCACGGCCCGTTCGACGAGGTTCTCCAGCTCGCGAATGTTGCCCGGCCAGGCATGGTTCTGCAGCGTCGGCATCAGCCGTTCGAGGAGCGTGCGGCCCGCTGCCGCGGCGCTCTCGGGCAGGCGTTGGAGGATCGCGTTGGCCAGCAGCGGGATATCCGCGGCCCGTTCCCGCAGCGGTGGGACCGCGAGGCGCAGGATGTTCAGGCGGTAGTAGAGGTCTTCGCGAAAGCGTCCATCGGCAATGCGCTCGCGCAGGTCGCAATGGGTCGCGGCGAGTACGCGCAGGTCCACCGGGGTCGGCTCCGATGCCCCCAGGCGCAGCACCTCGCGCTCCTGCAGCACGCGCAGCAGGCGGGTCTGCAGGCTGACGGGCATGTCGCCGATCTCGTCGAGAAACAGCGTGCCGGTGTGTGCCGCCTCGATCAGGCCGGTCTTGCCGCCCTTGCGCGAGCCGGTGAAGGCGCCGTCCTCGTAGCCGAACAGTTCGCTTTCCAGGAGGGTTTCGGGGAAGGCGGCGCAGTTGATCGCGACGAAGGGCCCGGCCTGGCGCGGACTGGCATTGTGCAGGCTCTGCCCGAGCAGTTCCTTGCCGGTACCGCTTTCTCCGGTGATCAGCACGGTGGCGTCGGTTTGCGCGTAGTGCCGCGCCAGTTCCAGCAGCATGCGGAATGCCGGGGTGTCGCCGAGAATCTGCTCGAAGCGGTAGCGCGCGGTGAACTGCCGCGGGCGTGCCTGGCTGCGGATGCGCCGGTCGGCGCGCTGGATGACGTTGGTTTCCTGGCAGGAGATCACCGCGCCATCCGGTCGGCCGCTTTCGATGATGGCGCTGATGTTGGCCGCCAGCACCCGCCCGCCGATGCGCAGGATGCGGTTCTCCTCGCTCTCGCCGTTGCGCAGCGTGGCGCTGATGTCCAGTTCCGGCATGAGCTCAGCGATCGCGCGATCCCGCGCGGTGTCGGCGGGGATGTCCAGCAACTGGGCCATGCGCGGGTTGAGGGACTGCACGATGCCGTTGGCGTCCACTGCGATCACGCCGTCGGTGAGGTTGCGCAGCACGGCATTCAGGCGTTGCTGCTGGATCAGGGCGTGGGTTCGGCTGCGGGCGATCGCCAGGGTCTCGTCGAGGGCGCGGCGAATCGCATCGGCATTGAGCGCGAGCACGCCCTTGGCGCCCGCTGCTTCGGCCATTTCCACCGCGGTGGAGGAGCCGACGATGACCCGGTAGCCGTCGTCGATCAACTGATGGACGCGCTGGTGCGCTTCTTCGGCGTTGGAGTAGGTGGCCTGGCGCACCTCGACGGTGAACAGCGAAGCCATGGCGTCCAGTTCGGGGTGGCCGCGTTGAAAGCTGACGATGCCCACCTTGGTCGCCTGTGCCCTGGCCAGGTCCAGGGCGCGGATCAGGTCGTACTCGCCCATGCGGATCGCCAGGCTGCTGGTGGCGATATGGCGCCGCAGGTAGTCGGCGGTGGCGCCGGAACAGATGATCACGTCGACGTCCTGCCGATCGTCCAGTGCCCGCCCGGTGTCGAGCAGTTGCAGGGTGGTGGTTTCGACGATTTCGATGTGCGCACGGTCCTGATAGTCGGGGATCACCTGCTGCACGATGCGCGCCATGCGGCTGGGGCCTTCGGGCGGGCGCAGGTGGGTGATGAGGGCGACGATTCTGGGGAGATAGCGTTCTTCTGGCATGGCGTCAGGTCGGCAGGGGAGGGCTATTTCTAGACTGAAACAATGGTTTCACATTTGCAAAGCGTCAGTCGTCGCGAAGACCCTTCTGAAGCTGTCGTTATGTCGTAACTATATGTTTTAAAAGGAAAAATAATTTATTTTCAGGAGCTGGAACGGCTCTTGCTCTGCCCTGCCCAGGTCATCCACCTGTGAGCAGAATCGCCGATGTACAGCACACCATCCTCCACTGGATCCGCGCCTCCGCGGATCGACCTTCCCCAGGCCCTGACGCCGCTGGCGCATTTCCTGGCGGCACACACCGCGAGCGACCGGATTCGCGTCGAGCGCTGCGAGCGTCTGTCCGGCGGCGCCATCCAGGAAAACTGGCTGCTGACGGCCACCCTGGAGCGCGCCGGGCAGCGCCTCGAACGACGCTGGGTCCTGCGGACCGATTCGCCGTCCTCGGTGGCGGTGAGCATGAGCCGCGAGCAGGAGTTCGCCGTCCTCAGCGCGGTGCACCAGGCCGGGGTCAAGGTGCCCGAGCCGTTGTGGCTGTGCCGCGACCCGGCGCTGATCGGCCGCGATTTCTTCGTCATGCAGGCGCTGTCCGGCTCGGCCAGCGGCTACCGGCTGAGCACCGACCCGAGCCTGGAACCCCGGCGTGGCGAGCTGTGCCGCGAGCTGGGCCGCAGCCTCGCCGCGCTGCACCGGATCACCCCGGAGCACCCGGCGCTGGGCTTTCTCCCGGCGGCACGGGCCGATCATGCCCAGGCCTGCATCGACCAGTACCGCCAGTACCTGGATGCGCTGCCGGGCAGCCACCCGGTGATCGAGTGGGGCTTGCGCTGGTGCGAGGTGAACCGGCCCGAGCCGGTGCCCGCGCGGCTGATCCACCGTGACTACCGCACCGGCAACTACATGGTCGACGGCGGCCAGTTGAGTGGCGTGCTGGATTGGGAGTTCGCCGGCTGGGGTGATCCCCGCGAAGACCTCGGCTGGTTCACCGCGCGCTGCTGGCGCTTCGGTCGTCCCGACCGGGAGGCGGGCGGTGTGGGCGAACTCGACGACTTCCTCGATGGCTATCAGGCGCTTTCCGGCTGGCGCCCGGATGCCGATGAGCTGCGCTACTGGCAGTTGATGGCCCACCTGCGCTGGGCGGTCGTCGCCCTGCAGCAGGCGCAGCGTCACCTGACCGGCCAGCAGCGTTCGCTGGAACTGGCCCTGACCGGGCGCATGGTGCCGGAGCTGGAACACGAAATCCTCAACCTGAGCGGAGGTGTGCGATGAACGCACCGGATGCACGAGAACTGCTGTCGACGTCCCGCGAGCTGTTGCTCGACCGGTTGCTGGCGGCGCTGCCGACGGACCTGCACTACGAGGCCCGGATGATCGCCAGCGCCATGGCCATCGCCCTGCGCGAGATCGACCAGGGCGATGACTGCGCGCAACTGGAGGCGCGTGAGCTGAGCCGTCTGCTGGCGACTCACGGCCTGGCCGGGCTCACCGCCAGCGATGCGCGGGCCCTGTTGGCGCAGTTCATCCGCCAGGGGTTGTACGACCACCCGAACGAGCAGCAACTCGCCTTGCTCTTGGCCCTCGATTCGATCACCCGCAGCCGCCTGGCGGTGAGCAATCCGAAGGTGCTGGCCCATGCCCGCTGAACTGCCGCCAGGCCAGCGCCGACGCCGCCTGCACCTGGTGCGCCACGGCCACGTCGACTACTTCGACGAGCAGGGCCGCCCGCTCGATCCGCGCACGGTGTCGCTGTCCCGGCGCGGTACCCAGCAGGTGCGCGCGCTGGGCCAGTTCGTCCGCGACCTGACCTTCGACCGCGTGCTCTGCTCCGACTACCCGCGTGCCCAGCAGACCCTCGACCTGCTGCTGGCCGGGCGCCCGGCGGTGGTGGACTTCCTGCCCGAGCTGCGCGAGATCCGCGCCGGGCGCTTGCGCGAGATCCCCGCCAGTGCCCTGCGCGACGCGGTCACCGGCGCTTACCACCAGGCGGCCACGGCGGATGCGCGGTTTCTCGGTGGCGAGCGCTGGGAGGACTTCCAGCAGCGGATCCTGGCGCAGTTCTTCGCCCTGCTCGCCGAGCCGTCCTGGCACAGCGCGCTGATCGTCAGCCACGACGCGGTCAACCGCATTCTCCTGGCCTGGGCGGCCGGCGTCGGCCTGCCGGGCATCGCCGCCTTCGAGCAGGACACCGCCTGCCTGAACATCATCGATGTCGCCAGCGATGCCCCGGCGACACCGGGCGGGATCATCCGCACCCTCAATTTCACGCCCTACAACCCCCACAAGGCGGGGGTCGACGGCACCGTGCTGGAAGAGCTGTTCAGCGCGATCGCCCCGGCCGCCCTTTGAGCTCCAACCGTTTGGCAACCACAGGAAAACCGTTATGAACTTCGCCCTCACCGATGAACTGCAGGCCCTGCAGGCCAAGGTCCGCGACTTTATCGCCCGTGAAATCATCCCGCTGGAACAGGACCCGCGGCAGACGCCCCACGGTCCCACCGAGGACCTGCGCCAGGACCTGGTGGCCAAGGCCCGCGCCTGGGGGCTGCTGACCCCCCACGCGTCGCCGGAAATGGGCGGGCTGGGCCTGTCCCATATCGCCAAGGCGGTGATTTTCGAAGAGGCCGCCTATTCGCCGCTCGGGCCGACCGCGATGAACATCCACGCGCCGGACGAAGGCAATATCCACCTGATGGAAGTGGTTGCCACCGAGGCGCAGAAGGATCGCTGGCTGCGGCCGCTGGTGCAGGGGCACATCCGTTCCTGCTTCGCCATGACCGAGCCGGCGCCAGGGGCCGGCTCCGATCCCTCGATGCTCGCCACCATCGCCGTGCGCGACGGCGACGACTACGTGATCAACGGCCACAAGTGGCTGATCACCGGGGCGGAAGGCGCCAGCTTCGCGATCATCATGGCGCGCACCGAAGACGGTAACGCCACCATGTTCCTCACCGACACCGACAAGCCCGGGTTCATCCTCGAACGCATGATGGATTCGCTGGACACCTGTTTCACCGGCGGCCATGCGGTGCTGCGTTTCGACAACCTGCGCGTGCCGGCCGCGGATGTGCTGGGCGAGGTGGGCAAGGGCTTCCGCTATGCCCAGGTGCGCCTGGCACCGGCGCGCCTGACCCACTGCATGCGCTGGCTCGGCCAGGCCCGCCGGGCCCACGATGTCGCCACCGCCTATGCCCATCGCCGCGAGTCGTTCGGGCGCCGGCTGGGCGAGCACCAGGGCGTCGGCTTCATGCTCGCCGACAACGAGATGGACCTGCTCACCACGCGCCTGGCCATCTGGCACTGCGCCTGGGTTCTCGACCAGGGCGAACGCGGCAACTTCGAATCGAGCATGGCCAAGGTGATCAGTTCCGAAGGCATCTGGCGGGTGATCGACCGCAGCGTGCAGATCCTCGGCGGCCAGGGCGTCACCAGCGAGGCCATCGTCGACCGGATCTTCCGCGACGCCCGTGGTTTCCGCATCTATGACGGTCCCAACGAGGTTCACCGCATGAGCCTGTCGCGCAAGATCCTCGCGCGCCTGGACGGAGGTGTGCAGTGAGCCGTTCGCCTGTGCAACTGTTCGACCTGCGTGGCAAGTGCGTGCTGGTCACCGGTGCTTCCAGCGGCCTGGGCCGTCACTTCGCGCGGACCCTGGCGGCCGCGGGCGCGCGGGTGGCGGTCGCCGCCCGGCGGGTGGAGCGCCTCGACGAACTGGTCAACGACCTGCGCTTCGAAGGCCACGAGGCCCGCGCCTATACCCTGGACGTCACCTCGCGGCAGTCGGTGCTCGACTGCCTGGCGGCAATCCGCACCGATTTCGGCGGCATCGACATCCTGGTCAACAACGCCGGCGTCAGCGATACCAAGCGCGTCCTCGATTACGACGACCAGGACTGGCAGACGATTCTCGACACCAATCTCAAGGGCGCCTGGATCGTCGCCCAGGAGGTGGCGCGGGGCATGGTGGAGGCGGGGCGGGGTGGCAGCCTGATCAACATCACCTCGATTCTCGCCGCGCGCGTGAGTGGTGGTGTCGGCCCGTACTGCGCGGCCAAGGCGGGCTTGAGCCATCTCACCCGGTCCATGGCGCTGGAGCTGGCGCGGCACCAGATTCGGGTCAATGCCATCGCCCCGGGTTACGTGGTCACCGAGATCAACGAAGGGTTTCTCGCCAGTGAGGCGGGGGAGCGGCTCAGGGCGCGGATTCCTTCCCGGCGTTTCTGCGATTGCGCCGATCTGGACGGCGCCTTGCTGCTGCTGGCGTCTGACGCGAGCAGGGGCATGACCGGCAGCGAGATCGTGGTCGATGGCGGCCATGCCTGTTCGGGAATCTGAACCCGAGCACGGCCACCCCGCTGAGCAGCGGGGTAGCCGTGGCAGGTGTTACAGCGAGGAGGTGAGGACGATCTTGCCGATGTGTCGGCCCGAATCCATCAACTCGTGCGCCGCCCGGGCCTCGCCGAGGGGGAAGGTGGCGTAGATCAGCGGCTTGATCCGGCCACTGCGAATATGCGGCCAGACCTGCGCCTCCAGCTCGGCGATGATCGCCGCCTTTTCCTCGTGGCTGCGTGAACGCAGGGTCGAGCCGATGTGGGTCAGGCGCTTGACCAGCATGGGGAACAGGTCGACGTGGCTGGCCGGGCCCTTGATCACGCCGATCTGCACGATACGGCCATTCATCGCGGCGGTTTTCAGGTTCCGGTCGACGTAGTCGCCGCCGATGATATCGACGATGACGTCGACGCCACGGCCATCGGTCTCACGCATGACCTCGGTGACGAAGTCGTGGGTTTCGTAATTGATCGCGTGATCCGCGCCCAGCGCCCGGCTGGCGGCCTGCTGCTCGGGATTGGCCACCGTGGTGAAGATCTTCGTGGCGCCGAAGGCCTTGGCCAGCATGGTGGCGGTGGTGCCGATGCCCGACGCGCCGCCATGGATCAGCACCGACTCGCCAGCCTTGAACTGACCGCGCTGGAACAGGTTGACCCAGACCGTCATGAAGGTTTCCGGCAGCGCCGCCGCTTCGATCATGCTCAGCCCCTGCGGCAGTTGCAGGGTGGTGCGCTCGTCGGCGACGGCATACTCGGCATAGCCACCGCCGGGGATCAGTGCCATGACCTGGTCGCCGACCTTGAAGCGGGTGGTTTGCGGGCCGAGGGCGACGACTTCGCCGGCGACTTCCAGGCCGGGAATGTCCGACGCGCCGGCGGGCGGGTCGTACAGGCCCTTGCGTTGCAGCACGTCCGGGCCGTTGACGCCGGCGGCATGCACGCGAATCAGCAGCTCACCGGCGTACACGCTCGGCGTGGGGCGCTGGGTTGGTATCAGTACCTCGGGGCCGCCTGGCTGGACGATGTCGATGGCGGTCATCCGCGAGGGAAGGGTGGGTGTCATCATGGGTGACAATCTCTACGCTATGGGAGGTGTGGCCCATCCTAGGGGCGCGGCGGCCAGCGGTCGTGCAGCGTTTTCTCAGGGCAGGGCTGCAGGAATGCAGCAGGAGAAAGGCATGAACTGGAACGATGCACGGGTCTTCCTCGCCCTGGCCCGACAGCAGACGCTGCGCGGCGCGGCGCGGGCAATGAACGTCGACCAGGCGACCGTCAGCCGACGCGTCGCCGCGATGGAGCATGCGCTCGGCTCGACCCTGTTTCTGCGCACCGCCAGCGGCTATCAGCTCACCGAGGTGGGCGAGAGCGTGCTGGAACTCGCCGAGCGCATGGAGGCTTCGGCCATCGAACTGGTGCGGCGGGCGCAAGGGCAGGACCGGGCGCTGTCGGGGGAAGTACGGGTGACCACCACCGACTCGTTGGCGGTGGATTTCGTCATTCCCGCGGTGGCGCGCCTGCATGCTCGCCATCCGCAGGTGCGGATCACCCTCAACAGCTCGTCCGACCTGCTCAACCTGTCGCGGCGTGACGCCGACATCGCCATTCGCACGCTCAAGCCGGACAACCCCGACCTGGTGGTGCGCCGCCTGGCCAGTTGGCCCATGGGCCTGTTCGCCGCGCAGGCCTATCTCGATGCCCATGGCGAGCCGGCGCGGGGCACGGCGTTCGCCGGTCACGATCTGGTCATGTACGAGCCATGGTTGCAGGACGCGCACACGGCGAGCCTGGTGGGGGAGCCGATTGGCGCGGGGCGTGTGGTCATGACCGGCAATACCAGCATCCTGGTGCGCAATGCACTCAAGGCCGGGATCGGGCTGGGGGAGATTCCGCTGTACATGGGCCAGCAGGATGGCCTGGTGCGTCTGTGGCCGGAGTGCCAACGCAGCAAACCGTATGAAGTGTGGATGGTGACCCATGGCGACTTTCGCCATACCGCGAGGATTCGCGCGGTGATCGATGCGCTGGTGCAGGCGTTCGCGGAGCTGTCGGGGGACTGCGGGTAGGGTGGGGGTATTTCGAAAAGCGCATCCCTGCGCCATGCCGCAAAGCGGCCCCGATTGGCTTGACTGATCGGCATTACGAGGAGGGGGTGTTGATTTTTTTGATACTTAAATAAATAGAACTGTGTTTATTGTGTATCGTTAATTGGCTTGCTCTTGTGCGAATTAGATAATATGTTAACTAAAACAATGATCTCGGAGGCGTCATGTTCCTGTCATCGAGCGAACAGATCGGATTCGAGCGCTGGTGCCAGTCCCTGCGCAGCATCTGCGGCAATTTCAGTACCCTGCCTTCCAGCCTGACCCGGCACTTCATCGGCGAGATCCACAGCCAGGCCATCGGTGCCCTGGACACTGCCCATATCCGTACCAACGCGCGCCTGATCAGCCGCCAGCTGATCGGCGTCGACAGCGACGACAGCCACTGCTTCCTCATCTACCAGCGCAGCGGTCGCCAGCGCATCCGCCAGGCCGGCATGGAAGTGGAACTGGGCCCGGAAGACATCGCCCTGGTGGATTCGGCGCGGCTGTTCGAGATCGAGCCGCTGGGCCTGGTGGAGAACGTCTCGGTGCATCTGTCGCGGGATATCGTCACCCGCCAGTTCAAGGGCGATAACCTGTTCGGCAAACTGTCGCGCAACAATGTGTCGAGTCGCATGGTGCGCTCGCTGGTGCAGTCGATCGGCATGCTCGGTGATGGCGCGGCCAATGGCGACGACGGCCAGGCGATCCAGAGTGCGCTGGTGTCGCTGGTGCTGCCGGCGATGTCCGGCCAGGCGCAGGGGCAGGCGCATCTGCTGGAGAGCAACAGCCTGTTCGCCACGGCGCTGCGCCTGGTGGATGAATCCCTGCAGGATGTCGACCTCGGTCCCGCTTACCTGGCGGATCAGTTGCACACCTCGGTGCGCAGTCTCTACCGGTTGTTCGAGGAACACGGTGAAAGCGTCTCGCGCTATATCCTGCGGACCCGTCTGACCAAGGTGGCCCACGACCTGTGCAGCCATACCCTGCGCAGCCAGTCGATCACCCAGATCGCCTTCAAGTGGGGCTTCGTCGACGTGGCCCATTTCAGCCGCGCCTTCAAGCGCCAGTTCGAGGTGTCGCCCCGCGATTACCGGGCTCACGCGTTTCAGCTGTGAGCACTGGCGAAAAATGCCAACTGCGTTGGCGGTCACAGTCAAGCGCAGCCCCCTCGCAAAACTTCTAATACCTCTGCATAGCCGCGAAGCCTGCTAGTGCGCGACCCACGGGAGCCGTCCGGCCGTGGGCGCATAAAACAATAAATGTGTCGCTGGAGTCCGAAACACATGAAAACCCTCTTTCTGCTGGCGGGTCTGCCGTTGTTGCTGTCGTCCCTGCCTGCCTCGGCCGTCGACAGCGGCGCTCCCGCCCAGGTCGACGCCAGGCGCCTGACCAACGCCAACCTCGAACCCGGCAACTGGATGAGCCACGGCCGGACCTACGACGAGCAGCGCTACAGCCCGCTGGACGCCGTCAACGACAAGAACGTCAGCCAGCTCGGCATGGCCTGGACCACCCGCCTGGATATCGACAGCGGTACCGAAGCCACGCCCATCGTGGTCGATGGCGTGATGTACACCACCGGCGCCTTCAGCATCGTCTACGCGATGAATGCGGCGACCGGCGAGATGCTGTGGAAATACGACCCCCATGTGCCGCCGGAAAACCTCAGCCAGGGCTGTTGCGGTCCGGTCAACCGCGGCGTCGCGGTGTGGAACGGCAAGGTCTATGTCGGCAGTTTCGACGGCCGCCTGATCGCCCTCGACGCGGCCAGCGGCAAGGAAGTCTGGTCGGTGGACACCATCCTCGACCGCAACAAGAGCTACTCCATCACCGGCGCGCCGCGCATCGTCAAGGGCAAGGTGCTGATCGGCAACGGCGGCGCCGAGTTCGGCGTGCGCGGCTATGTCACCGCCTACGACGCCGAGACCGGCAAGCAGGCCTGGCGCTTCTACACCGTGCCGGGCGATCCGAAACTGCCGCCGGAAAACCCGGCGATGGCCATGGCCCTGAAGACCTGGAGCGGCGACGACTGGGTGAAGTGGGGCGGGGGCGGCACGGCCTGGGACTCCATGGCCTACGACCCGGACCTGGACCTGCTGTACATCGGCACCGGCAACGGTTCGCCGTGGAACTACCAGTTCCGCAGCCAGGGCAAGGGCGACAACCTGTTCGTCTCGTCGATCCTGGCCCTGCGTCCGGACACCGGCGAGTACGTCTGGCACTACCAGGTCACGCCGCAGGATCGCTGGGACTACACCGCGACCCAGCACATCATCCTCGCCGACATCAAGGTCGACGGCCAGGTCCGCAAGGTGCTGATGCAGGCACCGAAGAACGGCTTCTTCTACGTGCTCGACCGCACCAACGGCAAGCTGCTCTCGGCGAAGAACTACGTGCCGGTGAACTGGGCCAGCGAGATCGATCTGAAGACCGGGCGCCCGGTGCTGACCGGCGCCGCGGATTACTCCAAGGAGCCCAAGGTCGTACAGCCGAGCTTCCTCGGTGGGCATAACTGGCACCCGATGTCCTACAGCCCGAACACCGGTTACGTCTACATCCCGGCCCAGCACACCCTGGCCGAGCTGAAGGCCGCGAAAGAGCCGATGTTCTTCCCGAACAAGTCGGTGCTCAACTTCGGCCTGGACGTACCGGATCTGCCGGAGGACCCGAAGACCTTCAAGCAGATTCGCGACGCCTGGACCGGCGAGCTGATCGCCTGGGATCCGGTCAAGCAGGCTCCGGCCTGGAAACAGGCCTACGCCAGCGCCGGCAACGGCGGCACCCTGGCCACCGCGGGCAACCTGGTGTTCCAGGGCACCGCGGACGGCCGGGTGGTGGCCTACAGCGCCGACAAGGGTGAAAAACTCTGGGAACACCGGGCCAACTCCGGGGTGATGGCCGGGCCGATCACCTACACCGTGGGCCAGGACCAGTACGTGGCCTTTTCCGTCGGCTGGGGCGGCATCCTGCCGTTGCTCACTGGCTCCCTGACCAACAAGGCCAAGGTCCAGTCGGAGTCGCGGATCATTGCCTTCAAGCTGGGCGCCAAGGGCGAGCTGCCACCTCCGCGCGAAGCCCCGGTATTCCCCAACGTCGACCTGGAGCTGAGCGCCAGTCCCGAGCAACTGGTCCAGGCGCGGGGCATGTTCAACGGCCTGTGCGCGGGTTGCCATGGCCTGAACGCGGTCGCCGGCGGCGTCGTTCCGGACCTGCGCTACCTGACCCAGGAGAAGCACCAGGCCTTCCCGGCCTTCGTCAGCGGCGCGCTGATCTACCGCGGCATGCCGAATTTCTCCGACATCCTCAAGCCCGAGGACATGGAGCTGATTCGTCAGTACCTGGTCAAGCGCACCCATGATCTTCAGGCCGACCTGAAGGCCAACGCCGGCAACTGAGTCCGATCTGTCCGAAACCGCCTGGCGGCCCCTGCGAATGGGGCCGTCCGGGACGCTGCACGCCAACAAAAACAACAACGAGAGTTCACCATGAAGATCATCCGTCCCTCGGCCCTGGCGGCCGGCCTCGCCCTGCTCGGCGTTTCTCTCGCGGCTCAGGCCGATGTCAAACCCGATCCCGGTGACTACACCGCGCTGCCCAAGGGCACCGACGTGGTCGTGCTCTACCAGCAGAACCCGCGCGGCGACAAGGTCTACTCCGGCGGCAAGAAGGTCGCCGACGACCTCGATCTGGACATGACCGTCGGCGTGCTGCGTCTGATCCACTTCACCGATTTCTTCGGCACCGGCTACACCTGGGATCCACAGATCGTGATCCCCTTCGGCCAGCAGGATATCGGTGCCACGCACACGAAGAATTCAGGCCTGGGCGACATCACCTTCGGTGGCACCCTGTGGACCATCGCCGACCTGGAGCGCAACGAGCACCTCGGCTGGTCGGTGTTCTTCACCGCGCCCACCGGCGGCGACAAGAACGAAGGCTTTGCCCTCAGCAACAACCGCTGGGCGGTGGATCTGCAGGCGGGCTACATCAAGGGCCTGACCGACAAAATCACCTGGGACGTGATCGCCGAGGCCGAGTTCTATCAGGACCAGCGCTCGACCGACGCGAAGAAGGACACGCTGTTCCAGCTGCACAACCACCTGCGCTACAACTTCACCCCCGAGACCTACGCCGCGATCAGCTACCGCCACAACTGGGGCGCGCGCGAGACCCTCGATGGCGTAACCCTGGCGACCAGCCGCGACAACGGTACCGTCGGCTTCACCGTGGCGACCATGGTCGGCAAGCAACTGCAGGTGCTCGGGCAGGTGATGCACGACACCTCGGTGCGCGAGGGGGTGAAGATCGACAATTCGCTGCAGTTCAGGCTGGCGTATTTCTACTGAAACGGTGTTGTCGGGACCGCGCGCATAGGCTTGTAGGAGCTGGCTTGCCTGCGATGGAGCGCGCAGCGGTCCCCGATAGCAGTGAGTTCTGGGACCGCTGCGCGGTCCTTCGCAGGCAAGCCAGCTCCTACAAAGCAAAGCGGAACTCATCCCGATTTCCTACTTTCGAGTGACCCACCTAAGTAGCTCGTACTTCTAACTCCCGCTTACTAGCCTTGTGCCCACCCGCTTGCGTAGGGTTGGGCCCTGATGAGCATCCAACCCACGCGCCAGAGCGGAGCCGGCGCGTCGGAACATCCCCGCGAGAGCAGATGGAACAGCCCATGAAGAACAACGAGCGGCAACGCGCCGCACACCGCCGTGCCGCCCTTGGCGCGTTGCTTTTGAGCTCCACCGGCGTATTGGCCGATACCCCGGTCGAAGTCGAACCCGTGGTGGTCAGTGCCACCCGTAGCGGCGACCAGTGGGCCCAGGCCGCGCTGGCCGCCAGCGTCGTCGATGCCGGCGACAGCCGCGGCGAACAGGCGCTGACCCTCGGCAACCTGCTGTCCGCGGTCCCGGGTGTGGTGGTGCAGAGCCGCTACAACGCCGCCCAGGGCTTGCGCCCGGCGATCCGTGGTTTCGGTTCGCGTTCCAGTTTCGGCGTGCGCGGGATCCGCGTGCTGGTGGACGGCGTGCCGCTGACCATGCCGGACGGGCAGACCGAGCTGGATGGCTTCGACCTCGGCCTGGTGGAGCGGATGGAAGTGCTGCGCGGGCCGGCGGCCGTGCTCTATGGCAATGGCGCGGGTGGGGTGCTGGCGATCAATACCCGCGAGCCGGGCGAGCAGCCGTCGGTGGCGGGCGATGTCAGTTTCGGCAGCTACGGTTTCCGTCGCCAGAGCGTCGAGGCCAGTGGCAGCGAAGGCAATGTCGGCGCGCTGGTGGCGCTGAGTTCGACCCAGTCCGAAGGCTACCGCGAGCACGCCACCAGCGAGGCCAACAACCTCACCGGCAAACTGCGCTGGTGGGGCGACACGGGACGCCTGGCGCTGACCCTGCATGCGCTGGACAACCGTTCGGAAGACCCGGGCGGCCTGACGCTGGGGCAGGTGCGGGCGGATCGCAATCAGGCGCGGCCGCAAAGCCTTTCCTTCGACTCCGATGAGCGCGTCACCCAGCAGCGTCTGTCGCTGGTGTGGGACGGCCAGCCGGTGGGTGAAGACACCTACCAGATCCGCAGCTACGTCGGACAAAGGGACTTCGAGAATCGCCTGCCGCTGGCCGCCAACGGACAGACCAGCTACGAGCGCCTGTTCGGTGGCATCGGTGCCAACTACACCCATGTCGCCGACTGGTTCGGTCTCGGCCACAAGCTCACCTTTGGCGCGGACCTCGAGTCCCTGCGCGACGATCGTGATCGCAACAACAATATCGTCGGGGGTGAAAAGGGCGCCTTGACCTCTCGCCAGCGCGAAGAGGCGCGCAGCCTCGGTCTGTTCATCGAGAACCAGACCGAACTGACCGAAAACTGGCTGCTCAGCCTTGGCCTGCGGCACGATACCGTGCGCCTGAACGTGGACGATCACTTCCTGCGCGACGGTGACGATTCCGGCAAGCGCAACCTGCGCGACCTCAACTACAGTGCCGGTCTCAGCTATCGCCTGGACCCGCACCATACGCTGTACGCGCGGGTCGCCACCTCCTTCGAGACCCCCACCGTCAGCGAGTTGGCCAACCCGAACGGCGGTGGTTTCAACAGCAGCCTCGAACCGGCCGAAGCGTTGAACCAGGAGATCGGTTTCAAGGGCGAGACGACCCACTGGCGCTACGAGGCCGTGGTCTATCGCATCGACACCCGCGATGAGCTGGTGCCCTATGTCAATGGCCGCACCTTCTATCGCAATGCCGGCTCGACCCGTCGCGATGGCCTGGAGCTGAGTGCCCGCTGGCAGCCCGACGAACACTGGCAACTGACCACGGCCTACAGCCTCAACGACTACACCTACCGCAGTTTCGAAAATGCCGACGGCAATCGCCTGCCGGGCATCCCGGTACAGAGCCTGTTCGGCGAATTGAGCTACAGCCGGGACAACTGGTACGTGCGCGTCAACACCTCGGTATTCGACCGCCAGTACGCCGACAGCGGCAATACCGCGCGGGTCGGCGGCTATGCCCTGGTCAATCTGCGCATGGGCATGCAGCTCAAGGGCTGGGCCGAGAATGTCGAGCCTTACGTGGGGCTGGATAACCTGACGGACCGTCGCTACTACGACAACCTGCGGATCAATGACAGTGGTGTGCGGTACTACGAGCCGGCACCGGGACGTACCGGTTATGTAGGCGTAAAAGTACGCTTCTGACGGTATTCGTCCAACATCCCTGGTAATAGCCTCGCTCGGTCGGCAGCGACTGCAAGGTGATAGATTCCGACGCTTTTGGAGGACATCACCTTGCGTCAGATTACTCGTCACCTGGCGGCAAAACAGTCAGTGCCAGTTCGTGCGCAACGGCAGCGCGTATTCCGCGCAACAGGCCCGGGCGCACCTGGAGAAGAAGCAGGCCTATCTGCAGAGGAAGAAACTGCTCACGCGCACGGAAGGCTTCATCGAGCTGGCGGCGACCCAAAGCAGCATGAGCGGGAAGGCCTACGAGATTCGTTGTGCCGCGGGAGTCCAGTTGGCGGGTGGTTGGCTGGAGGCGGAACTGCAGCGGATTCGTCGGAACGAATAGGCGCTCTGGATCAAGGCAGTTCTTGCCGGGAAGCCAGGGCCAGTTTGCTTGGATAGCTCGCTTCATGTTCAGGAAGCGACAGCGGCTTGCCGTCCAGGATGGCGTAATCGCTGCCGAGCAACTGTTCAGCAAGACGAACGACGAGACGTTCTGGGTCGATCCAGATCAAGTTCAAATCGAACAGCGTGTGGATATCGGCTCTGAGTAGCAGGCCATTGCTAACGACGTTGGTTCTGTCACCTTGATAGGGATGGATATGCGCGGCTTCGAGAATGGCTTCGATGTCGCAGCCGGTTATTGCGCACCGGCCGGCATAGGCTTTGAGCAGTTCTCTTCTAAAGCGTGGTTGACCGCGACGTCGTACGATCGAAACGAACTCTCGGTTGCGCGCATCCTCGATGCCTTCTGGATCGAACACACCCTGTGCCGTGAGCTGCTCCACGACGGAGGTTGGAACGCCGTCAATTAATGGGCTGACTTGTCGTTGCAAGACGAACGGGGTGGGAAGGGTATTCGGTGTATGTGTCACATAATCGAACACACCCTCGAAACGAAACCCCGCACCCGGATGTTCATATTTTTTGCGGCGATAAAAGACCAGCAGTTCAAGCCCTGTACTTTTGTGCTCAAGGATCAGATGGTCTGTTCTCCCTAAGTTTTGCCCTTGCATGTGCAAGGTATCGCCGGAGAGAACATCACTGTATTGCGTTCGATCTGAGGTTTTGTGCTCGGTTAAAAATAACCAAACCGAATCCAAGCCTTTCGGGCGAAAAATACCGGTGTTGATCGTGGCATCGGTGATGCCAAATAACTGCTTGAGCGCCTCGCGGGTGTAAACAGCACCTGGTTGCAAACGTTCGGATGAGTAATTGGGCATCCCGCACCGCAGTTCTGGCAAATGGCCATCGACTCTAGCGCGATATCTCACATAGTTGAAGGATTTGTCCTACTCAAATGTCAGGCCGATACATTGCCGTCCTCCAGTCGGCGTGTTAGAAAATTCAAGGTCATCCATTTTTCTAATATCGCCATGCTCCCCATTTCAAAAGCCACTAGAACGCTCTTCGACCTTGACCTCCTGCGCGCCGTGGTGGTGGTCGCCGACTGCGGCAGCTTCACCACTGCCGCCTCCCGCCTGCATTCCACCCAATCCACCATCAGCCAGAAGGTCCGCCGTCTGGAGGACATGGTCGGCCACCGCCTGCTCGAACGTGGCAACCGCGAGGTCCTGCCCACCGATGCCGGGCAGACCCTGCTGGGCTACGCCCGCCATATGCTGGCGCTGAACGACCAGATGCTGGAGGCGCTGGCTGGGGCGACGGTGGGGGTGACCGTGCGCCTGGGGGTGCCGGAGGACTTCGTTGGTGGACGCACCACCAATGCACTGTCGGCCTTCAATCGCAGGCACCCGCAGGTGAAGCTGGAAGTCACCAGCGGCCTGTGCCGCGATATCGCCCAGAGCTACGACAACGGCGAGTTGGACCTGGTCCTGCTCAAGCAGCGGCACAATGGTCGGGAAGGGGTGGCGAGCTGGGCGGAGGAACTGGCCTGGATCGACAGCGCGAAGAATCCCGCCCTGGCACTGGACCCGATCCCGCTGGTGACCTTTCCGCCTCGTGGTCTGTACCGCGACGAGATCATCAGTGCCGTCGAGGCACTGGGACGGCGCTGGCGGATCGCGTTCACCAGTTCCAGCCTGAGCGGGATCCAGGCGGCGGTGGCCGATGGCATGGGCATCAGCCTGCTGCCGCCGCGGGCGGTCACCGGGGATCATCGGGTGCTGGGGGAGGGGGATGGGCTGCCCGTGGTGGACAGCTACGAGATCGTGGTGGTGCACCGGGGGACGGCGGAGCCGATGGTGAAGGAGTTGGGGGCGGTGCTGGCGAAGTTGCTGGATCAGGAGTGAACAGGCGACGCTGCGGGCCAATCGCGGGCAACGCCCGCTCCCAGTGTGCCCGGCATGGGCCAAAATCAGTCACCTGAAAGCGGTGACCAGACTGAGTGACGATAACTGTAGTGAAACGCAAGGTGGACGCCGTGAGGCCAAGCTGAAAGAAGCGCGTAGCGAAGGCGCGACCGCAGGAACA
>NZ_FZOL01000020.1 GCF_900188455.1 Pseudomonas japonica | reverse complement strand
CTTCAACCGAGGCGCGCATTATACGCTTTCCTCTAAGTCTGTCAAGCGTTTATTTTGAAGTTTTTCAGAATTTCTCGTTCAACTTCAAACACTTGACTCGCTGCGATCTCTCGTTAGCGGGAGGCGAATTCTACAGCGTTACAACCTGCTGTCAACTGCCTTTTTCAACCGCCTTCGTAGATGACCGAAGCACTTCCGATACCACCTGAAACATCCAACTCGTTGATTCTCAAGGAGTTTTCCGTTTCGACTGCGCCGGAAGTGGGGCGAATTATAGAGAGATAAAACGGGGCGTCAAGCACTTATTGCAACAAATTTGTCATCACGGTCAAAAAGCCCGAAAACGAAGAAGGGAGGCCTTGCGGCCTCCCTTCTTCTATATAGCTACGCTCACAGACTCGGGAACGCGAACTGCGAAGCCTCATGGCTGGCACGTTGCGGCCAGCGCTGGGTGATCGCCTTGCGCCGGGTGTAGAAGCGCACACCGTCCGGGCCGTAGGCGTGCAGGTCGCCGAACAGCGAACGCTTCCAGCCGCCAAAGCTGTGGTAAGCCACCGGTACCGGCAGCGGCACGTTGACGCCGACCATGCCCACCTCGATCTCGTCGCAGAACAGACGCGCCGCTTCACCGTCACGGGTGAAGATGCAGGTGCCGTTGCCGTATTCGTGATCGTTGATCAGCTGCATCGCCTCTTCCAGACTGTTCACCCGCACCACGCAAAGCACCGGACCAAAGATCTCTTCCTTATAGATGCGCATCTCGGTGGTGACGCGATCGAACAGGGTACCGCCGACGAAGTAACCGTCTTCGTTGCCCGCCACGCGATAGCCACGACCGTCCACCACCAGCTCGGCACCGGCTGCGACACCGTCATCGATGTAACCCACAACCTTGTCCCGTGCCGCCGCGGTTACCAGAGGGCCCATGTCCAGGCCACAGGAGGTGCCGGCACCGATCTTCAGCCCCTTGATCTGCGGCACCAGTTTGGCCACCAGGGCATCGGCCACCTGGTCACCGACGCACACCGCCACGGAGATGGCCATGCAGCGCTCGCCGCAGGAACCGTAGGCCGCACCCATCAGCGCGCTGACAGCGTTGTCCAGATCGGCATCCGGCATCAGTACCGCATGGTTCTTCGCCCCGCCCAGCGCCTGGACGCGTTTGCCACGCCTGGTGCCTTCGGTATAGATGTACTCGGCGATCGGCGTCGAGCCAACGAAGCTCAGTGCTTTCACTTCCGGCGCCTCGATCAGCGCATCCACCGCTTCCTTGTCACCGTGAACCACGTTCAGCACGCCTTTCGGCAGGCCGGCTTCATGCAGCAGCTGGGCGATCAGCAGGGTCGAGCTCGGATCACGCTCGGACGGTTTGAGGATGAACGTGTTGCCGCAAGCGATGGCCAGCGGGTACATCCACAGCGGCACCATGGCCGGGAAGTTGAACGGGGTGATCCCGGCGACCACACCCAGCGGCTGGAAGTCCGACCAGGCATCGATGTTCGGGCCGACGTTGCGGCTGTACTCGCCCTTCAGCACTTCCGGGGCGGCGCAGGCGAACTCGACGTTCTCGATCCCGCGCTTCAGTTCACCGGCCGCGTCTTCGAGGGTCTTGCCATGCTCTTCGCTGATCAGTTGGGAAATCCGCGCGTCGTTCTGCTCCAGCAACTGTTTGAAGCGGAACATCACCTGGGCGCGCTTGGCCGGCGGCGTGTTGCGCCAGGCCGGGAACGCTGCCTTGGCGGCATCGATCGCTTGCTGCACGGTGGCGCGACTGGCCAGCGCCACCTTGTGGATCGCCTGGCCGGTGGATGGATTGAAGACGTCGGCGCTGCGATCGTTGCCGGAAACCAGCTCGCCATTGATCAGATGTGCAACGGTGCTCATGCAATAACTCCAGTATTCAGGTTCGGGCAGGCGCACGGGCCTGCCCCGGGAAAGGAATCGATCAGTCGATGGCGTTCAGGGCTTCGCCGACTGCGTCGAACAGGCGGTCCAGCTCCTGCGGCTGGGTATTGAAGGTCGGCCCGAACTGCAGGGTGTCGCCACCGAACCGTACATAGAAGCCGGCTTGCCACAGCTTCATCGCCGCCTCGTAAGGACGCACGATGGCATCGCCATCACGCGCGGCGATCTGGATCGCGCCGGCCAGGCCGTAGTTGCGGATATCGATGACGTTCTTGGTGCCCTTGATGCCGTGCAGCACGTTCTCGAAGTGCGGCGCCAGCTCGGCGGCGGACTGCACCAGGTTTTCCTTCTGCAGCAGGTCGAGGGCGGCGATACCGGCAGCGCACGCCACCGGGTGCGCCGAGTAGGTATAGCCGTGGGGGAATTCCACCGCGTACTCGGGAGTCGCCTGGTTCATGAAGGTCTGGTAGATCTCGCTGCTGGCGATCACCGCGCCCATCGGGATGGCGCCGTTGGTGACCTGCTTGGCGATGCACATCAGGTCCGGCGTCACGCCGAAGGCGTCGGCACCGAACATCGAGCCCATGCGGCCAAAGCCGGTGATGACTTCGTCGAAGATCAGCAGGATGTTGTGCTGGTCGCAAATTTCCCGCAGGCGCTTCAGATAACCCTTCGGCGGCGGCAGGACGCCGGCTGAGCCCGCCAGCGGCTCGACGATCAGCGCGGCGATGTTCGAGGCATCGTGCAGCTCGATCAGCTTGAGCATTTCATCGGCCAGGGCGATGCCGCCCTCTTCCGGCATGCCCTTGGTAAAGGCGTTGCCCGGCAGCACGGTATGCGGAATGTGGTCGACGTCCAGCAGTTGACCGAACAGTTTGCGGTTGCCATTGACGCCACCCAGGCTGGTACCGGCGATGTTCACCCCATGGTAGCCACGGGCACGGCCGATCAGCTTGGTCTTGGTGGCCTGGCCTTTCAGACGCCAGTAGGCACGCACCATCTTCACGGCGGTGTCGCAGCACTCGGAGCCGGAGTTGGTATAGAACACGTGATTCAGGTTGCCCGGGGTCAGCTCGGTGATCTTCTCGGCCAACTGGAACGACAGCGGATGCCCGAACTGGAACGCCGGCGAGTAATCCAGCACGCCCAGCTGGTGTGCCACGGCTTCCTGGATTTCCTTGCGGGTGTGGCCGGCACCGCAGGTCCACAGACCGGAGAGAGCGTCGAAGATCTTGCGCCCCTTGTCGTCGACCAGATAGTTGCCCTGCGCGGCAACGATCAGGCGCGGATCGCGCTGGAAATTGCGGTTGGCGGTGTAAGGCATCCAGTGAGCATCCAGCTTCAGCTGGCTGGCCAGACCGACAGGAGCGTTTTCAGGCAGGTTCATCGTCGCGACCTCGCAAGGCAGGTTGAACGGCATTCGGAAGAAAGCGTTGTGTTGCCGATAACTTGTCACGGCTATAAAGTCTGGAAAACTCTACTTTTCTAATCCTCAGTTCACCGGACACTAAACTATGAGCCGTCGCCCCGAACCGCTTTCCCAGGTCAGCGATTTCGATATTCGCCTGCTGAAGATTTTCCGTAGCGTGGTCGAATGCGGTGGCTTCTCGGCGGCGGAGAACGTGCTGGGTATCGGTCGCTCGGCGATCAGCCAGCAGATGGGCGATCTGGAACAGCGTCTCGGTCTGCGTCTGTGCCAACGCGGGCGCGCCGGGTTTTCGCTGACCGAGGAAGGCCGCGAGGTCTATCAGTCGGCATTGCAGTTGCTCAGTGCCCTGGAAAGTTTCCGCACCGAGGTCAACGGCCTGCACCAGCATCTGCGCGGAGAGCTGAACATCGGCCTGACCGACAATCTGGTGACCCTGCCGCACATGCGCATCACCCATGCCCTGGCCCAGCTCAAGGACCGCGGTCCGGACGTGCGCATCCGCATCCGCATGATCCCGCCGAGCCAGGTGGAACAGGGCGTGCTCGACGGCAGCCTGCATGTCGGCGTGGTCCCCCAGGCCAGTCCGCTGTCCGGGCTCGAATACCAACCGCTGTACAGCGAACGATCGCTGCTTTACTGCGCGGTCGGCCACCCGCTGTTCTACGTCGACGACCGACAACTGGACGATGAGCGTCTCAACGCCCAGGACGCCATCGCCCCGACCTTCCGCCTGCCGGCGGAAATCCAGGCGGCGTACCAGGCACTCAACTGCACCGCCAGCGCTTCCGACCGCGAAGGCATGGCGTTCCTGATCCTTACCGGTCGCTACATCGGCTACCTGCCGGATCATTACGCGATGTTCTGGGTGCAGCAGGGGCGCCTGCGCGCACTCAAGCCCGGCGAACGCTTCTATGACCTGAGCCTGGCCTGGGTCACACGCAAGGGTCGACGTCCACATCTGGTCCTGGAAAGCTTCCTGGAGAGCCTGGCTGCGACACGTTAGGACGCAATTGCGATATTCTCGCGTTTCGCGCTTGTCTGCCCGCCGTGCCTGGGGTATCAACGCATGTGCCCTTATTTCCTCGCTCTTGCCGGAATCGCCCATGACCCTTGAAGTGCCCGCTCACCGAACCCTCGCCGCCAAGCCCGCCGGTCGTATCCGCCAGAAAAACGAGCAGGCCATCATCCAGGCCGCGGAAGACGAGTTCGCCCGTCATGGTTTCAAGGGCACCAGCATGAACACCATCGCCCAGAACGCCGGGCTGCCCAAGGCCAACCTGCATTACTACTTCACCAACAAGCTGGGGCTGTACATCGCGGTCCTGAGCAACATCATCGAACTGTGGGACAGCACCTTCAACGCCCTCAGCGTCGACGACGACCCGGCCCTGGCCCTGGCCCAGTACATCCGCGCGAAGATGGAGTTTTCCCGGCGCAATCCGCAGGCCTCGCGGATCTTCGCGATGGAGATCATCAGCGGTGGCAATTGCCTCACCGACTATTTCAGCCAGGACTACCGCGAGTGGTTCAGGGGTCGTGCAGCGGTGTTCCAGGGCTGGATCGACGCCGGCAAGATGGACCCGGTGGAGCCGGTCCACCTGATCTTCCTTTTGTGGAGCAGCACCCAGCACTATGCCGACTTCGCCACGCAGATCTGCCAGGTCACCGGCCGCAGTCGCCTGACCAAGCAGGACATGGAAGATGCCGCCAACAACCTTATCCACATCATTCTCAAAGGCTGTGGCCTGACTCCGCCGAACTGAACACCCGCTTATGCCTTCTACCCTGCTGGACACCTGCGAGTACCGCGAAGAAATTCGCAAGAGCCGTTTCATCACCCTGGCCGCGCCGATCAGCACACCCGCCGATGCCCAGGCGTTTCTCGAGCAGCACAGTGACCTCGCCGCCACCCACAATTGCTGGGCCTGGAAAATTGGCGAGCAGTACCGCAGCAGTGACGACGGCGAACCCGGCGGCACCGCCGGGCGCCCGATCCTCGCCGCCATCGAAGCGCAGGATTGCGATCAGGTCGTGGTCCTGGTGATTCGCTGGTACGGCGGTATTCAGTTGGGCACCGGCGGTCTCGCGCGCGCCTATGGCGGCGGGGCGAACAAATGCCTGCAACAGGCGCCGAAACGTCTGCTGGTGAGCCGCACGGAATTCAGGTGCAGTTGCTCGTTCAGTGAGCTGGCCCTGCTCAAACTGCGGATCGGTGAAGCCGACGGGGTGATTCTTGACGAAGCATTCACCGCCAATGGCGTCGACGTTCATCTCGCCCTGGGTGCCGAGTGCGTCGACCAGGTACAGCGCCAGCTGGCGGACCTGAGCCGCGGCCGCATCCTTCTCGAAGCCTGCTGACAGTTGCCCACATCCACTGTGGGTGCGGTTGTGGATAACCTCTGGGCAGCCGCTTGCAAGCCTTCTGCGACAAGGGCTTGAGAGAAACGATCAGATTTTGATCAATATTTGATGACAGCCTTCGATTCACAGAAAAATCAGGCGCTTGACTCCGATTATTGCCGTTGGAAGGCAGCCGGGCCGGGCTTATACCCGGCTCGGCGGCTTGCTCACAGATACTGTGGAGCAAGCTGTGGATAAACCGTGCAAGGCTGCACCAATCGCCTGTCAGGACGTTACGCGGCGGACCTGATCACTTTTTGATCAAAGGTCTGTACCGGCCACAACTGCAGGACTGCCCAGAACAACTCCAGCAGCAAGGTGCCCCACAGCAGTTGGGTCGCCCCCTGCGACAGGGCATAACCCTGCCACGTAGCGAACAGCAGACGGCCAACCGCGTCGTAGCGACCGAACTGCGGTTGCGGATCGCGAATGCGCAACACCGACCAGACACAGACGATCGAGCCCATCAGGTTGGCCATCAAGCCATGCAGGGGCGCGAACTCCGGCAGGTCCCCGGCCAGGCCCCACTGCGTGCTCAACTGAAGCAACAAACCGTGCAACGCCATCAGACTCCAGGGCGTGACGAACGCCGCCGCGACCAGCAGGTCGTACCAGCCGCTGCTTCTGACCAGACGCCGATAACCGCTCTGACTCCACATGTACCGCTCCTTGCAGGAAAGTGAGAGCGGCAGGCTAAAGCCTGGAGTATGCTCCAAGGTCAACCCCTCCCCCAGGAATTGCTCGTGCGTATCGGAGAACTGGCGCAGACCTGTTGCGTCAGCCGCGACACCCTGCGTTTCTATGAAGAACGCGGCCTGATTCGCGCCCAGCGCCGTGCCAACGGCTATCGTGATTACCCGACGGAAACCGTGCAGTTGGTGCTGCTGATCAAGACCGCGCAGAAGCTCGGTTTCAGCCTTGGCGAAATCAGCCAGAGCGTCGCCGAACTGTGGCAGGCGCAAGACCCTGAAGCACTGGTGACGCGCTTCATCGAAGACAAACTGACCCTGGTCGAGGCACGTATCGATGCCCTCGTCGAACTGCGCCAGGCGCTCAGGCAGCGCCTGCAGGATCGCTGTCCCCTCACATTGAAAGGAGCTCCCGCATGACTACGAAAACCGCCTTGATCATCGGCGCTTCCCGCGGCCTGGGCCTCGGCCTGGTGGAACGTCTCAGCGAAGACGGCTGGAACGTCGTCGCCACCGTGCGCGATACCGCCAAGGCCGATGCCCTCGCGAAGCTGCCGGGCGTCCAGGTACAAACCCTGGAAATGAACAGCACCGCTCAGCTCGACGCGCTGCAGAAACACCTCGAGGGCCAGACCCTCGATCTGCTGTTCGTCAACGCCGGGGTCAAGGGCCCGGACAATCAGGACGCCGAAGTGGCGCAACTGAGCGAGATCGGCGAACTGTTCATGACCAACGCCGTGGCGCCGATCCGCGTGGCCCAGCGCTTCGCCGGGCAACTGCGCGAGGACAGCGGCGTGATCGCCTTCATGAGCTCGGTGCTGGGCAGCGTGGCCATCCCGGATGCGCCTGAACTGGCCCTGTACAAGGCGAGCAAGGCAGCCCTGAACTCGATGATCAACAGCTTCGTGGTGCCCCTCGGCGAGACTCGCCTGAGCGTGCTGGCCATGCACCCGGGCTGGGTCAAGACCGACATGGGTGGCGAAGGCGCCGACATCGACGTGCCGACCAGCACCCGCGGCATGCTCGAGCAGGTCAAGGCCCACAGCGGCAAGGCCGGTCTTCACTACATCAACTACAAAGGCGAAACGCTGATCTGGTGATTCTGCGCGCGGTGGGTGTAGACTCGACGCCTCGCCCACCGCGGCGGACCTGGATCAGCAGACAGGGCAACACTGAGCTGGCTAACCCTGAACCCACTTTCAGAGGAGCCGGCAACCATGCCTGCGACCCGTATCTGGTTGAAAAACCCGCTCGCCATCTTCACCGCCAACGACCTTGACGCCCGCGGCGGCCTGGTCATCGAAGACGGCACCATCAGCGAAGTCCTCGGCCTCAGCCAGACCCCTTCCCGCCCCTGCGATCAGACCTTCGATGCTCGCGAGCATGTGGTTCTGCCCGGCCTGATCAACACTCACCACCACTTCTATCAGACCCTTACCCGCGCCTGGGCGCCGGTGGTGAACCAGCCGCTGTTTCCCTGGCTGAAGACCCTCTACCCGGTCTGGGCAAGACTGACGCCGGCCAAGCTGGAGCTGGCGACCCAGGTGGCGCTGGCCGAATTGCTGCTGTCCGGCTGCACCACCGCCGCCGACCACCACTACCTGTTCCCCGATGGCCTGGAAAACGCCATCGACGTCCAGGTGGAGGTCGTCCGCAAGCTGGGCATGCGCGCCATGCTCACCCGCGGTTCGATGAGCCTGGGCGAAGCGGACGGCGGCCTGCCCCCGCAGCAGACCGTGCAACAGGGCGAAGTGATCCTGGCCGACAGCCAGCGACTTATCCACAGCTACCACGAGCGTGGCGCCGGCGCCCGCATCCAGATCGCCCTGGCGCCCTGCTCGCCGTTCTCGGTCACCCCGGAAATCATGCGCGCCAGCGCCGAACTGGCCGAGGAACTGGACGTACGCCTGCACACCCATCTGGCGGAAACCCTGGATGAAGAGGATTTCTGCCTGCAACGCTTCGGCCTGCGTACCGTGGATTACCTGGACAGCGTTGGCTGGCTCGGCCCGCGCACCTGGCTGGCCCACGGTATTCATTTCAATGCCGAGGAAATCGCCCGCCTCGGTGCCGCCGGTACCGGCATCTGCCATTGCCCGAGCTCGAACATGCGCCTGGCCTCCGGCATCTGCCCGACCATCGAACTGACCGACGCCGGCGCGCCGGTCGGCCTCGGTGTGGACGGCTCGGCCTCCAACGATGCCTCGAACATGATCCTCGAAGCCCGCCAGGCCCTGTACCTGCAGCGCCTGCGTTACGGCGCCGAGCTGATCACCCCGGAACGCGCCCTGGGTTGGGCGACCCGTGGTTCGGCACAACTGCTGGGCCGCACCGATATCGGCGAGCTGGCCGTGGGCAAGCAGGCCGACCTGGCGCTGTTCAAGCTCGACGAGTTGCGCTTCTCCGGCAGCCACGACCCACTTTCGGCCCTGTTGCTGTGTGGCGCCGACCGCGCCGATCGGGTCATGGTCGGCGGCCAGTGGCGCGTGATCGACGGCCAGGTCGAAGGCCTGGATATCCAGGCGCTGATTGCCAACCACCGCCAGGCCGCGGCGCAACTGATCGCTGGCTGACGAGCAGTAACGGCCAGGCAACAGCTCCCCCTGACACCTGGCCGCCCTGTCGGTCCGGCGCTGCTATCGTTGAACCTGCTGGTCAGGTTTCACCGCGCCGGACCGGCAACCCCTGTAGAATGCGCCGATTGCACCTGATGAGAACGAACCATGTACGACTGGCTTAACGCGCTGCCCAAGGCGGAATTGCACCTTCACCTGGAAGGATCGCTGGAGCCCGAGTTGCTGTTCGCCCTGGCCGAACGCAACAAGATCGCCCTGCCCTGGAACGATGTCGAAACCCTGCGCGCGGCTTATGCCTTCAACAACCTGCAAGAGTTTCTCGACCTGTATTACCAGGGCGCCGATGTCCTGCGTACCGAGCAGGACTTCTACGACCTGACCTGGGCCTACCTGCAACGCTGCAAGGCGCAGAACGTCATTCACACCGAGCCGTTCTTCGATCCGCAGACCCACACCGACCGCGGCATTCCCTTCGAAGTGGTACTCGACGGCATCACCCGCGCCCTCAAGGACGGCCGTGAACAACTGGGTATCGGCAGCGGCCTGATCCTCAGCTTCCTGCGCCACCTGAGCGAGGAAGAAGCCCACACAACCCTCGACCAGGCCCTGCCGTTCCGCGACGCGTTCGTCGCCGTCGGTCTGGACAGCTCGGAAATGGGCCATCCGCCGAGCAAGTTCCAGCGCGTCTTCGACCGTGCCCGCAGCGAAGGCTTCCTGACCGTTGCCCACGCCGGTGAGGAAGGTCCCCCCGAATACATCTGGGAGGCCCTGGATCTGCTCAAGATCCAGCGCATCGACCACGGTGTGCGTGCCATCGAGGACGAGCGCCTGATGCAGCGCATCATCGACGAGCAGATCCCGCTGACCGTCTGCCCGCTGTCCAACACCAAGCTCCGTGTGTTCGATCACATGGGTCAGCACAACATCCTCGACATGCTCGAACGCGGTGTGAAGGTGACGGTGAACTCGGACGATCCGGCGTACTTCGGCGGCTACGTCACCGAAAACTTCCATGCGCTGCACACTCATCTCGGCATGACTGAAGACCAGGCCCGCCGCCTGGCCCAGAACAGCCTCGACGCGCGACTGATCAAGGCCTGATCTCCCGCCCCCGCGCCGCGTGCTTCGTGGCGCATCCTCATCCCATCGACAGCGGCGGTGGCAGCCGGGCAATCTGCTGGATGCCGCGCACGCCACTGGTGGTCAGTTGCGCCACCCGTGACCCGTCGCTGACCCGCAGCCAACCGGACTGCACGAACAGCTTCAACAGACTGCTCCCCAGCGCCCCGCCCAGGTGCGCACGGCGGTCCTGGGCCTCGCCGTTGCACATGCACAGGCTGCACAGGCGACTGTCGCGGGGCGCCAGGGCATCGATGAAAATGCCATGGTGAGCCAGCTGTTCACGCCCCAGCAGGGTGATTTCAAGTTGCTGGTCATGCTGCTCCAACCACTGCGCGTCGAGTAGACGCTGCAACAGCTCCGCCGCGACCTCACCGCCCAGATGGTCCCGACACAAGCGTGCCCTGCGCATCGGTAGAGGCACGCTGAGCACCCGCTCCGCGGGCTGCGCCTTGCGCTCGGATTCGGGGATGGTGACGCTGGCCAGGGCTTCCACCGCGGTTCCGATTTCCGGCGCGGCCAGACGGAAGTAACGCTTGCGCCCGCGGGCCTCGCGCTTGAGCAGCCCACCGGCCGACAACCGGGCCAGATGCGCGCAGGCCGACGATGGGCTCAGGCCGGCCATCATGGCGAGTTCTTCCGAAGGACGGGCCATGCCATCGAGCAATGCCCAGAGCATCGCACTGCGCTTCGGGTCGGCCATCAAACTGGCGATCTGGCTGATACTGGCTATCGGTTGCATCTGTCCACTCCCTGCGTAATTGTCATTGGCGAGGTGAAGTCTCCCCGCGAGCGACGCCCATGGGTCACGCTCGGATCGCTTCGGTATTTCGTCAAATGCATCCATGACGGAACAGGCATCCAGCCTCGTTCCCGCAAGGAAACACTATCTTGGTGGCGACGATTGCCCGGGTCAGTATAAGCCCGCTGACTTGCGCGGATAGCGGCACATTTGCGGCAAATCCCCGTAGGTTTTCCAACCCTTGACGTAAAATATCGACACATTCGAGGCGGTCAAAATACCCTCGCGCTGCCGGGAAATGCCCACGAAACAATACGTTTGCCGTCGAGAGAAACAGGCGACGGCAAACGCATTTCAATTAAATGGCCTACACCCAAAGTAATCACATCCTTCAAGCAAATGCGCAGGGGATGTCGGACATGAAGGGGGATCAATGACTGTGCAAGTCCAGTTCGTCGAGCAGGCCCCGGCACCGCTCGCGCAGCAGGCTGCTCAGCCATTGCACCGACTTGCCCAGTTGCGCCCGATGGGTACACAGCAGGTTCAGCGGCGTGGCCTCGCCGCGATACTGGCCCAGCAGCACCCGCAGGCGTCCGGCGCGCACGTCGGCGGCCACGTCCAGCCAGGACTTGTAGGCAATCCCCTCGCCGGCCAGGGCCCAGCGCCGCACCACGTCGGCGTCGTCGCAGAAACGGTCGCCACTGACCAGCACGCTTTCCTCCTGTCCCTCGCACTGGAAGCGCCAGTGGTCATGCACGCCGCTGCCCAGTTGATACAGCAGGCAGTTGTGCCCGCTCAGTTGCGCCACCGTGCGCGGCTCGCCATGGCGCGCCAGGTACTCCGGCGCGGCACACAGGACGCGGCGGTTATCCACGCATAACGGCACCGCCACCAGGCTGGAGTCTTCCGGCATGCCATAGCGCAGGGCGATATCCACGGGCTGGCGAAACAGATCGGCGTTACGGTCGCCCAGCAACAGGCGCACGCTCAGCCGCGGATGCGCCCGCTGCAGTTCGTCCAGCCACGGCAGGAGCACATTGCGACCGAAGTCGGAGGGCGCCGAGAGCTGCAGCACGCCGCTGATCTCATCCTGCTCGCGGACCAGCAGGCGGCGGCCCTCGTCGAGGCTGGCCAGCGCCGCGCGGGCATGTTCGAGAAAACCCTCGCCCTCGGCGGTCAGGCGCAGGCTGCGGGTGGAGCGCGCCAGCAAGCGTACGCCCAGATGTCCTTCCAGGCGCTTGAGGGCGGCACTGGCCACGGCCGGGGACAGGTCGAGCAACCGCGCGGCCGCCGACAGGCTGCCATGCTCGGCGGCACGCACGAAGAGTTGCAGGTCATCGAAACGCAGCAAGGAAAGCGCCTCCATTTTCAAAAAATATTTGAAAGTTTCTGCGGTTTTAGCGGCTTCCAACCCGAAACGAAAGGATCAATCATGGCCGCCATCCACTTTTTCCGAGGAATTCGCCCATGAAAGCCATCGCCTACTATCAGTCGCTGCCCATCGAAGACCCCGCCGCGCTGCAGGACATCGAGCTGCCGGCTCCCGAGCCGGGCCCGCGCGACCTGCTGGTGGAGGTCCGGGCGATTTCGGTCAACCCGGTGGACACCAAGGTGCGGCGCAACGTCCAGCCGGAAAACGGCACGGCCAAGGTGCTGGGCTGGGACGTGGCCGGTGTGGTCAAGGCCGTGGGTCGCGAGGTCAGCCTGTTCCAGCCGGGCGACAAGGTCTACTACGCGGGCTCGATTGCCCGCGCCGGGGCCAACAGCGAGCTGCATGTGGTGGACGAGCGCATCGTCGGGCACATGCCGCGCTCCCTGGGCTTCGCCGAGGCCGCCGCCCTGCCGCTGACCGCCATCACCGCCTGGGAGCTGCTGTTCGAGCGCCTGCGGATCGCCGAAGGCAAGGCCGACCTGGGCCAGAGCCTGCTGATCGTCGGCGCCGCCGGCGGGGTCGGCTCGATCCTCACCCAACTGGCCAGCCAGCTCACCGGACTCAAGGTCATCGGAACCGCTTCGCGCGCCGAGACCCAGCAATGGGTCCGCGACCGGGGGGCCGATCATGTGATCAACCACCGTCAGCCGCTGGCCGAGGCCCTGCGCGCCGAAGGCATCGCGCAGGTCACGCATGTCGCCAGCCTGACCGAGACCGACCAGCACCTCGACCAACTGGTGGAAGCCCTGGCGCCGCAAGGCAAGCTGGCGCTGATCGACGATCCGAAGCAGCTCGACGTGGTCAAGCTCAAGCGCAAGAGCCTGTCGCTGCACTGGGAGTTCATGTACACCCGCTCGCTGTTCGAGACCGCGGACATGCTGGAACAGCACAAGCTGCTCAACCGGGTCGCCGAACTGATCGACGCCGGCACGCTGAAGACCACCCTCGGCGAGCATTTCGGCACCATCAACGCGCACAACCTGCGCCGTGCCCACCAGTTGCTGGAGAGCGGCGCGGCCAAGGGCAAGATCGTTCTGGAAGGATTCTGAAGATCCGACGCACGGCATGACCGCCAGTCCGTCCCTTGCTTCAGGTCATGTCTTGCCGTGGAAATTGGCGCCTACAATCCAGCGACCTTTGCCAACCGGAGGTAGCCGCGATGAAAGTAGTGCTCGATGCGACGGGAAAGAAACCGGACCGCCCCTGGGAAGTCCGGCTTGATCAGCATGTCGTGAGTTTTCGTAGCGAGGCCGAGGCCCGGGCCTTCCTGAACACCCTGCAGGCCCGTATCCAGGCGCCCCACCCCTTGCTCAGACAGGTCGGCTGAGCTGCAGACGGCGGGTCAGCATCGCTGCTGTCACCGCCGCCGCCCCGCACAAGGTGATGACCATGGCCATGGGCATCGCGCTGCCATCATGCAGGACACCCACCAGTGCCGCCGCGCCCGCGGCGACACTGAACTGCAGGCATCCCAGCAGGGCCGAGGCGCTTCCCGCCCGCGCGCCCTGCCCGTTCATGGCGCAGGCCGAGGCGTTGGGGATGATGCAGCCGAGGCTGGCGATGCAGACGAACAACGGAATCAGCAGCGGCCACAGCGCTTCGGTATGCAGGGCGCTGACGCCGAGCAGCACGGCACCCGCCGCCAGGTACAGCCAGACCATTCGCGCCAGGAGGAAGGCCGGGCCACGCTTTGCCAGCAGGCGCGCGTTGACCTGCGCGACCAGGATGAAGCCCGCCGCGTTGGCCCCGAACAGCCAACCGTAGTGCTCGGCCGGAACGCCGTAGAGCTTGATGAAGACGAAAGGCGAGCCGGCGATATAGGCGAACATGCCCGCCATGGAGATTCCGCCGGTCACGGCGTGGCCGAGGAACAGCGGATCCCTGAGCAGGCGCAGATACTGGCCCAGGGCACCGGACAGCGGCGGACGCGGGCGATCGGCCGGCAGGCTTTCCGGCAGACCACGCAATACCGCCAGTGCGCACAGGGCGCTGAACAGGGTCAGGGCGAGGAAGATCGACTGCCAGCCGTACAGGTTGACCAGCAGACCGCCGAGCATCGGCGCGAGGATCGGTGCCAGGCCCATGACCAGCATCAGTTGCGAGAACACTTTGGCCGAGCCCACCGCATCGCACTTGTCGCTGACGATGGCCCGCGCCAGGACCATCCCGGCGCAACCCCCGAGGGCCTGGACGAAGCGCGCGGCGATCAGCGCATCGAGGCTCGGCGCATAGGCACAGGCCAGCGAGGCGACAGTGAAGAGAATGACCCCGGCCAGCAGCGGCACGCGCCGGCCGAAGCGATCGGCGATCGGCCCGTAGACCAGTTGGCCGATGGACAACCCGAGGAAATAGACCGCCAGGGTGGCCTGGACGTGTTTCTCGTCGGTGCCGAAGGCCAGCGCCATGGCTGGGAAGCCGGGCAGGTAGAAATCGATCGCCAACGGCCCGAACGCACTGAGGGCGCCGAGGATCAGGATGGTTCGCAGGTTCATGGGAATCCGTAGCTAGCTAAGCAAGTTGCCTAGTCTACCGGGGCCCTGCCTGGAAGATGTGAAAAATCGAGGGGCTGTATACGGGGCCCGTAGGAGCTGGCTTGTCGTGTGACGAACCACTGCGAAAGGACTGCGTAGCGGTCCCCGGACCTCACCGCTATCGGGGACCGCTTTGCGGTCCTTTCGCAGGCAAGCCAGCTCCTACGGAAGAGAAGTGGCGCAGCGCCTATATCGCCCGCGCCTCGTAACCCTCGTCACGAATCACTTGCAGGATCTGCTCCGAACCCAGCTCACTCTTCACCGACACCTGCTTCTGCGCCAGATCCACCTTGACCTCGGCCGCCGCGTCCTCGCGCTGCAACGCGTTGGTCACGGCCTTGACGCAATGGCCGCAGGTCATCCCTTCCACACTGAATACTTGCATCGTTGCTGACTCCTGGTTGGATTTGGCCACAGTCTCAAGCTTGCCACCGGGGCAAGGTCAAGTTTGGCGTGACGCTGCCGGGCTGGAAATCCTTGCCCGGGTCGGCCAAGCTGCGTGCTTGTCGAGTTATCAGCAGGAGTTTCATCCATGGGCAAGGCAGCAATCGGCCTCCTCGGTCTGCTGGGGCTGTTCAGCAACGTTCCCCTGGCCAGCGCCGAAGGCCCGTCGGATTACAGCGTGCTGATCATTTCCCGCGAGCGTCTGGAAGTCGCCACCACCTGCGAGATCGGGATCTACCTGAACGACCAGCTCTCCGGGCGTCTGTTCCAGGAGCAGTCCACGTCCTTCAACCTGCCGCCAGGCTCCATCGATATCCGTCTGCGCCTGCAGCCGGGCCAGGCCCCGGGCTGCCTGAACGGTATCGAGAAACAGAGCGCCCAGCGCCTCAGCCTGCGTGCCGGCGAAATCAGCAAATACCGGATCGCCATGGACCAGAGCGGCCTCTATCTGAAGAAGGCCGGCCTGGGCTATTGACCTTGCCAGCATGTCAAGGTTGATGCTGGAGGCCAGTCCACGGAGGAGAGCCCCCATGCCCGAGTCAATCACCTTCGACCTGCCGATCGCCGGCATGACCTGCGCCAGCTGCGCGGGTCGGGTGGAGCGGGCGCTGCGCAAAGTCGCCGGCGCCGAGCAGGTCAACGTCAACCTCGCCACCGAGCAGGCCCGCGTCCAGGCGCCGGCCGATCGCCTGCCAGCGCTGGTCGAGGCGGTCAGCCAGGCCGGCTACAGTGTGCCGACCCACAGCGTCGAGCTGAACATCGGCGGCATGACCTGCGCCTCCTGCGCCGGTCGCGTCGAGCGGGCGCTGAACAAGTTGCCCGGAGTGCGCTCGGTAAGCGTCAACCTGGCCAGCGAACGCGCCCATGTCGAACTGCTCGGCCAGCTCGACAGCGCCACCCTGATCGCCGCGGTGGAACGCGCCGGCTACAGCGCCAGCCTGCCGCACACCGACACGGCCAGCAGCGACGACGGCGCCCGCCGCCTGCGCAACGAGCGTTGGGCCGTGGCCCTGGCGGTGCTGCTGGCGCTGCCGCTGGTCCTGCCGATGCTCCTGCAACCCTTTGGTATTGCCTGGATGCTGCCGGCCTGGGCCCAGTTCGCCCTGGCCACCCCGGTGCAGTTCATTCTCGGCGCGCGCTTCTATGTCGCCGCCTGGAAAGCCGTGCGCGCCGGTGCCGGCAACATGGACCTGCTGGTGGCCCTGGGCACCAGCGCCGGCTACGGCCTGAGCCTGTATGAATGGGCACGGGCCATGCCGGGCATGATGCCGCACCTGTACTTCGAAGCCTCGGCGGTGGTGATCGCCCTGGTCCTGCTCGGCAAGTACCTGGAAAGCCGCGCCAAGCGCCAGACCGCCAGCGCCATCCGCGCCCTCGAAGCGCTGCGACCGGAGCGGGCGTTGCAGGTGGTGGACGGCGTCGAGCGTGACGTGCCGATCAGCGCCCTGCGCCTAGGCGACCTGGTGCTGGTCAAGCCCGGCGAGCGCTTCCCGGTGGATGGCGAAGTGGTCGAAGGCCAGAGCCACGCCGATGAAGCCCTGATCAGCGGCGAGAGCCTGCCCGTGCCGAAACAGCCCGGCGACCGCGTCACCGGCGGTGCCATCAACGGCGAAGGCCGCCTGCTGGTGCGCACCCTGGCGCTAGGCACGGAAACCGTGCTGGCGCGCATCATCCGCCTGGTGGAAGACGCCCAGGCGGCCAAGGCACCGATCCAGAAGCTGGTGGACCGGGTCAGCCAGGTGTTCGTCCCCGCCGTGCTGGTCCTCGCCCTGCTGACCCTGATCGGCTGGTGGCTGGCCGGCGCCACGCTGGAAGTGGCGCTGATCAATGCCGTCGCCGTGCTGGTGATCGCCTGCCCCTGCGCCCTCGGCCTGGCCACGCCCACCGCGATCATGGCCGGCACCGGCGTAGCCGCGCGCCACGGCATTCTGATCAAGGATGCCGAGGCCCTGGAACGCGCCCATGCGGTGAACCGCGTGGTGTTCGACAAGACCGGCACCCTCACTTCCGGCAGTCCACGCATCGTCCATCACCACGCGCTGGATGGCGATGACGCGCAACTGCTGCAACAGGCCGGCGCCCTGCAACGCGGCAGCGAACACCCCTTGGCCAAGGCCGTCCTCGATGCCTGTGCGGAACAGGGCCTGGACGTGCCGGACATCCGCGACAGCCAGTCGCTGACCGGACGCGGCATTGCCGGCAGCCTCGACGGTCGCGAGCTGGCCCTGGGCAACCGGCGCATGCTCGATGAAAGCGGCCTGCAGCCCGGCGAGCTGGCCGACAGCGCCAGGACCTGGGAGGCCGAGGGGCGCACCCTGTCCTGGCTGATCGAGCGCAGCCCGCAACCGCGGGTGCTGGGCCTGTTCGCCTTCGGCGACAGCCTCAAGCCCGGCGCCGAGCAGGCGGTACGCCAACTGGCCGGACGCAACATCAGCAGCCACCTGTTGACCGGCGACAACCGCGGCAGTGCCGCCGTCGTCGCCCAGGCACTGGGCATCGCCGATGTGCATGCCGAAGTATTGCCGGCGGACAAGGCCGCTGAAGTGGCGGCGCTGAAAAAGACCGGCGTGGTGGCGATGGTCGGCGACGGCATCAACGACGCCCCGGCCCTGGCCGCCGCGGACATCGGCATCGCCATGGGCGGCGGCACCGACGTGGCCATGCAGGCCGCCGGCATCACCCTGATGCGCGGTGACCCGCGCCTGGTCCCGGCGGCACTGGAAATCAGCCGCAAGACCTACGCGAAGATCCGCCAGAACCTGTTCTGGGCCTTCATCTACAACCTGATCGGCATCCCCCTGGCGGCCTTCGGTCTGCTCAACCCGGTGCTCGCCGGCGCGGCCATGGCCCTGTCCAGCGTCAGCGTGGTGAGCAACGCCCTGCTGCTCAAGACCTGGAAACCCGACACTCCCACGGAGGAACACAAGGCATGAACATCGGCCAGGCAGCCCGGCGCACGGGTCTGAGTGCAAAGATGATCCGCTACTACGAGTCGATCGGCCTGCTCAAGCCCGCCTCGCGCAGCGACAGTGGCTACCGCCTCTACGGCCAGGACGACCTGCACAGCCTGACCTTCATCAAGCGCTCGCGGGATCTGGGTTTTTCCCTGGAGGAAGTGGCGAAACTGCTGACCCTGTGGCAGGACCGCCAGCGCGCCAGCGCCGACGTCAAGGCCCTGGCCAGCGAGCATATCGCCGACCTCGACCGGCGCATCGAGGAGTTGGTGAGCCTGCGCGACACCCTCAGCGAACTGGTCGCCCACTGCCAAGGCGACGACCGCCCCGACTGCCCGATCCTCAAGGACCTGGCAGCCGGCTGCTGTCACTGAGCGCTCAGCGGGCCCAGGGCGGCGGCGGTTCCTCGTCCTTGACCGGCCCGCGTTCGGCGTCTTCCCGCGCCGCGCGGCGGCGGGCCTCGTCGAACTTCGCCGCCTCGATCTCGCGCATCACGCTGCCCACATCGGCGTGGTGCTCGTCATCCTTCCACTGTCCCGTCAACGCGCTTTCCGGTTGCAGCTCGCCGGCCTGGTACAGCGCCCACATTTCCCTGGCGAAACGGGTCTGCCTGAGTTCCGGCGCGAAACGGCCGAAGTAGTGGGCCATGTTCGCCACATCGCGCTCGAGCATGCTGAAGGCGTGATTGTTGGCCGCGGCATCCACCGCCTGCGGCAAGTCGATGATCACCGGGCCGTCGGGGCCGAGCAGCACATTGAATTCGGACAGGTCGCCATGCACCAGGCCGGCGCACAGCATCAACACGATCTGGCGAATGATGAAGGCGTGGTATTCGCGGGCCTGCTCCGGCTCCAGGTGCACGTCGTTGAGGCGCGGCGCGGCCTGGCCGTCCTCGTCGGTGACCAGTTCCATCAGCAGCACGCCATCGAGGAAATCATAGGGCTTGGGCACCCGTACCCCGGCGCTGGCGAGGCGGAACAAGGCCGCCACCTCGGCGTTCTGCCAGGCCTCCTCGGCTTCGCGCCGGCCGTATTTCGAGCCCTTGGCCATGGCCCGGGCCTGCCGGCTGTTGCGCACCTTGCGGCCCTCCTGGTATTCGGCGGCCTGGCGGAAACTGCGCTTGTCGGCTTCCTTGTAGACCTTGGCGCAGCGCAGTTGGCGACCGCAGCGCACCACATAGACCGCGGCTTCCTTGCCGCTCATCAGCGGGCGCAGCACTTCATCGACCATCCCGTCTTCGATCAGCGGTTCAATCCGTTTGGGAGTCTTCATCGGCTTTTGTTCTGGCTCCTGTCTGCCTCGATTGGTAACGCCTCATGGGCGCGGCGCACACCATAGCGCATGTGCCTAGCGGGGAACGGATCCCGATCAACCGCCACATGGTTTCAATTTACGTCAGTTCAACCCCGGAACAGTTCCCCGGGGGTCGTGCCAAACAATCCCTTGAACGCGGCGATGTACGCCGACGTTGAATCGTAACCGCATCCCAGGGCCGCCTGAATGACGCTCTGCCCCTGCTCCAGCGCGTCGAGCGAGGACAGCAGGCGCATGCGCTGGCGCCAGGCGCGAAAGCTCAGCCCGGTCTCGCGCTGGAACAGGCGCATCAGGGTCTTCTCCGAGCGCCCGAGGCGCTGCGCCCAATGCTCCAGGGTGTGGCCCTGCTCCGGGTTCGCCAGCAGCGTGTTGCAGACCTCCAGCAATCCGGGGTGCTGCGGCAGCGGCAAGGAAAACCCCACCTCCGGCAACGTGCGCAACTGATCCAGCAAGACCCGCACCAGATGCGCCTCGTCGCTGTCGCCTTCGGGGTACTCCACCGGGTACAGGCAGAACTGCTTGATCAGTTCCCGCGCCAGCGGCGTCACCTCCAGCACCCGGCAATGCCCCGGCGCCCAGGCCGCATCGCTGCCGCGCACGTAGAGGCTGCGCATCTCGGCGCGGGTCGAGGTGATCACTTCGTGCTCGACCCCGGCCGGCACCCAGACGCCCCACTGCGGCGGGGCGAAATAGCTGCCCTCGGCGGTGTACACGCCAAGCACGCCACTGATGGCGTAGGAAAACTGCACCCAGTCATGCCGATGACGGGTTGTCCACGACCCGGCGCCGAGGCTTTCGGCCCGCGCAAACAGCGGCCGCGGCAACGCCGCCAGGTCGGGAATCCGACGGGGTGAAGGGTTTTGTCCGTTACTCGGCATCGCTTGGCCTTATGTCGCAAGACGGAAACTGACACGCAGGTTAACGTCGCAGACGATTATTACAAGATGATTCGAAGGTCCGCCTATGCAAGCAATCAAACACCTCAAGCGCGTGGTCACCGACTGGTTCCTCTGCGGCATGTTCCTCGCCACCTTCCTCGCCTGGCTGTTCCCGCGCTTCGGCGCCGCGGGTGGCGGGATGCACGCCGAGTACGTGATCAACATCGGCGTGTTCGTGGTGTTCTTCCTCCACGGCATCAACCTGTCCGGCGAACAGATCCGCCACGGCCTGAAGAATGTGCGCCTGCACCTGATGGTGCAGGTCTTCACCTTCGTGGTCTTCCCCCTGCTGTGGCTGCTGGGCAAGGCAGTGTTCGGCACGCAGATCCCGGCCCTGCTGATGCTCGGTTTCCTCTACCTGTGTGCCCTGCCCTCGACCATTTCGTCCTCGGTGGCCCTGACCGGCAGCGCCGGTGGCAACGTACCGGCGGCGATCCTCAATGCCAGCCTGTCCAGCGTCCTCGGCATCTTCATCACCCCGTGGCTGTGCAGCCTGGTGGTGGGCAGCGGCAGCGACGGCATCGACCTCGGCGCCACCCTGCTCGACCTCTGCGGCCTGCTGCTCGCCCCGCTGCTGCTGGGCCAGGCGCTGCGTCCTTGGCTGGGCAGGTTCTTCGCCAGGTACAAGCGCTACACCAGCGTGATGGACAAGCTGGTGATCCTGCTGCTGGTCTACGCCGCGTTCTGCAACTCGATGATGTCCGGCATGTGGCAGCAACAGGGCCTGTCGGTGCTGGTCAGCGCCTTCGTCGGCAGCGCGGTGATCCTGGCCCTGGTGCTCTGGCTGACCACCCGCACCGCCCGCGCCCTGAAATTCAGCCGCCCCGACGAAATCGCCGCGGTGTTCTGCGCGAGCAAGAAATCCCTCGCCGCCGGGGCGCCGATGGCCGCGCTGATCTTCGGCGCGCACCCCGGGCTGGGCCTGATCCTGCTGCCGATCATGATCTACCACCCGCTGCAGTTGATCGTCTGCTCGATCATGGCCGAGAGCTATTCGAGCCAGCGCGACAGCGCCAGCGACGACAGCCGGCTGGTCAGCGCTCGATGATCGCCGTCACTCCCTGACCGCCGGCGGCGCAGATGGAAATCAGGCCGCGGCCCTGGCCCGCCTGGTCGAGCAGTTTGGCCAGGTTGGCGAGGATCCGCCCGCCAGTGGCGGCGAACGGATGGCCGGCTGCCAGCGAGCTGCCCTTCACATTCAGCCGGCTGCGATCGATGGACCCCAGCGGCTGCGCCAGGCCGAGGCGGTCGCGGCAGTAGTCGGCGTCCTCCCAGGCCTTGAGGGTGCACAGCACCTGGGCGGCGAAGGCTTCGTGGATTTCGTAGTAGTCGAAGTCCTGCAGGCTCAGGCCATGTCGCGCCAGCAGGCGCGGCACCGCGTACACCGGGGCCATCAGCAGGCCTTCGTGGCCTTTGACGAAATCCACCGCGGCAGTCTCGCCGTCCAGCAGATAGGCCAGCACCGGCAGGCCGCGCGCCTGCGCCCATTCCTCGCTCGCCAGCAGCACCACCGCGGCGCCATCGGTCAAGGGCGTGGAGTTGCCAGCGGTCAACGTGCCCTTGTCGCTGCGCTCGAACACCGGCTTGAGGGCGGCGAGTTTTTCCAGGGTCAGGTCCGGGCGCAGGTTGTGGTCGCGGGTCAGGCCCTGGAACGGGGTCAGCAGGTCACCTTGCCAGCCCTCGTTGAACGCCGCGGCCAGGTTCTGGTGGCTGCGCAGGGCCAGTTCGTCCTGCTCCGCGCGCGCGATGCCCCAGTGCTGGGCCATCAGCTCGCAGTGCTCGCCCATGGACAGCCCGGTGCGGGGCTCGCCGTTGCGCGGCAGTTCGGGTTTCAGATGGCTCGGGCGCAGCTTGAGCAGCGCCTTCAGTTTGTCGCCGGTGGTCTTGCCGCGATTGGCTTCCAGCAACACATGACGCAGGCCTTCGCTGACCGCGATGGGGGCATCGGACGTGGTGTCGACGCCCCCGGCGATCGCGCAGTCGATCTGGCCCAGGGCGATCTTGTTGGCCACCAGCAATGCCGCCTCCAGCCCGGTGCCACAGGCCTGCTGGATATCGTAGGCCGGGGTCTGCGCCGACAGGCGCGAGCCGAGCACACATTCGCGGGTCAGGTTGAGCTCACGGGAATGCTTGAGCACCGCCCCCGCGACCACTTCGCCCATACGCTGGCCATGCAGGCCGAAGCGCTCGATCAGCCCCTCCAGCGCGGCGGTCAGCATCGCCTGGTTGCTCGCTTTGGCATAAGGACCGTTGGAACGAGCGAAAGGGATTCGATTGCCGCCGATGATCGCGACCCGACGCAAAACTCGCATTAAGACATTCCTTTTTCGCGAAATAGACGCCTACAGCGTAGGACTTTTTTCCCGCTTCGAACGACCAACGGCCGATCATGGTCCACACTTTGAGGCTTATTTCCGGGAGATGTCCTTATGAGCGACCGCTATATCAACTTCGCCAACTCCGATCTCGGTCGCCGAGTGGTCGGCGCCGTCGGCCTGCCGGCGCCGGCTCGCCTGGAACGCTGGGAGGCCGGTCGGCTGCGGCCGGTGGAGGGTGCGCTGCTGCTTGGTGGCGGCCCGCTGGCGGCGAAGGTGGCGGGGTTTTCCAGCCGGTTGACCAGCGAGGTCTACCGCTTCGCCGACGAGGCCCTGGACCTGCCGGCCTGGGTCGCCGGTCTGGGCGGCAAGCTCAAGGCGGTGGTCTTCGATGCCAGCACGTTGAGCGACATCGACCCGCTCAAGCAACTGCGCGAGTTCTTCCAGCCCCTGCTGCGCAGCCTCGATCGCTGCGCCCATGTGGTGATTCTCGGACGCGCCCCGGAATATCTCGATGAGGTCCTGGCGCGGGTTGCCCAGCGCGCGCTGGAAGGCTTCGCCCGTTCGCTGGCCAAGGAGCTGCGCAACGGCGCGACCCTGCAACTGCTCTATGTGGCGCCGGATGCCGAGGATCAACTGGAAGGCGCCCTGCGCTTCTTCCTGTCGCCGAAAAGCGCCTTCATCAGCGGCCAGGTCCTGCGCCTGGAAGCCTGCCGCGAGCAGGTACAGGACTGGACCCGGCCGCTGGCGGGGCGCAAGGCCCTGGTCACCGGTGCCGCACGGGGTATTGGCGCGGCCATCGCCGAAACCCTGGCCCGGGATGGCGCCGACGTTGTGCTGCTCGACGTGCCGCAGGCCGCCGACGACCTCAAGGCCCTGGCCGAGCGCCTCGGCGGCCGTGCCCTGGCCCTGGACATCTGCGCCGCCGACGCCGCCGCGCAACTGCTCGACGGCCTGCCGCAGGGCATCGATATCGTCGTGCACAACGCCGGCATCACCCGCGACAAGACCCTGGCCAACATGACCCCGGAATACTGGGATTCGGTAATGGCGGTGAACCTCAAGGCCCCGGCCGTGCTGACCCAGGCCCTGATCGACGGCGGCGCCCTGCACGACCACGGACGCATCGTGCTGATGGCCTCGATCAGCGGCATCGCCGGCAATCGCGGGCAGGCCAACTATGCGGCGAGCAAGGCCGGGCTGATCGGCCTGGCCCAGGCCTGGGCCCCCCTGCTGGCCGAGCGCGGCGGGAGCATCAACGCAGTGGCGCCGGGCTTCATCGAAACCCGCATGACCGCGGCCATCCCGTTCACCCTGCGCGAAGCCGGGCGGCGCATGAGTTCGCTGGGCCAGGGCGGCCTGCCCCAGGACGTCGCCGAAGCGGTGGCCTGGCTGGCCCAGCCGGGCAGCGGCGCGGTCAATGGCCAGGTCCTGCGGGTGTGTGGCCAGGCGGTGATGGGGGCATGACGATGACCCGGACCTGGCAAGATCTCGGACACACCGCCGGCCTGTCCGGCTTGTATGCGAAAGCCGCGACGAAACGCAGGATCAGCGGCGACAGCCTGCCCCGCCATGGCCTGCGCTGCAGCCTCGATGTCGACGAGGGCAACCTTGACGCCTATCGCAAGCTCTGCCTGTTCACCCATGACGGGCGCCTGCCGCCGACTTATCCACACGTGATGGCCTTCGCCCTGCAGATGCAGTTGCTTACCGCGAAGGACTTTCCCTTCCCTCTGCTCGGCCTGGTGCACCTGGGCAATCGCATTCGCGTGCTGCGTCCGTTGGGGGGCATTTCGCGGCTGCGCTTCGCGGTGTCCGTGGAAAACCTCGCCCCTCATGAAAAGGGCGCGACCTTCGACCTGCGCACCGATGCCGAGGATGGTCTCGGGCTGATCTGGTCGGAGAGCAGCCGCATGCTCTGTCGCGGAATGAAGCTGGAAGGCGAGGTTCCGGTCGCGCAGGTTGCGGAGCCGCTGGAGATGAGCGAGCTGACCCGCTGGTACGCCGACAGCGATATCGGCCGGCGTTACGCCAGGGTGTGTGGCGACTACAACCCGATCCACCTGAGTGCCCTCAGCGCCAGGCTGTTCGGTTTTCCCCAGGCCATCGCCCATGGCATGTGGAGCAAGGCCATGGCCATGGCGCACCTGCGTGGGCATCTGCCGCGCAGCGGGTACGAGGTGGCGGTGGAATTCCACAAGCCGGTGCGCTTGCCCAGCGAGGTGCTCCTAGACTGCAGCGCCGAGGCGCCGAGCGGGCAGTTCCGCCTGAGTGGGCATGGCGGATTGGTGCATATGAGCGGGGAATGGCAGCCGGTGTAGGCCGGTGATGGCTCCTGTGACCTTCAGGGCCTCATCGCTGCATGAGTATCTACACAGCTCCGAAAGCCTGACAGGAAACTGTATCAGGGCCGCCAGGTGCCCGTCTTGAGTCTTGCAGCGCCCTCCAGATCGAGCGCCGCCCGCGCGGCGCATCGCGGGCAATGCCCGCTCCCACATCTTTTGCAACGTGCCATGGCCTGTTGGATTTGAGTTGTCAGCCTTTGTTTTTTCGGCGATGCATCGCGGGGAGGCTGTTGGGCTCGACTCGGTATCGCGTCGAACCAACAAGGCTGTCAACCATGGCCTGTCAGACATAGGTACGTTGCAACCGATGTGGGAGCGGGCGTTGCCCGCGATGCGCCGCGCGGGCGGCGCTCGATCTGGAGGGCGCTGCAAGACTCAAGACAGGCACCTGGCGGCCTTGATGCGGTCCCCCGACAAGCCTTCGAAGATGTGTAGATACCCATGCTCATCGCTGGCAAGCCAGCGATGAGGCCCTGAAGGTCACCGATCGAGCCCACCGCCCCCCTTGCCAGCCCCGCCCATCCCCCTGAAGCTATACCGCCTCAGGAGACCCGAAATGAATCTGCACGAACTCACCCAACGCCTGCACACCATCCGCGACAACAACGACTGGCGCGGTTTCCACAGTCCGAAGAACCTGGCCATGGCCGCCAGCGTGGAGATGGCCGAGCTGGTGGAGATCTTCCAGTGGCTCAGCGAGGACCAGTCGCGGCAACTGCCCGCCGATCAACTCGCCCATGCCGGCCAGGAAGTCGGCGATATCGTCCTCTACCTGCTCCTGCTGTGCAGCGAGCTGGGTCTGGACATGGAGCAGGTGGTGCGGGCCAAACTGGCCGACAGCGAGAGGCGCTTCGCCAAATGAACGACCGTCATTTCGATGCCCTGGCGACACGCTTCGCCGAGAAGATCTACGGCGGCGCCAAGGGCGCGATCCGCCTCGCGGTGCTCCAGGCCGACCTCGCCGAGTGCCTGCCGGACCGCCCGCTGCGCATCCTCGATATCGGCGCCGGCCTCGGCCACATGGCCCTGTGGCTGGCCGAGCGCGGTCACCAGCTGACCCTCGCCGAACCCGCCGCACCGATGCTCGACGGCGCCCGCGAACGCTTCGCCGCCGCCGGCCAGCCGGCGATCTTCATCCAGGCACCCTGGCAGGACCTGCTCGGCGAACTCACCGAGCCCTACGATGTGGTGCTGTGCCATGCGGTGCTGGAGTGGCTGGCCGAACCCGAATCGATCCTGCCGGTGCTGCACCAGCTGACCCGTGCCGACGGCCTGCTCTCGCTGGCCTTCTACAACCGCGACGCGCTGGTCTATCGCAACCTGCTCAAGGGCCATTTCCGCAAGATGCGACGCAACACCCTGGCCGGCGAAAAGCAGAGCCTGACCCCGCAGAAACCCCTTGATCCGCGCGAACTCCGGGCGCAACTTGAAGGTCTATGGCAGGTAGAAGCGGAAAGCGGCGTACGGGTGTTCCACGACTACATGCCGACGGAATTCCAGGCCCGCGCCGAACTCATCGACCTGCTGGAAATGGAACTCGCGCACCGTCGCCACCCGGCATTCGCCGGCCTCGGCCGCTACCTGCACTGGATATGCCGACCCCGTTAGGGAGAGCCAGATGCCGTACCGTGTCGTTCTTGCCTTCGCTTGCCTGACCCTGGCCGCCTGCCAGGGCAGCAATCCCTACGTCGCCAGTTCCCGACCGCTGCCACCCGCCCCCGCGCAGGCCGCCAGCACCTTCGACGCCAGCGCCTACCCGGCACCGCCCCGCGACTACGGACGCTACCGCAGCTGGAGCTGGCGCAACGGCCAGTTGCCCGCCGGCAGCGCCACGGCCGATCCGGCGCAGCTCGCCGAAGCGGTCGGCAGTGCCCTCGACCAGCGTGGCCTGCGGCCGGCACGCACGGCCCGCGGCGATCTGCTGGTCAGCGCCGATGTGCGCCTGGAACGCCGCCTGCGCCAGTACCGCGACGATGACTACTACCCCTATGGCGGCTACGGCGGCATGGGCTACCGCCACGGTTACTACGGCAACAGCTACGGCGTGTACGGCAGCGTGCCGGTGATCCGTACCTACCAGGTCGAGGTGATGGTAGTGCGCGTCGATCTGTTCGATGCCGGCAGCGGCCAGCCGGTGTGGAGCGCCAGCGCCGAGAGCGACAGCCGGGGTTCCCTGGCCGAGCGCGCCGACGCCCTGCGCGAGGCCGTCGACAAAGCCATGAGCGGCTATCCTCCCAGCTAGTCACAGGAACCGGAGAATCATCATGCTGCGCCGTCTTGTCTTGTTTTCCCTGCTGGCACTGCTCGCAGCCTGCCAGACCAACAACGTCAGCCAGGACTTCGACGCCAGTCGCGACTTCGCGGCCTACCGCAGTTGGGTCTGGCAGGAGCCGGCGCTGCAGTACCGCCCGGACGACCCGCGAATCAAGAGCGACCTCACCGAGCAGCGCATCCGCCAGGCGGTCAGCGGGCAACTCGACCAGCGCGGGCTGCGCCCGGCCCAGCCCGGCAGCCCCGGCGACCTGCGGGTGCAGGCCTACCTGATCGTGGAAAACCGTCATCAGCAGGTCACCACCCAGTACGGTGGCGGCTGGGGAGGTTACTGGGGCGGCTACTGGGGCGGCCCGATGTACAACGAGACGCGCACCGTCGAATACAAGGTGGCGACCATCCAGATCGACCTGTTCGACGCCCGCGACGGCAAGCTGGTCTGGCGCGGCAGCGCCGAGCAGGTGATGAACCACTACCCGCCCACCCCGGATGAACGCAACACGGCGATCCAGAAGACCGTCACCCAGGTACTGTCCAACTATCCGCCGCACTGATCCCCACCGCTCCAGGCCGGTCGCCGATGCAGGCGACTGGCCATATCCTCGACTACACTGGATGCACGCACGCAAGGTGCACGGCCCATGCCGGCAAAGGAGTGCTCGTGTCCCCCCGATTCGCGAAACGCCAGCGCGGCGCTATCGGCCTGATGGCGGCGCTGACCCTGGCCGTGGCCCTGGCCTTCGGGCTGCTGGTGGCTGATGGCGGGCGGCTCTACATGGAGCAGCGCAACCTGCAGCGGGTGGTCGACATGGCGGCACTGGAGGCCGCGGGTCAGAGCGCCAGGTGCACCGGCAGCGGGGTCCAGGCGGCGGCACTGGCCAATGCCGCGGCGGCACGCAACGGGTTCAGCGTCGGCAATGGCAATACGTTGGTGACCAATTGCGGCAAGGTCGCGACAGGCGCCAGCAGCCTGCGTGGCTTCACGGTTGATGCCAGCATCGCCGAAGCCATCAGGGTAGCCGGCAGCACCACCGTATCCTCCAGCTTCGCCGCCGGAATCAGGGACTTGATGGCCGGACGCAATCTGTCCAGCACAACCGTACTGCATGCCCAGGCGGTGGCTACCGCGATACCAAAGGCCATGCTGCGCCTGCGTTCGACCCTTGCGACCATGGATACGCAAAAATCGGTACTGCTCAATGCCCTGCTAGACCCTCTGGGCGGCCGTATCAGCCTGGATGCGGTCGGCTGGCAAGGCATCGCCAACACCGATATCAAGCTGCTGGATTTCCTCGATCAACTGGCGATCGACGTCAATGTCGGTGCCGGCCACTACGACGAACTGCTGGCCAAGAAAATCACGGCCACCAAACTCATACAGGCCGCCGCCACGGTGCTCGCCCAAAGCAGCGCCGCTGCCGACGTGGTGACCAACCTGGGCAGGATCGTGGTCGGTGCCGACAACAGCACGCTGATCCAGCTCGGCGACATCCTCGACTTGCAGAACGGTACTGCCGCCGCCGGACTGGATGCCTCGCTCAAAGTCATCGACCTGATCCAGGCGACGGCACTGCTGGCGGCGAAAAACAGCGCGGCGATAGTACAGATTCCGCTGAACTTGCTCGGCCTGGTGAGCGGTACGATTCGCCTCAAGGTGATCGAGCCGGAGCAGTTATCCGCCGTGGGCAATCCCGCTACCGACGATATCGAGGTGCATACTGCCCAGGTTCATGCGCTGGTTTCGTTGAACCTGCCCATCCTCAACACCCTCACCGGCCTGACTAACGCCGTGCTGAGCCTGGCCTCGCCCTTGACGACCCTGATCAACAACCTGCTCAGCCTGAACCTCAACGGCACCTTGCAGTCGCTCGGCTGTGCGCTGGGGGTACCGTGCAAGGTCAGCGATATCAAACTGATGCCTGGCGTGCAGAGCATTCAGATCGGACTGGAAATCGCCCAGGCCAGCAGCAAGGTGAGCGACTACAGCTGCACACCGAACAAGCAACTGACCGCTGCAACCAAAAGCTCCGCGCTGCATGTGGCCGTTGGCACCTTCAACCCGCCGGAGGCTTTTTTTAACGACGGTGTGACGAGCGTCAAGGCGATCCCGTTGATCGATTTCGGCACCAATGTCTGCACCAGCATCCTCGGGCTGGGCACCTCATGCGGGACAAGGGTACCGTTGGTCGGAGGTGGCGTAGGTTTCGTGATCAACACCCATGTGCTGAGCAGCAGCACCAATCCCGACGCGGCCAATGATGTCGTTTTCTCGGGGGAGTATGCCCCGCCAGGCCTGTCTCAGCGCGCGGTTTACAAAACCGCAACCAGCAACCTCAATCTGGTGAGCAGCCTGAACGGCACACTCACCGGCGTGGAGCTGCTGACCTACAAACCCATGGGCAGCAATCCCTTAGGTGAAGTGGTGACCTCTGCCACGAGCCTGTTGACCACCGTGAAGAACATCCTCCTGCCGCAGCTCACCACTCTGCTCGGCCGCCTCGCCGACCCTTTGATCAACTCGCTGCTGAAAGTCCTCGGCATCGACCTGATGGTGGTCGACGTTGGCGTCAACATGGACTGTGGCCGCGCTCAACTGGTGATCTGAAGCGGCAACTCGACCCTGAACCGCGCCCCCCGCGGCCCATTCTCCACCGCCAGGCTACCGCCCATGCTCTCGATGATCCGGTAGCTCACCGACAGCCCCAGGCCGGTGCCCACGCCGACCGACTTGGTGGTGAAGAACGGCTCGAAGATCCGCTCCAGCAGGCGCGGTTCGATGCCGCCACCGTTGTCCTCCACCCACAGCCGCAGGCATTGCCGGTCGTGCTCGGCGCGCACGGCGATCCAGGGCTGTTCGATGGCTTTCTCCAGCAGCACGTCGCGGGCATTGACCATCAGGTTGATCAGCACCTGCTCCAGCTGGTCCTGATGGCCGAGCACCGGGCATCCCGTCACGGGCTCGCCGAGCTGCACGGCGATACCCTTGCCGGCCAGCCCCTCGGCCAGCAGCGACAGCGCGCCCTCCACCGCCTGCCAGGGTTCGAACAAGGCCTGCTCGACCTCGGAGCGACGACCGAAGACCCGCATGTGATCGACCACCTTCGACGCCCGCAGGACCTGGCTGTCGATGCGGCGCAGTTTTTCCTGCAGGTACTGCGGATCGGCATCGCCGTTTTCCAGGCGCTTGAGCGCATTGACCACGGCCATGCGCATGACATTGAGCGGCTGGTTGAGCTCATGGGCAAGGCCCGTGGACATTTCGCCAAGGGTCGCCATCTTCGCGCTCTGCAGCACCAGTTGCTGGCTGCGCCGTACCTCGGTGTTGTCGCGCCCCACCGCCTGGATCTCCAGGAGCCGCCCCTGCTCGTCGAACAGGCCGCGATCGGACCATACCCACCAGGCATGCTGGCGCCCGGGCAACTGCATGCAGACCTCGTCGCTGCTCAACGGCTGCTCGGGGCTGAGACGGGCAATGCGTTCGAGGAACAGCACGCGCTGCGCCGGCGACATCCACTCGCCCAGGTTCATCCCCGGCAACTGCGCCGGCACGCATTCCAGGTAGTCCGCCAGCGGGCGGTTGCCATAGAGCAGTTCGAGATCGGGGCGATAGCGACAGATCATCGCCGGCGAATCCTCGACCAGCACCCGGTAGCGCTCCTCGCTCTGGCGCACGCGCTCGGCGGCCAGGGTCGCCTCGGTGGTGTCGAGCCAGATGCCGATCGCCTCCACCGGCATGCCCAGGTCGTCACGCAGCAGCCGGACCTCGTCGAGGATCCAGTGCCAGTCGCCATCCCGGTCACGCAGCCGGTAGCGCCCGCGCGCCTGGCCTTCACGCAGCAGGGTGCGGGTGCGTTCCAGCCACAAGGGCAGGTCGTCCGGATGCACCCACTGCGCCGGCTGCAGGGTTTCGCCAGGGGCCGCCTGCCAGCCCAGCAGCGGTTGCAGGCTGGCGCTGAAGAATTCGGCGTGCAGGGCGCCCTCGGCGTAACGCTGGATGTAGATCACCGCCGGCGAACTGGCGATCAGGTTTTCCAGGCGGGCATGGGCGGCGTCGGCTTGCTGTTCATGCTGCTTGATGTCGCTGATGTCGAGCATGAAGCCACGCAGCCGGCGCGCCTCGCCCTGACCGCTGACTTCACCGCTCAGGCGGTACCAGCGCGGCGGATGACCGATCAGGCGCAGGCACAGCTGCAGGCTGCCTTCCTGCCGTTGCACCGCGGAAAAGGTCAGCAGGGTCGCTTCGCGGTCCGCCGGATGCACCAGCGCCAGCCAGTCGCTCAGCGGCACCCGCGCCGCCACGCCGAAACTGGCGGCCAGCCCCGGCGCCAGGTGCAGGCACGGGTCATGCGGGGCCCACTCCCACCAGCCGGCGCCGAGCAGCCCCTGGACGTGATCCAGGCGTTGCTGGCTGGCCTTCAGGCGATCGCTGGCCAGGCGCGCCAGCAAGGGCTCGATCAGGGCATCGGCGAGCAGCAGCGCGTCATCGTCCAGGCGTGGCTGACCGTTGTCCTCGCAGAGCAGCCAGGCCCGCACCTCATGCTGCTGGGAGTGCGGCATCAGGTAGAACGGCAGCGCCAGCGCATTGAGGTCCGGCCGGCCGCTGCTGTGCAGCAGGTGGCCGCTGGGCAGCCCGCCGAGCAGGGCGCCCAGGCGCTGCTCGCGCAGGGGCAGGTCGGCACCGCTCCGGGCGTAGGGTTTCCAGGCACCATCGAGCGGCAACAGCAGCACCGCCCAACCGCTCTGCCAGTGCCAGGCCAGGCGCCGCAACTGCTCGCCGGTTTCCTCGACAAGACACTCCAGGCTGCAGCCGCGCATCGTCGTGGCGATCTGCCCGGCGAGCGTTTGCCGCTGCTGCGCGGCAAGGCCCTGGCGTTGCGTGTGGACCAGGTCGCCGATGTCGAACACCTGCAGCAGCCAGCCTTCGGCCTGAGCCAGGAGCCAGCCACGGGTATGCAGGGTGCGCCCGCCGGCCGCACGAAAATCCAGATCCAGTGGATGCGTCTGCCAGTCCGCCGGCTGTCCCTCCAGGGCCAGCAGACTGTCGGGCTGCACATAGTCGTGCAGATGCGCCGACAGCTGTGCCGGCAGGGCCAGGGCGGTGCGCAACGGACCGCTCAGGCGCAGGACCCGGCCCAGGTCGTCCAGCCACAGTTGCAGGCCGACCGCGGGCGGCGCCGGCGTCGGGCTCAGGTCGCGGGTTTCGCCGGCGCGGGCGCGCCAGCGCTCGAAGAGTCCCGGACCGCCGTTCAAAGTTGCAGGCTCGTCTGGGTGCCCAGGGTCGCCGGCAGCTTCGGCACCTCGCCCAGACCTGGCAGGACCAGTACCGGCAAGGTCGAGGTCAGTTTGCTCTTGCTGTAGTGGATGCTCACCGTGAGCAGATTGCCCGAAGACAGGTTCACCGTGGCATCGCTGGAGAACTGGAACGCCAGCGAACCCGGCAGCCAGGCCAGTTGCTGCTCCAGGGTCTGCCGGGCGAGGTTCTTGACGTCGGCGTTCCAGGTGGCACTGTTCGGGTCCAGGGCCACGCAGCGGCGCACCGCTTCGCTGCTGGCCTGGTTGAACGACTGCACCATCAGCATGGGCAAGCCATAGCTGAGCAATCCGTAGAACACTGCGAAGAACATCACGAAGACCACGGCGAACTCGATGGCCACCGCACCTTTTTGCCGTCTCGCGAGGCTTGCTTTCATGATCGCGTCTACCCTGACAATGACACCTCTCAGACAAGCATAGAATCAATCAGACCAAGGGATGGCATTTCGCCAATGCAAAGTCTCGTCCTGCTGTTGTGGCTCGCTCTGTGTGCCGAACAGGATGTCCGTGAACGGCAGATCGCCAACACCCTGACCCTTGGCGCAGCCACCTTCGCCCTGGTCTACCTGTTTCTCACCGGCCACACCTGGATCGGTGCCGAACCGGCGGATGCCGCGCTGGCGCTGGCCCTGGTGATGCTACTAACGCTTCCCGGCTATATCCTCGGCCGGCTGGGCGCCGGTGACGTGAAACTGCTGGGGGCCCTGGCCCTGGCAACCGACCAGTGGTATCTGCTGGGCACATTCATCGGGGCCGGCCTGACCCTGCTGGCCTGGTTGCTCGGCCGGCGCTGGCTGTGGTCCCTGCTCAATCAAAAGCTTAGGAAGCGTGTGCTGGCCCTGCGCGAGGAAATGGCCAGCCGCCAACCGTTCGCGCCGTTCCTGCTTGGCGGCTTCCTGCTGGCAATTCTATGGCTCCATTAGTCGCCTCGAACCCCCAACCCTGTAGTCACTCCTTGTAAATAGTTGAAAGGAGCGACTACTTTTTAGCTAGTGCCCCACCGTGACCCGGGACCGCTCCTTGGCAGCATTCAGGGAGGGCACGTCAGCAGGGAGTCGCGTGTGAACATGCCAGCCAGCCAAGTGAAAGTCCTGGTCGTCGATGACCAGCCGTTGATCGTCGAAGAACTTTGCGAATTTCTCGAAAGCAGCGGTTACCGCTGCATTCCATGCCATTCTAGCGTCAACGCCATCGAGCGCTTCAGTGCCGATCCGGCGATCGGCCTGGTGGTGTGCGATCTGCACATGCCCGAGTACGACGGCATCGAGCTGGTCAAGGCACTGAAGGCCGTCGCCGGCCCCGAGCGCATCTTCGAGGCCATCATGCTCACCGGGCGCGCCGACAAGCAGGACGTCATCAAGGCCCTGCGCGAGGGTTTCGCCGACTACTACCAGAAGCCGGTGGACCTGGAAGAGCTGCTCGAAGGCCTCAAGCGCCAGGAAACCGCCCTGCTCGCGCGGCACAAGGACTTCCACCAACTGGGCCACCTGAACCAGAAGCTCAAGTGCCTGGCCGAGTCCATCGACGGCCTCTACCAGGACCTCGACAAGGCTCGCGCCCAGGTACCGCCCAAGGCCGAGGACAACGAGGAAGGCGAACAGGACAGCGATGCCGTACCGACCATCTTCGCCCCGCTGTCGCCGCGCCAGCTCGACGTCGCGCGCCTGGTCGGCCAGGGCAAGACCAACTACCAGATCGCCTGTGAACTGGGCATCACCGAGAACACGGTGAAGCTGTATGTGTCGCAGGTACTGCGCCTGACCCACATGCACAACCGCACGCAGCTGGCGCTGGCCTTGTCGCCGGGCAGCTCGGCGTTGCGCCAGCGGGTGACGGAGCATTGAGTTGCGGAACCTGAAGGGCTCGCCGTGATGGATGCATCGCCCTCGAGATCGAGCGCCGCCCGCGCGGCGCATCGCGAGCGCGCTCGCTCCTACATTTGTTGCAACGTACCTATGTCTGACAGGCCATGGTTGTCCGCCTTGTTGGTACGACACGATATCGAGTCGTACCCAACAGCTTCCCCACGATGAATCGCCAGGCACCAAAGGCTGGCAACGCCGCTCTCACAGGCCATGGTACGTTGCAAAAAATGTAGGAGCGAGCGCGCTCGCGATGCGCCGCGCGGGCGGCGCCCGATCTCAAGGGCACCGCAAAGCCCAAGACAGGCACCAGCACCACCAGATCTACTGCCCCCCCGATCCCCCGGAACTCCCCGAACTCATCTTGTCCCACTTGAAAACCTCGGGAATCTTGTAGTCATACGCCTTCAGCCAGCGCTCCGTGCTCTTGTCGTACTCCCGCGGCGTGGCGTTCTGCGGCTTGTCCGATGCATGCAGGCCGCGGGACTGCAGTTGCAGCCAGGTTTCGGTGGTCAGCTGGGCCTTGGACGACGGACCGGGCGGCATCGCCGAGGCGCCCAGGGGCGCACTGGCCAGCAGCATCAGGGCAAGGATGCGAACGTTCATGACGGCCTCCGGGGCGGCTGCTCGCCGCCGGGTTTGAGTTGCTCGGCACGGGCCTGGGCTTCGTTGAACTGCGCCGCGCTCAGGCCAAGACGGCTGACCAGGTCGGCAGCCTGCTGCCACTTGTCCTGATACAGCAGCAGGGTCACCAGGTTGACCGCCGCCAGGCGGTCGCTGTCCTTCAGTTCGATGGCGGTGAGAAACTCGAAACGGGCTTTCTCCAGGTCACCCAGGTTGAGGTAGACCACCCCCAGGTCGTTGCGGATCCTCTCGTCGGTGGGCGCCAGCCGCGCGGCACGCATCAGGTGCTGGCGGGCCTGGACATTGTCGCCGCGCGCGACCGCCAACTGCCCCAGGCCGTGTTCCGCCTCCGCGCCCACGCAACTGCCCAGCAGGCTGCGATACAACGGCTCGGCCTCGCTGCTGCCCAGCAGGCGCAGGATCTTGGCCTTGCGCACACGCACCTGGATCAGGTCACCCGGCATCTCTTCCAGGTGCGCCAGGCTGGCATGGGGGCGGCCGTCGCCGAGCATCTGGTCGGCCATGCTCAACGCCAGCTCCTGGGACGCATCCGGTTTCACGCAACTCGCCGTATTGCCCTGCAGGGCCAACCACGGCGCGCCGTTCTGCCCGGCACAGCCGCTCAGCAGGAGCACGGCGACCATCAATCCAGCGACTTTCATGCAGCACTCCCCTTTCAGGATCCGAAGGCCCGCGCCAGGGCACTGAGCCCCGGGCCGGCGAGGACGATCAACAAGGCGGGAAAGAGAAAGACCATCATGACGATGGACATCTTCCCGGACATTTTCGAAATCCGTTCCTGCAGGCGGGTCAGGCGCCGATCGTCGAGCAGTTGCTTGAGCGCCAGCAGCGACTTCATCGCGCCGCCGCCCTGGGTGAGCAATTGCTGGAGGATCACGCAGGTGTCGTTGAACTCGTCCACCGACAGCAGTTTCGCCGTCTGCTCCAGTTCCGGCGCCAGGGCCAGGCCGGAGTCGACACGGTGCAGGATCAAACGCAACTCCGCGCTCAGCACCGGCAGCAACTGTCGTCCGTCGGTACTGAGAATGCGCAGGCTCTGTTCCACCGCCAGCCCCGAGTCGAAGAGGATGCGCAGCAGCGGAATGAAGCTGATGACTTCTTCGGCGACCTGACGCTGCCGGTGCGCCGCCGACCAGGCAAGGATGCGCTTGGGCAGCAGGTAACCCAGGCCCAGGCCGAACAGTGGCCACACCCAGGGCATGCCACTGTCCGGGTAGAACAGCTGCTGCACCAGCAGCGCGCTGCCCAGCGCGAGCAACGGCACGCCGATCTGCAAGGCGGCGAACAGCGAGCGCTGGCGGGTCCGGCGCCAGCCGATACGGTCCAGCAGCATGCGGGTTTCGCTGTCCAGGGTCAGCGAGCGCTGGGCCAGCGGGCTGCGGCCCAGGCGCTGCAACCAGCCATCCTGCTCCGCTTCTTCCAGCGGCCGGCCTTGCAAGCGCAGGGCCACCAGGCGCTCGCGACGATGCTGGCGGGCCAGCACGCTCACCAGCAGGACGAACGTCAGGAAGAACAGCGTGGCGCTGATCAGCAAGGCCATCTCAGATACTCCGCAGCATGCGCCACAGCGCCAGGCAGCCAAGCACCTGCAGCGCGAAGGCGGCCAGCAGCATCGAGCGGCCGTCCGCGTTGTTCCACATCGACAGCAGGTAGTCGGGGTTGACCAGCAGGAAGTAGCCGGCCATGGCCACCGGCAACAACGCCAGCACGCCCGCGGTCATCCGCGTCTCGCCCGTCAGCGCGCGCAACTGGCGCGCGCCCTGCTCGCGCTCGCGGATCAGCTTGACCAGATTCTCCAGCAGCTCGCTGGCATTGCCGCCGTAGCGGTGATTGATGCGCAAGCCCAGGGCCAGCACGCGGAACTCGTCCTGGTCGTAGAGCTCGGCGAAGTCCTGCAGGGCTTCATCCAGGCTCACGCCCATCTGCACGTTGCGCTGGACCCGCTGCATGGCGCTGCGCAGCGGGTCGGCGGAGACATCCACCGCGCCCAGCACGGCGTCGCTCAGGGTGCGCCCGGCCTTCAGGCTGCGCACCGCATGGTCGAGCAGGGTCGGCAGTTGTTCGATCATGCGCCGCAGGCGTCGGTGATAGCGCCAGCTCATGTACAGGCGCCAGAGCGTCGGGCAGAGCAGCGTCGTCAGCGCCGCCCCCGGCCATCCCGCCAGCATCCCGGCCAGGGCGATAGACAGCAGCCAGGCCGAGCCCCAAAGCATGAACCGGTCGGCCCGGCGATCGAACCCCGCGCGCAACAGCAGCAACTCCAGCCAGCCCCGCGCCGGCGCTTCGACCAGCACCGGCTCGGGCAACTGGCCGAGACGCTGCAGGGTGCGCTCCGCGGCGGACTTGCGCACGCCGCTGTAGAACAGGCCGACGGACGCGGCCAGCAGCGCCAGGCCGAACAGTCCGAGGACCACGGCGATCACGGCGCCGGCTCCAGCGCATCGCGGCGCAGCTTGTCGCCGGCGGGATTGACCGCCTCGCGGAGGAAGCCGCCACCGGCACGGCGATCGAAACGAAACAGGGTATTGGTGACATAGACATCGTCGCGAATGCCGACCACCTCCAGCACTTCGCTGATGCAGCGCCGGCCATCGGGCAGGCGGGTCAGCTGGATGACCACGTCGAGGGCGGCGCAGATCATCTGCCGCAGGGTCTTCTCCGCCACCTGGCGCCCGGTCAGGCCGACCAGGGTCTCCAGGCGCAGCAGCGCGTCCTGGGCGGTGTTGGCGTGGACGGTGCTCATCGAGCCGTCATGGCCGGTGTTCATCGCCGTGAGCACGTCGATCACCTCGACCCCGCGAATCTCGCCGAGCAGGATGCGGTCGGGACGCATGCGCAGGGCGTTGCGGATCAGCTCACTGGCCTTGACCTCGCCATGCCCCTCGGCGTTCGGCGGCCGGGTCTCCAGGCGCACCACATGGGGATGATCCAGTTGCAGCTCGGCGACGTCCTCGATGGTCACCAGGCGCTCCAGGGGGCTGATCAACTGGCTGAGAATGTTCAGCAGGGTGGTCTTGCCGGTGCCGGTGCCGCCGCTGACCAGAATGTTGCAGCGCTTGCTCACCGCCAGCTCGAAAAACGCCAGGATGGTCGGGTCGATGGCCCGGCTGGCGAGCAGGTCGACGCTCTTGAGCATGTCCTTGCGGAACTTGCGGATCGACAGGCAGGGCCCGTCCAGGGCCACCGGTGGAATGATCGCGTTGACCCGGCTGCCGTCGGGCAGGCGCGCGTCGACCATCGGCGACGACTCGTCCAGGCGCCGGCCCAGCGGCGCGAGGATGCGCTGCATGACCCGCTCGACATGGTGCGCGTCGATGAAGCGCAGGTCGGTCTGGTGCAGCACCCCGGCGCGCTCGACGAACACCCGGAACGGCCCGTTGACCAGGATCTCGGTGACACTGCTGTCGCGCAGCAACACTTCCAGCGGGCCGAAACCGGTGAGCTCGTCCACCAGTTCCTCGGCCATGCGCTCCATTTCATAGCGCGACAGCGCCAGGTGCAGGCGGGCGATGTACTCGCCGACGTGCTCGACGACGAACTGCGCCAGCGCCGGACGCGAGCCTTCCAGCAGGTTGCGTCCGGAGTCTTCGATGGCGTCGATGATGTAGCGGTGCAGCGCGCGCTTGAGCGCCTGCGGATCGGCCGCGAGGTTGTGCCGGGGGCCGCCGAACAGCTCGTCACTGCTCATGCTTGTGTCCCCAGAGCCGGCTGAGCCAGTTGTCGGGTTTGGGCTTGAGGTTTTCCGAGCGCCGCGCCAGCCGTTCGCCCAGCGCCTTGAGGCCCTGGGTGAGATGGTCGCGCGGTGCCAGTTCGAACAGGCTCAGGCCCTGGTTGCGCGAGTTCAGACGCACCTCCGCGCTGGCCGGCAGCTCGGTCAGCAGCGGCAGGGCGAAGCGTTTGCCGAGGGCGTCGGCATCGGGGATCACGCTGCGCAGGTAGCGATCCACCAGCAGCTTGGCGTGCTCCAGGTTCATGCCCTTCTCACGCCAGGTATTCAGCACCTCGAGGTTGCGCCGGCATTCGATGACGTTCTGGTCGGTGTACCAGATCAGCTTGTCGCAATGGCTGACGAAGGTCCGCAGGGCCTCGCAATCGGCCTGCCCGGTGAGGTTCACGACGATGTGCTGGAAATGCTGACGCAAGGCGCTGAGCAGCATGTACAGCTCGGCGGCGCTGGTGCGCTCCAGCGGTTCGTCGCCGGGGGCATAGGCCAGCAGGCGCAGACCGCTGCCTTCGCGGGCGAAGGCGCTGTCGATCAGGGTGCTGTCGAGGCGCCGCAGATGGCGCAGGGCATCGCCGAAGTGGAACGACGCCTCGACACCGAGCAGCGCCAGGCTGTCGCCCCGCGGCAGACCGAGATCGAGCAGCAGGGTCTGCTGGCCGCTCTTCTGCACCACCTGGCCGAGATGCACGGTGAGCAGCGCGCCATCGGAACCGCACTGGGTGCCGTAGAGCACGGTGAGGCCGCCCAGATGCGGGTTGGCGGTGACCGGTGGCAGGCGCTTGCTGAGGCGCCGGACCAACCCGGCGACCTCGCTGGCGCGCGAGCCGTAGGCGACGAAGTCGCGCGCGCCGGCGCGCATGGCATTGAGCACCAGTTGGTTGTCCATGCCGTCGCCGAGGGCGACGATCGCCAGCATCGGCTTGGCCTCCAGCACCCCCTCGATCAGGGCGCACTGGTTGACCACATGCTCGCGATCGAGGCCGACGAACACCAGGTTGGCGAAGGTTACGTCGATCAGCGCAAGCAGTTCGTCGAGGCTGCCGCTGCCGGCACCGACCACTTGCCCCAGCGGCGTAAGCGCGGACTGCAGCCATTGCAGATCGCTCTCGTTGCGGGTAATGGCCAGGAAGGTCTGGCTCAGGCTTTCGCTCATCGGGATAACCCACTGCGACGGTCAAAGTCGCCGTTTTCCAGGAAGAACAGACGCCCCCAGCTCGGGTCGTAGTTGCGCAGTTGCTCGCCGGGCAGTTCGGGCAGTTGCGCATTGGCCGCCAGCGGCCGGACCAGGTGCGGGGTGACGACCATCAGCAGTTCGGTTTCTTCGCGCTGCAGCGTCGAGTCGCGGAACAGCGCGCCGATGACCGGCAGATTGCCCAGCCCCGGGAACTTGTTCACGCCGGAGCGGTTCGAGGTGTTGATCAGGCCGCTGATGATGAAGCTCTCGCCATCGGCCAGGGAGATGCTGGTATCGGTGCGTCGGACTTTCAGGCCCGGCACCGTGGTGCCGGCGATCTGCACGCCATTGGTGTAGTCCAGCTCACTGACTTCGGGAGCGACCTTGATATTGATGCGATCGCGGCTGATCACCGTGGGCGACAGGGCCAGGCGCACGCCGAACTCCTTGTACTCGATCGACAGGCTGTCGCTGCCCGAGCTGGGTACCGGGATGGGAATCTCGCCGCCGGCGAGGAAACTCGCGGTCATGCCGCTGAGCACCACCAGGCTGGGACGCGCCAGGGTGTAGGCGAAGCCGGTGGTTTCCAGGGCATTGATGGCGGCGAGAAAACGACTGCTGCCGCCGCCCCAGACGATGTTGAACACGTCGTTGTCGAGCGGGATCAGTGGCTTGGCATTGGGCACGCTGCCCGGTGTCACCGTGGTCAGCGGCACCGTGCCGGGCGAGCCGATCAGCGAATTGTTCGAGCCCTTGAAGAACAGGCGCGCGCCGGCTTCCTTGAGCTTGGTCCGGCTGACCTCGACGAAGCGGATATCCGCCTGGATCTGGTTGGGCAACTCCCCGTCCATCGACGGCGGCAGCGCGGTCGAGGCCAGGTCCGCCGCGGCCCGGCCACGCACGAACACCATCGTCTGCCGTGGTCCGCTGGCACAGTTGGTCCACAGGCTCAGGCTGGTGGCCCCCGCGCCCATGGCGGTGATCAGGACCGCATCGTTGCCCAGCGGGTGCACATCGGCGACGCGCGGATCGCCCACCGCCGCGCGGCTGATCTTCACCGGCAGGCGGACTTCCTGCTGCAGTCCCTGGTCGATTTCCAGGGTCGCCGGCACCTGCGGCAGCGCGGCGCAGCCACTGCTGGCGGCCTGCGCCTGGAGCAGCGGCAGCAAGGCCAGCAGCGAGGCGAGCAGCGTGGAGGAAGTAATCCGCGAGGAACGGCTGGTCATCGAAGGGCTTCCTTGCTGATTCAGTGAGGGGGCTCGGCGGTCTGCGCGCCGCGAATGATCTCGATGCCACGGGGGGCTGCTGGCGCTCCGGCAACCCGCGTCGACGCCGGCGAGGCCATGGCCAGCTGGTTGAAGCGGTACAGCTGGCGATTGGTCTGCTCGACGACCGCGGCACTGGCCTTGGGGTCCGCCCAGTAGCGGGCCAGGTGCTTCTCCTCGGCACTGCGCACCGCCAGGCGCAGGCTGCCGGCCTGGGCGGCGAGGGTCAGGCGGCTGGCGAGTGCCTCGGGCACCGCCAGCACCACGGTACGCGGCAGCGCGCGGCGTTGTTCGGCACGCACCTTGGGATCGGGATCGACGGGCTCGGCGGGACGGCCGTCGTTGCCCAGGCCCATCTGCTGGCCGACCACCAGCAGGCGCAGGGCCGGCACTATCACCTGGACACTGGCCTGGGGGTTGTCCTGTTCGTTGCGCAGGTAGAGCAGCACATCGACATAGTCGCCCGGCCGCAGATGCCCGCCGGCGGCACTGACCTCGTCGACCCCGAGGGTCAGCGCCAGTTCGCCCGGCTGGATCATCCGTGCCAGCGGGCCGCCGGCGTCGAAGCTGCGCTCGTCCAGCCAGGTACCGGCGGGCAGGTCGCGCCACAGGCTGCGCCCGGCTACCTGATCGAGGGTCTGGAAGCTGCCGGCCGGCGCCACCCGCAGGCGCTCCACGGCGAGGTCATCGTTCTGCAGCGCGACATTGGCGGCGACATCCCGGCGCAGCACCACCACCGGTTGGCGCAGCTCGTCCTCGGCGGTGTCGACGACCTGGGTCACCGGCGGTGCTGCCGGTGTCGGCTGGAGAGCCGGAGGTTCGGGTTGCTTGCTCAGGGCCAGGCCCCAGTAACCGGCAATGATGGCCCCCAACAGAAACAGTCCCGCAAGAACCAAGGTGATGCGACTGCTCATGTCTGGCCCCTCCCTTGCCGCTCATCCCCTTGGCCTGTGACGTCTTGTTGACAGGCTCACAAATACACAATTCGAAGTAACTATTTCGCTATTTGACGGTAGTCCAGCTAGGACAAAACGCCATTACCGAGCCAGGAAAATTTCTCTGTGACGGCCGTCACACTCGTAAAACAACAGCTTATTGACGGCGGTTTTTCATTATCACTTTCGAGTTAATGCTTTCTTACATTTGCTCAGGGGTTAACTCTTGACGATGCTCTGATGGCAAAGGGGTATCAGCGAGCCCCGTGTCACCCGCGCCGAGGCGCAAGGAGCAACATCATGCAAATGTCGAAAATCATGCAATCCATACGGAGATTCGCTCGGCGCACGGATGGCGCCTCCGGTATCGAATACGCGATCGTCGCCGCCATGGTGGCCGTAGTGATCGCAGGCTTCATGGGCGATATGAACAACGGCCTGAATAACGTCTTCAACCAGCTCAAAACCGCCCTGCCCGCCGCCTCTACCTCCACCGGTGGCAACAGCGGTGGTACCAGTGGCGGCACCAGCGGAGGCACCGGCGGCTGATCGCGGGCACAGGCCATGGGCCCCGCTTTACCCAGGAGTAAACGACGCCACTGCGTAACAGGACTGCGCCATGCGAGCTTCCCATCCGCGTCAACAGTTGCTGCTGGTGGATGATGAAGAGGAAGCGTTGCTGGAGCTGGCTGAACTGCTGGAGGGAGAGGGCTTTCGTTGCCACTGCGCGACGTCTGTGAAGCTCGCCCTTCAGCAGTTGACCCGGTATCCGGATATCGCCCTGGTCATTACCGACCTGAACATGCCGGAAGAGTCCGGCATCTCCCTGATCAAACGCCTGCGTATACATACCGCACGCCAGTATCTGCCGGTGATCGTCACCACCGGCCACGCCAATCTCGATGCCCTTGGCGAGTTGATGAAACTGGAAGTGCTGGATCTGTTCCGCAAGCCCATCTACCACACCCGCCTCCTGGAAACCCTGGGCAACCTGTTTCCGCTGGAGATGGCGTACAGCGAACAGGCGGTGCAATAGCACCGCCTGTGTGGTTTTCCTTCCTTTATTCACTCGTTCTGCCCCGTCACCCGCGGGGCTTGCCTGCGCCTACAGCTGATAACTGAAGCTCACGGTAAAGCGGGGGCGCCGGTTGAAGCTGTCGAGGGCGATGTCGGACATCGGTTTGGCCATCTCCAGCGAGATGTTGTAGTAGCGCGCATCGCCGAAACGCAGGCCCAGCGCCGCCGACGACAGCTTGGAATCGCGGACCTCCAGCTCGTTGAACCAGGTCCGCGCGGCGTCCAGCACCACGTACGGTTGCAGCAGCTTCACCCAGTCGCCGTCGCGCTTGAAGCTGTAGTTGACCTCGTAGGCCGCGCCCCAGCCCTTGTCGCCCGAGGCCTGGTCCACCGGATAGCCGCGGCCGAAGTTCTGCCCGCCGAACACCGCGCGCTCGCTGTCGGGCAAGTTGTCGTCGGTCCAGTACAGGGCAGCCGACGCCACACCCTGCCAGCTCTCGAAGAATCGGTCGCTCTGTACCCCCGAGAAGCGCAGGCGGAAGAAATCGAGGTCGTAGCCGGCATCGGTATTGGCGCCGAATCGATCGACACCCTGATACACCCCGGCACTGAGGATGCGCAGGCGGGTGTCGGTGGCCTTGCGCCAGTCGCCCTCGAAGGCGAACGCGCGGATATCGGTATTGGTGCTGACTTTCAGCGGAAAGCCGATCACCCGGTAATCGGTGGTGTCGTCCACCGCGTAGAAACGCGCCGACAGGCTCAGCCATTCATTGGGCGAGGCAATCAGCGGGTGGCTCAGGCCGATGGAGTAGCGATCGTTTTCCCGGTGCTGCTTGAGGTCGATGCCGTTCTGCAGGCGCACCACCGCGCTGGGATCGCTGCGATAGCGGGACGCCGACAGCAGCAACTGGGTGCCTTCGCTGTCGAGGCTCTGCGCGTAGTCGACACGGAAGTAATGCTCCTTGTCGTCGCCCGGCGGAAACAGCGCGCTGACGCTCAGTTGCTCGGCCACCGCGGTATGCGCGTTGCTGTTGGCACCGAACAGCGCCTGGAGGTCGTCGCGGCTGCTTTCGGTCAGGTTCATGGTGGTGGTGAAAGGTTTGCGCGACGCCTGCACCATCAGTTTGCTCGCGCCGTCGGTGGTGCCCGGCGGCGGCACCTGGGCCTGCAGGGTGAGGCCCGGCACGCGGCTCATCAACGAGGTGTAGCGTTCGAAGGTCTTGCGGGTCAGCGGGCGTTCGGCCTTGAGCTTGGCCACCAGCTTGTCCAGATAGCCCGAGACCCGGCCAATGTCGCCCTGCAACTCGTAGTCGTGGATATAGCCCTCGACCAGCACCACGCGCAGCCGGCCCTCGGCGAAGTCCTGGACCGGAAGGAAGGCGTAGGACAGCAGGTAGCCATCCGCCTGGTAGCGCTGGGTCAGACGCCGGGTGGCCTCGATCAGATCGCCCACCGTCACTTCGCGATCGATCAGGTCCTGATAGTTGTCGCGCAGCTCGCTCAGCGGGTAGATGGTGCCGCCCTCGATACGGATCTTGCGGATCAGCACCCGGGTATTCATCGTCAGTGGCTGAGGTTGGGTTGCGGCGGGAGACGGTACTTGCAACTGGGGAGTGGCCGGTCTGAAGGCGTCGGCGGGAAGGTTCGGAGCCGGCAGGTTGCGTTCGGTTTCGTTGCTGTTCAGATAGCTTGGGAGCGGCTCGGCCTGCAGCACACCAACCCAGGAAAGACTCACTAGCGCGACTGCCATCGATCGCATAGGGCACTCCATGTCCTGAAAAGTACGAGGGAACCAAGACGGTTCCCTCGTCAGACTCAAGCGTAGGTGTTGCCAGGAAAATCGTCTAACGCTGTGGGCTGGTTTTCACTGCCTGCCACCGAGCAGACCACCGGTCACGCCATTGAGCAGACCGCCGCCGCCCGTGGTTCCGCCTGTCGTGCTGCCGAGCGTGCCGGTCACGGTGTTCACCACACCACCCACCGCGCCACCGACACCGCCCGCGGTTCCGCCAGTCGCGCCGGCCACGGTGCTGGTCACGGTGTTCACCACACCGCCCAGCGCACCACCGGCGGCGCCCGTGGTTCCACCTGTCGTGCTGCTCAGGGTGCTGGTCACGGTATTCACCACACCACCCAGCGCGCCACCGACACCGCCCGTGGTTCCGCCAGTCGCGCCGCCCACGGTGCTGGTCACGGTGTTCACCACACCGCCCAGCGCACCACCGGCGCCGCCCGTGGTTCCGCCAGTCACGCCGCCCACGGTGCTGGTCACGGTATTCACCACGCCGCCCAGCGCACCGCCGACATCGCCCGTGGTTCCGCCAGTCGCGCCGCCCAGGGTGCCGGCCACGGTATTCACCACACCACCCAGCGTTCCACCGACACCGCCGGCGGCACCGCCAGTCGCACTGCCCAGGGTACTGGTCACGGCAGTCACCACACCGCCCAGGCCCGCGCCGACATCACCGCCCGACTGCCCGTTGACCAGACCACCGGCCTGCGCCACGGTCGCACCGACCGCACTGACCGTCGCGCCCACCTGATCGACGAGTGGATTACTCGTGGCACCGCCCACCTGGTTACCCAGGCTGCTGACCGCGCCCCCCACCTGATTGAGCAGACCGTTGACCGGTGCCCCCAGGCCAGTGGTCGCGCCCACCTGCTGAGTCACGCCGGCGACCGTGTTCACCACTGGCGTCAGCGTCGAGCCGACATTGCTGGCCAGGGCCGCGGCAGGTGCCGCCGCGCCGCTGCTGGCGACACCATTGCCACCGAGCACGGTGCCCAGCGAGGCCACGGTGTTGCCAAGGCCGCTGGTCGTGCTGCCCGCGGTGCTGACCACGCCATTGCTGCTGCCGGCATCGAGCCCGCTGCCGACCCCGGCCACCACGCCGCCGACGGTTTCCAGCAGGCCGGTGGAACCACCCGCGCTGCCATTGCCGACCAGGCCACCCGCGGTACCGGTGCCGCCACCGACACTGCTGACCAGTCCGCCCACCGCCGTGGTCACGGGGTTGCCATTACCCGCGCTGGTGACCGTGTCGCCGACCTTGTCGAGCGCGCCGCCGACGCTCTGTACCACCGAGTCGAGCGGAGTCCCCAGGCCGGTCTTGCTACCCAGGTTGGTAGTGGTGTTTTCCACCAGCGAAACCACGGGCACCAGCGCATTGCTCGCCTGCTGGCCAAGGCTGCCGAGGGCGCCGCTGGTGCTCTGGGCACTCAGGGTGTTGCCGAGCATGGTCACCGTCTGTCCGACCTGACCGACCAGACCGCCCACCAAGGGAACCTGTTCGATGGCCTGGCTGCCCGCCACGCCCTGGACACCGTTGCCCAGCGCCGCGACGCCCGCACCGACACCGGACAGCGTCGTGCCGATGGCGTTGCCCCCGGTACCCAGCTGGCCAAGGCCGCCGCTGAGACCCGCGCCGATGCGGTTGACGGCTTGTCCAGTGGAGCTGACCAGTCCGCCCGCGTTGGTGGCGCCAAGCACCGGCAGCGAGTTGACCACCGGGGCCAGGCCGCCCAGGCCGGTGCCCAGTCCGGACACGCCGGTACCCACCTGATCGACGACCTGACCGACGATCAGCGGATTGACGGTATTGCCGCCGCCCGCATTGCCGCCGCCGGTGCCGCCACCTGTACCACCTCCGGTGCCGCCGCCAGTGCCACCACCTGTTCCGCCTCCGGTGCCGCCGCCAGTGCCGCCCCCTGTGCCACCGCCTGTACCACCTCCGGTACCGCCGCCAGTGCCACCACCTGTTCCGCCTCCGGTGCCGCCGCCAGTGCCGCCTCCGGTGCCGCCATCACCACCGCCAGTGCCGCCCGTGCCGCCATCGCCGCCGCCGGTTCCGCCGCCGGTGCCACCCGTACCGCCATCGCCACCGCCGGTTCCGCCACCAGTGCCGCCTGTGCCACCGCCAGTTCCGCCGCCGGTGCCGCCAGTACCGCCATCGCCACCGCCAGTTCCGCCGCCGGTGCCGCCCGTACCGCCATCGCCACCGCCGGTTCCGCCGCCGGTGCCGCCAGTACCGCCATCGCCACCGCCGGTTCCGCCTCCAGTGCCGCCAGTACCGCCATCGCCACCACCGGTTCCGACGCCGGTGCCGCCAGTACCGCCATCGCCACCGCCCGTTCCACCTCCGGTGCCGCCGCCAGTGCCACCATCGCCACCGCCGGTTCCGCCTCCGCTACCGGCATCGCCGCCCCCCGCCCCGGCATCACTCGGGGAAGAGCCGTCCACCGAACTGTGATGACCACCACCACCGCTGCTGCATCCCGCAGACAGGGTCATGGCCATGACCATTGCCAATGCCGTACTTGCCTTGATCCACGCTTGAGTTTTCATGGCGACTCCATTGCTTTCGCTGCCGCTGCTTTTATGGATGCGGAGGTTTCCTGACAAAATCCCCCGCCTCGGTGCAGCTATCTCAGTCCGGCGCGCGTGGTGTAACAATTCTGAGATTGGTATTAACCCGATCTATACCTCCGTGATGGCAAAAAAAATCAAACCTGATCAATGAGTTGCGCTACAGCCAAGGGCCGGATAGTGGCACTTCGACTTTCGCGCTATAACCATTTGACGGGTATCTGACGCCGGCTCGCCGTATACTCCGCGCCTTTTTTTCAGGAGAAATCTATGACCACGCCCGCCTGGTGGCTGCTCTGCCTGCCCTTGATCGCCGGTGCCTTCCTGCCCTTGCAGGCCGGCATCAACGGCCAGTTGGCCAAGCAGGTATCCAGCGTGCTGGCCGCCGCGCTGATCTCGTTCGCCGTGGGTAGCGTGGCTTTGCTGGCGCTGGTCATGAGCCAGCGGGAAATGCCCGGCCTGGCGGCCCTCAAGGGGCTCACCTGGTGGCACTGGAGCGGTGGCCTGCTGGGCGCCTTCTTCATCACCACGGCGGCCTTCGCCGGCCCGCGAATCGGCGCGATGCTGTTCATGGCGCTGGTGCTCGCCGGACAACTGGCGATGGCCATGACCCTCGATCACTTCGGCTGGGCCGGCTTCAAGGAAGCGCCGGCGACCCTGGGCAAGATCGCCGGCCTGCTGCTGATCCTCGCCGGCGTGTGGATGATCCGGCGCTTCTGATCGTCAGTCGCTGACCTGGAAGGTCAGCCGCGCGGTCTGGCCGCTGGCATCGAGCACGCTCAGTTCATGCTGCCCGGCCTCGTCCAGGCGCGCCTTGAGCGTCTCCTGGCCGGCGGTCTCGCCCAGCGGCACGCCATCGAGGAACCACCAGCGCTGGCCCTCTCCGCCCAGCGCCGAGACATCCACCTGCAGCGCCTCGCGACTGGTGGCCGGACGACGCAACTGATCGTCCTGGCGAACCCCGACGATCGACAGGGGCGGCGCGGTGGCCGGCACCTGCGGCGGACATTCCGGCGCCACTGCCGGCAAGCGCGCCTCGCGCCGTTCGGCCCGGGTCAGCCAGGGCTCCAGCGGTGCTGGCCACATGGCCACGTCACGCACCCGCGCGCCCGTGCAGGCGGCATCGACCCGCCGCCCCCGCGCATCGACCCAGACCCGCTCCAGCAGGCCGACACCCAGCGGCTGGTCCTGCGCCAGCAGGGTTGGCGGCGTGGTGCCGTCCAGCGTCCAGGCGAAGCGTTGCCGTCGGCAGTTGGGATCATTGCGCGCCAGCGGCTGGCCCAGCGGCCAGCAGATCGCCGCGACCCCGACAGAGGCCGGCACCGCAGGAACCGGCGCGGCAATCCCGCGCTGGCTGTCACGGTTGCTCAGCACATCGTGGACCTGCAGCATCAGCGGCGCCGCCGACGCCAGGCCGAACTGCCCCGGCACCGGGGTACCGTCGGGACGGCCGATCCACACGCCAATCAGGTAGCGCGGACCGACGCCGATCGACCAGGCATCACGGAAGCCGTAGCTGGTGCCGGTCTTCCAGGCCAGCAGCGGGCGCTGGACCAGTTCGGCATGGGGATCGCGGTCGGGGCGGGCCTGGCCGCTGAGGATGCGCCGGATGATCCACGCCGCGCCGGGCGAGAGCATGCGCCGCTCCAGCAATGGCGCATCCGGCTGCAGGCGCAGGCTGGCGCTCATGCCATCGCGGGCGAAGGCGCTGTAGCCACTGAGCAGATCTTCCAGGCGACTGCCGCCGCCGCCGAGGATCAGCGACAGATTGGGTTCGGCCAGCGCCGGCAGGCTGATCGGCACCCCGGCCGCGCGCAGCTGCGCGGCGAAACGCTTGGGTCCGTAGGCTTCGAGCAACTGCACCGCCGGCAGATTGAGCGACAGCGACAGCGCTGAACTGGCCGCCACCGGTCCGCTGAAGCCCATGGAGAAGTTGCCGGGGCGGTAGTCGCCATAGCGCCGCGGCACATCCTGCAGCAGCGATTCGGAGTGGATCAGGCCATCGTCCATGGCCATGCCGTAGAGGAACGGCTTGAGGGTCGAGCCCGGCGAGCGCCAGGCGCTGATCATGTCGACATGGCCGAAACGGCGCTCGTCGTTGAGGTCCACCGAGCCGAGATAGGCGCGTACCGCCATGCTCTGCGTCTCGACCACGAGGATGGCCGCCGAGGTGCGTTCGGGCAGGCGCGCGCGCCAGCCGCCGAGCAGGTCTTCGAGGCGGCGTTGCAGGCTCGCGTCGAGGGTGGTGCGAATCAAGGGCGGGCTGTCCGCGCGATTCAACCGCCGAGCCAGCAGCGGCGCCAGCGCCGGCTCCTGGCGTGGCGCCAGCAACAGCGGTTCTTCCATGGCTTCGCGGATCAGTTGCTCGGGCCAGACCGCGTAGTCGCCGAGGCGTTGCAGCACCTTGTCGCGCGCGAAAGCAGCCCGCTGCGGATGGCGGTCGGGGCGCAGGCGGCTGGGTGCCTGAGGCAGCACCGCAAGCAAGGCCGCTTCGGCGGGTGTCAGTTGTTGCGGCGACTTGCCCAGGTAAGCCCAGCTCGCCGCGGCCACGCCTTGCAGGGTGCCGCCGAAGGGCGCGCGGTTGAGGTAGATCTCGAGGATCTCGCGTTTGGACAGGTGCCATTCCAGTTGCAGCGTGCGCCACAACTGGCGCAGCTTGCCTGGCAGGGTCCGGGCATGCGGATCGAGCAGGCGCGCCACCTGCATCGACAGCGTGCTGCCGCCGGACAGCACGCGACCGCCACTGAGGTTCTGCCAGGCCGCGCGACCGAGGGACAGAGGATTGACCCCCGGGTGGCGGTAGAACCAGCGGTCCTCGTAGGTCAGCAGCGCTTGCAGGTACAGCGGCGACACCTCGTCGAGCGACACCGGATAGCGCCACACGCCATCGGCATCGGCGAAACGCCACAACGGCGTGCCATCCTCGGCGAGCACGACCCGGGCCAGATCATCGGCGGGCAGCGGCAGCGGCCAGAGGCGGTCGGCCAGCCACAGCACCGCCAGCAGCCCGCCAACCCCCAGCGCCGTGAAGCTCAGCCAGCGGGTCGTGCGCCCGCGCGGCAGGGCTACGCTGAACATGGGCCGCACCGCGTCGGGGAACCGCGACGGCCCGACAATGGCCAAAGGCTGGAATGCAGCGCGAATGCTGTGATGAACATCAGGATACGACCATGCGGGTAGAAGGTTTTTTCGAGTGGCTGGGGCAGGTGCTGGGCGCGGCGATCCGTTTCGTGGTGGACGCCCTGACCGGGCTGTTCGCCCTGCTGGCCAACGCCGGGGGGAATTTCATCGACGGGCTGGCGAAGACGCTGGGGATGGATACCTCGCTCATCAGCATCCTGATTCTGCTCATCGGTCTGTTGCTGCTGTATTCGGCGGTGCGCGCGTTCATGCGGGCTTCGGTGATTGCGGGGATCATCTGGGCGTTGTTGGGGTTGTGGGTGTTGAGTTGGGTGGTGCATTGAACATTGGTGGTGCTCTTATCGGTGCATGAAAGTCTTGAGTCTTGCAGCGCTCTGAAGATCGAGCGCCGCCCGCGCGGCGCATCGCGAGCTCGCTCGCTCCTACATTTGTTGCAACGTACCTATGTCTGACAGGCCATGGTTGATCGCCTTGTGTGCACGACGCGGTATCGCGTCGACCCAACAGCTCCCCGCGATAAATCGCCAAGCACCAAAAGCTGGCAACGCCGCTCTCACAGGCCATGGCACGTTGCAAAAAATGTAGGAGCGAGCGTGCTCGCGATGCGCCGCGCGGGCGGCGCTCGATCTTCAGAGCACTGCAAGACCCAAGACAGGCACCAAGACCCCAATGGCCCTTTACCGGCCTTTGATAACCATCTCCCCCGCCGTCTCCCCAACCGCCTGCCACTCCGGCCGATACATCGACTCCACCTGCGGCGGCGGAATCCGGTAGCTGCCCGGGGTCACCGCCCGCGCCAGGTACAGCAGGTGCGTGGTGCCATAGCCGTCGAGGTTCAGCGCCGCCACGTAGCGATCGTCACGATACTCCTGGTGCGCCACATTGGCGTTCTCCATCGCCTCGCGCCACTGCTTCACCGCGCTGCTGGCGTTTTCCAGGCTGGCGGCGCTCTGCGCGAGGTTCTGGTTTTCCAGCTCCAGGCCGGCCGGCAACAGGTCCACCACCAGCGCATCCGGTACCCGCGCCTTGGCCTGGATCGCCAGGTGCACCAGGACCAGATCGCCGCTTTCCAGCGCCTTCAGATCCAGCGCCTGTCCGTTCATGCCCAGGTACTCGCGGCGAATGCTCAGGTTGTTGCCACTGGCCGGCGGTGCCTGCCGCGGATAACCGGAAAGGGTCAGGCGCTGATACAGGGTCTGCTCGCCTTCGTTGCGCACACTCAGCGGCGCGGCCAGCAACGGACCCTGCAGGTGCACACCGGAGCGTGTCGGGCTCAGTTCGCGGACCTGGTCGCCACTGTCCAGGCGCGCACGCCATTGCCCTTCCGGTTGCTGGGCAAAACCACGGCCGGCGAGGAACAGGGCATTGCGCTCCTGGGTCGACAGCCACGGGCTCGCCGCCAGTTGATCGGACAGCTTGAACAGACGATCCGCAACGCTGTCGCCCGCCAGCTTGTATTCATCGAGCAGCGCCAGGATCAGCGCCTGGTCACGCAGCGGGCTGCCATAGTCGGCCATCCAGTCCTTGTCGCGATTGACCGCCAGTCCCGCCAGCAGGGCCTCCTGCCCGCGCGGTTTGTCGCCCATGGTGTCGAGGGCGATCGCCAGTTGCACCAGCGGCAACCCCGAGCGCGCGTCGGCGCGCCGCTCGAACAGACTGCGCAAGGCCCCCAGCGGCGCCTGCTTGCTGCGCGACAGCACCAGCGCGGCATAGGCCTGCACGGCAAAGCGGGTGTGCTCGATGTTCTCGCTGTAGTTCACCTCGATCAGGTTGCGTTCCTGCACGTAGCGCAGCAGGCGCTCGCTGGCCTTCTTCAAGGCCTCGGGCGGGACCGCGAAACCCTGCTCGCGGGCACGCAGGAGGAAGTCGGTGACATAGGCGGTCAGCCAGTATTCCTCGTCGCTGTCGGAACTCCACAGGCCGAAGCTGCCGTTGTAGCGCTGCATGCCGAGCAGGTGCTCGATGCCGATTTCGATCTTGCGCTTGCGTTCGTCGGCCGGCTCGCCCGTGATGCCAAGGCGCTCGAGTGTCGCGGCGTCGGCATACAGCGACGGGTACAGGCCGCTGGTGGTCTGCTCCAGACAGCCATAGGGGTAGGCCTTGAGCGCGCGGATCTGTTCGGCGAGGTTCAGCGGCGGCCGGCTGGACAACACCAGGCTGCCCTCCAGTCCCGCCGGCTCGAACAGGGCCAGGTCCTGTTCCGGCAGGCTCCACGGCTCGCCCGTCAGGGCCACGCGGTAGTGCTTGAGCTGCGCCGGGTAGGCCGGGCGCACGCCAAGCGTCCATTCGCGAGTGAAGCCGGTGTCGCTCTCGCCCGGCAGCACCAGGCCATCGACCCGCACGGTGATGCGGCCCTGGCCGTAACCACCCTGGGCCTGCACCGGAATCTGCAGGGTCAGGCGCTGGCCCTGCTTGAGTTTCACTGCCTGATGGGCGTTGCCCAGCAGATCGAGCTGGCCTTCACTGGCCAGAGTCACCGCGAGGTTCTGCGCCTGCCCGGAGAGGTTGGACAGATCCAGCGCCAGGCTGGTGCGGTCACCGCCGGCAAGGAAGCGCGGTGCCGACAGCTCGGCCACCAGCGGCGCGGCGACCACGGTCTTGCCTTCGGCGACGCCGAAGCGGTCCTCGCTCCAGGCCTGGGCCATCAGGCGCAGTTCACCATTGAAGTCGGGGATGTCCACCGTGGCCTGGCCCTTGCCCTCGGCGTCGAGGGTCACCGGCGCACTCTGCAGCGCGACGATGGTGACGCTGGTGTCCGGCCGCTTGCCGCCCTTGGCCATGGCCGCGTCGCCACCGAAGGCAAGGCTGGCCAGCCGGCCCTGGCCGGCTTCGATGAGCTGCCCGTAGATGTCCAGCTGGTCGGCGCCATAGGCCTTGCGCCCGAACATGCCGGTGAACGGGTCGGGGGTGACGTAGCTGGTGATATTGAGGATGCCCACATCGACCGCGGAGAGCAGCACCTGGACCTGCTTCGGCACGCTGCCGTCGGCATTGCGCGCCTGGATGGCGACCGTCAGCGGGCGTTTCGGCCGCATCTTCTCGGGAGCATCGAGGGTGAGCGTCAGCTTGCGCTCGGCGCGATCGAGCGGCAGGTGGAGAATGCCGACGGCGCGCTTGGGCGTGACATTGGCCTTGCGCTCGCCCGGGCGAATGACCAGGGCGCTCAGGTACAGGTCATGCCGGGCCCATTGCGGATCGAGCTTGACCGCGAACGCCTTGCCTTCGGCGGGCACGTCGATTTCCTGCCACCACAGCGGACCATCGCTGCCCTCGACGATCAGATAACCCTTGCCCGCTGCCGGCGGTGTGACGGTCACGTTGACTGTCTCGCCGTCCTTGTAGGCCGGCTTGTCCAGGGCCAGGCGCACCTGGTCGGGACGCACGGCCCCGCCATCGGCGTTGTCCTGGGCGCGATAACCGGCCCAGAAGCGCAGGCTGCTGGTGACGCCGGTGGCCGGGTCTTCCACTTCGACGCGGTACGGGCCCCACTCCACCGGGAAGCTCAGCCTGGTGGTACTGCCCTGCGGCACGCTGACGGTCTGCTCGCTTTCGGTGAGGTATTTCTCGTTGAAGTTGTAGCTCCAGCCGTCGCTCTGCGAGTAGTTCCAGTAGTAGTCGCGACGTTCGCGGACCAGACGTACCCGCAGGTTGTCAGCGGCCAGCTTGTTGCCGTCGCGGTCGGCCACCAGTAGCTCGATTTCCACCGGCGCGTCGCCGTCGGTTTCCTCGCCGTCGAACAGACCGCGCAGCCCCGGCAGGCGCTCGGCCGGCCAGATCGGCTGTTCCAGGCGACGGGTGATCGGCCGGCCGCCGGACTCCTGCAGGCTGGCCTGCACCGTGAGTTGCAACGGCGAGCGGGCCTCGGCCCATTCGCTGGCAATGCTGATGAGCGCGTTGCCGTCGGCATCGAGGGTGCTTTCCTCAAGGTCGAGGTCGTGGCTCAGTTCACCCTCGGTGACCGAGCCGAACTGATAACCGGGCAGTGCCGGCACCGCTTCGCGCAGGGGGCGCACGTAGACCTGGCCGCTCAGGCGGTTGCCCGCCGCCGGGGCGCCGTACAGGTAGCGCCCGTTGACCTCGATTTCCGCGGTCTGATCCGGGCTCAGCGGCGTATCGCTGCCTTTCAGTTCGAGGGCCAGGCGTTCGGGCAGGAAGTCCTCGACCAGCACTTCGAAGACCTGGCGCTTGCCACCGCCGAGGTCGAACAGCAGTTGCCAGCGACCGGTCGGTGCCTCGCCATCCAGTTGCAGACGGTACTGGTAGAAGCCATTGGCGTCGGCCTCCCAGACGAACTGGCGACTGACCTGCTCATCCGGACGGCGCACCTCGACATTGATCGGCTGCGGCTTGACCGGCTTGCCGTCGCGGTCGCGCAGCAGGCCGTTGAGCAACACGGTCTCGCCGGGACGATAGAGATCCCGCGGGCCGAAGACGAAGAACTGCAGGGGATTGGCCTGCGGGCCGGTGACGGTGAACTCGGACAGGTCCAGCGCCGAGGTATTCAGGCGCAGCAGGGTGGTGTGCTCGCCCTGGCGGGCCAGCAGCACATCGGCCTTGGGCGGCAGCGGCAGTTGCGCGTGGCCACTGCCGTCGGTCTTGCCCTGGGCGAGCATCTTGCCGTTGTTGTCGAGCAGGTCCAGTTCGATGCCGCTCAGGGCCTTGCCGCCTTCGAGTGCCTGGGTGAACACGTCCAGGCGGTTGCTGTAGCGGTGCAGCGACAGGCCGATGTCGCTGAGGGTGAACAGGGTCGCCGGCTGTGAATAGTTGTAGGTGCCGGACTCGCGCATCACCGCGAGGTACACGCCGGCTTCCTGCAGCGGCTTGATCCCGGCCATGGGCAGGAGCAGGGTTTCGCGGGTGTTGGCCGCCGGGTTCAGATCGAAGCGTCCGGCATAGACCAGGTCGGCCATGGGCAGCAGGTCGCGGGCTTCATAGCTCTGCAGCGAACTGCTGCGCCCCCAGGCGGCGAGGAAAGCGGGCAGCGACTCGGGCTTGATGCGGAAGAACTCGACATCGACCTTCGCCACGTTCAGGGCGATCACCGGCAAGCCTTCGGCCAGTCGCGTCGGCAGCAGCGAACCGCGGCTGGCGAAGCCGATGCTCGGCTCCATGTCGCGGGTTTCCAGGCGGCTGACGTACTCGTTGGCGAGCTGGTTGCCGTTGACGCTGCGCAGGCCGGCATCGAGGGTCAGGACCAGCTTGCGCTTGGGTTCGAGGTGGCGCAGGCGCAGTTCCATGCGGTTGTCGGAGAGTTCCCAGGCGCCGTCGACCTTGCCCTTGGTGGTGTCGACCAGGTGCAGGCGCTCGTCGAAGCGCTGGTCGGCGGCAAGCGGTGCGGAGAAGGTCACCGACAGCGCACTGGCGCCCTCGACCTGGACCTCCGAGACATCGACCACATTCAGCTCGCGCCCGGCGTAGCGCTGGGCCAGGGCGGCCTCGTCGACCACCGCCGTGGCGGCCGCGGGAGCACTGGCGGCGGCTTTTTCCGCCGGAGCGGGTTTGTCGACGGAGGACGAATCACACGCGCTGAGCAGCGCCAGGGCGCAGGCCAGCCACAATCCTTTGTTCAACATGGAGAGGAAACTCGTTCGGCAGCAGGGGCAGACGGGAAACTATATATCAAGGTCAACGGTTTCACCGGGAAGCGGTGCCGAGGTGAGACAGGGTTCACCCGGCAGAGTGCCGTTGTAGGGGTAGAATGCGCGGTTTCCGTCGAGGGCCGCGCGGCGGCCCCAGTCAGCACCAACCCAGGATCCCCGCATGCCCGCACTTCTCAGCGCCTGGCGCGACCGCCCCACCCACCACAAGGTCTGGGCCCTGGCCGCACCGATGATCCTGTCGAATATCTCGGTGCCGCTGGTCGCCCTGGTGGACAGCACGGTGATCGGTCACCTGCCCCATGCCCACCAGCTCGGCTCGGTGGCGGTGGGTGCCAGCCTGTATACCCTGCTGGTGGGGGTCCTGGGTTTCCTGCGCATGGGCTCGACCGGCTTCGCCGCCCAGGCCGCCGGGCGTGCCGACGGCAACGGCCTGCGCCAGGTGCTGGCGCAGGGCCTGATCCTCGCGCTGCTGTTCGCCTTGCTCCTCGGTCTGCTGGCAATTCCTCTCAGTCATCTGGCGCTGAACCTGATCCAGCCCGGCGCGGCGCTGGAACAGGGCACTCGCGAGTTCTTCACCATCCGCCTGCTCGGCCTGCCGGCGGCGCTGGCCACCTATGCCCTGGTCGGCTGGTTCCTCGGCACGCAGAACGCCCGCGCGCCGCTGGCGATCCTGCTCACCACCAACCTGCTGAACATCGTCCTCAACCTGTGGTTCGTGCTGGGCCTGGACTGGGGCGTGGCGGGATCGGCGCGGGCCTCGGTGATCGCCGAATGGGCCGCGGCCCTGCTCGGCCTGGCCCTGACCCGTCCGTCGCTGCGCGCCTATCCGGGCAAGGTGATCTGGCCGCTGCTGGCGCGCTGGCGCAGTTGGCGGCCGATGCTCAGCGTCAACCGCGACATCTTCATCCGCAGCCTGGCCCTGCAGGGCGTGTTCTTCCTCATCACCGTGCAGGGCGCGCGCATGGGGGAAGCCACGGTGGCGGCCAATGCCCTGTTGCTCAATGGCCTGCTGGTGACCGCCTATGCCCTCGACGGGCTGGCCCATGCGGTGGAAGCGCTGTGCGGTCATGCCATCGGCGCCGGCGACCGGCCGGCCTTGCGTCGGGCGCTGGTGGTCGCCGGTGGCTGGTCGCTGCTCGCCAGTGTGGGGTTCGCCGTACTGTTCCTGCTGGGTGGGCACCTGTTCATCCAGATGCAGACCGATATCCCCAGCGTGCGCGAAACCGCGTTCGAATACCTGCCATATCTGGCGCTGCTGCCGTTGATCGCGGTGTGGAGCTACCTGCTCGATGGCCTGTTCATCGGCGCCACCCGCGCCCGGGAAATGCGCGATGCCATGCTCCTCAGCGTCCTCATCGCCCTGCCCTTCGCCTGGCTGGCGCGGGACCTGGGCAACCATGGGTTGTGGCTGGCGTTTCTGCTGTTCATGGCGGTGCGCGGGGTGACGCTGGGGGTGATGGGGTGGTGGTTGCAGCGGCGGGATGGGTGGTTTGTGTATCACTCATGAAAAGCATGGGCGACGCGTCCCCTGTGGGTGCGTCGCTTTGACGAAAAAGGCCCGCCTCTGGTTTCCCGGGGCGGGCCTTGTGAGATCGCCTAAACCTTACGACGACAGGTACGAAGACCGCGTCAGACCCAGGCGCAACGCATCGAGGAACTGTGTCCGCTCGCGTTCGCTGATGCTCGCACTGGCCACCTTGTCGCGGTAGTGCGTCATCAGCTCCTCCGGCGACAGGTGCACGTAGCGCAGCATGTCTTCGATGGTGTCATGGGTCTCGATACCGGCGTGATACACGCTGCCGTTCGGGTTCTGGTAGATGTTCACCGAGTCGGTGTCGCCGAACAGGTTGTGCATGTCACCCAGAATCTCCTGGTACGCACCGACCAGGAACACGCCCAGCAGGTAGTCCTCACCTTCCTTGACCGCATGCACCGGCATGCTGGTCTCGATGCTCTGCTCGTCGACGTACTGGTTGATCTTGCCGTCGGAGTCGCAGGTCAGGTCCTGCAGCACGGCGCGACGCATCGGCTCTTCGTCGAGGCGGTGCAGCGGGATGATCGGCAGGACCTGGCCGATGGCCCAGGTGTCCGGCAGGCTCTGGAATACCGAGAAGTTGCAGATGTACTTGTCGGCGAGCTTGTCGTTGAGTTCGTCCAGCACCTGGCGGTGCGAGCGCTGGCGGGCCTTCAGCGAGTTGTGCAGGCGCCGGCACACGGCGAAGTAGCACTGCTCGGCCAGGGCCTTCTCGGACAGGCTGATCTTGCCGTCGGCATACTGCGCGGCCACGTCGCTCATGTAGTGGGTGGCGCGCCAGTAGGTCTCGGTGACCATCTCCAGGTCGGTCGGGCCCAGCAGATCGGCCAGCCACTGCACGGTTTCCGGCAGGGCTTCCTTGTTCTCGATGGTCGGCACTTCGTCGTTGTGCTTCTCGACGTCGGTGACCTGGATCACCAGCATCGCGTGGTGCGCGGTCAGCGAGCGGCCGCTTTCCGAGAAGATGTGCGGATGCGGCAGGCCCTGGGCATCGCAGAACTCCTTGAGCATGCCGACCACGACACCGGCGTAGTCGTCCATGTCGTAGTTGATCGAGCTGGCGTTGCGCGAGTGGGTGCCGTCGTAGTCGACGCCCAGGCCACCACCGACGTCGATGTGATCGACCGGCAGGCCCAGACCACGCAGCTCGCCGTAGTAACGGATGGCTTCCTTGAAGCCGTGCTGGTAGTCGGCCAGGTTGGCGATCTGCGAACCCATGTGGAAGTGCAGCAGGCGGATGCCCTGGTCGAGGCCGGCATCACGGAAGCGCTGGACCACGGAAATCAGCTGCGCCGCGGACAGACCGAACTTGGACTTCTCGCCCCCGGTATCCGCCCACTTGCTCGACGCCAGCGACGACAGGCGCACGCGCAGGCCGACCTGCGGCTTGACCTTGAGCTCGGCGGCCTCTTCGATCACCAGGGCCACTTCCGACTCTTTCTCGATGACGATGAACACGTTGTGGCCGAGCTTCTGGCCCATCAGCGCGAGACGGATGAACTCACGGTCCTTGTAACCGTTGCAGACGATGGTGCCGCCCTTCGGCGCCAGCGCCAGCACCGCCAGCAGTTCCGGCTTGGAACCGGCTTCGAGGCCGATGGAGACGTTCTGCGTGGCGATGATGTTTTCCACCACCGCTTCCTGCTGGTTGACCTTGATCGGGTACAGCGCGGTGTACTGGCTCTGGTATTCCAGGCGCGCGATGTTGGCGTCGAACGCGCCGGTCAGCTGGCGCACGCGGTCCTGCAGGATGTCGGGGAAACGCACCAGCAGCGGCAGCGACAGGCCGCTCTTGCGCAGTTCGTCGACCTGCTCGTACAGGTCGATCGGCGCGCTGCCCGGACCGTTCGGGCGCACTTCGACGCGCCCGGCTTCATTGATTGCGAAATAGCCCGCGCCCCAATGGCGAATCCCGTAAACACTGCGGCTGTCGGCCACGGTCCATTGGCTGCCATCGTCTTTGCGTGTGCGTCGTACGGACATCGAAGTCCCCTATAAAAAGTCGGATAACACCAGCCATGCGGGAAGGCGCAGTGTACAAAATGAAAATGACGATTTTCCCTGTTCGGGCTTGGACCCTTCACAAGGCAACGAGTTTAGACGCTGGGCGAAAAGCCCCGGGTGCCCCGTTCCGCGCCCGCGCGCTGCACGCGACGGACAAAAGACCGGGAAGCAGGCGATCAGCCGCCGGATTTCTTCGCTTTGAAGCCCTGTTTGACCAGCTCGCCGAGCAGCAGCTCGACATGGTCGCCCTGGATCTCGATGACGCCGTCTTTCAACGCGCCACCGGTGCCGCAGCGCCGCTTCAGCGCGCCGGCGAGTTCCTTGAGCTGTTCCAGAGGCAACGGCACGCCCGTGATGGTGGTCACCGTCTTGCCGCCACGACCTTTGCTTTCGCGGCGCACGCGAGCGATGCCATCGCCTTCCGGGATGAGCGTCTGCTTGCAGATGCAGGCATCGATGGGTTTGCTGCAGTCCGGACAGTGCCGACCCGCATCGGTGGAGAACACCAGACCGCCCAGGGCGGAGAATGACGAGGCTTTCTTGGCCACTTTTGATCCTCGGGTTTGAGGACAAAAAACTGGTCGCGGACCCGGGCGGGACAACGACCGCGAAGCCCCACTCTGGCAGGGGCAGCGCACCTGCCGCGAATGGCTTCGCGGCAGGGTGAAAAGGCCGCGCAGTGTAACGGCAAATGTCGCGCTTGCTAAGTACAGAACTGCGCCATTTCGGGCAATTTTCGCGACATCAGGCTTGACGGCCGAAGGCCCGGGAAAGCGCTGCCAGCGAGTCGGGGCAATAGGCCATTATCGACGACTCTTCCCAGACCACTTCCAGGTTGACGAAACGGGCCTCGCTGACCTCTTCCGGTTGCAGGCGCAAAGGCCCGTCCCAGACCGCCGAGAACACCGCGCACCAGAGCCGGTTGCCAGGCTGGTCGAAGAAGAAGCGGTCGTGGGCGCGCAGCTCGACACCGCTCACGCCCAGTTCTTCCGCCAGCTCGCGGGCGGCCGACTCGGGGTAATCCTCGCCCGCCGCGACCATGCCGCCGGCCGCCACATCCCAGTAGCCGGGATACAGCGCCTTGCTCAGGGTGCGCTTGTGGATGCACAGCTGGCCGGCGCCGTTGAACAGCAGGATGAAGGTGCAGCGACCGATCAGGCCGCGCTCGCGCAGCTCGGCGCGGGGCAACGCGCCGAGCAGGTTGTCGTCTTCGTCGACCCAGGCGACCTGCTCCCGGTCCGAGGCGGCCCGATGCGCCGCCTCCGCTGCGCTGATGCTCATCAGCCTTGCGACAGCAACTGGCGCAGGTCGATGACCGCGGCGTTGGCCCGGGAGATGTAGTTGGCCATGACCAGCGAGTGGTTGGCCCACATGCCGAAGCCGCTGCCGTTCAGCACCATCGGGCTCCACAGCGCTTCCTGCGAGGCTTCCAGCTCACGGATGATCTGGCGCACGCTGACCGTGGCGTTCTTCTTCGCCAGCACGTCGGCGAAGTCTACCTCGATCGCGCGCAGCAGGTGCGACAGCGCCCAGGCCTGGCCACGGGCCTCGTAGAACACGTTGTCGATCTGCAGCCACGGGGTTTCCACCAGTTCTTCGTCGAGCTGCGGCGCCTGGCCGGCGATCACGGTTTCGGTCTTCAGGGTGCTGTTCAGCTTGACCCGGCCGACGCTCGCCGACAGGCGCTGGGACAGCGAACCGAGGCGGGTGGCGACATCGCCCAGCCAGTTGTTCAGGTTGTCGGCGCGGGTATAGAAGATCGCGCCCGAATCACCGCTGGCCAGACGGGCCTGGTAGCGGGTCAGGGATTTGATGCCTTCCTCGAACTCGGACTCGCTCGACGGCAGGATCCAGCTCTTGTTGTCGAAGTTGAAGCGCGGCTCGGCCTTGGCCAGGTCGGCGTCTTCGGTGGACTGCGACTGGGAACGGGCGAAATCCTTGCGCAGGGCACGGGACAGGTCGCGGACCTGAACCAGCACGCCGTATTCCCAGCTCGGCATGTTGTCCATCCACAGGCCCGGCGGGAAGCGGTCGTTGGAGATGTAGCCGCCCGGCTTGTTGAGCAGGGTCCCGGCGACGGTCTTGAGGGTCTCGACGGTGGTGTAGCCGACCACCATCTGCTGGCCGCCACGTTCGGCGGCGGCCTGGGCGTTCTGCTGCACCGGGAACAGCTCGGGCTCCTGGCTCCAGTACCAGCCCAGGGCGATGGTCACCAGCAGATAAAGGCCGATCAGCGCGCCCAGCGAACGGCTGAGCAGCCCGCGAAAGTAACTGCCGCTCGCCGTGGCGCGGCCGGCGCTGCGCTCCTCGCGCGACTCGGTGCCGCCTGTACGGTTTTTCCAGTCCAGCATGGCGTAGTCCTTATTTCAGTCAGTGCGTTTCCAGGGTTCGACCGCGGCGGCCGGGCATTGGTGCCAGGACATCGCGGTGCCGGCGTCGGCGGCGACCAGGGTGGCAGCAACTATAAAGCAAGGGCGGCGGATCGCATAAGCGACTCTGGGGTCACGAAATGAATGTTCTCCGGCGTCAATAAATTGATGCAGGGCACTCGTCTGCGCGAAAAGTGGTGCTAGCATAGAGCCATCACTCGAACTGCCTCATTTCTAATAAGTAGTCAGGACATGACCGAGCCAGAAGACCCGAATCGCGAGCGACTGAAGCAACACTTTGCCCAGCGGGTCATTCACCAGGCCCGGCAAATCCTGGAAATCTGGCAGCGCCTGCAGCGCAACGAATGGTCCAGCGGCGACCTCGGCGAACTGTGCGAGGCCAACCTGCGCCTGCAACGCTATGCGGAGCGCTTCGAACAACCGGAGCACACCCAACTGGCCGAAGCCATCGGCCAGACCCTGGCGGCGGTCGAGGCCAACAGCGCGCGCCTGAGCAGCAGCCTGATCAGCGAGCTCAACCGCCTGATGCAGCGCCTGTCGCGCACCGGTCTGCGCCAGGGCGACCGTCTCGAACAGACGACCCTGCCGCCGCTGCGCAAGCCGGTGTACGTGATGCTGCAGGACCACGACCGCGCCGAACGCCTGGCCAAGCAGTTGGAATTCTTCGGCCTCGGCGTGGAACCGCTGTACACCGCCGACGCCTTCCGCGCCTCGATGAGCGAGCGTTTGCCCTCGGCCATCGTCATGGACGTGGACTTCGGTGGCAGCGGTCTTGGCCTGAAACTGGCGGAGCAGGCCCAGCAGGGACTGGAGCAGCGTGTCCCGCTGCTGTTCTTCAGCCTCCACGAAACCGACACCCCGACCCGCCTCGCCGCGGTACGCGCCGGTGGCCAGGAGTTCCTCACCGGCACCCTGGAAGCGTCGAGCCTGCTGGAAAAGGTCGAACTGCTCACCAGCGTCACCCAGTACGAACCGTTCCGCGTGCTGATCATCGACGACTCGCGAGCCCAGGCCCTGCATACCGAACGCCTGCTGAACAATGCCGGGATCGTCACCCGCACCCTCACCGACCCGATCCAGACCATGGCCGAGCTGGCCGATTTCCAGCCCGACCTGATCATCCTCGACATGTACATGCCAGCCTGCACCGGCCCCGAGCTGGCCAAGGTGATCCGTCACAACGACCGCTATGTCAGCGTGCCGATCATCTACCTGTCCGCCGAGGACGACCTGGACAAGCAACTGGACGCGATGAGCGAGGGCGGCGACGACTTCCTGACCAAGCCGATCCGCTCGCGCCACCTGATCACCACGGTGCGCACCCGGGCCGCGCGCGCGCGCAATCTCAAGGCGCGGATGGTTCGCGACAGCCTCACGGGCCTGTACAACCACACCCATATCCTGCAACTGCTCGAAGACTGCAGCTTCCGCGCCCGTCGCGAGAGCCGGCCGCTGAGCTTCGCCATGCTGGATATCGACCACTTCAAGAAGGTCAACGACAGCCACGGCCACCCCATGGGCGACCGGGTGATCAAGAGCCTGGCGCTGTTTCTCAAGCAGCGCCTGCGCAAGACCGACTTCATCGGGCGCTACGGCGGCGAGGAATTCGCCATCGTCATGCCCAATACCGATCTCAACGCCGCGCACAAGGTGCTCGACGAGATTCGCCGGCGCTTCGCCGAGATCCATTACCCCGCCCAGCCGCAGGATCTGTCCTGCACCTTCAGCGCCGGGGTGGTGGAACTGAGCGACGACCTCGACGCCCTGAGCATGGCCACCGCCGCCGACGAGGCGCTGTATCGGGCCAAGGGCGCCGGGCGCAATCGGGTGCAGCGCGTGGAGCAATGAAATCAAATGGCCACTTTTTTTGACCGAGTCGCCCGGTTCGTCATAACAATGCAATAAAAACGCAATAAGTTCAGTGGCTTGCCTACAGCCGTCGGTAGTCACGCACATGCGCCTGAAGCTGCTCACCAATCTCAACACCCTGTTGCTGGTCCTCGTCTGCATCGCCCTTGGCGCCACCCTCTGGTGGTCGCAAAAGGCGCTGGAGCGCCCTTATCTGCTGATGGAACGCTACCTGGGCCTGTCCCAGCAGTTCCAGAACCAGGTCGCGCGCAATATCCAGACCTATCTCGGCAGCGGTGACGCGCTGCAGCACGCCACTGCCCTGCAGGCCACCCAGGATCTCCAGGAAGAGCTGAAACAACTGCCACAAGAACTGGCCCAGAGCGTACGCCCGAGCCTGGACAACCTGGCCCTGTTCGCCAGCAACGAACTGCTCGCCGCCGGCAAGCTGGCCGGCGATCCGCAGGCACTGCTGCTGCAGGCCGAACGCGAGATGGGCGCCAACCTCGAACAGTGGCTGCGCTACGCGCAGAACAGCGGCAACCCGGAAGGCGACCGCTATACCCCGGCGCTGGTCGAGGCCGGCCTGCACCTCGGCCGCCTGTCCCTGGCACGCGACAAGCTGGTCAGCAGCGGCCGCAGCGAACTGGCGGAGGAAGTCGAGCGGGAACTGAACCTGATCGCCGCGCAGGCCAAGGTTCTCGACGCCCTGCCGTTGCTTGGCGTCAAGGACGCCAGCGCCTCCGGCTCCGACGATTTCGCCGCGATGATGGGCCTGGCCAGCGAGAGCAAGAGCGAGGCCGAGGACAACGCCATCGGCCTGCGCCGCGAACTGAACAGCCTGATCGGCCGCTACCCGGCGGAACTGCAGCGCACCCGCGAACTGATCCAGCGGCGCAGCGAGCTGGCCGCCACCACCCAGTCGCGAATCGCCGCGGTGCAGCAGGCGATCGCCGACCTGGAGCCGGGCGTGCGCAGCCAGCACGGCCAGATCCAGAGTGAAGTGCGCCTGATGCAGGGGGTGATGATCGCCCTGATCCTGCTGATCGCGCTGGTCATCGACCGCCTGCAACGGCGCCTGGCGCGGGTGCTCACGGCGCTCGACCCGGCGCTCTCGGAGTGGGCCGGCGGCGACTTCAGCAAGCCGATCGACCTGCCGCCGAGCAACCGCGAGATGCACGATATCCAGGACTCGCTGAACCGCCTGCGCGACTACCTGGTGGAACTGGTCGGGACCATTCGCAGCAACGCCGAACAGGTCGCCGGCAGCAGCCGTGCCCTGGCGGGCATGAGCAGCGCGCTGCACGACGGCGCCGAGCGCCAGGCTGGCGATACCGCGCAGATCCGCGATGCCCTGGGCGAGCTGGAAGCGACCATCACGCAGGTCGCCGGCGATGCCAGCCAGGCCGCCGATGCGAGTCGCCAGGCCGGTCTCGCGGTGGAACAGGGCCAGGCCGTGATCGGCCAGAGCCTCACCGGCCTGCGCAAGCTGGTCGACGAGGTGCAGGGCAACGCCCAAGCCATCGAGGAACTGGCCCAGGAATCGGCGACCATCGGTGGCGTGCTGACGGTGATCCGCGCCATCGCCGAACAGACCAACCTGCTCGCCCTCAACGCTGCCATCGAGGCGGCGCGGGCCGGGGAAATGGGTCGCGGCTTCGCCGTGGTGGCCGAGGAGGTGCGCTCGCTGGCCCAGCGCACCACCGGTGCCACCGGCGAGATCCAGACCCTGATCACCCGCCTGCAGCAGGCCGCGCGCGAGTCGGTGGACGGCATGCGCATCCAGCTCGAACACGCCGAGGCCACCGCCGACCAGGCCCAGGCCGCCGATGGTGCGCTGGACGAGATCGTCACGGCGATCCAGACCATCGCCGATACCGCGGTGCGGATTGCCGATGTGACGGCGCAGCAGAGTGGCGCGGTCAGCGAGATTCGTGACCACAGCGAGCGGATTCATGATCTGGGCGAGGACAATCTGCAGCGGATCGGCGAGGGGCGCGACCAGGGCGAGCAGCTGTTGCGCCTGGGTGGGGAGCTGAATACGGCGGTGCGGGCTTTCCGCCTCTGATCGATTTCACGCGCCCCCTCGTAGGAGCGCGGCTTGCCCGCGAAAGGACCGCATCGCGGTCCCGGTTCCCGATCTGAAGCCATGCCGGCGGTAGCAATCTTGCGGCCGCTGCGCGCCCGTTTCGCGGGCAAGCCGCGCTCCTACGGTGAGGTCATGCACGCCCACCACCTGCGCATCCCCGCCGAGACTCCGCTATCATGCGGACACCTACGCCCCCCCGCGAGACCATCATGCGTCGTCTGCTTTGCCTCCTGCTGCTGGCCCTGGCCCTGCCCGCCCTGGGCGCCGGCCTGCTCGACAGCCGCCCCAGCGCCACCCTCGGCGCGCCCTCGCTGAACAACAGCGCCGACTTTCTCCCGGTCCGCGAAGCCTTCAAGCTCAACCTGATCCAGGGCGATGCCCAGGGCATCAAGCTGCGCTTCGTTCCCGCCGAGGGCTACTACCTCTATCGCCATCGCTTCCAGTTCCGCGCCGAACCGGCCGACATCGCCCTGGGCACCCCGCAACTGCCGCCGGGCGAGGCCAAGCACGATGAGTTCTTCGGCGATGTCGAGGTCTACCACGGCATTCTCGATATCGACCTGCCACGCGGCGACGACAAACGCCCCTTCACCCTGGTGGTGACCTACCAGGGCTGTGCCGACAAGGGTCTGTGCTACCCACCGGAAACCGAGCGCCTGAGCATCGCCGGCACGGGCGCCACGACGCCAGCCGCCAGCGATCCCGGCAGCAGCGAACGATGGTCCTGGAAAAGCCTGGCGCTGTTCTTCCTCGCCGGTGTCGGCCTGACCTTCACCCCCTGCGTATTGCCGATGCTGCCGATTCTCTCCGGCGTGGTCCTGCGCGGCCAGGTTGGCGGCTGGCGCGGCCTGTCCCTGTCGCTGGCCTACGTGCTGCCGATGGCCGCCTGCTTCGCCCTGCTCGGCGCCCTGATGGGCCTGTTCGGCGCCAGCCTCAACCTGCAGGCGCGCCTGCAGTCGGCCTGGGTGCTGGTGCCCTTCTCGCTGTTCTTCGTGGTGTTCGCCCTGGCCATGTTCGGCCTGTTCGAACTGAAGCTGCCGCGCGCCCTGAATGACCGTCTCGACCGCGTCGCCGGCCAGACCAAGGGCGGTTCGCTGCTCGGTGCCGCGGTGCTCGGCGTGGTCTCCAGCCTGCTGGTCTCGCCCTGCGTCTCGGCGCCGCTGGCCGGCGCCCTGCTCTACATCAGCGCCAGCGGCGATGCCCTGGGCGGTGCGCTGAAGCTGTTCGCCCTGGGCCTGGGCATGGGCGCCCCGCTGTTGCTGGTGGCCACCGGCGGCGCGGCCTGGCTGCCGAAAAGCGGGCCGTGGCTGGTCACGGTGAAGAACGCCATCGGCGTGCTGCTGCTGGGCCTGGCCGTCGGCCTGCTCAGCCGCGTGTTGCCAGGCCAGGTCACCCTGGTGCTGGTGGGCCTGCTGGCCGCCGGTGTGGCGCTGTTCCTCGGCGCCCTGGAATTCGTGGTGAAGACCCCGCGCCAGCGCCTGGCGCAACTGCTCGGTCTGCTCCTGCTGGTCTACGCCCTGGCCTGCTGGTACGGCGCCCTCAGCGGCCAGAGCGATCCGCTGCGCCCGTTGCCCGTTGCTGGCAATGGCGCGGCCGTCACCCAGGCCGGCAATCAGGACTGGCAGACCATCGACAGCCCCGCCGAACTCGACCGGGTCCTCGCCGAAGCCAAGGCCGCCGGCCAGCCGCTGGTACTGGACTGGTACGCCGACTGGTGCATCAGCTGCAAGGTCATCGAACATGAAGTGCTGAATGCGCCGAACGTGCTGCCATTGCTCAAGGAATACCGGCTGGTGCGCTTCGATATCACCCAAAGCAGCGCCGAACAGCGCGCCCTGCTCGACCGCTACCAACTGTTCGGCCCACCGGCGCTGCTGTTCTTCGCCGCGAACGGCAGCGAAAACAACGCCGCTCGCGTGGTAGGCGAGACCAACGCCGGCGAATTCGCCGAACATCTGCAGCGCATTCGCGCCGATCTGCGTCTATAACTTCCCGGGGCCGCCGGAAAGCGCTGCCAATGACCGGGATTAATAAAATAGTCACATATTTTGCGCGAATCTCGCTCAACGTGCTGGCTATTGCAGGTAACTGGACAGTGCTCGGGTCTTTGCGGCATAGTCGCCGCGCTTGTAATCATGTCCTACAAAATCAAAGGATGCGCAGATGGCAACCCTACTGGTGCTGCACGGCCCCAACCTGAACCTGCTCGGAACGCGCGAACCTGGCGTCTACGGTGCCGTGACCCTGGCGCAGATCAACCAGGACCTGGAGCAGCGCGCCCGCGCCGCCGGCCACCATCTGCAATACCTGCAAAGCAACGCCGAATACGAACTGATCGACCGGATCCATGCCGCGCGCAACGAAGGCGTGGACTTCATCCTGATCAATCCGGCGGCTTTCACACATACCAGCGTCGCATTACGTGACGCATTGCTGGCAGTGAGCATCCCATTCATCGAAGTGCATCTGTCCAACGTGCACAAGCGCGAGCCATTCCGTCACCACTCCTACTTTTCGGATGTCGCCGTGGGAGTGATCTGCGGCCTGGGCGCCAGCGGTTACCGCCTGGCCCTGGAGTCCGCCCTGGAGCAACTGGCTGCCGGCGCAAAATCCTGAATAACGCGAGCCTGGCGGTCGCCAGGCTTACAAGAACGTTTGAATCACGTTCATACGACCCTGACCAAATCTTGGGAGTTGATGATTAATGGATATTCGTAAAGTCAAGAAACTGATCGAACTGCTGGAAGAGTCCGGCATCGACGAGCTGGAGATCAAGGAAGGCGAAGAGTCCGTGCGCATCAGCCGCCACAGCAAGGCTCCAGCCCAGCAGTTCTACGCGCCGGCCCCGATGGCCGCCGCCGTCGCTCCGGTTACCGCGCCTGTCGCCGCTGCCGCTGCCGCCCCGGCTGCCGAAGCCGCTGCGCCACAGCTGAAAGGCACCGTGGTTCGCTCGCCAATGGTCGGCACCTTCTACCGCAAGGCTTCGCCAACCTCGGCAGCCTTCGCCGAAGTCGGCCAGAGCGTGAAGAAAGGCGACACCCTGTGCATCGTCGAAGCCATGAAAATGATGAACCACATCGAAGCCGATGTCAGCGGTGTCATCGACGCCATCCTGGTGGAAGACGGTCAGCCGGTTGAGTTCGACCAGCCGCTGTTCACCATCGTTTGAACCGCGGAGAGCCTGCGATGTTGGAAAAAGTTCTGATCGCCAACCGCGGCGAAATTGCCCTGCGTATCCTGCGTGCCTGCAAGGAACTGGGCATCAAGACCGTCGCCGTACACTCCACGGCCGACCGCGAGCTGATGCACCTGGGCCTGGCTGACGAGTCCGTGTGCATCGGCCCGGCCTCGTCCAAGGAATCCTACCTGCACATCCCGGCGATCATCGCCGCCGCCGAAGTCACCGGTGCCACCGCCATTCACCCTGGCTATGGCTTCCTCGCGGAAAACGCCGACTTCGCCGAACAGGTAGAGAAATCCGGCTTCGCCTTCATCGGCCCGAACGCCGACACCATCCGCCTGATGGGCGACAAGGTGTCGGCCAAGGACGCCATGATCAAGTCCGGCGTGCCGACCGTACCGGGCTCCGACGGCCCGCTGCCGGAAGACGAAGAGACCGCCCTGGCGATCGCTCGTCAGGTGGGCTACCCGGTGATCATCAAGGCCGCCGGTGGCGGTGGTGGTCGCGGCATGCGCGTGGTGCACAAGGAAGAGGACCTGATTTCCTCGGCCAAGCTGACCCGTACCGAAGCCGGTGCCGCCTTCGGCAACCCGATGGTCTACCTGGAGAAGTTCCTGACCAACCCACGTCACGTGGAAGTCCAGGTTCTTTCCGACGGCCAGGGCAACGCCGTGCACCTGGGCGACCGTGACTGCTCGCTGCAGCGCCGTCACCAGAAGGTACTGGAAGAAGCTCCGGCTCCGGGCATCGACGAGAAGGCCCGCCAGGAAGTCTTCGATCGCTGCGTCCAGGCGTGCGTCGAGATCGGCTACCGTGGCGCCGGCACCTTCGAGTTCCTCTACGAGAACGGCCGCTTCTACTTCATCGAGATGAACACTCGCGTGCAGGTAGAGCACCCGGTTTCGGAAATGGTCACCGGTATCGACATCGTCAAGGAGATGCTCAGCATCGCCGCTGGCAACAAGCTGTCGTTCACCCAGGACGACGTGGTCATCCGCGGTCACGCCCTGGAATGCCGGATCAACGCCGAGGATCCGAAGAAGTTCATCCCGAGCCCAGGCACGGTCAAGCACTTCCACGCTCCGGGCGGCAACGGCGTTCGCGTCGATTCGCACCTGTACAGCGGCTACACCGTTCCGCCGAACTACGACTCGTTGATCGGCAAGCTGATCACCTACGGCAAGGACCGCGACGAAGCCATGGCACGCATGCGCAATGCCCTGGACGAAATCGTCGTCGACGGGATCAAGACCAACATCCCGCTGCACCGTGATCTGGTCCGTGACGAAGCCTTCTGCAAGGGCGGCGTCAACATTCACTACCTGGAGCACAAGCTGGCTTCGGAGTAATCCCGCCGGTTGCACCTCGCGTTGAATGTGAAAAGCCCCGAACCCAGGTTCGGGGCTTTTTCGTTGGGCTCAACTGCCCAGGTTGGTCAGCAGCAATGCCTGCGCCTCGATCTGCGAGGCACTTGCCGGCTTGCCGCCGAGCGTCGCGATGGCGCCCGTGCCGGTCTGCACCAGCGGATCCTCGCGAAAACGCTGGAGGAAGCGCATGGCACGCCGGGCCAGGTCGCTTTGGCCACCGCGGGTGGCATCCAGCAGGATCGGGTCGATCACCCGCTGCACGCTGGACCGCGTGCTGGTGAAGACGCTGGCCGCGCCATCGGCGAGGTCGAGGCGAACCCCGTAGATGTTGCCGAAGCACGACGAATACGACCAGTGATCCCAATCCGCCGTGATCCCCCGGCGGGCCAGCGCCGAGCGAACCGGTCCGCCGATGTCCGCGCCGCTCGACAGCCAGTCGCCACCCACCAGCGTCGCGGCGATCCGCTCCTCCCCGCCGCCCTGGCGGATACCGCTCAGCGCCGAGTCCAGCGCATCCTCGATCAGCCCGCGAATATTGTGATCGATATGGATCATCGCCCCCCGCTGCGTGGCCGGGTTGTACAGGCAGGCCACCACACAGCTTTCGATGTTCAGCGAGTACAGGTAGTTGTCGGAGAGGGCCGGATTGAAGCCGGCAATCAGCCCCTCGCCCTGCAGCACGCCGCGCTCCGGCAAGGGATTGACCCGCGCCGGGAAAGCCTCGAAGACCTCGCGCACCTGGCCGAGGTAGACGGTCGGCGCGCCCCCGCGCAAGCCGACCTGCGGGTTGAACTGCCAACGGTTTCCCGGCCCCAGGCGTATCGGTACCCGGTACTGTGCCTGGGGATGTTGCGGATCGACCAGGCGCAGCGTCTGGTAGTCGCGATCATGGACCACCTGGAAGTAGCGACCGCGATCGCGGACGTAGAACGCCACCTGCCCGCTGTCGCCCCCGCCCTGGAACACGCCGCGCCAGATACCGCCCTTTTCCATGCTGCGCAGGTTGTCCGGAACGGTTTTCAGCGCACGCTGCTCGTCCATCACGCTGATCACCGCACGCTCGCCCTGACGCACGCCCGGCCGGGCCTGATCGGTGACCTGGTTCCAGCGACTGATCTCGCTGACCTTGCGCACCCCGGCGCGCGAGGCATGCATCAGTGCGCCCCATGCCCCCGGCAGGGCGATGCCCCAGAGTCCGGCGGCCACACCGAGCCAGTGCCCCAGCGCGGCAGAGTCATCATCGGCGATGTGGCTGGCGATCGCCTTGGCGCTGCCGATGGCCAGGAACACCGCATCGAGGGCGAAACCCAGCGGCGGAAACGCCAGGCTCAAGGGGAAGGCGGCATACAACAGGCCCTTGGTCACCTGCTCGACGATCACCTCGTGGCGGCTGCGGGTCACCGCCTCGATGTCGCTGATATGGCTGTTCAGGTGCTCGTCGTACTCGGCGGTGAAGTCGCTGACCCGGCTGCCCTCGCGCAGGGCGTCGCGGGTGCGCTCGCCCCTCGCCAACTGCACCAGCCATTGCGACACCGCCGGACGATCGACGAAACGCAGGTGCTGCAGATACCAGTCGTGCATCGCCCCCCGTTCGCTACCAACGAAGCCCTGGTACTTGCGCAGGGTCAGCCCGTCGGGGGCCTGCGGGGTGTACAGCCAGTCCTGCGCGACATCGCCGACGATACGCCGGAACACGTACAGGCCGACACTCTGGCGCCCGTTGAGGGTGAAGCGGAACACGCCGTTGCCGGCGATATTGTCCGCCGAGTCGCCCTGCTCCCCGCGGACCTCGTCCAGCCTGTCGATCTCGCCCAGCAACCAGTCGCGCTCATCGGCCTGGAGCATCCCCTTGCCATGGGTGGCATGCACATCACGCCGCAGGGTCGTTCGGGCCAGGCGCAAGTGCAGGGCGCGACGCCCGGCGTACTGTGGATGACTGGCATCGAGGAATGCCTTGCGCAGCGATTGCGCGTAGTGCTCGCCGAGGTAGGCACTGCGCAGCCAGGTCGCCAGGTCGGAGGCCCGCACCCTGCTCAGGTCCTGCCCGACGGACGAACGCACCGGCATCCGCGGGTTATCCAGGCCCCAGTTGTCGTCATGGCCGTACATGGCCAGGTCGAGCAGGGTGCGGGTGATCTTTACCGACGAGTCCAGTCCCGGGACGAAATCGAAGAGGATGGTCTGCGGGTCGACATCGCCGACCACGCCACAGTCCTTGAGATAGCGGGCAAGGCCGGCCTGAGTGGTCCGCCGGGAGAACGCCAGGAAGCTTTCCTGCTCGCCCACCCGCTGCTGCATCGCCTCGTTGAGCAGGCGCAGGTCTTCGTTGAGCCCGGCAATCAACCGGCGCTTGCTCGCTGGCAGTTCCTGCAGCCAGCGCGGCGCCTCGTACCACGCCACCTGGTCGAGGTGATTGTCCCGCCCCAGCTCGATCAGGTGGCGGCTGCACTCGGCGTAACCGTAGTGCTGGCCACGGTGGTCACGGCTCAGGTCCCAGGTGTCGGGCCGCTCGCGCACGCCGGCGTAGAAGGTCTCGGCCTTGCCCTGCCCGCTGACGTTGAGGCGGTCGAGCAGGTAGCGCGTCCCCGCTTCGTCGCGCAGCCAGCCCCCCAGTTCCGCGGCCAGCGCGCGCAGCGACGGCAACTCGATCCACTCCTGGCCGTCGGGCTTGCCGGGGGCGTAGAGCACCAGGCCCGAGACCCGTCCGCTGTCGTCCTGGGCATGGAACAGCAGCAGCTGCGCCAGTGGCGCGTCGGGGAACTGGGAAATGCCGGTCACTTTTTCGCCGGCCTCGTCCCGACCGACGCCATTGCCGGCCCGGACCCGCATGACCAGGTCATGTCCCTCGCTGCTCAGGTGCCCCTTGCAGCGGGCGATGTAGGCGCTCTGCTGCAGACACAGGTCGTTCAGGTCGTACAGGGCGGCGAGCACATCGGGGCGGCCATAGCGTTCCGCGAGTCGCTGGTGGTAGGTGGAGCGCGGATCGACTGCCGCCAGGAGGCTGTCGAGGAAGTCCTCGGGCAGCCTGCGGTTGAGCGCGCCATGTACTCGCGACAAGCTGCGTGACTTGCCCGTATCCGCGTCGAACGGCCCCTCCGCCACCAGTTCGGCGAGCCGGGTGGTGCGCGTCGCCGGGTAATCCGGGTGGTTCAGCCGCGTCTCCACGCGCAGCTCGTCCGGTTCGAGTTCCACGCCGAGCAGGGCACGGGTCCAGGCGATGATTTCCACCCTGGCGTGGGCATGCAGCGACTCCACGTCCTCCAGCAGCAGGCGGGCCTGCTCGCGCAGGAGCGCGGCGTGCTGCTGGAAATCCCGCAGGGTGTCCAGGTCGTCGCGGTTCAATCCGGCGAACCAGTCGCCCAGGGCGGTACGAATCAGCCCGTCGATCTGCTGGCGCTCCTTGTCGGGCAGCCCGCCGCCGCCGTCGAACGATTCACGCCAGCGCGCTTCCATGGCCAGGATGTACTGGCGCAGCGTCTGGCCATCGAACCGTTTCAGGGTTTCCAGGGAGAACAGCGCGGTCAGCGCGGCACAGTGCGCCTCCAGGCGCTCGCGGAATCTCGCGCCGACGATACTCTCGCCGTCGAGCCCGGCCGGACGCCGCTGCCACTGCCGCTGCAAGGACTGGCAGTAGTCGCTGACCAGGCCCGAAACCACGCCCTCGATGATCTGCACGAGGGTCTGCCGGCGCTCTTCGGCCTGCTCCGGGTCAGCCGTCGCGGGCAACTCGTCCGCCAAGCGCTCCGCGGAACCCTGCCGCTGCTCCTCGAACGACGGCAACTGGCCGTCGACCAGCCGTTGCAGCAACGCCTGCAGCAGCGACTCGGGAAACGAGGGCGCCACGTCTTCATGGGGGTAGTAGGTACGCAGATGCACCATCAGGCGTTCACGGGCGAACGGTTCGAAGAACGGTTGCCCGTCGAAGAACCGGCGTATCCACAGCTCCCAGCGCGTCAGCTCCAGCAGCGACAAGCGCCCTGGCCCGTCGATTAGATCGATGCTCATCATCTGACTCCTTGTTGAATGAGGCCGTCGAGGGTGAGCGAGGCAGGCCGGGCACGGGTGATAGATAGTTAGCGCCGGGACGCCAGGCGTTCGTTATCCACTTTGCCGCCCGGCTGGCGTACACTGGCGGGCTTTCGCAGCACTGCGCTGAATCTCCTTGGTGAAGGTACCTCCATGCCCTGGTTACAAGTTCGTCTGGCCATCACTCCGGAACAGGCCGAAACCTATGAAGACGCCCTGCTGGAAGTGGGCGCGGTTTCCGTGACCTTCATGGACGCCGAAGACCAGCCGATCTTCGAACCGGACCTGAACACCACGCCACTGTGGTCCAACACTCACCTGCTGGCGCTGTTCGAGGCCGATGCCGAGCCCGAGGCGGTGTTCGCCCACCTGCAATTGCTGACCGGCGCCGAACTGCCGGAGCACCACGCCGAGGTCATCGCCGACCAGGACTGGGAGCGCAGCTGGATGGACAACTTCCAGCCGATGCGTTTCGGCCGGCGCCTGTGGATCGTGCCGAGCTGGCATGCGGCGCCGGAACCCGACGCGGTCAACCTGCTGCTGGACCCGGGCCTGGCCTTCGGCACCGGCACCCACCCGACCACCGCGCTGTGCCTGGAATGGCTGGACGGTCAGGACCTGAGCGGGGCCAACGTGCTCGACTTCGGCTGCGGCTCGGGCATCCTCGCCATCGCCGCGCTGCTGCTGGGCGCGCGCCGCGCCACCGGTACCGATATCGACGTGCAGGCCCTGGAGGCCTCGCGTGACAATGCCGGACGCAACGGCATCGCCGAAGCGGACTTCGACCTCTACCTGCCCGAGCAGATGCCGGCCATGCAGGCCGACGTGCTGGTCGCCAATATCCTCGCCGGCCCGCTGGTGTCGCTGGCGCCGCAGCTCAGCGGCCTGGTGCGTCCGGGCGGCCTGCTGGCGCTGTCCGGCATCCTCGCCGAACAGGGCGAGGAAGTGGCCGCGGCCTACGCGGCGGACTTCGACCTCGACCCGATCGTCGTCCGCGATGGCTGGGTGCGCATCAGCGGTCATCGTCGTTAACTAGACTAGTTTTCAGCTCACCCCTCCGGACCGCCGCATGACCGACAGTTTCGTCACCCAGTGCCCGCATTGCCAGACCAGCTTTCGCGTCAGCCACAATCAGTTGAGCGTGGCTCGTGGTGTCGTCCGCTGCGGCAATTGCCTGCAAGTGTTCAACGCCGCCCGCCAGTTGCTGGAGCAGAATGCCGCGCTGCAACCGGCGCCCGCCGCTGATCCCGCGCCCGCGCCCATCGCGCCGCCCGCCGCCCCGCCGCCCGTGCCGGAGGTGGCGCCGGAGCCGCCGGCAGCGGCAACGAAGCACTGGAACGACGTCGAACTGGCCGACCTGGACCTCGACCAGCTCGACCTCGACCGTGAGCTGGCCCGTCTCGAACAGCGTGAAATCCAGCCCAGCGTGGACTTTCACGCGCCCCCGCGGCGCGACGACAGCCTCAGCGCCCAGCGCGACGACCCGCGCGCCGACGAACTGCTCGAAGATGGCCTGTTCGGCGCTGCCGGCAGCGAACCCGAGGTCCACGAACCAACGCTCGACGAACCGCCGCTGCAAGAGGTGGAAACCGCGACGCCGCTGATCGACGAACCGCTGACGGACGAACGCACCGAGCCATCACTGTCCCTGGACCTGACGGCAGCGGAGGACGACGTCCCGCCGACGCGCTCGGCGCCCCTCGCCGCCGATGACGATGATCCGACCGACGGCGCGCCCCGCCTGTCGGCCCGCGACGACGATGACCAGGACGACATCGCCGCCGACGAGCGTCGCGACCCCGCGCTCGGGGCGCTCGCCGAACCGTCCCGGTCGCCGCGCAAGGAACCCCTGATCGACCTGGTCGACGACCCGCTGCAACTGGACTGGCAGAAGCCGCGCAGCAACCTCGGCAAGCGTCTGCTCTGGCTGCTGCTGATCCTGCTGGCCGCCGCCGCCCTGGCGGGCCAGTACATCTGGTACCACTACGACGAACTGGCCCGCCAGGACCAGTACCGCCCGTGGTTCCAGGAGCTCTGCCCGACCCTCGGCTGCGAAGTGCCGTCCAAGGTCGATATCGCCAGGATCAAGAGCAGCAACCTGGTGGTGCGCAGCCATCCCGACTTCAAGGGGGCGCTGGTGGTGGACGCGATCATCTACAACCGGGCGCCATTCTCGCAGCCTTTTCCGCTGCTGGAGCTGCGTTTCGCCGACCTCAACGGCCAGTTGATCGCCAGCCGTCGCTTCAAGCCCGCCGAGTACCTCAGCGGCGAGTTGGCCGGCAAGGCCGAGATGCCCAGCCAGACCCCGATCCACATCGCCCTGGACATTCTCGATCCGGGGCCCAAGGCCGTGAACTACAGCCTCAGCTTCCGCTCGCCCGAGTGATCACCGCTGCCCGACGCCGGCTTTCCGGCGTCGGGCACACGTCGATTGCGGCCCCTCCCATAGGCGCAACTGTTCAGATTTTATCCAGATTCATCTTTATCCGGTCATCGAGAGCGGGTATCATGCCCACCCTTTTTCGAACTCTCATGATCCGGCCCCACAACAGGGAACTCCTATGTCGGCGGTACGCATCGGCCCATACGAACTGCAGAACAACCTGATCCTTGCCCCGATGGCCGGGGTCACGGACCAGCCTTTTCGCCAGCTTTGCCGACGGATGGGCGCGGGTCTTGTGGTGTCGGAAATGGTCAGCAGCGACATGAGCCTGTGGAACAGCCGCAAATCGCGGCTGCGCATGATCCACGAAGGCGACCCCGAGCCGCGCTCGGTGCAGATCGCCGGTGGCGACGCGCAGATGCTCGCCGCGGCGGCCCGCGCCAACGTCGAGCTGGGTGCGCAGATCATCGATATCAACATGGGCTGTCCGGCAAAAAAAGTCTGCAACAAGGCTGCAGGCTCTGCTTTATTGAAAGATGAAGTGCTGGTCAGTGAAATCCTCCACGCGGTGGTCGCCGCAGTGGAGGTGCCGGTGACCCTGAAGATCCGCACTGGCTGGGACCGCGACAACAAGAACGGCCTGACCGTGGCGAAGATCGCCGAGCAGGCCGGGATCCAGGCGCTGGCCGTGCATGGCCGTACCCGCGCCGACCTGTACACCGGCGAAGCCGAATACGACACCATCGCTGCGATCAAGCAGGCGGTGTCGATCCCGGTATTCGCCAATGGCGACATCACCTCGCCGCAAAAGGCCCGCCAGGTGCTCGACAGCACCGGCGTCGATGGCCTGTTGATCGGACGTGCCGCCCAGGGGCGCCCCTGGATCTTTCGCGAGATCGAGCATTACCTGCGCACCGGCGAGACGCTGCCGGCGCTGGCGCTGGGCGAGGTGGAACGGATTCTGCTGGAACACCTGGCAGCGCTGCACGCCTTCTATGGCGATGTAATGGGCGTACGCATCGCCCGCAAGCACGTTGGCTGGTATCTGGCGACGTTACCGGGGGCAAGGGAGTTTCGCGCCCGGTTCAATCGTCTGGAAGACACACACGCGCAATGCGCCGACGTTCGCCTGTTCTTCAGCGAACGGCAACAGAGCCTTGAGACAGAGGACGGACAAGGGGTGGCCGCATGACGACGATGACCGAGACTTTAGTGAGTGGAACAACGCCCGTGAGCGACAACGTCAACCTGAAACAGCACCTCAATACCCCCAGCGAAGAGGGCCAGACCCTTCGCGGAAGCGTGGAGAAGGCGCTGCACAACTATTTCGCCCACCTCGAAGGCGCTGCTGTCACGGACGTGTACAACCTGGTGCTCTCGGAAGTCGAGGCCCCCTTGCTCGAAAGCGTGATGAACTACGTCAAGGGCAACCAGACCAAGGCCAGCGAGCTGCTGGGGCTGAACCGAGGCACCCTGCGCAAGAAACTCAAGCAGTACGACCTGCTGTAAGCATGAATCCCAACCAGAAAAGGCGACTCCACCGTGAGGTCGCCTTTTTTGCTGACTCCACCGCGTTATGGAATCTGAAATGACCGACCAGACTACCCGCCTGCCGATCCGCCGTGCCCTGATCAGCGTTTCCGACAAGACCGGGATCCTCGAATTCGCCCGTGAGCTGCAAGGCCTTGGCGTCGAGATCCTGTCTACCGGCGGCACCTTCAAGCTGCTCCAGGACAACGGCGTCGCCGCGGTCGAAGTCGCCGACTACACCGGCTTCGCGGAAATGATGGACGGCCGGGTCAAGACCCTGCATCCGAAAATCCACGGTGGCATCCTCGGCCGTCGCGGCACCGACGACGCCATCATGCAGGAGCACGGGATCAAGCCGATCGACCTGGTCGCCGTCAACCTGTACCCATTCGAAGCCACCATCTCCAAGCCGGGTTGCGACCTGCCGACCGCCATCGAGAACATCGACATCGGCGGCCCGACCATGGTCCGTTCCGCGGCCAAGAACCACAAGGACGTGGCCATCGTGGTCAACGCCAGCGACTACGCCAGCGTCCTGGAAAACCTCAAGGCCGGCAACCAGGCCGCCGAGACCCTGAGCACCGAAGGCCGCAGCGAATTCCCGCGCACCTTCAACAGCCAGTTCATCAAGGCCCAGGAAATGCGCTACGGCGAGAACCCGCACCAGAGCGCGGCGTTCTATGTCGAGGCCAAGCCGTCGGAAACCGGTATCGCCACCGCGGTGCAGCTGCAGGGCAAGGAACTGTCGTACAACAACGTGGCCGATACCGACGCCGCGCTGGAATGCGTGAAGAGCTTCGTCAAGCCGGCCTGCGTCATCGTCAAGCACGCCAACCCGTGCGGCGTCGCGGTCAGCCCTGAAGGCGGCATTCGCCAGGCCTACGAGCTGGCCTACGCCACCGACACCGAGTCGGCGTTCGGCGGCATCATCGCCTTCAACCGCGAGCTGGACGGCGAAACCGCCCGCGCCATCGTCGAGCGCCAGTTCGTCGAAGTCATCATCGCCCCGAGCGTCAGCGAGGAAGCCCGCGCCGTAGTCGCGGCCAAGGCCAACGTGCGCCTGCTGGCCTGCGGCGAATGGTCGGCCGAACGTGCCGCGGCCTGGGACTACAAGCGCGTCACCGGCGGCCTGCTGGTGCAGAGCCGTGACATCGGCATGATCACCGAGGGCGACCTCAAGGTCGTGACCCAGCGCGCCCCGAGCGAGCAGGAAATCCACGACCTGATCTTCGCCTGGAAAGTGGCCAAGTTCGTCAAGTCCAACGCCATCGTCTACGCCAAGAATCGCCAGACCATCGGTGTCGGCGCCGGCCAGATGAGCCGCGTCAACTCCGCGCGCATCGCCGCGATCAAGGCCGAGCACGCCGGCCTGCAGGTGCAGGGCGCGGTCATGGCCTCGGACGCCTTCTTCCCGTTCCGCGACGGCATCGACAACGCAGCTAAAGTGGGTATCACCGCGGTCATCCAGCCAGGTGGTTCGATGCGCGATGCCGAAGTCATCGCCGCCGCTGATGAAGCGGGCATCGCCATGGTCTTCACCGGCATGCGCCACTTCCGCCACTAATACGCCCCCTGTGGGAGCTGGCTTGCCAGCGATGAGGCCGGACCGGGCACCTTGCCCTCCGGCCTTTTCCCATGCCCCCCAACAGAATTAGCGTCATCGAGGTTTTGACATGAACGTTTTGATCATCGGCAGCGGCGGCCGCGAGCACGCCCTGGCCTGGAAAGTCGCCCAGGACCCGCGCATCGAGAAAGTCTTCGTCGCCCCGGGCAACGCCGGCACCGCCACTGAAGCCAAGTGCGAGAACGTCGCCATCGACGTCCTGGCCCTGGAGCAACTGGCCGACTTCGCCGAGAAGAACGTCGCCCTGACCATCGTCGGCCCGGAAGCACCGCTGGTCGCCGGTGTCGTCGACCTGTTCCGCAAGCGCGGCCTGGACTGCTTCGGCCCGACCGCCGGCGCCGCCCAGCTGGAAGGCTCCAAGGCCTTCACCAAGGACTTCCTGGCGCGTCACAAGATCCCGACCGCCGACTACCAGAACTTCACCGAGATCGAGCCGGCCCTGGCCTATCTGCGTGAAAAAGGCGCACCGATCGTGATCAAGGCCGACGGCCTGGCCGCCGGCAAGGGCGTGATCGTCGCCATGAGCCTGGCCGAAGCCGAAGACGCCGTGCGCGACATGCTCGCCGGCAACGCCTTCGGGGACGCCGGTTCGCGCGTGGTCATCGAGGAGTTCCTCGATGGCGAGGAAGCCAGCTTCATCGTCATGGTCGACGGCGCCAACGTGCTGCCGATGGCCACCAGCCAGGACCACAAGCGCGTCGGCGACGCCGATACCGGTCCGAACACCGGCGGCATGGGCGCCTACTCCCCGGCACCGGTGGTCACCGCCGACGTGCACCAGCGCGTCATGGACCTGGTGATCTACCCGACCGTGCGCGGCATGGCCGCCGAAGGCAACGTCTACACCGGTTTCCTCTATGCTGGTCTGATGATCGACAAGGCCGGGAACCCGAAGGTCATCGAGTTCAACTGCCGTTTCGGCGACCCGGAAACCCAGCCGGTCATGCTGCGTCTGGAATCGAGCCTGGTGCTGCTGGTCGAGGCCGCGCTGGCCAAGGCCCTGGACAAGATCGAAGCCGTTTGGGACCCGCGCCCGAGCCTGGGCGTGGTGCTGGCCGCCGGCGGTTACCCGGGCGACTACGCCAAGGGTGCACCGATCAAGGGGTTGCAGGCCGCCGCCGCGCTGCAGGGCAAGGTGTTCCATGCCGGTACCGCGCTGAAGGACGGCCAGGTCGTCACCAGCGGTGGTCGCGTGCTCTGCGCCACCGCCCTGGGCGATACCGTCGAAGCCGCACAGCAGCAGGCCTACCGCCTGGCCGCGGAGCTCGACTGGGACGGCGCGTTCTACCGCAAGGACATCGGCTATCGCGCCATCGCCCGTGAGCGTGGCGAGCATCAGGAGTAATCCGCGGGTTCGGGAGCGCGGCGCCCCTGTGGCGCGGCGCCCGGCACCTCGGCAGGGCCCCGGCGGGGCCTTGCCTTCGCCTTGGCACGCCGCGCATAGTTGTACACCGGCATCACGCGAGGAAGGGATATAGTCGTGCGTTGGCTCAGGATTGCCATTGGAACCCTCGTCAGCCTGCTGACCCTGTTCTGCCTGCCCCCGGCCATGGCCGAGTCCGGCAGCGGCTGGGCCGTTCTGCTCGACAACCAGGCCAATCTGCAACTCGGCGACATCCGTTCCGAACGCTACCGCAACCAGTTCAGCCCCATCGATCTCAACCAGCTCGACGCCGCCGCCCCGAACCAGGCGCTCTGGCTGCATTACCGCCTGCCCCCCGGCCAGCAGGAACAGGTGATCCGCGTCTTCGCCCCGGACCTGTCGCGCCTGGACCTCTACGTACTCGACGGCAACAACCTGGTGCAGCAGACCCACAACGGGCGACGCAGCGACAGCGGCCTGCTGACCCTGAGCAGCAACGACCAGCTCCTCTCCCTGCCCGCCAGCCCCGTGGCGCTGGACGTTTACCTGCGCCTGGTGTCCGAGCACCAGTTGCGCCCCGGCATCAGCCTGCTGCCCGCGGTCGAGGCCGCCGCCGACCAGCGCCGCGCGCTGCTGTTCGGTCTGCTGTTCGGCTGCCTGGGCATGCTCGTCCTGCACAACCTGACCCGTTTCGCCTATTCCCGCTCGGCCAGCAGCCTGTGGCTGGCCGGCTATCACCTGCTGATGCTGCTCAGCGCGCTGATCCTGCTCAACCTCAGCGGCCCGTGGAACCTCTGGCACGCCGCGCAGACCCCGGCGGCCTACCTCACGGTGATGCTCGCCACCCTCTGCGGACTGTCCTTCACCCAGCGCTTCTTCGCCCCCCTCGGCCCCTCGCGGGTCAATCGTCTGCTGCAGGGGCAAATGCTGCTGGTGGTGTTCTGCGGGCTGTTGCTGCTGTTCGTCGAAACCCTGCCCCTGAACCTGATGACCTACGCCCTGGTGGCCCTGGGTTGCCTGAGCATGCTCGGGGTCGCCAGCTATCACTGGTACAAGGGCTTCGCCCCGGCGCGCCTGTTCGCCCTGGCCATGCTGATCTTCAACCTCGGCTGCCTGGTGGTGCTGCCGGCCCTGCTCGGCCTCACCCGCACGCCGACCCAGACCCTGCTGTTCATTCTGCTCGGCCTCACCGTGCTCAGCGGCCTGCTGCTCAACCTGTCGGTCAGCGAACGCCTGCGCAGCATCAGCGAGGCACGCTTCAGCGCCAGCCGCGAGCAGGCGGCGAGCAACGCCGAGATCAACGCCAAAGCCGAGTTCCTGGCCAAGATCAGCCATGAGATCCGCACACCGATGAACGGCGTGCTGGGCATGACCGAACTGCTCCTGGGCACGCCGCTGTCGGTCAAGCAACGCGACTACGTGCAGACCATCCACAGTGCCGGCAACGAGCTGCTGACCCTGATCAACGAGATCCTCGACATCTCCAAGCTGGAGTCCGGGCAGATCGAGCTGGACGACGTGCAGTTCGACCTCAACGCCCTGATCGAGGATTGCCTGGGTATCTTCCGGGCCAAGGCCGAGCAGCAGAACATCGAACTGATCAGCTTCACCCAGCCCCAGGTGCCGCGGGTCATCAGCGGCGACCCGACCCGCCTGCGCCAGGCCATGCTCAGCCTGCTCGACAATGCCCTGAAGAAGACCGACCACGGCGAGATCCTGCTGGTGGTGGCCCTCGACCAGCGCGGCGACCGCCCGCGCCTGCGCATCGCCGTGCAGGACTGCGGCGAAGCCATGCAGCCAGCCGAGCGCGATGCCCTGCTGCAGGCCGAGCTGCACAGCAAGCACTTCCTGTCGAGCAACAAGCTCGGCGGCCACCTCGGCCTGGTCATCGCCAAGCAGCTGGTCAACCTGATGCAGGGCGAGTTCGGCATCAAGACCAGCCACAGCCAGGGCAACACCCTGTGGCTGACCCTGCCCCTCGACTCGCAGCGCCTGGAACAGCCGGCCACCGACCTCGACGCCTCGCTGCGCGGTGCGCGGGTCCTGGTGGTGGACGACAACGACACCTGTCGCAAGGTCCTGGTGCAGCAGTGCGGCGCCTGGGGCATGAACGTCAGTGCAGTGCCGTCGGGCAAGGAAGCGCTGGCCCTGCTGCGGACCAAGGCGCACCTGCGCGATTACTTCGATGCGGTGCTGCTGGATCAGAACATGCCCGGCATGACCGGCATGCAACTGGCCGCGAAGATCAAGGAAGACCCGAGCCTGAACCACGACATCCTGCTGGTCATGCTCACCGGCATCAGCAACGCGCCGAGCAAGATCATCGCGCGCAATGCCGGGGTCAAACGCATCCTCGCCAAGCCGGTGGCCGGCTACACCCTCAAGACCACCCTCGCCGAAGAACTGGCACAGCGCAGCAAGGCGCCACCGCCAGGCCTGGCGCCGGCGCCGAAACCGGTACCGATCGAGCTGCCGGCGGATTTCCGTATTCTCGTCGCCGAGGACAACAGCATTTCCACCAAGGTCATTCGCGGCATGCTGGGCAAGCTCAGCATCGAGCCGGACACCGCCAGCAACGGTGAGGAAGCGCTCAAGGCAATGAAGGCCAGGCAGTACGACCTGGTGCTGATGGACTGCGAAATGCCGATCCTCGACGGCTTCTCCGCCACCCAGCAACTGCGTGCCTGGGAGGCCACCATGGAGCGCCCGCGCACGCCGGTGGTGGCGCTGACCGCGCATATCCTCGCCGAGCACAAGGAGCGCGCGCGCCTGGCCGGCATGGATGGGCACATGTCCAAGCCGGTGGAACTGTCGCAACTGCGCGAAGTGGTCGAGCACTGGATCGCCCGTCGCGAACAGGCACGCGCCGCCGCAGGCGCACCGGCGTCACACTGATACACTTCCCGCCCTTGTCCTTTCGCGAGCCCAGACCATGCTCCATGAGTTGTTCAGCGTTTACCTGAAGATGCTCGTGCTCTACAGCCCGTTTTTCGTTCTGTCCTGCTTCATCAGCCTGACCCGCGGCTACTCCAGCAAGGAGCGCAAGCACCTGGCCTGGAAGGTGGCGACCGGCGTGCTGGTGGCCAGCGTCCTGCTGTACCTGTTCGGGCGCGTGATCTTCGGCGTGTTCGGCATCACCCCGGATGCATTCCGCATCGGTGCCGGCAGCGTGCTGTTCATTTCGGCGCTGGGCATGGCCCAGGGCAAGTCGGCGGTGCAGACCGACAACGTGCAGCAGGACGTGACCATCGTGCCGCTGACCATTCCCCTCACCGTCGGCCCCGGCACCATCGGCGCCCTGCTGGTGATGGGGGTCAGCCAGCCGCACTGGGACGACAAGGCGCTGGCGATCGTCAGTATCGCCCTGGCCAGCGTCACCGTCGGCCTGGTGCTGTACCTGTCCAACCGCATCGAGAAGATCCTCGGCGACCAGGGTCTGCAGATCGTCAGCCGGCTGATGGGCCTGTTCGTCTGCGCCCTGGCGGCACAGATCATCTTTACCGGGATCAAGGGTTACCTGGTGTCCTGAGCCACGGCGTCAGAGCTCGTGGACATCCTCCAGCAGCGCCCGGGTCAGGCGCTCGCGAACCCGCGCGGCATAGGTGGCCTCGAACAGGCGCGGGTTGAAACGCACCAGGTCGGCCCTGGCACCCGTGACGACACGTTCGAAGAACAGAAAGCCGCGGCAGCGGTCCGCTGACTCCAGGGTCTGGTGATAGAGCACCAGATCCACATAACCCGGCTGGCTCACCCGACAGGGCAGCAACTGGAAGGCCGAGCGCTCCAGCGAACGCTTTTCGAAACGCAGCAAGGCCTTGCTGCTGTGCTGCAGCTTGTCGATGGAAAACCGTGTCACCTCCGCCATCCGCGGGTCGGTCACGGCGCCGATCTGCGCCAGTGCCGCATCCAGCATCCGACAACGCAGCAGGTCCGGGGCGTAGGCCAGCGGCGGTGGCGTGGCATCCCAGCCCAGGCTCTTGAGCTGATTGCGGTAGTAGCCGTAGCCGTCCTCCACCAGGCCGTCGGCGAGCACGTCGTCGGTCGCCCGCTGGGCGAACAGCAGGGCCGTCTGCACCTGCTCGCGGGTGCTGGCGTCGATTTCCGGAAAGAACGACAGCAGGGCGTGGCCCACCACAGCCGTTCGGGGTTGGTTGGTCATGATGATTGCTGCCTCAATGAAGGGTCTGACGGTCGCTGGCGACCAGCCGCAGGCGGGCGAAGCCATCGTTGCCGGCTTCCCGCAGTTCCGGCGCGGACTCGGCCGTCAGGCTCTGAAAATAAAGATCGCCGCGCAGGTGGATGCCCTCCAGCGGCACTCTCAGCCAGTCCGGGTCGAGCGCCTGGCTGGTTTCCAGGGCGACACTGCACAGGCTCAACTGCGAACCGGGGCGCAAGACGCCCAGTTCCAGCACGATCCGCGTACCACCGGCGGGCGCTGCCAGCACCTGCAGGGCATGCTGCGACAACTGCCGCAGCCCCTGCCGGTCGAGACTCAACGCATCGACGCCGAGGTCCAGCACATCCCCCAGTTCCGGGTGCTGGCTGACCAGCCACAGCAACAACGGCTGGGTCGGCGCGAGCAAGGTGCGATAGCCGGCGCTCTCGATGCTCTGGCAGCTGTAGGTCACCCGCCAGCCGCGCCGGCCAAGGGCGTTGCGATAGGCCCGGTACCATTGCCGGTGCCCGTCGAAACGCGGCCCCATCAGGGCGTCAGCCAGCGACTGCGCGTGGCGCAGCGACGCGAGCGCGTTGCGACATTCCAGGTCGGCGACCCCGGGGGCGACCAGCACCAGGCTGCCGCCACTGATCCACATTGTGTAGCCTTCGACATCCATGTCCTTTTCCTCCTGCAAGCCGCCGCCCCGAACGCGCGTCAGATTTCGTAGTCGAGGATCTGACTGCGAGCCTTGTCGCCCAGCTTCTTCTCCACCGTGGCGCGCAGGCCGTCGTACAGCTGGTTGTTGAAGGAAAGCGCCGCGCTGCCCTTGTAGGAGGTCGTGCTAGCGCTATGCCAGTCGAATACCAGCACGTCGAGGTCTTCATCGCGCACCGAGCGCTGGATCGCACCGAGGGCCATGACCACCTCGCCCTGCGCCGTCTCGATGCAGGAGGCCAGGCCGACCACGACATTGGAACGCTGCTTGATGTTGCGCTTGAACAGGGTCAGCGCCTTGTCGTCCTTGCTCACGCCCTGGATCGCCTGCTCGGCCAGGGTACTGAATACCTGGCCCACGGGATTACCCTGGATCAGGCCCGACGCGGCCACCTGCACCGCCTCGACCACCACGTTGGAAACCGTCAGGGATTGCCCGCTGGAGGTCTCCTTTTCGTGGGTGCGATGGACCGCGGTCCAGCCACAGGTCCGCATGACGCTGAGGAAGAGGCCGAACCACTCCTCGCTGTGGATAAGTTGATCGAACTGGCGATTGGCGGCCAGGGTGGCGAACAACACCGCGTTCTTCGCGTCCTGGCGGTTCTGTACGGACATGCCGGCACCGAAGGCCATCAGCGAGCTTTCCACCACCGCGGCGGAGCTGATACTCAGGGATTGGTCGTTGTCAGAGGTCATTGCAAAGTCCTTTTCTTGGCTGTTCCCTCCTGCTGGAGGGAGCCCAAAGGTACGTTGCAACTGCCAGGGGGTCAGGAACGAAACCTTTCCCCTCAGCACTCACTCCGGCTGTGGATACCAGCGCGGGGTGTAGACCCATTCGCCGCCGTCGGGGCGGGGGAAGGTCCGGGTCGTCGAGGAGCCGACCAGGACCATGGTGCGCATGTCGACCATCTCCGGGCGCAGTTCACCCAGGGTCACCACCCGCAGCGACTGCCCCGGCCGGGCGATATCGCGGCCGAGAACCACCGGGGTCGCGGCGGCACGATGGCGGCGCAGGATGTCCAGGGCCTGGCCCAGTTGCCACGGACGCGCGCGGGAAATCGGGTTGTAGAACGCCAGGGCCAGGTCGGCCTGGGCCGCCAGGTCGAGGCGTTTTTCGATGATCGACCAGGGCTTGAGGTTGTCCGACAGCGAGATCACGCAGAAATCGTGACCCAGCGGCGCGCCGGCCTGGGCCGCGGTGGCCAGCGAGGCGGAGATGCCCGGGAGCATTTCCAGCTCGACCCGATGCCAGGCCGGATCGCTGGAAGCCTCCAGCGCCTCCAGCACCGCCGCGGCCATGGCGAACACCCCGGGATCGCCAGACGACACCACGATCACCGAGCGCCCCTGCGCCGCCAGCTCGAACGCATGCCGGGCACGCTGCAGTTCCTCGCGATTGTCGGTGCAGTGCAGCACCTGGTCGGCGCGGAACGGCCCGGCCATGCGCACGTAGGTTTCATAGCCCAGCACATCGTCGGCCCGGGCCAGCTCGGCCTTGACCGCCGGAGCCATCAGTTCGGCCGCACCGGGACCGAGGCCGATCACCGCGACGCGGCCACGGGCATGCCCGATCCGCTTCGGATCGATGGGCTCGGCAGCCACGGCAATGGCAAGGCCCTCGCCCACCACCTGCGGGGCCAGCAACTGCGGCAACGCCTGGGCGGCCAGCGCGCTGACCGAGGTCTGCGCGGCGGCGAAGCGCAGCGGCACACCGAGTTCCGCCGCCGCCGCATGCAGCGCCGGATCGGCCATTTCCTCTTCGCTGGCGAGCAGGCAGGCCAGTGCGGCTTCGGCGATCTGCTGCTGGTGCAATGCACCGCGTACTGCCTCGGCCAGGGCCGGAACGACAGCGGAAACGGCGACCAGCACACAGCGCGGATGGATCAGCAATTCATTGGCCGCCGCCTCGCGCTCGGCGCAGCCGACGCGAATGGTCAGGCGCGCATCGTCACGCTGAGGTAGACGAGCCTCCTCCAGCCAGGGCGCGGCACCTTCGACACGCACGCTCTCCCCGGCCAGCAGGTCGGAGACGAAGCGCTTGCCCAGTTCCAGATCGGCCAGCGCGTAGCCGCTCGGTGGATTGAGCAGGCAGGTGCCGAAACGCAGCTCGCCGCTGGTGGTGATCGCCGCGGCGACACCCAGCCCGGCAGCGATTTCCCGGGCCATGACATTCACCCCGCCCAGGCCGCCGAGCAGCGGGACCACCGCGCTGCCATCCTCGGCCACCGCCAGCACCGGCGGCTCGGCGCCCTTCTCCAGCAACACGCTGGCCAGGCTGCGAATGACGATGCCGGCGGCACACAGGGCGATGATCGGCGTGTCCTGCTGATAAAGCTGGCGCAGCGTGGCAGCGAACTCCACATAACTGCGGTCGACGTCCTCGACCCGGCCGGCGAGGCCGTGGATCAGGGCGTCGGGATAGAAGCGCTGGATCTTCCGGGCGGTGTCCAGGCTGCCCTTGCCGAGCACGACAATGGCGGGAGCGCGTCGGGTCATCAGCCTTGCCACCTTTCGCCGGGAACGATGATCAGCGAGAAGTACGGCGACGACTGCGGGTCGACCTCATCCAGCGCGACGATCTTCTGGTTGGCCATGGTCGCCCGTTCGACGTACAGCGCGCGACCGTCCAGCCCCAGCTCGGCAAGGACCTGGCGGACCTTGGGGAAATTGCGTCCGAGCTTCATGATCACCGCCGCGTCGGCATTGGCCAGGCGGCGTTTCAGTTCCTCGTGCGGCAAGACGCCGGAAAGCACCGACAGGCTCTGGTTGCGGTACACCAGCGGCGCACCGAGCACCGAGGCACCACCGAGCATCGAACACACGCCGGGAATCACCTCGGCGTCGTAACGCTCGGCGAGGCGGTCGTGCAGGTACATGTAGGAGCCGTAGAAGAACGGATCGCCTTCGCAGATCACCGCCACATCGCGGCCGGCATCCAGGTGCGCGGCGACCGCCACGCTGGCTTCGTCGTAGAAGTCGCTGATCACCTGTTCGTAGGACAACGGTGCCGGCAGGGCCTCGGTGGTCACCGGATAGACCAGCGGCAGCAAGGTCTGCTCGCTTTGCAGGTGCTGTTCGATGATGCCGAAGGCGTTGCCGCGCTTGCCCTTGGCGACGAAGTACCCCACCACCGGCGCTTCGCGCAGCAGGCGCAGGGCCTTGACGGTGATCAGTTCGGGATCGCCGGGGCCGACGCCCAGGCCGAGCAAACGTCCGCGAGCCTGCATCATTCCACCTCCGTGGCGAGGGCATTGACCGCCGCGGCGGCCATGGCGCTGCCGCCCAGGCGGCCTTCGACGATGACGAACGGCACGCCACGGCTGTCCGCCGCGAGCATCGCCTTGGACTCGGCGGCACCGACGAAGCCCACCGGGAAGCCGAGGATCAGTGCCGGTTTCGGCGCGCCGGCGTCGAGCATTTCCAGCAGATAGAACAGCGCGGTCGGGGCGTTGCCGATCACCACCACGCTGCCGTCCAGATACGGCCGCCACAGCTCCAGGGCCACGGCCGAGCGGGTGTTGCCCAGTTCCTTCGCCAGCTCCGGGACGCTGTCGTCGCGCAGGGTGCAGATCACTTCGTTGTTGGCCGGCAGGCGGGCGCGGGTGATGCCTTCGGCGACCATCCGCGCATCGCAGAGAATCGGCGCGCCGGCGGCCAGCGCCTCGCGCCCGGCCTTGCCGGCGCCGGCGGAGAAACGCAGCTTGTCGACCACCTCGACCATGCCGCAGGCATGGATCACCCGGACCGCGAGCTTTTCCAGGTCGGCCGGGATCCGCTCCAGGCGGGCCTCCTGGCGGATGATGGCGAAGGAGTTGCGATAGATCTCCTGGCCGTCGCGGATGTAATCAATCATCGAGGTTGCTCCGTGGCGGACGTCCAGGTTGGCGCCCGCTTCTTCCAATGTCAGGTTGCGCCCGGCGAGCGTGCCGGGGCCCGGCTGCGCCGGGTCGTGAAAATACAGGTCATAGCGCCCGGGACCGACCGCCAGCAGCGTGCTCGGCGCGGTATGGGCCATGGCGCAGGAACGCGTGCAGCCGCTCAGGTGGATACCCGCCACCGGACCACGACGGCGCAGGCTGGCGGCCAGGCGCACGGCGTCGGCCTTGGTGTCGGCCTGGGCCTTGGCGCAGCCGGCGGAGCCGGTGCAGGCGACGACCCCGGCCAGGGGCGCGGCGGCATCGCCGATCAGACCGAGGCAGGTGAGCCCGGCCAGCACGCGCTCGGCCTGGGCGGTGGCGACGTTGGGCAGCAGCACGCTCTGCCAGGGGGTCATGCGCAGGCTGCCGTCACCCAGTTCGCGGGCGAGCACGGCGATGCCACGCAATTGCCGCGCACTCAGGCGGCCCAGGGGCGCCATGGCGCCCACCGCGACCCGTCCGGCCTGCGACTGGGGATAGACACCCAGGTGCCGGGCCAGGTCACGTCCAGGGCGGCGCCAGCCGAGGACCGCGGCGTCACGCCGCAGGGCCAGCGGCAGGCCGGCGAGGAAGGTCTGCGGATCGTGCTCGGCGAGCAACTGGCGCATGCGCGACTGGCCGCTGTCGGCCAGATCGAGAAAGCGCTCCAGCACCGCGCGCACCAGCGCCAGGCCCTGCTCCAGCGGCACCGCGCCCAGCGGCGCGTCGTGACCGGGACAGCCGGCCAGGCCGAAGGCCAGCCACAACTGGTCGTCCAGGCGCAGCGGCGACAGCCAGAGATCGTGGGGGTGCCAGAGCATCGCCAGGTCTTCGCCGCCGTCCAGTTGCACGGCGAACTTGGCCGAGAGCTCGTGGAAACGCGGAGTGCTCTGCAGCAGGTCGAGGATCCGCGCGCCCAGCGCGCGGGTGTCGAAGAGCATGGCCGGATCGAAGCCGGCGGCGGGACTGAGCATCAGGTTGCGCACATCGTCGCCCGCCGCTTCCCGCGGACCGAGACCGGCGCTCAGCAACTGCGCGACCAGCCCGCGGTGGTCATCACCGACGCCACGGATCTGCAGGTTGCTGCGGTTGGTGACCTCGATCACCCCAGCGGCGAAACGCTCGGCGGCGGCGGCCAGCGCTTCCGCCTGGTCGGCTTCGAGATGGCCGGCGTCGAGCTTGATCCGCGAGATGCCGCCATCCACGGCCTGGACGATGCGCCACAGCCCCGGGCAGGCCGAGGGGCGAATGGCTGGAGCGGGGTGGGACTGGTTCAAGGGGGTCACCCGTCAATCGTCAAAAGGCGCTGGTGGTCGGGAAGGCGCGGTATTATGCCTGCTTTGCCCGGCGGCGGGCCAAGCCTGCCGGTCGGATTACCCCGGAAAAGAGGAACGGCATGGCGCCCTGGTTGACCCTGGTTGGAATTGGCGAAGACGGCTTCGGCGGCCTTGGCAAGCAGGCCCGTCGCGCCTTGCTGGGCGCCGCCAGGGTGTTCGGCAGCCCGCGTCAGCTCGAACTGCTGCCGCATTGCCTGAAAGCCGAACGCCTGGTCTGGCCCAGCCCGTTCTCCCTGGCCCCGGTCCTGGCCTTGCGCGGCGAGCCGGTGTGCGTGCTGGCCAGCGGCGATCCGATGTTCTACGGCGTCGGCGCCAGCCTGGCGCGGCAACTGCCGGCCAGCGAACTGACGGTGATCTCCGCGCCATCGTCCTGCGCCCTCGCCGCCGCCCGCCTCGGCTGGCCGCTGCAGGACGTGACGATCGTGTCCGTGGTGGCGCGCCCGCTGGCGCAGTTGAACGCCCATCTGTACAGCGGCCAGCGCCTGCTGGTGCTGTGCAATGACGGCGGCAGCCCGGCGGCGATCGCCGCGTTGCTGCGCGAGCGCGGCTTCGGCCCCAGCCGCCTGCATGTGCTGGAGCACCTCGGCGGCCCGGCGGAGCGCAATGTCCAGGGCCACGCCGAGACCTGGAGCGGCGAGGCCATCGCCGACCTCAACCTGCTCGCCATCGAATGCCTGGCCGACCCTGGCGCGCCGCGCCTGTCGCCGCTGGCCGGGCTGCCGGACAGCGCCTTCCGCCATGACGGACAGATCACCAAACGCGATGTCCGCGCCATCACCCTCGCCCGTCTCGCACCGCAACCGGGCGAACTGCTCTGGGATGTCGGCGCCGGCAGCGGCTCCATCGGGATCGAGTGGATGCGCGCGCATCCGGCGTGCCGGGCGCTGGCGATCGAAGCCGACGAGGGCCGTCAGCAACTGATCGAACTCAACCGCGATGCCCTTGGCGTACCCGGCCTGCAACTGGTGCGCGGACGGGCGCCGGAGGCCCTGGGCGGGCTGGAACGGCCGGACGCGATCTTCATCGGTGGCGGCGTCACCGTCCCCGGGGTGCTGGAGCATTGCTGGGAGCAGTTGCGCCCGGGCGGGCGCCTGGTGGCCAATGCCGTGACCCTGCAGAGCGAAGTCCGCCTGATGGACTGGCGCGAACGCCACGGCGGCGAGCTGACCCGCATCCATGTGGCCCAGGCCCTGCCGCTGGGGGCTTTCGACACCTGGCGCCAGGCCCTGCCGATCACCCTGCTGGAAGCCATCAAGGATGCGTGAGGAAAGCGCCGAGCAACCGGCCCCGCTGCGCAGTGGCCTGACCACCGGCAGCTGCGCCACCGCCACCAGCCTCGCCGCCGCAAGTCTGCTGCTGACCGGGCACCGCGACGACGCGGTGCGGATCACCCTGCCCAAGGGCAAGCAGGTGCAGATGCGCCTGGAATTCTGCCGGTTGCACGAACAGGGCGCCGAAGCCGGCACCCTCAAGGACGCCGGCGACGACCCCGACGTGACCCACGGTGCCCTGCTCTACAGCCGGGTGCGCTTGCTGGACGAGCCCGGCGTGCGTTTCGTCGCCGGCGCAGGCGTCGGCACCGTGACCCGCCCCGGCCTGGTGCTGGCGGTCGGCGAGCCGGCGATCAACCCGGTGCCACGGCGGATGATCAGCGAACACCTGCAGCAGCTCGCCGCGGACTGTGGTTATGGCGGCGGTTTCGAGGTCACGGTGAACGTGCGCGACGGCGAGAGCCTGGCGCTGAAGACCATGAATCCACGCCTGGGCATTCTCGGCGGCCTGTCGATCCTCGGCACCAGCGGCATCGTCCGGCCGTTTTCCTGCTCGGCCTATATCGCCTCGATCCACCAGGGCATCGACGTGGCGAAGACCAATGGCTACGAACACATCGCCGCCTGCACCGGCAACGCCAGCGAAGACACCATGCGCCGGGTCTATCAGTTGCCGGAAATCGCCCTGATCGAGATGGGCGACTTCGTCGGCGCCGTGCTCAAGCACCTGCGCAAGGTGCCGGTGGCGCGCCTGAGCCTGTGCGGCGGCTTCGGCAAGATCAGCAAGCTGGCCGCCGGGCATATGGACCTGCACAGCCGCCACTCCAGCATCGACCTGCCGCAACTGGCGCAATGGGCCGCGCAGGTGGGCGCCGACGCCACCCTGCAGGCGGCGATCATCGGCGCCAACACCAGCCAGCAGGCCCTGGCCCTGGCCCATGCCGCCGGGGTGCCATTGGGCGACGCCGTCTGCGGCCATGCCCTGGCCTTTGCCCGCGGCGTGGTGCCGGCCCAGGTTCAGGTGGAAGTCTTCGCCATCGACCGCCAGGGCGGCATCGTCGGCCGGGCGGGCGTGCAATGAGCCGGCGCATCCTCCTGCTCGGCGGCGTCGCCGAGGCCCTGCGCATCGCCCGCCAGCTCGGCCCCGGGCATGTCTACAGCCTGGCCGGGATCGGCCGGGTGCCGGACGACCTGGCCTGCCAGGTGCGGGTCGGCGGGTTTGGCGGCGCCGAGGGTCTTGCCGGGTTCCTGCGCGCCGAGGGCATCGACCTGCTGATCGACGCCACCCATCCCTACGCCGCGCGGATCAGCGCCAACGCCGCCCGCGCCGCCACCCTGGCCGGCGTCACCTGCTGGGCCCTGCGCCGCCCCGCCTGGCGCGCGCAACCCCGCGACGACTGGCGCGAGGTGCGCGACTGGGGCGAACTGATCGACGCCCTGCGCCCCTTCCGCCGCCCGCTGTTCACCCTCGGCCGCGAGCCGCTGCAACATCTCGACGAGATCCCGCCTGAGCAGTTCTGGACCCTGCGCGCCCTCGACGCCTGCCCCGGCAACGAGCGCTGCGAAGTGATCGGCGCCCGCGGGCCGTTCCTCCTGGACGACGAACGGGCGCTGTTCGCCCGGCGCCGGATCGACGTGCTGATCAGCAAGAACAGCGGCAGCGGCGCCACCGAACCCAAGTTGCAGGTGGCCCGCGAGCACGGCATTCCGGTCCTGGTCCTCGCCCGCCCGGCGCTGCCCGACGTCGATCGCCACTTCAGCGACCCGGCCGCCCTGCTCGCCGCGCTGGACCAGGGAAACGCCCTGTAATCCGCTCGGGTATTGCCAATACCCGGGCAAGCGTTTCCAATGCCTTGTTTCCCCTCCACGCAAGGCTGCGACTATGGAACTGCAATGGTGGATCTGGCTGGTACTGGGCTTTGCCCTGATCCTGCTGGAGCTGGTGCTGCCCACATTCTTCATCATCTGGTTCGGCATCGGCGCCGTGGCGGTCGGGGTGATCGCCGGGCTGTGGCCGGGGCTGAGCCTGGCCAGCGAGCTGATCATCTGGGTGCTGCTGTCGTCGCTGACCGTGGCCCTCTGGTTCAAGGTGTTCAAGCCGCGCAAGGCCGACAATCGCTGGACCGCGGACGAAGTGATCGGTGAAGTCGGCCTGCTGGTCGCGCCGGTCTCGGAATTCCAGAAAGGCCGCGTGCGCTTCCAGAAACCGGTCCTCGGCAACGAAGAGTGGATCTGCGTCGCCAATGGCGACATCGCCTCCGGCGAGCGGGTCCGCATCCTCGCGATCGAGGGCAATACCGTGCGGGTCGCCAGGGCCTGACCAACCGCTTCAGGAACCTCAACAAAGGAACTGTCATGACCAGTCTGATCATTACCGCAACCATCGCCCTGTTCGTCCTCGTCACGGTGTTCAAGGGCGTGCGCATCGTGCCCCAGGGCGAGGAATGGATCGTCGAGCGCCTGGGGCGCTACCACACCACCCTCAAGCCGGGCCTGAACATCCTCATCCCGTACATGGACGTCGTGGCCTACCGCCTGCCGACCAAGGACATCATCCTCGACGTGCAGCAGCAGGAAATCATCACCCGCGACAACGCGGTGATCGTCGCCAATGCCCTGTGCTTCGCCAAGGTGGTCGATCCGCAGAAAGCCTCGTACGGGGTCGAGAACTACACCTACGCGGTGACCAGCCTGACCATGACCGCGCTGCGCGCCATCGTCGGCGCCATGGACCTGGACGAAGCGCTGTCCAGCCGCGAGCAGATCAAGGCCAGGCTGCGCGAGGCGATGTCGGAGCAGACCGAGGACTGGGGCATCACCGTGCGCTCGGTGGAGATCCAGGACATCAAGCCGTCGCCGAACATGCAGGCGGCGATGGAGCGCCAGGCCGCCGCCGAGCGTGAGCGAAAAGCCGACGTGACCCGCGCCGAGGGCGCCAAGCAGGCGGCGATCCTCGAAGCCCAGGCACGCCAGGAGTCGGCCAAGCTGGACGCGGCGGCGCAGGTGAACCTGGCCGAGGCGTCGGCCCAGGCGATCACCCTGGTGAAGAACGCGGTGGGGACCGATGTGACGCCGGCCATGTACCTGCTCGGCGAGCGCTACATCAATGCCATGGAGAGTCTGGCGGCGAGCGACAACGCCAAGATGGTGGTGCTGCCGGCGGATCTGCAGGAGGCGGTACGAGGGATGCTCGGTCGGACCAGGTCTTAAGGCTCCAGGGCCTCATCGCTGGCAAGCCACCACAGGTACTCCACTGTCCTTTAGAACAGCGCAGTACCTGTGGGAGCTGGCTTGCCAGCGATGAGCATGGGTATCTACACAATCTGGATAGCTGCCGAAGTCATTGTGGGAGCGAGCTTGCTCGCGAACGGGCGCGAAGCGGTCGCAAAACCTGAGTGCAGAGTTTGTCAGACAGACCCGGAACTCAGATTTTGCGACGGCTGCGCCGCCGTTCGCGAGCAAGCTCGCTCCCACAAGGTTCGTGTCGGCCACTTGTGTAGATACCCATGCAGCGATGAGGCCGTCACGATCGACACAAAGCCTGCGGCACTTCATCGCACCCCCATTTTTTACATCTCCCGCCGCTTCTGGCTAAATAGCCATCATTCGAATCCCCACGGATCACCCCATGTCCTCCAACCGGCTCGCCTACGCGTGGATCGCCTGCTTCGCAGTGCTGTTCAATCTGCTGGCGATGCCGATGTCCGCCAGCGCCGCCAGGGCGCCCGCCGATCAACTGTTGTGGGGGGCGTTCTGCTCCACCGGCGGCACCAAACTGATTGCCATCTCCCTCGGCACGCTGGATGACAGCCAGCAGAGCGACGATCACCCGGTCATGCAGCATTGCTGGTGCTGCTCCGGCAACCCGTCTGTGCTGGCCCTGCCCGGCCACCTGCCGCGCCTGTTCCTGCCGAGCCCGGCCCTGGCCGCCATCCCCGTCGTGCAGCCACCGGCCCAACCCGGCCCGCGGCAACTCTGGCCCTCGCTCAATCCACGCGCCTCCCCTTCGGTCTGATTCACCTACGCTCTTATCGCGCACAATCTGAATCGACCGGAGATCCTTCATGTTCAAGAACGTCATGCTGCTGGCCGCCCTGCTGCTGCCCGCCAGTTTCGCCAGTGCCCACGAATACAACGTCGGCGAACTGCATATCGCCCACCCCTGGTCGCTGGCGTTGCCGCCGAACGCGCCGAACGTCGCCGCGTACTTCGTCATCGACAACAAGGGCAACGAAGCCGACCGCCTGCTCAGCGTCGACACACCGATCAGCGACCGCTCCGAACTGCACGAACACGTAATGAAGGGCGACGTGATGCGCATGCAACAGGTACCGAACGTGGTCGTCCCCGCCGGTGGCCAGGTGACCTTCAGCCCCAGCGCCTACCACGTGATGATCATGCAGCCCAAGGACCGTAGCCTGCTCGCCGATGGCAAGCGCTTCCCGCTGACCCTGCATTTCGAGAAGGCCGGCGACGTCACCGTGGAAGTCGCGGTGCAGAAGCAGCCGCCGGAAGGGACCAGCGTCCACCAGCACTGATCGCTGAACACCGCTCGCAATGAGCTTCGCCCGCACCCCATGGCACCGGCCACCGCGTCCTGACAACAGGAGCAGACGCGCTGGCTGGCTGAGCCTGTTCGCCATGCTGATGATCTTCATCGGTCCGCTGGTGTCCCAGTCGATGCCGATGGAGCACATGGCGTCCATGCCGATGGGCATGGACATGGGCGGCGACCATCACGGCGACAGCCACCATGGCGGCGACGCTTCGCAGCATGTGATGTGGGAAAAATGCGGCTATTGCAGCCTGTTCTTCCACTGCCCGGCCCTGCCGCAACCGCTCAGCCTGCTCAGCAGCGAAGCCACTCCGGCCAGCCGCCAGTTCATCGTCCATCCTCGCCAGGGCCCGCCGCGCCCGGCCTTCTTCCCCGGTGCCCGCAGCCGCGCGCCGCCTTTCCCATCGATCGCCTGACCCACTGACAACCCGTGCTCCGCGAGCGGCCTCGTGCTGCGTCCGCGTGCACCTCAATGACCGATCGATGTTGGAAAACCTATGTCCAGCTCCACCCCTGTCTATCGTTTGTCCCTGCGCGGGACCATCGCGCTGCTCTGCGGCAGCCTGCTCACCCCGCTCGCCCTGGCCGCGGAAACCGGCCACGAAGGCCATGACCACGACCTGGCGGAACTCAGCCCCACGGTGATCACCGCGGTTGCCCCGAGCTCGCCGCTGACCATCGTCACCAATCCCAAGGACCCGCGCCAGCCGGTGCCGGCCAGCGACGGCGCCGACTACCTGAAGACCATCCCCGGCTTCTCGGCGATCCGCTCCGGCGGCACCAACGGCGACCCGGTGCTGCGCGGCATGTTCGGCTCGCGCCTGAACATCCTCACCAATGGCGGCGTGATGCTCGGTGCCTGTCCGAACCGCATGGACGCACCGACCTCCTACATCTCGCCGGAAACCTACGATCGCCTCACCGTGATCAAGGGCCCGCAGACCGTGCAGTGGGGGCCGGGCGCCTCCGCCGGGACCATCCTCTTCGAGCGCGAGCCGGAGAAATTCGGCGAGCTCGGCACCCGCGTCAATGCCAGCCTGCTGGCCGGCTCCAACGGCCGCTTCGACAAGCTGCTGGATGCCGCCGCCGGCGGCCACGAGGGTTATGTGCGCTTCGTCGGCAACCAGTCGCGCTCCGATGACTACGACGACGGCCACGGCGATACCGTGCCGTCGAAGTGGGACAAGTGGAACGGCGATGTCGCCGTCGGCTGGACCCCGGACAGCGACACCCTGCTGGAACTCACCGCCGGGCGCGGCGATGGCGAGGCCCGCTATGCCGGGCGCGGCATGGACGGCTCGCAGTTCAAGCGCGAAAGCCTCGGCCTGCGCTTCGAGAAGTCCAACCTCGGCGAGGTCTTCGACAAGATCGAGGCGCAGGTCTACTACAACTACGCCGACCATGTGATGGACAACTACAGCCTGCGCACGCCGTCCGGCACCGGGATGATGGCCGGCCCGATGGCCAGCAACGTCGATCGCCGGACCCTGGGTGCACGGATCAAGGGCACCTGGCGCTGGGAAGACGTGACCCTGGTCAGCGGCATCGATGCGCAGAGCAACGAACACCGCCAGCGCATGGGCATGGGCGTCAACACCTACGGCAACCAGCCGTGGAACAAGGACGCCGATTTCCACAACTACGGCGTGTTCGGCGAACTGACCTGGGAGCTGGACAGCCAGGATCGCCTGATCAGCGGCGCGCGGCTGGATCGCGCCTCGGCGAAGGATTTCCGCCAGAGGACCGGTTCGGGAATGATGTCGCGACCCAACCCCACCCGCGGCGACACCCGCGCCGACACCCTGCCCAGCGGTTTCCTGCGCTACGAGCACGACCTGGTCGATATCCCGGCCACCACCTATGTCGGCCTGGGCCACGCCCAGCGCTTCCCGGACTACTGGGAGCTGTTCTCGCCGACCTTCGGCCCGCAGGGCTCGGTCAACGCCTTCGACGCGATCAAGCCGGAGAAGACCACCCAGCTCGACTTCGGCATCCAGTACAAGACCGAAACCCTGGAAGCCTGGGCCTCCGGCTACATCGGCCAGGTTCGCGACTACATTCTCTACGACTACCGCGCCGGGGCGAACGTCTCCCGTGCCGACAACGTCGACGCGCGGATCATGGGCGGCGAGATGGGCGTGGCCTACCAGCTGACCTCCAACTGGAAGGCCGACGCCACCCTGGCCTACGCCTGGGGCAAGAACAGCAGCGATGGCTCGGCCCTGCCGCAGATGCCGCCGCTGGAAAGCCGCCTCGGCCTGACCTACAGCGAAAGCGACTGGAGCGCCGGCGCCCTGTGGCGCCTGGTTTCGGCACAGAACCGGGTGTCGGAAAACTACGGCAACATCGTCGGCAAGGACTTCGACAAGTCCGGTGGCTTCGGCGTGTTCTCGCTCAACGGCGCCTATCGTGTGAGCAAGAACCTCAAACTCAGCGCCGGCGTCGACAACCTGTTCGACAAGGCCTACGCCGAGCACCTGAACCTGGCGGGCAACGCCGGCTTCGGTTACTCCGGCACGGAAACGGTGAACGAACCGGGACGGACCTTCTGGACCAAGGTCGACCTGAGTTTCTGATCCAGCCCGGGCGCGGCCACAGGCCGCGCCCCTCATTCGGGAGCGTTGCATGAGCAAGCCATCGTTTTCCTTCTACAACCTGGCCTGGCGCTGGCACTTCTACGCCGGGCTGTTCGTCGCCCCGGTGATGATCCTGCTGGCGGTCACCGGGATCATCTACCTGTTCAAACCACAACTGGACCCACTGATGTACCGCTCGCTGATGGTGGTCGAGGCGGGTCATCACCGGCATCCGGCCGATCACCTGCTGCACCAGGTGCAGACGGCCTATCCGGGCGCGACCATCACCCAGTACCTGCCCGCCGCCGCCCGCGAGCGCAGCGCGCAGTTCGTGGTCAAGCGCGACGGACAGGAACTGAACGTGTTCGTCGATCCCTACAGCGGCCAGGTGCTCGGCGCGCAGGATGCCAAGAGCAACCTGCAGGCCGTGGTCCGCGCGCTGCACGGCGAGCTGATGGTCGGCAGCGTCGGCGACCGCGTGGTGGAACTGGCGGCCGGCTGGGGCATCGTCCTGGTGGTCTCCGGCCTGTACCTCTGGTGGCCACGGGGCGGGCGCCTGGCCGGGGTGCTCTGGCCGCGCATGAGCGCGCGCGGGCGGGTGCTGTGGCGGGACCTGCATGCGGTCAGTGGCTTCTGGGGTTCGCTGGTCCTGCTGCTGATGCTGCTCAGTGGCATGACCTGGACCGGGTTCTGGGGCAAGCAATACGCCGACCTGTGGAACCGTTTTCCCGCAGCCATGTGGAACGACGTCCCCACCTCGGACCAGGAGGCCCGCACCTTGAACAGCGCGGCGCGGCAGACCGTGCCCTGGGCGGTGGAAAACACGCCGCTGCCGGAGTCCGCCGGCGCGCATGCCGAGCACCAGGGCCACCAGGCCATGGACAGCGGCCCGGCGGCGCCGGAGGTCAGCCTGCAGCGGGTCGAGGACATCGCCGACGAGCGCGGCGTCGAACCGGGCTACAGCATCACCTTGCCGAAGACCGGCAGCGGCGTGTTCACCATCGCCGTGTTCGCCGACGACCCGCGCAACGACGCGACCCTGCATGTCGACCAGTACACCGGCAAGGTCCTGGTGGATGTGCGCTGGCAGGACTACAGCCCGGTGGCCAGGGCCACGGAGCTGGGCGTGATGCTGCATGAAGGCAAGATGTTCGGCGTGGTCAACCAGTTGCTGATCCTGCTGATCTGCCTGATGGTCCTGCTTGGCTCGGTGAGCGGCCTGGTGATGTGGTGGAAACGCCGTCCCGAGGGCGGCCTCGGCGTGCCGCCACTGCGCCACGACCTGCCGCGCTGGAAGACGGCCACGCTGGTGATGATCGTGCTCGGCGTGGCCTTTCCGCTGGTGGGCGTGTCGATGCTGGTGGTGTGGGGGCTGGATCGGGTGTTTGGCCGGCGGATGCTGGTGGCGCGGGCCTGACCCAGCGCCTCTTGCCCGCGAAAGACCTGTAGGAGCTGGCTTGCCTGCGAAAGACCTGTAGGAGCTGGCTTGCCTGCGAAAGGACCGTGCAACGGTCCCCAAATGGCGCAACCTGCAAGATTTCGGGACCGCTCTGCGGTCCTTTCGCAGGCAAGCCAGCTCCTACGCGAGCAACGCAGATTCCTGATGTTCCAGACAGCATTACCCTAAAGTCGAGTCATCTTGTCGCGTCTAGCCCGCGGGTTGCCGTGGTAGCCTAGCCGCCGCTTCACGTACAAGAAGACTGCAATTTATGGAATGCATGCAATGAAACAAGACCTCTCAAAGGACCCGCAGGAACACCACCTGCAACGCAATCTCACCAACCGCCACATCCAGCTGATCGCCATCGGCGGGGCCATCGGTACCGGCCTGTTCATGGGCTCGGGCAAGACCATCAGCCTCGCCGGCCCATCGATCATCTTCGTCTACATGATCATCGGCTTCATGCTGTTCTTCGTCATGCGGGCGATGGGCGAGCTGCTGCTGTCGAACCTCAACTACAAGTCCTTCATCGACTTCTCCGCCGACCTGCTCGGCCCCTGGGCCGGCTACTTCACCGGCTGGACCTACTGGTTCTGCTGGATCATCACCGGCATCGCCGACGTGATCGCGATCGCCGCCTACTCGCAGTTCTGGTTCCCCGACCTGCCGCAGTGGATACCGGCGCTGATGTGCGTCGGCGTGCTGCTGTCGCTGAACCTGATCACCGTGAAACTGTTCGGCGAGATCGAATTCTGGTTCGCCATGATCAAGATCGTCGCCATCCTCGGCCTCATCGGCACCGGCCTGTACATGGTGTCCAGCGGCTTCCAGTCGCCGGCCGGCAGCACCGCCAGCCTGAGCAACCTGTGGAATGACGAGGGCATGTTCCCCCACGGCCTGATGGGCTTCTTCGCCGGTTTCCAGATCGCCGTGTTCGCCTTCGTCGGCATCGAGCTGGTGGGCACCACCGCCGCCGAAGCCAAGGACCCGGAGCGCACCCTGCCACGGGCGATCAACTCGATCCCGCTGCGCATCATCATGTTCTACGTGTTCGCCCTGATCGCCATCATGGCGGTCACCCCCTGGCGTGACGTGGTGCCGAACAAGAGCCCGTTCGTCGAGCTGTTCATCCTCGCCGGCCTGCCCGCCGCGGCGGCGGTGATCAACTTCGTGGTGCTGACCTCGGCCGCCTCCTCGGCCAACAGCGGTGTGTTCTCCACCAGCCGCATGCTCTTCGGCCTGGCCCAGGAAGGCGATGCGCCCAAGTCCTTCGAGAAGCTGTCCAGCCGCGATGTCCCGGCCAACGGCCTGTACTTCTCCTGCACCTGCCTGCTCCTCGGCGCGGCGCTGATGTACGTGATCCCTGACCTGATGGAGGCCTTCACCCTGGTCACCACCGTCTCGGCGATCCTGTTCATGTTCGTCTGGTCGCTGATCCTGCTGTCCTGGCTGACCTACCGCAAACAGCGCAGCGCCCTGCACGAAGCCTCGAAATACAAGATGCCCGGCGGCCGTTTCATGTGCTGGGCGTGCCTGGTGTTCTTCGCCTTCATCCTGGTGCTGCTGAGCTTCGAGGCCGACACCCGCCAGGCCCTGATCGTGACCCCGATCTGGTTCGTGATCCTCACCGTGACTTACCAGTTCGTCCGCAGCCGCCGTCAGCCACGCCGTCAGATCGACCCTTCGCGCGGTTGATCTCCCGCCCTGCGGGCCATTGCGCACCATCAGTGCGCAGTGGCCTGCACCGTGCCACCGTCCTGGGCTCCAGGGCGGTGCATGCATCGCTCACAATCTGCTGAAACCCTTGTGCCAGAGCCTGTACACAATTAGGCACAGCCTTTGCTATCTCCCTGTCCGTAGTCGCCATTTGCCTTACCGCCAAATACGAACTCAACGGAGAGAGCACCCATGAAGCGTCGCAGTCTGATCAAGGCCTTCACCCTCAGCGCATCCATCGCCGCGATGGGCCTGAGCTGGACCATCCAGGCCGCCGAGACCATCAAGGTCGGCATCCTGCATTCCCTGTCGGGCACCATGGCGATCTCGGAAACTTCGCTCAAGGACATGGCGCTGATGACCATCGAGCAGATCAACGCCAAGGGCGGGGTCAACGGCAAGCTGCTGGAGCCGGTGGTGGTGGACCCGGCCTCGAACTGGCCGCTGTTCGCCGAGAAGAGCCGTCAGTTGCTGACCCAGGACAAGGTCGCGGTGGTGTTCGGCTGCTGGACCTCGGTATCGCGCAAGTCGGTGCTGCCGGTGTTCGAGGAGCTCAACGGGCTGCTGTTCTACCCGGTGCAGTACGAGGGTGAAGAGATGTCGCCGAACGTCTTCTACACCGGCGCGGCGCCGAACCAGCAGGCGATTCCGGCGGTGGAATACCTGATGAGCGAGGACGGCGGCGCAGCCAAGCGCTATTTCCTCCTCGGCACCGACTACGTCTACCCGCGCACCACCAACAAGATCCTGCGCGCCTTCCTGCATTCCAAGGGCGTGGCCGACAAGGACATCGAGGAGGTCTACACCCCGTTCGGCCACAGCGATTACCAGACCATCGTCGCCAACATCAAGAAGTTCTCCGCCGGCGGCAAGACCGCGGTCATCTCCACGGTCAACGGCGACTCCAACGTGCCGTTCTACAAGGAGCTGGCCAACCAGGGCCTGAAAGCCACCGACGTACCGGTGGTGGCCTTCTCGGTGGGCGAGGAAGAACTGCGCGGCATCGACACCAAGCCGCTGGTGGGTCACCTGGCCGCGTGGAACTACTTCGAGTCGGTGGAGAACCCGGTCAACAGCCAGTTCGTCAGTGACTGGAAGGCCTATGCCAAGGCGAAGAACCTGCCGGGGGCGGACAAGGCGGTGACCAACGATCCGATGGAGGCCACCTATGTCGGCATCCACATGTGGGCACAGGCGGTCGAGAAAGCCGGCAGCACCGATGTCGACAAGGTCCGCGAAGCCCTCGGCGGACAGAGCTTCAAGGCACCGTCGGGGTTCACCCTGAGCATGGACAAGACCAACCACCACCTGCACAAGCCGGTGATGATCGGCGAGATCCAGGATGACGGGCAGTTCAGCGTGGTCTGGCAGACCGAGCAGCCGCTGCGGGCACAGCCGTGGAGTCCGTTCATTCCGGGCAATGACAAGCGGCCGGATTATGCGGTGAAGGGCAACTGATCCAAGACCGTCGGGGACCGCTTTGCGGTCCTTCGCGGGCAAGCCTCGCTCCTACGGAAAATCGTGCCCCCGGATGACGCGCGTCGCGGATGGCCGCGTACTCCGGATGACCGCGCGTCCACTGTAGGAGCGTGGCTTGCCCGCGAAGGACTGCAAAGCAGTCCCCAAATGAATCCAATCCCTCGAAGGGACCCCCGCACCATGCCCAAGGCCCTCTACCATCTCCTGCTCTGCCTGTGCCTGCTGCTGCCCATGGCCGCACACGCCAGCGAAGCCGACTACTTCGCCAGCGCCCAGCCCAGTGACCAGGCCCGCCTGCTCCAGGACTGGGCGGCGCAACCCGATCCGGCCCGGCTGCCCCTGCTGACCTCATTGCAGCAAGGCCGCATCAGCCCCGACGACAGCCGCAAGCTGCGTCTGAACAACCGTCTGCGCGGGCTGGTGGACAACGCCCTGGCCAGCCACCAGTTGCTCGGCGCCGATGCCAGCCTGCGCCTGCGGGCCGCGCAGCAACTGCAGAAGAGCGCGCAACCGGCCCAGGTCGCCTTCCTCGACCGCCAGTACGCCCAGGAAACCGACGACGCCGTCCACGCCGCGCTCGGCCTGGCCCTGGCCAACCTGCAACTGGCCGCCAGCGATCCGGCGGTACGTCTGGCCGCCGTGCGCCTGCTCGGCGAAACCGGCGACCCCATGGCCCGCACCCGCCTCGAAGCCCTGCTCGACCCGGCAGTGGAAAGCGACGCCGGCGTGCGCACTGCGGCGCAAACCAGCCTGGGCCAGGTCAAGCGCAAGCTGCTGGTCGGCGAACTGCTCGGCCAGGCCTTCAGCGGCCTGTCCCTCGGCTCGATCCTGCTGCTGGCGGCCCTCGGCCTGGCGATCACCTTCGGCCTGCTCGGGGTGATCAACATGGCCCACGGCGAGATGCTCATGCTCGGTGCCTACACCACCTACATGGTCCAGGTCCTGGTGCAGCGCTACGCCCCCGGCGCCATCGAGTTCTATCCACTGATCGCGCTGCCGCTGGCCTTCGCCGTCAGCGCCGGGGTCGGCATGATTCTGGAACGCACGGTGATCCGCCACCTGTACGGCCGTCCCCTGGAAACCCTGCTGGCAACCTGGGGCATCAGCCTGATCCTGATCCAGGCCATCCGCCTGCTGTTCGGCGCGCAGAACGTCGAAGTGGCCAACCCGGCCTGGCTGTCCGGTGGCATCCAGGTGCTGCCGAACCTGGTGCTGCCGTGGAGCCGCATCGTGATCATCGGCTTCGCCCTGTGCGTCGTGCTGCTGACCTGGCTGCTGCTGAACAAGACCCGACTGGGCCTCAACGTGCGCGCCGTCACCCAGAACCGCAACATGGCCGCCTGCTGCGGCGTTCCGACAGGTCGCGTGGACATGCTCGCCTTCGGCCTCGGCTCGGGCATCGCCGGCCTCGGCGGCGTGGCCCTGAGCCAGATCGGCAACGTCGGCCCCGACCTCGGCCAGAGCTACATCATCGACTCCTTCCTGGTGGTGGTGCTCGGCGGCGTCGGCCAGCTCGCCGGCAGCCTGTGGGCCGCGTTCGGCCTGGGCATCGCCAACAAGCTGCTGGAACCGCAGATCGGTGCGGTACTCGGCAAGATCCTCATCCTTGCGCTGATCATTCTGTTCATCCAGAAGCGTCCGCAAGGCCTGTTCGCCCTCAAGGGACGGGTAATCGACTGATGAACCAGCCACTGCTTGTCACCGCCACGCAAAAAGCCGGACCGCGACTGTCCCTGGCCATCGGCACCGTCGTCCTGGCCGTGCTGATCGCCCTGCCGCTGCTGTCACTGCTGCCCGACGGGCACAGCCTGCAGGTCTCGGCCTACACCCTGACCCTGGTCGGCAAGATCCTCTGCTACGCCATCGTCGCCCTGGCTCTCGACCTGGTCTGGGGCTATGCCGGGCTGCTGTCCCTCGGCCACGGGCTGTTCTTCGCCCTCGGCGGCTACGCCATGGGCATGTACCTGATGCGCGAAGCCGCCGGCGACGGCCTGCCGGCGTTCATGAGCTTCCTGTCGTGGAGCGAACTGCCCTGGTACTGGGCCGGTACCCAGCACTTCGCCTGGGCGCTGTGCCTGGTGGTGCTGGCTCCGGGGCTGCTGGCCCTGGCATTCGGCTACTTCGCCTTCCGCTCGCGGATCAAGGGCGTGTACTTCTCGATCATGACCCAGGCCCTGACCTTCGCCGGCATGCTCCTGTTCTTCCGCAACGAGACCGGTTTCGGCGGCAACAACGGCTTCACCAACTTCCGCACCCTGCTCGGCTTCGACATCACCGCCCAGGGCACCCGCGCGGTGCTGTTCCTGCTCACCGTGGCGCTGCTGGCGGGCAGCCTGTACCTGGGCTGGCGTCTGGCGCGGAGCAAGTTCGGCCGGGTGCTCACCGCCCTGCGCGACGCCGAGAACCGCCTGATGTTCTGCGGCTACGACCCGCGCGGCTTCAAGCTCTTCGTCTGGGTCCTGAGCGCCGTGCTGTGCGGCCTGGCCGGGGCGTTGTACGTACCGCAGGTGGGCATCATCAACCCCAGCGAGATGTCGCCGACCAACTCCATCGAGGCCGCCGTGTGGGTCGCCCTCGGCGGGCGCGGCACGCTGATCGGCCCGCTGCTCGGCGCCGGCCTGGTCAACGGCATGAAGAGCTGGTTCACCGTGGCGTTTCCGGAGTTCTGGCTGTTCTTCCTCGGGGCGCTGTTCATCCTCGTCACCCTGTACCTGCCCAAGGGCGTGGTCGGCCTGCTGAAGAAAAGGGGCGAACAATGAGACTGCCGTCGATCCATCCCGAGTTCATGCTCGAACCCATTCTCGATGCGGGCAGCGGCCGCGATGCCATCGGTCTTGGCCAGGTGGTCGGCAGCGGTCTCGACGCGCGCCACGGCACAGTGCTGACCCTGGAGGACATCAACGTCAGCTTCGACGGTTTCAAGGCCCTCACCGCGCTGAACCTGTACATCGGTGTCGGCGAACTGCGCTGCATCATCGGCCCCAACGGCGCCGGCAAGACCACCATGATGGACGTCATCACCGGCAAGACCCGCCCCACCAGCGGCAAGGCCTGGTTCGGCGACACCCTCGACCTGACCCGCCTGAGCGAAGTGCAGATCGCCCAGGCCGGGATCGGCCGCAAGTTCCAGAAGCCCACGGTGTTCGAGGCGCTGACCGTGTTCGAGAACCTGGAACTGGCGCAGAAGACCGACAAATCGGTGTGGGCCTGCCTCGGCGCGCGGCTGAGCGGCGAGCAGCGCGACCGTATCGACGAGGTGCTGGCGACCATTCGCCTGGAGGCCTCGCGCCAGCGCCCGGCGGGGCTGTTGTCCCACGGCCAGAAGCAGTTCCTGGAAATCGGCATGCTGCTGATGCAGGACCCGCAATTGCTGCTGCTCGACGAACCGGTGGCGGGCATGACCGACGCCGAGACCGAGTTCACCGCCGAGTTGTTCAAGGGCCTGGCCGGCAAGCATTCGCTGATGGTGGTGGAACACGACATGGGCTTTGTCGGCAGCATTGCCGACCATGTCACCGTGCTGCACCAGGGCAGTGTGCTGGCCGAGGGTTCGCTGGAGCAGGTGCAGGCGGACGATCGGGTGATCGAGGTTTACCTCGGAAGATGATGCCGCCCCCTCTCTGTGTAGGAGCTGGCTTGCCTGCGAAAGGACCGCGCAGCGGTCCCAAGATCTTGTTGGCTGAGCAAATCCGGGACCGCTGCGCGGTCCTTTCGCAGGCAAGCCAGCTCCTACAGAGCGTTGCGCTGCAGCGTAATCAAAGGATGAAGACATGCTGAAAATCGATTCCCTGCACCAGTACTACGGCGGCAGCCATATCCTCCGTGGCCTGTCCTTCGAGGCGAAGGTCGGCGAGGTCACTTGCCTGCTCGGGCGCAATGGTGTCGGCAAGACCACCCTGCTGCGCTGCCTGATGGGCCTGGTCCCGGCCAGGGAAGGCAGCGTCAGTTGGGAAGGCCAGGCCATCACCCAGCTCAAGCCGCACCAGCGGGTCCGGGCCGGTATCGCCTACGTGCCCCAGGGCCGTGAGATCTTCCCGCGCCTGACCGTTGAGGAAAACCTGCTGATGGGCCTGTCGCGCTTCGGCGCCAGCGAGGCGAAGCAGGTGCCCGAGTTCATCTACGAGCTGTTCCCGGTGCTGCTGCAGATGAAGCAGCGCCGCGGTGGCGACCTCTCCGGCGGCCAGCAGCAACAGCTGGCCATCGGCCGCGCCCTGGCCAGCCGCCCGCGCCTGCTGATCCTCGACGAGCCCACCGAAGGCATCCAGCCCTCGGTGATCAAGGAGATCGGCGCGGTGATCGGCAAGCTGGCGGCGCGCGGCGACATGGCGATCCTGCTGGTGGAGCAGTTCTACGACTTCGCCGCCGAGCTGGCCGACCAGTACCTAGTGATGTCCCGTGGCGAGATCGTCCAGCAGGGCCGTGGCGAAAACATGGAGGCCGAAGGTGTGCGCGACCTGGTAACCATTTAATCTGGGCGCCTGCACTGATTTTCCGGACCGAGCACCATGACCTTCACCCTCCGCGACGCCGTGCCCGCCGACCTGCCGGGCATCCGCGACATCTACAACGACGCCGTACTCAACACCACGGCAATCTGGAACGAGCAGCCGGTGGACCTGGCCAATCGTCAGGCCTGGTTCGACGGGCGTCAGGCCCAGCGCTATCCGATCATCGTCGCGCTGGATGCGGGCGGTGAGGTGGTGGGGTATGCGTCATTCGGCGATTGGCGGGCCTTCGAGGGCTTTCGTCATACCGTGGAGCATTCGGTGTACATCCGCGCCGACCAGCGCGGCAACGGCTTGGGGCCGAAGCTGATGGAAGCCCTGATCGTGCGCGCCCGGGAAGCGGGCAAGCATGTGATGGTGGCGGCGATCGAGAGCGGCAACGCGGCGTCGATCCGCCTGCATGAGCGGCTAGGCTTCAAGGTGACCGGGGAAATGCCGCAGGTGGGGGTGAAGTTCGGCCGCTGGCTGGATTTGACCTTCATGCAGTTGGTGCTGAATCCGGGAGCGTTGCCGCCTGCCTGAGATCCATGATTTGCACTGATCCCTGTGGGAGCTGGCAAGCCAGCTCCCACAGGGATCGCGGTGTTCCGGATTTACTGGACGAACCGCCCCAACCGCTGGCGCAACATGTCGTTCTCGCTGCGCAACTGGCGCACTTCCTCCAGCAGTTCCAGGGCCAGGGCCACCCCTTCCCATTCCAGCTCCAGCTCCGCGTGCAGCCGCGCCGCACGCTTGGCCAGCACCGGGGACTGAACGTCGAACAACCAGTCCTCGGGTGTTCGCCCCGACGGTTCAACGATGCCGTGTTCGACGATTTCGATCACGCAGTCGGCCGGCAGATCGGCCTCCTGACAGAAGGTGCGCATGTCCAGCTGAACGATCAGGGTGCTACTCATGGTCACTTACTCCACTGAGTCCGCGGGTTGAACCCGGCCTTCTCCGACAGTTTGTTCCACAGTTCACGGGTGGCCGCGTCCGACTGGGTCGGCATCACCACCTTCAGTTGCGCGTACAGGTCGCCACGCTGGCCCTGCTTGTTGGCCAGGCCCATGCCCTTGATCCGCAGGCGCTGACCGCTCTGGCTGTCCGGACGGATGGTCAGGTTGACCTTGCCGGTCAGGGTCGGCATTTCCACCTTGGTGCCCAACGCCGCTTCCCACGGTGCCAGCGGCACGGTGATGATCAGGTCATGACCTTCGACATCGAACAGCGGATGAGGTGCGAAACGGATCACCAGGTACAGGTCGCCGTTCGCCCCGCCACCGACACCCGGCGCGCCCTGGCCCTTGAGGCGGATGCGCTCGCCATCCGTCACCCCGGCGGGGATCTTGACGTTGAGGGTCTTGGTGGTGTCGCCGGTGCGCTGGCCATGGGCGTTGTGCTGGGGGACCTGGAAGCTGATCTGCTTCGACTCGTTGGCCAGGGTTTCCTCAAGGAACACCGCCAGTTCCATTTCCACGTCCTGACCTCGCCGACCGGCACTGCGCTGCTGTTGAGCGCGGCCGAACGGATTGCCGTTGCCGCGACCGGCCGATCCGAAGATCGAACTGAAGAAGTCCGAGAAGTCACCGCCGGCGCCAAAGCCACCACCACCCGCGCCACCACGACTTTCCCAGCCAGGCGGGGCCTGGAACGGCCGGCCGTGCTGGCCACCGTATTTGCGGATCTCGTCGTATTCGGCGCGCTTGGCCGCATCGCCCAGCACTTCGTAGGCCTCGTTGGCCTCCTTGAACTTGTTCTCGGCGTCACGCTCTTTGCTGACGTCCGGGTGATACTTGCGCGCCAGCTTGCGGTAGGCGGTCTTGATCGCCTTGTCGTCCGCCGTCGGCTCCACGCCCAGTATCTTGTAATAGTCTTTGAAGTCCATCTAAGGAATCACCATCGGTTGAATGCACTGCCTGTGAAGATAGGGGTCAAGCATAGCCTTTCAAGGTACCCCGGGGTTTGTCGCGCAGCAGATAATCGGTCTTGATTCTGTCCGCCACTGGCATAAACTGCGCGGCCGCTTTTTCCCCGGAACCGCTTCCATGACTCACGCATCCCCGGCCCGTGCCTGTGGTATCGACTTCGGCACGTCAAACTCCACCGTCGGTTGGCATCGCCCTGGCGAGGAGACGCTGATCGTCCTCGAAGACGGCAAGATCACCCTGCCTTCGGTGGTGTTCTTCAACATCGAGGAACGCCGTCCGGTCTACGGTCGCCTGGCCCTGCACGAATACCTGGAAGGTTACGAGGGGCGCCTGATGCGCTCGCTGAAGAGCCTGCTCGGCTCCAAGCTGATCAAGCACGACACCAGCGTGCTGGGTACCGCCCTGCCGTTCAAGGACCTGCTGGGGATGTTCATCGGCGAGCTGAAGAAACGCGCCGAAGCCAACGCCGGCCGCGACTTCGAACAGGTGGTGCTGGGTCGCCCGGTGCATTTCGTCGACGACGACCAGGCTGCCGACCAGGAGGCCGAGGACACCCTGGCCGAGGTGGCGAGGAAGATCGGCTTCAAGGACGTGTCGTTCCAGTACGAACCGATCGCCGCCGCCTATGACTACGAGTCGGGCATCGAGCGCGAGGAACTGGTACTGATCGTCGACATCGGCGGCGGTACCTCGGACTTCACCCTGATCCGCCTGGCTCCCGAGCGACACATGCTCGACGACCGCCAGGACGACATCCTCGCCACCGGCGGCGTGCACATCGGCGGGACCGACTTCGACAAGCAGCTCAGCCTGCAGGGCGTGATGCCGCTGTTCGGCTACGGCAGCCGGATGAAGAGCCAGGCGCTGATGCCGACCAGCTACCACCTCAACCTGGCGACCTGGCACACCATCAACTCGGTGTACTCGCAGAAATCCCAGCTGGCCCTGGGCAGCATGCGCTACGACATCGAAGACACCCTGGGCATCGACCGCCTGTTCAAGCTGATCGAACAGCGCGCCGGACACTGGCTGGCGATGGAAGTGGAAGCGACCAAGATCGAGCTGACCCATGCCGACAATCGCCTGGTGGACCTGGGCCGGATCGAGAAGGAGCTGAACGTCGACCTGACCCGCGCACTGTTCGAACAGTCCATCGACAACCTGCTGGAGCGGGTCCGTGGCAGCGTCGACGAGCTGCTGCTCAAGGCCGGCGTGGGCGTGGACCAGGTCGACACGGTGTTCTTCACCGGCGGTTCCAGCGGCATCCCGGCGCTGCGCCAGAGCGTGGCGGCGATGCTGCCGAACGCGCGGCACGTGGAAGGCAACATCTTCGGCAGCATCGGCAGCGGGCTGGCGATCGAGGCGCGCAAACGCTACGGCTGACAGATTCTGATGATGTGTTGCAGTTGAGTGCCTAATCGCTGCATGGGTATCTACACATCTTTGAAGGCTTGCCGGGGAACCGCGTCAAGGCTGCCAGGTGCCTGTCTTGAGTCCTGCAGCGCCCTCCAGATCGAGCGCCGCCCGCGCGGCGCATCGCGGGCAATCGGAACGCCGCCCGGCCCGCTCCCACATCTTTTGCAACGTGCCATGGCCTGTTGGATTTGAGTTGTCAGCCTTTGTTTCTTCGGCGATGCATCGCGGGGAGGCTGTTGGTTCGACTCGGTATCGAGTCGAACCAACAAGGCAGACAACTATGGCCTGTCAGACATAGGTACGTTGCAACCGATGTGGGAGCGGGCCGGGCGGCGTTCCGATTGCCCGCGATGCGCCGCGCGGGCGGCGCTCGATCTTCAGGGCGCTGCAAGATTCAAGACGGGCACCTGGCGGCCCTGATGCAGTTTCCTGTCAGGCTTTCGGAGTTGTGTAGATACCTATGCTAATCGCTGGCAAGCCAGCGATGAAGCCGGCCCAGGCCGCACCGAACTCACACCAGCTCCGCCCGCTTCAACTCACTCTTCAGGTACGCGTAATAGATCGGCCCCGCCACCACCCCCGGCAGGCCGAACGCGGCTTCGAACACCAGCATCGCCAGCAGCAGCTCCCACGCCTTGGCACTGATCTGCCCGCCGACGATCCGCGCATTGAGGAAGTACTCGACCTTGTGGATGACGATCAGGTAGCCCAGCGCCGCCGCCGCGACCCAGATCGACAGCGACAGGCCGACGATGGTGATCAGGGTGTTGGACATCAGGTTGCCGATCACCGGCAGCAGCCCGAGCAGGAAGGTCAGCACGATCAGGGTCTTGGTCAGCGGCAGGTGCACGCCGAACATCGGCAGCACCACGGCGAGGAACACCCCGGTGAACACGGTGTTGAGCAGGGAAATCTTGATCTGCGCGAAAACGATGTTGCGAAACGCCTGGACCAGCAGCGACAGACGCTCGAACAGCGCCGCCGCCAGCGGCTTGCGCCGGGAGATGTCAGGGATGCGCTGCAGGGCGACGATGGCCCCGAGAATCATGCCGATCAGCAGGGTGACGAACATGTGCGCCGCACCCTTGCCCACCAGCTGCAGCTCGCCCAGGTGAGTCTTCAGCCAGTCACCGATGGCCACCTTGAACTCGGCGGCGCTGGCCGGCAGGTAGGCATCGACGAACGGCGGCAACTGGCCGCGGGCCTGGTCCACCAGCAGCATGAAGCGGTCCAGCGATGCGCCGGGATTTTCCGCTTCGTGCAGGAGGAAGCTGATCGCCCCGGCGAAGACCAGGGTCAGCGTACTGACCACCAGGGTGCCCAGCAGCGCCACCGCCAGCCAGCGCGCACGCGGCCCGGCGATCACGTGCTGGAGTTTCGGCGTGAGCATGTTCACCAGCTCGAACACCAGCAACCCGGCCAGCAGGCTCGGCAGCAATTTGAGCGGCAATACCAGCAACAAGCCGGCGAATATGATGATCCAACTGGCCAGCACGATCTGACGCTGGGTAAAAGTCATACAACCTCAGACAGCCAAAGACGACAAAGGCGGCAGTCTGCCAGCCTTCGACGGACAGGCATAGGGGCGGGCGATACCGGACGACGAGCCATTGCTCCAGGGCAATGACCCGCGTTCGGCGGCGGTCATTTTTTCTTCAGGCAGTCGCTCATGAAGGTCTTGCGTTCATCGCCCTTGAGCGCCTTGGCAGTGGCGTCGGCGTTGCAGGTCTTCATCTTGTCCTGCTGGGTCGCGGCCGGCTTGGCTTTCAGGCAATCGCTCATGAATGCCTTGCGCTCGTCGCCCTTGAGCGCCTTGGCGGTGGCGTCGGCGTTGCAGGTCTTCATCTTTTCCTGCTGGGCGGTGGCGGCAAAGCCCTGCGACGCCATCAGCATTCCCAGCAACAGCAACGGCACGTGCAGCATCTTCATGGCAGTTCTCCTGAGCGCTGCGTGAGGGAGCAGCGGTCACCGGAGTTTAGACAAGAATTTTTACATCCTGCCGGACGCTAGCAGCCGGCGGCCTTGAGTCGGGCCGCATGCTCGGTGAACAGTTTCACCGGTTGCGCACCCTTGCCCACCGCGCCGAGGGACTGGTTGACGATATCCAGGTGATCGAGGGGAAAGTCGTCGCCGATCACCTGGCCCAGGTGCGAGCTGTAGCGCCCGACCATACCGTCGCACTGGCCCTTCTCGATCACGAAGGTCCGGGCGAACAGGCGACAGAAACGGTTGCTGCCGTCCAGGCGGTTGCGCCCGCGGTCGGTGATGCCGGGCGTGAGCACGCCGGACCAGGAGTAGTAGCGCACGCCATTGACCTCGGCGGGCCCTTCACCGCCCCAGGTCTCGGGCAGGCCCTGCGGATAGCGCTGGTTGAAAGCGGCCACGCCATCGCGGGTCAGGGACAGGTGCGAGGCATGCACGTCGATGGGCAGCGCCGGGCCTTTCCAGCCGGTCTCCAGCCAGCCCATCAATATCGCCAGGCCGTGCAGCAGGGCCTTGAGCAAACGCCCTCGCGGCGAGTCGCCGGGATATTCCCGGGCGAAATAATCGGCCAGTTCCGAGCCGTGGTTGGGCCCGGCGATGGAGGTGACCGAGGCCACCCACTCCGGGCGCTTCGCCGCCACATAGCGGGCCGTCAGCGCGCCCTGGCTATGACCGAGCAGGTTGACCTTGTCGGCGCCGGTGCGCTGCCGCAGCTCCTCGACGATGCGCAGCAACTGCTCACCACGTACCTCGCAGCTGTGCAGCGGCGACACCTGCACCGGAAACACCTGCGCACCGCCCCGGCGCAACGCCGCGAAGATACCGAACCAGTAGGGATAGAGCAGCAGCCGGACGAAACCGAGCATGCCCGGCACCAACACCAGCGGGTAACGAGTGGCAAGCGCTTGCGACATGACAACCCCCGGTCCATGGACAGGCCATCACCCTACAAGCGAAACGATGGCAATCGCAATCGAACTCCCGCCGTCCCGCGCGGTTCCAAAGCCGTATCGGGCCACGAAGGCCCATTGCGAGGGAGTACGACCATGTACAAGCATGCCCTGATCGCCGTTCTGGCCGGTGCCACCCTGATCGGTTGCGGCAGCCGTCCGGAAAATCCGGTGGACTACGTCACCTACCGCGACCAGCCGCTGGTCAAGCAGGTGGAAAACGGCATGACCATGCAGAAAGTCATCGCCATCGGCGGCAGCCCGTCGACGGTGATCGACCTGCCCCACGGCGGGACCTGCAACAACTACATCCTCAACCAGGAAGGTCATCAACAGCCTTACTACGTGCGCTTCGATGCCACCGGGCATGTCGACGCCAAGGGTTTCAAGACCTGCGAGCAACGGCAGAAAGACCAACAGGCAGTGTCGGGTTGATAAAACTTTCCCGCCGCCTGGCGACTCGTACCTGATGTAGCGCCCGCGCCGGCAGTGCGCGGCGCCCCCGTCTTTCAGCCTGGAGACCGTCATGAGCAACGTTACGTTGACCGATGTGAATACCCTGCGCCAGCGCGCGCGCCAGCATGTGGAGCAAGGCGCGGTGACCGAGGGCTACAACGCCGACCGGCAGACCATCCTGCGCCTGCTCAACGAGTCGCTGGCCACCGAATGGGTCTGCACCCTGCGGTACAAGCGCCACTACTACATGGCCAGCGGGATCAAGGCCAGCGTCGCCGCGGCCGAGTTCCTCGAACACGCCAACCAGGAACAGGAGCACGCCGACAAGCTGGCCGAACGCATCGTGCAACTGGGGGGCGAGCCGGACCTGAACCCGGACAACCTGAGCAAGAACTCCCATGCCCAGTACGTGGCCGGGAAGAGCCTGAAGGAGATGGTGCTGGAGGATCTGGTGGCGGAACGCATTGCCATCGACAGCTACCGCGAGATCGTGCGCTTCATCGGCGACAGTGATCCGACCACGCGGCGCATCTTCGAGGACATCCTGGCTCAGGAAGAAGAGCATGCGGATGATATGGCGGATCTGTTGAAAGGCCTGTAACGCCCCTCGACCCTGTAGGAGCGCGGCTCGTCGGAGTGCCGAACCACCGCGAAAGGACCGCGCCAGCGGTCCCGGCTTCACCGATGTCCGGGACCGCTGGCGCGGTCCTTTCGCGGGCAAGCCGCGCTCCTACGGGGGATTTTGGTAAGCCCCTTTCATTTCACGGTCTTCGGCGCCTTGCCGGCCCGCATCTGCTCCAGCAACGGCGTACAGCGATTCGGCTCATCCCCGCTGCTCGGTGCGATCAGCGCCAGCAACCCCACCGCAGGCCCCGCCACTACCCCGAGCGCCACCATCCCCGCCCCGCGCAACGCCAGCGGCACCGCCTGCACACCCGCCGACGGCTTGGCGAACGACCCGCGCACATACAGCGGCGAACGCAGCGAGAACAGGCGCAGGCCCTTCGATTCGGGATTGATCTTCAGGTCCAGCTGCTCGGTCGCGAAGTTCGCCGTGCCGGTCACATTGATCACTGCATTCTCGGTATCGAACACGAACAGCCGGGGCGTCGCCAGGCCGTCCTTGATCCCGACATCGGTGGCCGCGCAGTTGATCTTCACTTCGTTGTCGCCGAACAGCTTGCCGACCACGTAGTTGCCCACGTTCAGGCCGGCGATCTCCATGAGGCCGCGACTCACCGCGCCATCGTTGATCAGCAGCTTGAGTTCGCCATTGGACGTCCCCAGCAGCGCCGCCACCGAGTTGCCGCGCCCGCTGAGGTCGGCATCGCCATTGAGGGCACCGAAGCTGGTCTTCATCGGTTCGAAGGTGGGGAACAGTTGCTTGAGCTTCAGATTGCGCGCGCTCAGGCGCACCCGGCCCTGCATCGGCGCACTGCGGCCATCGAGACGCACCTGCATGTCCAGCTTGCCTCCGGCGACACCGAAGGACAGCGGCTCAAGACGCAGCAGGCCGTCTTCGAGCAGGACATGGCTGGCGAGATCGGTGAACGGCAGCTCTGCGCTCTGCACGATGCGCTTGCCGGCGAAGGTGACGTCGGCGTCCATCGCCCGCCAGCGTTCGGTACGGAATTCTTCCACCGGCAGGACCTTGTCCCCCGGCTGCCTGGCCGCGCCGCCACGGGCCTTCTGCTGGGCATTGGAATCGGCACCGATCAACGGCGCGAGGTCCTTGAACAGCAATTGGTTGGACACCAGCTTGCCGCTCAGCTTCGGCCGCGGCTGGCTGGCGACGAAGGACAGGTCGCCATGGATGTCGCTGTCGCCGATCCTGCCGTTGAAGCCCTCGTAGCGAAACAGCGCACCACCCGGCTCGTGCAGCCTGGCGAAGAGATGGCCGTCGGTCTGGTAGGGCGGGGTGTCCGGCAGGGTCACACCGGTCAAGGGGTACAGGTTGCCGAGGCTGGCGCCGGACAGTTTCAGGCGCAGATCCAGGGCGCCAAGGTTGCGTGGGTCGGTCAGGGTGCCGGCGATGATCGCGCGGGTCTTGGCGATACGCATGTCCGCCTGCACCGGGAACGGCTGGCTGGCGTCCTGCAGCGCCAGCAGACCGCCGATCCTGCCCTCGCCGCTGAGGGCTTCGCCCTTGTAACTGCCGGTGACCTTGAGCGCAAAGGCGTAGTCCTGCGGCGCGGCATTTTCCTTGCGGACCCGCTCGGCGGTGGACTTGCCGACGATATCGCTGAACGGTATCGGCTTGCCGAGCGAGTCGATGCGGACCTGGACGCTGGTCTTCAGCGTCGCGTCATCGAACGCGATCTGGCCCTGGTCGAAGCCGATGGCACCGATATCCAGCACCCACTGCGACGGCTCGGCCTGCTCGTCCGCGGGGCCGAAGTCGAAGGTCCAGTTGGCCCGGCCATCGGCCAGGCGCTTGAGGCTGGCGCTGGGCTGCTTGAGGTCGATACGCGGAATGACGATGCGCCGGGCCAGCAGCGGCAGCGGCGACAGGCGGAAATCCACCTGCCGCAGAGCGACCATCCGCGGCTCCTTCAACCACTCGGGGTTGCCCAGGGTCAGGTCCTCGGCGGTGAAATGCGGCCACGGCACCCAGGCCCGCCAGCCCCCATCCTCGGGCTCGCGACGCCAGTGCACGGCAAGATCGCCGTTGATCGAGAAGGGACGCTGCAGGGCTTGCGACACCTTGTCGTTGAGGAAAGGTCGGGCCCGGTTCCAGTCGAAGGTGGCGATGAAGATCACCAGCAACGCCAGGACCAGCGCAAGGCTGGCCAGGGTCCCGGTGATGATTTTGGCGGGGCGCGTCATTGCACGATTCTCCAGTGACAGCAAGGCAGGCAGTGTGCGTGAGCCACGCACTTGTACTTGGGACTGGCGAAATGCCGAGGGGTTTTACCCGATCCACCTGGTCGTGAGGATTTTTCCTGCCGTGTCCGCCAGTTTTTTCCATCAACGCGGCGTGATCATTTCACTCGAACAGCGCTGCAATTCCGACTTCCGTACTCGGGAAAGGCCCGGTCTAGAGCGGCCGGCGGAATATATCAATCCCGTTGATTGTTACCATTATCTTTATGAACTTTTCTATCCAATTTCCAAGAGTAGCATTGCCCTCGTACCCACTTTCCCAGCCTCCCCAAGGAGAAACGGACCATGAAACGCCAACTGCTGCTCAGCCTGACCCTGTCCATCCTGGCCGCCAACGCCTTCGCCGTACCGGCCGCCGATCAACACCTGTCCGCCGAAGCCCGCTCCAGCGCCGCCACGGTTTCCCAGCCACTCAATACCCTGGCTGAAGGTGGTTCGGACCGCGTCATCGAACGCGCCAACCGCGTTGCCGAAGGCGGTTCTGACCGCGCCATCGAACGTGCCAACCGCGTTGCCGAAGGTGGCTCCGACCGTGCCATCGAACGTGCCAACCGTGTTGCCGAAGGTGGTTCCGACCGCGCCATCGAACGTGCCAACCGCGTTGCCGAAGGTGGTTCCGACCGTCTGATCGACCGCGCCAACCGCGTTGCCGAAGGTGGTTCCGACCGTGCCATCGAACGTGCCAACCGTGTTGCCGAAGGTGGTTCCGACCGTCTGATCGACCGCGCCAACCGTGTCGCCGAAGGTGGTTCCGACCGCGCCATCGAACAAGCACAACGGGTGAGCTGATGCCTATGCGCCAAAACAACAGCTACCCGCGCGCAAGCACTTCCCCTCCGAGGCCCGGTCAACTGACCGGGCTTTGTTTTTCCGGCCCCGCCCATTAGAGTGCAGGCCTGTTTCACACGAACCGTACCGCCATGCTGCCGCGCGCCGAACAGAAGCAACAGACCCGCCACGCCCTGCTGGACGCCGCCCGCCAACTGATGGAAAGCGGTCGCGGTTTCGGCAGCATCAGCCTGCGAGAAGTGGCCCGCACCGCGGGTATCGTGCCCACCGGCTTCTATCGCCATTTCGACGACATGGACCAACTGGGCCTGGCCCTGGTCCGCGAAGTCAACGAAACCTTCCGCCAGACCATCCGCAGGGTCCGCCACAACGAATTCGAACTGGGCGGCATCACCGACGCCTCGGTGCGCATCTTTCTCGATGTGGTCACGGCCAATCGCGCGCAGTTCCTGTTTCTCGCCCGCGAGCAGTACGGTGGCTCGCAGCCGGTACGCCAGGCCATCGCCCGCCTGCGCGAAGGCATCAGCTCGGACCTCGCCGCCGACCTGGCGCGCATGACCCGCTGGCACCACCTGGACGCCGATGCCTTGGCGGTGATGGCCGACCTGGTGGTGAAGACCGTGTTCGCCACCCTGCCCGAACTGATCGACCCGCCAGCGGAGCTGGCCCCGGGGCAGTTGAGCGCCCAGGCCAAGATCACCCAGCAACTGCGCTTCATCTTCGTCGGCGCACGGCACTGGCAGGGGCTCGGCAACCCGGTCTGATCCCGGTGCCACGGGGAAATTTCCTGCTACCATGCGCGCCAACGCAACGACGGCGACGAACCTTTTCCATGTCCGAACTTTCCCCAGCCCAGCCCGCCCTGCTCGCTGAACTCCAGCGCCATTTCGACCAGCGCATCGTGCCGCTGTGGCAAGGTCCCGGCTGGAACCCGGACATGGCCCTGCCGTTCGAGGCCCTCGCGACCACGCACCAGCCGTTGCCGGTGCAGCGCTACCGGGCCATGGCCTGCGCACGCCAGTTGTATCTGTTCAGCAGCCGCATCGAGCAGCCAGGGGCCAGCGAGCGCGCCGCCGCGCTGTTCCGTTCGCTGCAACGGCATTTCCACGATGCCGAGCATGGCGGCTGGTTCTACAGCATCGACGCCCAGGGCAAGCCGCTGGACCGGCGCAAGGACCTCTACACCCACGCCTTCATCATCTTCGCCTGCGCCCACTACTGGGCGAAGTCACGCGACAGCCTGGTGGAATCGACGCTGAATGCCGCCCTCAGCGTGGTCGCCGAGCGTTTCGCCACGGAGGACGGCCTGTACGAAGCGAGCCTCGGCGAAGACTGGCAGGCGCTGGGCAGCGGCCCCCTGCAGAACCCGCTGATGCACCTGGCCGAAGCGTTCCTCGCCACCCTCGCCGTGCGTGAGGACGATGCAGTGCGGGACGCGCTGGTCGCCTTGAGCGACGCCATGCAGGCGCACTTCATCGACCCGGACCACGGGGTGATGCTGGAGAAACCGCGCGGGGCTGTGGATAACTGGTTCGAACCTGGGCATCAGTTCGAATGGTTCTATCTGCTGGAGACCTCACCGCTGCTCAAGGGCACGGCGCTGCATGCGTCGCTGCAACGGGCGTTCGCGTTCGCCGAAGAGCGCGGGGTGAAGGACGGGGCGGTGCTGGCGATGCTCGATCCGCAAGGCAATGTGCGCGATGCCACCCAGCGGATCTGGGCCCAGGCCGAGTACCTGCGGGCGCTGACCCTGCGCGCGGACGGCGCGGCGAAGATACCTGCCCAGCTAGAGGTATTGCGCCGACAGTTTCTGCATGAAGGTGGCTGGCATGAGTGCCGGGATGGCCAAGGGGTGGTGAGTCGCGACGATATGCCATCGACCACGCCCTATCACCTGGCGACCTGTCTGGAGGGGCTGCAGCGCTCCTGCTGACCTGCGCGCGTCCCTCGTAGGAGCGTGGCTTGCCCGCGAAAGGACCGCGCAGCGGTCCCAGACCTCACCGCTATCGGGGACCGCTACGCGGTCCTTCGCGGGCAAGCCACGCTCCTACGAGAAAATGGCCGCCCAGCCAGATCAATTCTTCTGGGCAGACCGATCGATCGAGAACCCCGCCCAATCCTGGCTCACCGGCATCAACTCCAGGTTGTTGATGTTGATATGCGCCGGCTGGTTCAGCACCCAGAACACCGTCTCGGCGATGTCCTGCGGCTGGATCGCCTCCGCACCCGCGTAGGTCGCGTCATAACGGCTCTGGTCGCCACCGAAGCGCACCAGCGAGAACTCGCTTTCGCACAGCCCCGGCTCGATGTTGGTCACGCGCACCCCCGTGCCGCGCAGGTCGCAGCGCAGGCTCAGGGAGAACTGCCCGACGAACGCCTTGGTACCGCCATACACATGGCTGCCCGGGTACGGGTAATTGCCCGCCACCGAACCGACGTTGAGGATGCTCGCGCCACGCCCGTAGGCGATCAGCCGTGGCAGCAGCAGGCGGGTGCTGTACATCAGGCCCTTGATATTGGTGTCGACCATGGTGTCCCAGTCATCCAGGTCGCACTTCTGCGCGGGATCGGCGCCCAGGGCCAGGCCGGCGTTGTTGATCAGCCCGCGCAGTTTGGCGAAAGACGGCGGCAGGCTGGCGATCGCCTGCTCCATCGCCTTGCGATCGCGCACGTCCACGACCAGGCCGTGGACCTCGGTCTTCTGCGCCAGCTCCGCGCACAGCGCGTCGAGACGTTCCTGGCGACGACCGGTCAGCACCAGCGACCAGCCCGCCTCGGCGAAACGACGGGCGCAGGCTTCGCCGAAGCCGGAAGTGGCACCGGTGATGAATACGGTGGAAGTCATGGGGTTCTCCTTGGATGGACTTGCCCACAGGCAAGAGGAAAGGCAAGCCTTGCAGCATGCCCGGCACACGGGGGGACGGCAAGTCTTCGCGCCGCTGTACAAAAAACGAACAAACCTCGCAAAGCCTTGATTAACAAGGCCCAGAGCAGGGTATGCGCACCTTATCCACAGGGCTTTCCACGCCGATGGGGGGCAACTGTATAACAGCGGCAGGGGGAGTTGTTCACAGCCTTGAACGACCCACCGCGTGGAACTGACCTGGCCATGCCGCCAATGCACGCGTTCATCGGCTGTCGCCGGCCTGGGGATAATCCTGGTACTGGCGCAACGCCTGTAATTTCGCTGCCTGGCCGTGTCTTTCCAATGCTTGCCCACAGAGTTATCCACAGGCTTTCAATGCTCTTTGAAATGCGCTTCATTGCACAACTTCAAACTTGACAAATACGCAAAGCGGGTCTTTCAAAGTTGCTGTTCAAAAATTGAACAACACTCTGCAAGCCACGTTCTACAAGGGCTCCAGACAAATACCACCAAGTTACCCACAATCGCTTCCACATCATCCGTGGACAACTTCAACACTACGAAAAACAACTGCTTACAGCGACTTTCTGCCGCATCGCAAGCAGCACTTTCGCTAACTTTTCCACATTTCTGTGGACAACCCTGTGATCAACAGCGGACGCAGGCGAGGATCGCAGGGGTGAGCAGGGAGCGGTGGGGATTCTTGTGCAGCGTCGAGGCGGTAAGACAGGGTCCGACTGGGGATAAGTCGAGGGAGCTCCCATGGAGCTTGGGACCGCTTTGCGGTCCTTCGCGACGGTTCGGCGCGAAGGGCCGCAAAGCGGCCCCCAATGGCTATCAGTGCCCGCCCAGATAGGCGTTGCGCACCTCCTCGTTCACCAGCAACTCCTGCCCCGTGCCGGTCATGCGGATCTGCCCGTTGACCATCACATAAGCCCGGTCCGACAGCTTCAGCGCATGGTTGGCGTTCTGCTCGACGAGGAAGATGGTCATGCCGCTCTGCGCCAGCTCGCGCAGGGTGGAGAAGATCTGCTTGACCACGATCGGCGCCAGCCCCAGCGACGGCTCGTCCAGCAGCAGCAGCTTCGGTCGGCTCATCAGCGCCCGGGCGATGGCGAGCATCTGCTGCTCGCCGCCGGACATGGTCATGGCCCGCTGGTTGCGCCGTTCCTTGAGCCGCGGGAACAGCTCGTACATGCGCTGCATGTCCTCGTCGGCATGCTGGTCGCCGATGGGGATGGTGCCCATCATCAGGTTTTCCTCGACGCTCATGTCGGGGAACACCCGCCGTCCTTCCGGCGACTGGGCGATGCCGTTGGAGGCAATGTAGTGCGAGGACTTGTGAGTGATATCGGTGCCGCGATAGAGGATCTTCCCGCCCGCCGCCCGCGGCTGGCCGAAGATCGACATCAGCAGGGTCGACTTGCCGGCGCCGTTGGCGCCGATCAGGCTGACCGTCTCGCCCTCTTCGATGTGCATCGAGACTTTCTTCAGTGCCTGGATCGGTCCGTAGAACACGTCCAGATCCTGCAGTTCGAGAATGGGTGCGCTCATACCAGCTCCTCTTCGTCAGCACCCAGGTAGGCGGCGATCACGGTCGGGTTGTTGCGGATGTCCTGCGGCTTGCCTTCGGCGATGACGTTGCCGTGGTCGAGCACCACGATATGGTCGGAAATGCTCATGACCATGCCCATGTCGTGTTCGATCAGCACCACGGTGATGTCGTGCTCGTCGCGCAGCACGCGAATCATCCGGCTCAGGGCCTCGGTCTCCTGCGGGTTGAGACCGGCGGCCGGCTCGTCGAGGCAGATGATCTTCGGCCGCGTGCACATGGCCCGGGCGATTTCCAGGCGGCGCTGCTGACCATACGACAGCTCGCCGGCGAGGCGGTTGGCGCAGTCCACCAGGTCCACCACTTCCAGCCAGTAGAAGGCATGGTCGAGGGCGTCGCTTTCCGCCTTGCGGTAGGCCTTGGTGTTGAGCACGCCAGCCAGCAGGTTGCGGTTGACCCACATGTGCTGGGCCACCAGCAGGTTCTCCACCACGGACATTTCCCGGAACAGGCGGATGTTCTGGAAGGTCCGCGCCAGACCCGCGCGGTTGACCAGGTGGGTACCGCCGAACATCTTGTAGCGCAGACGGCTGGCGAAACGACCCGGCGAGAGGAAGTCACCGAACTGGAAGCGTTCGCCGAGCAGCTGGATCACGTTGGTGCGCGAACCGCGCACGTTCAGTTCGATCTTGCCTCCACTGGCCTTGTAGAACCCGGTGAGGCAGTTGAACACGGTGGTCTTGCCGGCGCCGTTGGGGCCGATCAGGGCGAAGATGTCGTTGCGTTTGACCTTCAGGCTGACGTCGCTCAGCGCCTTGATCCCGCCGAACTGCATCATCAGGTTATCCACAGACAGAATCACGTCGTCGCTCATGGCGCCACTCCTTTACGCGGGACTACACCGGCACGGCTGATACGGATCAGCCCGCGCGGTCGCCAGATCATCATCACCACCATGAGCACGCCGAACAGCAGCACGCGGTACTCGGAGAAGCTGCGCAGCAGTTCCGGCGCCACGGTCAGGACGAACGCGGCGATCACCACGCCGACGGTCGAGCCCATGCCGCCCAGAACCACGATGGCAAGGATCAGCGCCGACTCGAAGAAGGTGAACGACGACGGGTTGACGAAGCCCTGGTAGCTGGCGAAGAACACCCCGGCCAGGCCGGCGGTGGACGCACCCAGGGTGAATGCCGAGAGTTTCACCAGCACATGGTTGAGGCCCATGGAACGACAGGCGATCTCGTCCTCGCGCAGCGCTTCCCAGGCCCGGCCGACCGGCATGCGGGTCAGCCGGTGCTTGATGTACAGCACCGCCAGCACGACGAGGAACAGCACCGCGTAGATGAACACGAACTTGAGGTTGGGGTTGTAATCGAAGCCGAAGAACTCGTGGATCGGCACCCCGCCGTCCTTGGCCCGACGGCCGAACTCCAGGCCGAAGATGGTCGGCGACGGCACCGGCATGCCGTTCGGACCGCCGGTGAAGGACAGCCAGTTGTTCAGCACCAAGCGGATGATTTCACCGAAGCCCAGGGTCACGATCGCCAGGTAGTCGCCGTGCATGCGCAACACCGGGAAGCCGAGTATGCACCCCGCCAGCGCCGCCGCGATGGCCGCCAGCGGCAGCACCGTCCAGAAGCCCAGGCCGAGGTACTGGTAGCCCAGCGCCAGGCCGTAGGCGCCAATGGCGTAGAACGCCACGTAACCGAGGTCGAGCAGACCGGCCAGGCCCACCACGATGTTCAACCCGAGGCCCAGCAGCACGTAGATCAGGCCGAGGATGACCACCGTCAGCAGGTACTTGTTGGCGAAGATCGGGAAGACGATGGCGATGACGATCAGCGCCGGGATGATGTAGCGCAGGCGCGACTTGTAGTCCGGCGCCCGCACGTGGACACCCGAGCCACCGCTTTCGAAGCCGCTGAGCATGCGCTGGCCGGCGGCGGTCTGCAGGAACAGGCTGATGACCAGGCGCCCCGCCATCACTCCGCCGACCAGCCAGGCGACGCGGGTCGGCTCGGCGTTGAAATCGTAGCCATCGAGGACCACGCCCACCACCGGGCCGAACACGATCAGGGCGAGCAGGCCGGCGACGATGGTTTCCAGCAGGGTGCGTTTGATATCGAAACCGGAAGAAGCAGTTTTGGCAGTGGACATGTTCACACCTTAGCCACGAGCGGGCGACCCAGCAGGCCCTGGGGACGGAAGATCAGGATCAGCACCAGCAGCGAGAAGCTGAACACGTCCTTGTAGTCGGAGTTGACCAGGCCGGCGAACAGCGATTCGGAGATACCCAGCACGATCCCCCCGAGCATGGCCCCGGGCAGCGAGCCGATGCCGCCGAGCACCGCGGCGGTGAACGCCTTGATGCCGATGATGAAGCCCGCGTAGAAGTCGAAGGTGCCGTAGTTCATGGTGATCAGCACGCCGGCCAGCGCGGCCATCACCGCACCGATGACGAACACGTAGGAAATCACCCGGTCGGTGTTGATCCCCAGGATCGAGGCCATCTTGCGGTCCTGCTGGGTGGCGCGGCACATGCGGCCGAGCTTGGTGTACTTGATCACGTAGGTGAGCAGGGCCATGCCGGCGAACGCGGCGATGAGGATGAAGATCTTGGTGTAGGTCAGTTGCACGAAGCCGGTGCCGACTTCGAAGCGCCACGCACCTTCGAGCAGGGTCGGCACGCCTTGCTGGCGGGCGCCCTGGCTGATCTGCGCGTAGTTCTGCAGGATCAGCGAGATACCGATGGCGCTGATCAGCGGTGCCAGGCGGGTGGAGTTGCGCAGGGGCTTGTAGGCGATGCGTTCGATGGTGAAGCCGTAGACCCCGGTGACGACGATGGTGAACAACAGCGTTCCCAGCATCAGCAGCGGAAAGGACTCAATACCGAAATAGGCCAGCAATGCCAGGCTGATCGCCGCCAGGTAAGCGGAGATCATATACACCTCGCCGTGCGCGAAGTTGATCATGCCGATGATGCCATAGACCATTGTGTAGCCGATGGCGATCAGACCATAGACGGACCCGAGGGTCAGTCCATTGATCAGTTGCTGCAGGAAAATTCCATCCATAACGCAATCTCACGTATTTGAGATTGCACAAGCGCCGACTACGGCGGGCCCCGGATGAAGCGGCCCTCGCAGCGCAGGATTGTGCAGATCTACGAGAAGGGACAGCAGAACCGGGCAACGGCCCGGGCGTTGGCAGCCCGGGCCGAATGCCATTGTTATTTTTGTTTTTCCAGTTGGTGATATTTGCCGTTGGCGTCCCACTGGTAGACCACGTAGTCGGAGACGGTCAGGTCGCCCTTGCCGTCCCACTTCTTCTCGCCCATCACGGTTTTCACCGGGTTGGCCTTGAGCCACTTGGCGGCGTCTTCGCCCTTGTTCGACTTGGCGCCCTCGAAGGCGGCGGCCAGGGCCTGGACCGAGGCATAGGCATACAGGGTGTAGCCTTCCGGCTCGGTGCCGCCCTTGCGGAACTGCTCCACGACTTCCTTGCTGTCCGGCAGCAGGCGCGGGTCGGCGCCGAAGGTCATGTACACGCCGTTGGTGTACTGCGCACCGCCAGCGGTGGCCACCAGTTCGTCGGTGACGATACCGTCATCGGACATGAACGGAATGTCCTTCAGGCCCTGCTCGCGCAGTTGGCGCACCAGCGGACCGGCTTCCGGATGCAGGCCGCCGAAGTAGACGACGTCGGCACCGGCGGCGCGAATCTTGGTGACCACCGCGCTGAAGTCCTTCTCGCCACGGGTCAGGCCTTCGTACAGCACCGGCTTCACGCCGCGTTTCTCCAGCTGTGCCTTGGTCGCGTCGGCGAGGCCCTGGCCGTAGGTGTCCTTGTCGTGGAGAACCACGACCTTCTTGCCCTTGAGCACGTCGACGATGTAGTCGCCGGCGACGATGCCCTGCTGGTCGTCACGCCCGCACATGCGGAACATGGCGCCGAGGCCACGCTCGGTGACCTGCGGGTTGGTCGAGCCTGGGGTGATGGCGATCACGCCCGCTTCGTCATAGACCTCGGACGCCGGGATGGTCGAAGACGAGCAGAAGTGGCCTACCACGCCCGCTACCTTGTCCTGGTCCACCAGACGGTTGGCCACCGCCACGGCCTGCTTCGGCTCGCAGGCATCGTCGCCCTTGACCAGGACGATCTTCTCGCCGTTCACCCCACCCTTGGCGTTGATCACATCGGCCGCGGCCTGGGCACCCTTCATGTACTGTTCGCCGAACGCTGCGTTGGCACCGGTCATCGGGCCCGCGACGCCGATCTTCAGATCGGCCTGGACATACGAAGAAACGCCCAGCGCCGTGGCTACGGCGAGAGCGAGAAAGCCTTTCTTGTAAAACGTCTGCGACATGTGGTGGTGCTCCTGATGTTTTTTTGATTGGCACTACGACTTCAGCAACTTGTTTCAGCCATTTGCTCCGAGCAAGGGCCGTGCCATAGGTTTTTCATTCGAAAAAAACTCGCACCAGGGTTCGCCGGCAGGCGGCCATGGTCATTCTTTCCGGGTCGTGCAACCACGAACCAGACATAAAGCGCCACCTTCCGCTTGAGGAAGGCGCAACCAAGACATGCCATCATTGCAACCCCGATGCGTGTTTACGTGCAACCGACCTGTAACAGCATGCGTAACGGAACTGCACATCCGTGGTGCGCGACTGCTACAGCAAGCACCATAAGAGGCTAGACCGCGTTGGAGAAATCGCCGCTATATGTAGTCTGCTACCGAATGACTCGCGAGACGCGAGCCACCCCGGAGCAGAAACGCTGGCACAATGAACAGCCTTGATGGCACCCGCCGGAACTGGAGCCTTATATGAGCGAAAGCGCCTTCGCCGACCGCATCGTGCAGAGCCTGCTGGACACCGACTTCTACAAGCTGACGATGATGCAGGCCGTGCTGCACAACTACCCCAACGTCGACGTCGAATGGGAATTCCGCTGCCGCAACGGGGAAGACCTGCGCCCCTATCTGGGGCAGATCCGTGCCGAGGTCGAGCGCCTCGCCGACATGAACATCAGCGACGAGCAACTGGGCTTTCTCGAGAAGATCAGCTTCATGAAGCCGGACTTCCTGCGCTTTCTCGGCCTGTTCCGCTTCAACCTGCGCTACCTGAAGATGGGTATCGAAAACGACCAGTTCTACCTGCGCCTGCACGGTCCCTGGCTGCATGTGATCCTGTTCGAGGTGCCGCTGCTGGCCATCATCAGCGAGGTGCGCAACCGCAATCGTTATCCACAGGTGCGCCTGGAGCAGGCCCGCGAACAGCTGCTGCGCAAGTTCGACTGGCTGCGGGCCAATGCCAGCGACGATGAGCTGGCCGAGCTGCAGGTGGCCGACTTCGGCACCCGCCGGCGCTTTTCCTACGGCGTCCAGGAAACCGTGGTCAAGGTGCTCGCGGCCGAGTTTCCGGCACGCTTCGTCGGCACCAGCAACGTGCACCTGGCATGGAAACTGGATATCAAGCCGCTGGGCACCATGGCCCATGAATGGATCATGGCCCACCAGCAGCTCGGCCCGCGCCTGATCGACAGCCAGATCGCCGCCCTCGACTGCTGGGTCCGCGAATACCGCGGCCTGCTCGGCATCGCCCTGACCGACTGCATCACCATGGATGCCTTCCTGCGCGATTTCGATCTGTACTTCGCCAAGCTGTTCGACGGCCTGCGCCACGACTCCGGCGATCCGGTCATCTGGGCGGAAAAGGCCATCGCCCACTACCGCAAGCTCGGAATCGACCCGATGACCAAGACCCTGGTGTTTTCCGATGGTCTCAACCTGACCCGCTCACTGGAAATCTTCCGGGCGCTGCGCGGACGCATCAATGTCAGCTTCGGCATCGGCACCAACCTCACCTGCGACATCCCCGGAGTGGCGCCGATGAGCATCGTGCTTAAAATGACCGACTGTAACGGCCAGCCGGTGGCGAAGATCTCCGACGAGGCCGCCAAGACCCAGTGCCGCGACCCGAATTTCGTCTCTTACCTGCGTCACGTTTTCCAAGTTCCCAGCGAGGAGTAACCCATGCAAGCCGTCCAGCGAGAGATCGCGCAGCAGCTCAAGGTCCAGCCGCCGTTCGCCGACCGCGCCGAGCTCGACGCCGAAGTCACCCGGCGCGTCGCCTTCATCCAGCAGTGCCTGAAGAATGCCGGGCTCAAGACCCTGGTCCTGGGCATCAGTGGCGGCGTCGATTCGCTGACCGCGGCACTGCTGGCCCAGCGGGCGATCAACGAACTGCGCCAGCAGAGCGGTGACGAGCAGTACCGGTTCATCGCCGTGCGCCTGCCCTACCACGTACAGCACGACGAACACGATGCCCAGGCCTGCATCGATTTCATCCAGCCGGACGAGTGCCACACAGTCAACATCGCCCCGGCGGTGCGCGCCCTGGCGGCCGAGGTCAAGGCACTGGAAGATGGCAAGCCGGCCATGGTCGATTTCGTCGTCGGCAACACCAAGGCGCGCATGCGCATGGTGGCCCAGTACACCATCGCCGGCGCTCGCGCCGGCCTGGTGATCGGCACCGACCATGCCGCCGAGGCGGTGATGGGGTTCTTCACCAAGTTCGGTGACGGCTCCTGCGACCTGGCCCCCCTGAGCGGCCTGGTGAAGAATCAGGTACGAGCCATCGCGCGCAGCTTCGGCGCCCCGGAATCACTGGTGGAGAAGGTGCCGACCGCCGACCTCGAAGACCTGGCCCCGGGCAAGCCGGACGAGGCTTCGCATGGCATGACCTACGCGCAGATCGATGCGTTCCTGCATGGCGAGCCAGTGAGCGAGGAAGCGTTCGAAATCATCAAGCGGACGTACGAAAAGACGCAGCACAAGCGGGAAATGCCGTTCGCGCCGTAAGAAAGAAAAGCATCGCTGGCAAGCCCCCATGAGGCCGGTTTACGCCGGACCTCGTGGGAGCTGACCAATCGCAGCGATTACTTCAGAACGATGGTGCCCTTCATCATGGCGATATGGCCTGGGAAGGAGCAGAAGAAGCCGTAGGATTCACCGGCGGCCAGCTTGGACACGTCGAAGCTCACCGAGTCGGACTCGCCACCACCGATCAGCTTGGTGTGGGCGACGATGCGGGCATCGCTGGCATCCAGGTAGTCGGCGGCAACGCCCTTGCCCATGCCGGCGGTGGCAACGGCCTGCTCATCGGCAGCCTTGGTGATCACCAGGTTGTGGCCCATGACGTTCTTCGGCAGCTTGCCGACATGCTTCAGCTCGACGGTGAACTGCTTGCAGCTCTTGTCGATGGCGATTTCCTTGGTGTTGAAGGTCATCTGGTCGGTGGACTCGACAGTGACCTTGCAGTCGGCGGCCATTACCTGGGCACTGGCAACGGTCAGCAGGGACACGGCAACGAATTTGGCAAACATCGTGAATCTCCATGACAGGTTTTTTATTGAAATCAGACTGCCCCATCCCGCGCTTCGCGCTGCTGATGTGGGTCAAGGATAAGACCCTGATCGGGCAGTGAAATTCTTCTATGGCATTCATCAATACAAACAACGTGCCACATCATGCCCGCATGTAGGACGATGAGACAACCTCTCATTTAGGAGTAGTCCGACATGTCCCTAAGTAATTTCATGCAAAGCCTGCTCGCCGCCTATGCCTGCGGCGCCAGCGGAACCGCCTGCGAGTTCTCCCGTCCGGAGTGACAGAGGGCTTGGAAGACCCGCCCCATGTCCGTACCCTGTGGCCGTTTTCGACCTGGAGAAAGACATGTCTCTACGTTCCGTTTGTGTGTTCTGTGGTGCCAGCAACGGCGTCAGCCCGGTCTACCGCGAAGCCGCCGTCGCCCTCGGCCAAGCCATCGCCCGGCGCGGCCTGACCCTGGTCTACGGCGGTGGCGCCGTGGGCCTGATGGGCATCGTCGCCGATGCCGCGCTGGCCGCCGGCGGTGAAGTGATCGGGATCATCCCGGTCAGCCTGCAACGCGCCGAGATCGCCCATCCCGGCCTGACCCGCCTGGAAGTGGTCGACGGCATGCACGCGCGCAAGGCGCGCATGGCCGAACTGGCCGATGCCTTCATCGCCCTGCCTGGTGGCCTCGGCACCCTGGAAGAACTCTTCGAAGTGTGGACCTGGGGCCAGCTCGGCTACCACGGCAAGCCACTGGGCCTGCTGGAGGTGAACGGCTTCTACGAAAAACTCACCGGTTTTCTCGACCATGTGGTCGACGAGGGCTTCGTCCGCCCGCATCACCGCGCGATGCTGCAGGTCGACGCCGCGCCGGATGCCCTGCTCGATGCCCTGGACGCCTGGCAGCCGCTGGCAGCGCCCAAATGGAAGGATCAGCCGCCCAGCTGATCCAGCGGCAACACCGTCACCCGAACCTCCGGGTCGTGACTGCCGCCGCCGAGGATCACTCCGCGCAGCGGCGAGACATCGGCGAAGTCGCGACCCCAGCCAAGGGTGATGTGCTCCAGCGCCGGCAGCAGGTTGTTGGTGGGATCGAAATCCACCCAGCCGTGGCGCGGGCAGAACACCGAGATCCATGCATGCGAGGCATCGGCCCCGATCAGCCGGGCCTGCCCGGGCGGTGGCCGGGTCAGCAGATAGCCGCTGACATAGCGCGCCGCCAGCCCCCGCGAACGCAGGCAGGCCAGCATCAGGTGGGCGAAGTCCTGGCAGACCCCGCGACGCCGCTCCAGTACCTCCACCAGCGGTGTAGCGACCTGGGTCGCCCCGGCATCGAAGGTGAACTCGCGAAAGATCTTCTCCATCAGCGCCCGCACCGCCTCCAGCAACGGCACACCGGCGGCGAAACAGGGTTCGGAAAACTCCACGAAGCGTCTTTTCAGGCGCACGAACGGCGATTCGAAGCGATAGCGACTGGCGTCGAGCAGCGCCGCCGCCAGCGTCTGTCGCGAGTAGGCCAGGGCATCCCGCGCCTGCTCCCAGGCCGGCGAAGCCGATAGCGACGGCAGCGCACGCGACACGACCTCGATGCGTACCCGGGTACTGACCCGCAGTTCGTCATGCTGATAGTCCAGGCCCAGCCGGGTCAGGGGATTGCCGAACACATCCTGTTCGTCGCGGCGCCGGGTCGGCGTCGGCGTCACCTCCAGCAGCCGCTCCTCGCAACGCTGCCAGGGGCAATCCCGTGGCCACAGGTGGACCAGTTGCTGGGCCAGCGACACCGGGCTGGCGTAGCGATAATGGGTATCGTGAAGAATCTGGTAACGCGCACTCATCAGGCGGACACCGTCTGCTGGCTGACATCGACATGGGCGAAATGGCGCAACGCCAGGCGTTGCGCCGCGGCTTCGGCGTCTTCGGCGATCCGCTCCAGCATCGTCGCCAGCCCGTCGAGCACCGCGCTCAGGCTGGCCTCGCCGAACAGCGGATGCTCCAGGCTGCGCAGGTCGAAATGCCTGAGACGCTCCGCCAGCCCGAGCAGTTCGCTCTCCGCCGGGCTCTGCAGGCGCTCCAGCGAACGCAACAGCGAGCGCAACTGGAACAGCACGCCATGGGGGTTCTGCTCATCCAGCAGAAGCAGGTCCAGTACCGGCACCAACTGCGCCACCGCCAGGTAGCGGGAACGGTAGGTGATGCTGCTGTTGGCCAGCTCCAGCAACCACTCCAGGCCGGCCTGGTCGGTCGCCGCCGGGTCCCGCAGAAAACCAGCGAGACTGCTGCTCAAGGCGTGCAGGCGTTCGATCCGGCGGCCGGTCAGGAGAAAGCGCCAGCCCTCGTCGCGGGTCATGTCGTCGAGGGCGAAGCCGGACAGGGCCGCCAGGGACAGGATCAGGCGGTCGAGAAAATCCAGCAGTTCGCTGAAGTCCGCGGATAGGTCGTCCAGGCGCTGCGCCTCGCGCTGCAATTCGCTCAGGGCCTGCCAGTTCTCCCGCGACAACTTGCCCCGCACCTGCCCCGCCGCCCATTGCAAGCGCTGCAGACTGGCCCGCAGGCTGAAACTCCAGGCAGGGTCGAGCAAGGCCATGCGCAGGCGCGTGTCCAGGCTCCCCTCCGCGGGCAGCAGGGACAGTTCCTCGGCCAGGCGCACCGCCGCGTCCAGCGCCTGCGGCGAGTCGCCATCGAGGTAGCGCCCCAGGAGAATCCGCAGCAAGCGCGCACTGGCATCGCAGCGCTCGCAGTAACGACCGAACCAGAACAGGTTTTCCACTACCCGCGAGGGCAGATAGGGGTCGGCACGGACCAGGTCGGCCACGCCGAGCCGGCGACTGGCCTGCCATTGCTCGCCGCGGGCGGCGTGTTCGCCGAGGACCCAGGTGTCCTTGCTGGCACCGCCGCGCTGCATCGAGACCACCTCGGCATCGGCCTGCGCCGCCACCCGGGTCAGGCCGCCCGGCAGCACGCGCCAGCCATCGGCACTGGCCACGGCATAGACGCGCATGCCCACCGGTCGGTCCTTCAGGCCATCGCCCTGCCATACCGGTGCCTGGGACAGTTGCGCCAACTCCTGGGCGACGTAGGCGTAGGGCCGTGCCCTCAGCCGCGCGGCCAGCGCCTGCCGCTGGGCCGCGTCAAGGTCGCGGCCCAGCAGGGGCTGGAAGCTCTGCGAAGGGAACGCCGGTTTGAACAGCAGGTCCGGCATCTTTTCCAGCGCCTGCTCCAGCGCCGCCGGTTCGCCGCACCACCAACTGGCGATGGACGGCAGGATCAGTTCCTCACCCAGCAGGCGTCGACTGATCGCCGGCAAAAAGCCTGGCAGACCCGGCGACTCCAGCACCCCGCTGCCCAGGGCATTGGCCACCAGCACTCGGCCCTGGCGCACAGCATCCAGCAGGCCAGGCACACCCAGTGCCGAGTCGGTGCGCAGTTCCAGGGGATCGCAGAAATCGTCGTCGAGCCGGCGCAGGATCGCGTGGACCCGGCGCAGGCCGCCGAGGGTCTTGAGGTAGACCGTGCCATCACGCACCGTCAGGTCGCTGCCCTCCACCAGCGGATAGCCCAGCTGGCGGGCGAGAAACAGGTGCTCGAACCAGCTTTCGTTGAAACGCCCGGGCGTCAGCAGCACCACCAGCGGCGCTTCCCGCCCGCTCGGCGCCAGGCGCGCCAGGCTCTGCTGCAAGGTGCGGAAGAAACCGGCCAGATGCTGCACATGCAGATCCCGGTAAAGCTCGGGAAAGGCGCGGGACACCACGGTGCGGTTTTCCAGGGCGTACCCCGCGCCGGACGGTGCCTGGGTGCGGTCGGCGGTCACCCACCAGCGGCCATCCGGCCCTCGCGCCAGGTCGGCCGCGTAGAGATGCAGCCAGGTCTGCTCCGGCACCTGCAGGCCCTGGCAAGGCCAGAGGAAGTTGTTGTGTCCGAAGATCAGCTCCGCGGGCAGCAGCCCTTCGCCGATCAGTCGCTGCGGACCGTAGATATCCGCCAGCAGCGCGTTCAGCAGGCGTGCGCGCTGAGCGATGCCGCGGGCCAGCTCGGCCCATTCCGCCGTGGGGATCACCTGCGGCAGCAGGTCCAGTTCCCAGGGGCGGTCGGCGCCATCCGGGTCGGCGTAGATGTTGTAGGTGACGCCGTTTTCCCGCAGTTGGCGGTTGAGCAGGGACTGGCGCTGGCTCAGTTGCTGCGCACCGCTGCGTTGCAGATGGGCAAGCAGCTCCCGCCAGTGCGGACGCACGCGGCCATCGACGGCGAGCATTTCATGCCAGGTCGTGGCGCTTGGGTTCAGGGCATCCAGCAGGTCGGGCATCGGCGTGCTCACAGGGAAGTCATGCGCGCAAACGCGGCAAGACTTATGCCAGCAAGCAGGCCTCATGCGTGCCCCTGTAGGAGCGTGGCTTGCCCGCGAAGGACCGCGCAGCGGTCCCCATTGCAGGGTCATCGGGGACCGCGATGCGGTCCTTCGCGGGCAAGCCACGCTCCTACGGGTTTCGCCGGCGACGCACTGAGGTGGTGCGAGGAGGGAGTCATGACGGGGCACAAGCCCCGTCATGGGGCTTAGCGCGGCAACACCGGCTGGCGCTTGGTCTTGCCCTTGCCTTTGCCACCCTTGGCGGCGTCCTTGCGTGCCTTGGCCGCTTCCTGGTTGCGGGCGAAGGCGGCGGCCTTGGCTTCCTCGCGCTTGTCCCATGGCTTGGCGCCATTGCTCGCGCGCGGTGGCAGACCGGTGTGCTGGGTGAGGATCTTCTGTTCCTTGGCCACCTTGTGGCTGCCCGACGGGGTCGAGTTCTTGCGCCGGGCGCTCTGGTAGCTGTCGGTGTCCGGCTGGTGCAGCGGGATCAGCTGATTCTTGCCAGGACCGATCAGGTCGGCACGGCCCATGCGCTGCAGGGCCTCGCGCAGCATCGGCCAGCCCTTCGGATCGTGATAGCGCAGGAAGGCCTTGTGCAGGCGACGCTGCTCCTCGCTCTTGACGATGGTCACCCCCTCGCTCTTGTAGGTGACCTTGCGCAGCGGGTTCTTGCCCGAGTGGTACATGGCCGTGGCCGAGGCCATCGGCGACGGGTAGAACGCCTGCACCTGGTCGGCACGGAAGCCGTTGCCCTTGAGCCACAGGGCCAGGTTCATCATGTCTTCGTCGGTGGTGCCCGGGTGCGCGGCGATGAAGTACGGGATCAGGTACTGCTCCTTGCCCGCCTCCTTCGAGTACTTCTCGAACATGCGCTTGAAGCGGTCATAGCTGCCGATACCAGGCTTCATCATCTGGTTCAGCGGGCCTTCCTCGGTGTGCTCCGGGGCAATCTTGAGGTAGCCGCCAACGTGATGCGTGACCAGTTCGCGGACGTACTCCGGCGACTCCACGGCGAGGTCGTAGCGCAGGCCCGAGGCGATCAGGATCTTCTTCACTCCCGGCAGGGCACGGGCGCTGCGGTACAGCTTGATCAGCGACGAGTGGTCGGTGTTCAAGTTCGGGCAGATACCCGGGAACACGCAGGACGGCTTGCGGCAGTGGGTTTCGATTTCCGTGCTCTTGCAGGCGATCCGGTACATGTTCGCGGTCGGTCCGCCGAGGTCGGAAATGACGCCGGTGAAACCCGGGACCTTGTCACGGATTTCCTCGATCTCGCGAATGATCGACTCGTGGGAACGGTTCTGGATGATCCGGCCCTCGTGCTCGGTGATCGAGCAGAAGGTACAGCCGCCAAAACAGCCACGCATGATGTTCACCGAGAAACGGATCATCTCGTACGCTGGAATCCGCTCCTTGCCGTAGGCCGGATGCGGGATCCGCGCGTAGGGCATGCCGAACACGTAGTCCATTTCCTCGGTGGTCATCGGAATGGGCGGCGGGTTGAACCAGACGTCGACTTCTCCGTGCTTCTGTACCATGGCCCGTGCGTTACCCGGGTTGGTTTCCAGGTGCAGCACGCGGTTGGCATGAGCGTAGAGCACCGCGTCGTTGCGCACTTTCTCGAACGACGGCAGGCGGATCACGCTCTTTTCCCGGGTCATCCGCGGACTTTCGAGGATCTGGACCACCTTGGCCTCGTTGGGGTCCTCGACCTCGCCCTTCTGCTGCTCGATGGCGCAGGCCTGGGTGTCCTGGGTGTTGACGTAGGGGTTGATGATCTTGTCGACCTTGCCCGGACGGTCGATGCGGGTCGAGTCGATCTCGTACCAGCCCTGCGGGGTGTCGCGGCGAATGAAGGCGGTGCCGCGGATATCGGTGATTTCCTCGATGCGCTCGCCGGCGGCCAGGCGCTGGGCGATGTCCACCACGGCGCGCTCGGCGTTGCCGTAGAGAAGGATGTCGGCGCAGGCGTCGATCAGGATCGAGTGGCGCACCTTGTCCTGCCAGTAGTCATAGTGCGCGATGCGGCGCAGCGAAGCCTCGATGCCGCCGAGGACGATCGGCACATGCTTGTAGGCTTCCTTGCAGCGCTGGCTGTAGACCAGGCTGGCGCGATCCGGGCGCTTGCCGGCCAGGCCGCCGGGCGTGTAGGCGTCGTCGGAACGGATCTTCTTGTCCGCGGTGTAACGGTTGATCATCGAGTCCATGTTGCCGGCGGCGACGCCGAAGAACAGGTTCGGCTCGCCGAGCTTCATGAAGTCGTCTTTCGACTGCCAGTTCGGCTGGGCGATGATCCCGACGCGGAAGCCCTGGGCTTCGAGCAGACGGCCGATGATGGCCATGCCGAACGACGGATGGTCGACGTAGGCGTCGCCGGTCACGATGATGATGTCGCAGGAGTCCCAGCCGAGCTGATCCATCTCCTCCCTGCTCATCGGCAGGAACGGCGCTGGTCCGAAGCATTCGGCCCAGTACTTGGGATAGTCGAAGAGTGGTTTGGCTGCTTGCATGTCAGTGACCGGTTTTTTTGGGGGGCAGGAAAATCACGGGCGCGGAGAATAGCACAAAAATTGACCAATTCCGACGCTGAAGGTCGGAATTGGTCGCACGCGTTCATTACTCGTCGTCGTCGAAGTTGTAGCTGCCCGGGGCGAGGTTCTCGAAGCGTGTGTACTTGCCGATGAAGGCCAGGCGGATGAAGCCGATCGGGCCGTTCCGCTGCTTGCCGATGATGATCTCGGCAATGCCCTTGTGCTCGGTCTCCGGGTGATACACCTCGTCGCGATAGACGAACATGATCACGTCGGCGTCCTGCTCGATCGCTCCGGATTCCCGCAAGTCGGAGTTCACCGGACGCTTGTTGGGGCGCTGTTCGAGGGAGCGGTTGAGCTGCGACAGGGCGATGACCGGGCAGTTGAATTCCTTGGCCAGGGCCTTGAGCGAGCGGGAGATCTCGGAAATCTCGTTGGTCCGGTTGTCGCCGCTGGAGCCCGGGATCTGCATCAACTGCAGGTAGTCGATCATGATCATGCCGATCTCGCCGTGCTCACGCACCAGGCGCCGGGTCCGCGCGCGCATCTCCGACGGGCTGATGCCGGCGGTATCGTCGATGAACAGCTTGCGGTCGTTGAGCAGGTTGACCGCCGAGGTCAGGCGCGGCCAGTCGTCGTCGTCGAGCTGGCCGGAACGCACCTTGGTCTGGTCGATGCGCCCGAGGGACGAGAGCATACGCATGATCAGCGATTCGCCTGGCATCTCCAGGGAGTACACCAGCACCGCCTTGTCGCTGCGCAGGACGGCGTTTTCCACCAGGTTCATGGCGAAGGTGGTCTTGCCCATGGACGGACGGCCCGCGACGATGATCAGGTCGGCCGGCTGCAGGCCGCTGGTCTTCTCGTCGAGGTCGGTGTAGCCGGTGGACAGGCCAGTGATCTCGCTGTCGGAGTTGAACAGCGTGTCGATCCGGTCGATGGCCTTGGTCAGCAGTTCGTTGACCCCCACCGGGCCACCGGTCTTGGGCCGCGCTTCGGCGATCTGGAAGATCTGCCGTTCGGCCTCGTCGAGGATTTCCTCGGCGTTGCGCCCCTGCGGGTTGAAAGCGCTGTCGGCGATGTCGTTGCTGATGCTGATCAGCTGGCGCAGGGTCGAGCGCTCGCGAATGATCTGCGCATAGGCCTTGATGTTGGCCACCGACGGGGTGTTCTTCGCCAGCTCGCCGAGGTAGCCGAGGCCGCCGATCTGCGAGCTGAGGCCTTCCTTGTCCAGCTGTTCGTGAAGGGTCACCACGTCGAACGGGATGTTCTGGTCGACCAGCTTGTGGATGGCGCGGAAGATCAGGCGGTGGTCATGCCGATAGAAATCGCCGTCGGAGACTTGATCGAGCACCCGCTCCCAGGCGTTGTTGTCCAGCATCAGACCACCGAGCACGGCCTGTTCGGCCTCGATGGAATGCGGCGGCACCTTCAGCGCGGCGGTTTGCAGATCGTATTGCTCTGGGGCGGTTATCTCGTTCATGGCCACCTGGAAATCTGGGTGTTGAAAAAGACAAAGGGCACGACCTGCAATGCAGGATCGTGCCCGATGTTAACCGGCTGCCCCCGAGGGGGCCAGCAGGTTGATACAGCTTAGGCTGCGACGACGACCACGCGTACGGTGGCTTCAACGTCGCTGTGCAGGTGCACGGCTACGTCGTATTCGCCAACCTGACGGATGGTGCCGTTCGGCAGACGAACTTCAGCCTTGGCCACTTCGACGCCGGAGGCGGTCAGGGCGTCAGCGATGTCGTGGGTGCCGATCGAACCGAACAGTTTGCCTTCATCGCCAGCGGTAGCGGTGATGGTGACTTCCAGTTCAGCCAGTTGAGCAGCGCGGCTTTCAGCCGAAGCTTTCTTGTCGGCAGCTGCTTTTTCCAGCTCGGCACGACGCTCTTCGAACGCAGCCAGGTTGGCGGCGGTAGCGGAGACAGCCTTGCCGAATGGCAGCAGGAAGTTACGACCGTAGCCCGACTTGACTTTAACTTTGTCGCCCAGGTTGCCCAGGTTGGCGACTTTTTCCAGCAGGATCAGTTCCATTTGGTATAAACCTCTTAACTTTTAACCTTCACCGTTCGCGGAGCCGTTATCGGCGTCCTTGGACGCCCCGCGTCCGCGAAAATCAATCAGGCTGTCGACAATGGCCAGAACCACGAGCAACGGATAAATCAGCTGCATGAACAGCAGCAGCGTCACGTACAACCCGACCAGCCAGAACTTCGCCAGTCGCCCTTGCGCCACCAGGCCGTGCAGCACGGCCAGTCCGGCGAAGACCAGCGGGATGGTGCACAGCGGTGTCAGCATCGCCAGTTCGGTACCGAAGTTCGGTCCGACCAGGATCAGCACCAGCAGCACCAGCGCCGCCGCCAGCGGCAGTCTCACGGCGCGAAACTCGCGACCGAAGCCTCCCGGGTTATACAAAGCTGCCTGCCAGTAGCGACCCAACATCAGGGCCAGCACACTGACGGCCTGCAACAAGGCCGCGATCAGGCCGGTGAGCACCGGTGCGATCAGCCCTTCCAGGCGGCCCCGCTCTTCTACCGTGAACTTCTGGTAGATCCCGTCGAGCATCTGCGGAAGGATCTTGGCGATCTCTTGCGCGAGCATGTCGATCGGTTCGCGGAACACCGAACCCAGAACAGCGCCATACACCAGGCCCAGGGCGATGCTGGACAACAGCACCCGGTTCCAGGACTGCCCGGCGCGCAACAGCGCAGCCAGGCCCAGCGTACCCAGCAACACCATCAAGGTGCGCGGCTCGCCGAAGAACCACCAGGCCAAAGCCGGCAGCAAAGCCCAGGCAAGGACCCCGGAGGCATCCTTGAAACCGCGCCGCAGGAACACCAGGCTCCCGGCGGCGGCACTCAACCAGAACAGCAGCGGCAATGCCGCACAACCGACCACTACCAGAGTGGCCTGCACGCGACCGCGCATGATGAAATCAGCCAGGGCCCGCATGCAATTTATCCTTTGCTACTTGTCGACGACCCGGTCTCAGCGGCCGTGGCTGTCGGTGTAGGGCAGCAGGGCCAGGAAGCGGGCGCGCTTGATAGCGGTAGCCAGCTGACGCTGATAACGAGCTTTGGTACCAGTGATACGGCTTGGAACGATCTTGCCGGTTTCGGATACGTAAGCTTTCAGGGTGTTGAGATCTTTGTAATCGATCTCTTTCACGTCTTCAGCAGTGAAGCGGCAGAATTTACGACGACGGAAGAAACGTGCCATGTAATAGGCTCCTCAAAAGGTCCGTGGATTACTCGTCAGCGTTATCGCTGTTGTCGCTGTCGTTGCTGTCATCGCCTTCGGCGCTGTCAGCATGCTCAGGACGGTCACGACGCTCACGGCGCTCGCTGCGGTTTTCTTCAGCCTTCAGCATCTCGGACTGGCCGGTAACGGCTTCGTCACGACGGATGACCAGGTTACGGATCACGGCATCGTTGTAGCGGAAGTTGTCTTCCAGCTCGGCCAGGGCCTTGCC